>NZ_WBKE01000001.1:663381-1015564 GCF_008831225.1 Pseudoclavibacter sp. CFCC 13611 | reverse complement strand
GTCCGAGTACCTTCCCGGTCTTGTCCCAACGCCCCGGGTCGACACCGCCACTCGCGGCGTCGCTAGCCGCAGACTCCGAGCCTGCCCCTGGTCCAGACTTTGGTTCAGGCTCTGGCCCTGACTGGGGTTGGGGGTGGGTCATTGCGTGGCCCCGTGGCTGGAGTCTGTCGTACCCTGGTTGGGTTCGGGTGCTGCGGCGTTGGCTCCAGTGAGGTTCTCTACGACATGCTTTGCCGTGAACTTGGCCGCGTCAGGGAACTTCGACAACAGGCCACCACCAACAGCATCAAGCCCAGCGTCAAACATGTCATAGTCGTCTTCAGTACCGTTGAGCTGATCCTCGACCACGCCACCGGCCACCTCAGCACCAGGCACTGTCCAGGGCTTTCCGTCGGCAGCGTTCGTCACGGAGTACACCCCCACATTCCCCGCGGCACCGAACGCGGCCTGGGTGGCGAAGCCTTTCATGCCTTGGCTGGCTAGTGCACGGGTCGCGGTTTCACGTACTCCCATAGCAAGATCCCCAGACACGCGACTCAACATACCAGCCTCGACCCGCAACCCCTGCCCGGCATGCTCGAACAACCCCGTGGCCCCGTCAACACCACGCCTACCTGCATCAGCCGTGAGCGTTCAGGAACAGTGCAGGGCGGGCCGATTCAGCCCAACGCACCACCCTCACGCAAGAACTCATACGACAGGTACAACTGACCAAAAATGAAGGCGCAGGTGCCGAACATGACCAGGCCCACGAAGACTAGAATCTTCAAGAAGGTCCAGTCTTCAGCTTCCTCCGTGATGGGCGTCTTCGCCCTGAGCGCTCGAATCTTTTTGATTGGGCGCACGAGCCGCCAGATGATCACCGGGACCCCGAGCAGAACCAAGAGTGGGGCACGGCCGTTGCGACGTGAGTATTCCACCGTGGTAGTCCACGGCACCTGGGTCAACACATACACCACGGCGGCCACCGACACGACAAGGCCAGCCCAAAGCAACCAGTTCCAGATCTGTCCGAGTACCTTCCCGGTCTTGTCCCAACGCCCCGGGTCGACACCGCCACTCGCGGCGTCGCTAGCCGCAGACTCCGAGCCTGCCCCTGGTCCAGACTTTGGTTCAGGCTCTGGCCCTGACTGGGGTTGGGGGTGGGTCATTGCGTGGCCCCGTGGCTGGAGTCTGTCGTACCTTGGTTGGGTTCGGGTGCTGCGGCGTTGGCTCCAGTGAGGTTCTCTACGACATGCTTTGCCGTGAACTTGGCCGCGTCAACACCTAAGCCTGCGTGCTCGCCCGCGAACGCGGCACCCACATGCGCACCCCACGACGGGTTCGCCCCGGAAATAGCGGCAGCGTCAGGGAACTTCGACAACAGGCCACCATCAACAGCATCAAGCAAACCGTCAACCAGGTCATAGTCATTCTCAGGACCGTTGAGCTGGTCCTCGACCACGCCACCGATCACCTCAGCACCAGCCGACGCAACCACCCCCGCGCCCGCTTGGGCAGTATCACCATGAAAGAGCGCTCCGGCTTTTCCGGCTTGGGATCCGAGGCCGCCAGCGGCCGCGCCACCAGCCGCGGCGGCTGCGGCACCAGACACCGTCCAGGGCTTCCCGTCGGCAGCGTTCGTCACGGAGTACACCCCCACATTCCCCGCGGCACCAAACGCGGCCTGGGTGACGAACCCTTTCACACCTTGACTGGCTCCCGCACGCATCGCGGTCTCACGCACACCCAAAACAAGATCCCCAGACACGCGACTCAACATACCAGTCCGGGCCCGCAACCCCTGCCCCGCATGTTCGAACACACCCGTGGCTTGGTCAATACCACGCCTCCCCGCAGCGAGCACGCCTTGATAGATCGGATCATTCCGCACCCCCGAAATGACACCATCAACTGCCCGCCGTGACGCTCCGGCCAGGGCCTCACCCGCACGAGACGCCGCCCTACTCACGCCCGCCACCGCAGCACCCCCGGCCCTACCCACCCCATGCGCAGCACGACTCAACCCCTTGGCCAGGGCCTTCCCGCCTTTGGCGAACGCACCGCCTGGAATGAAGTTCAGCCCCATCGACACCACGAACTCGCCCAACGACATGTTGCCCTTGGCGAACTCAGCAACATCATCAGCAGTCAGCAGCGCCCCCGCACCGAACGCGATACCAGCAGCGATCCACCCCGCTGGACCCGACAGAAACAACCCCGCCACAGCGGCAACCACGACCACCACTGTCGCGACCGTGACCAGCACCTTCCACGCATCAGAGTTGGTGAGCTTCTCCCACCAAGAATCCTTCGGAATCGCACTGTCGGTCGCGGCCTGCAAACGACCCGCCGTGGTATGCGCGTCTTCTTGATACGACTGCTTCGCCTGTGCAACAAGGCGTCTGGCCGCATCCAGCCGCGACTGCGCGTCACCGACCTGGGACGACGCCGACCCCACACGAGAGGCCGCGTCCTGCTGCTGCCGGTACAGAGAACGCACCACAGACCCCGACGGCACCGACAACCCAGAGGGCACCTGATCAGCCGGCGCTGACCCCCACTGCTGAAACACACGGTTCTGCCGGGAATACTCCGACTGGGCCGATTGCTGCTGGGCCTGCGCAGACGCCAACGATGCCTCAGCAGACGCCAGATCGGCCCTCTACACCCGCTCAGTGTGGTCGATTCGGTGTCTCTCATCCAGCTTCTCGTCGAGCTCGGCGAGAATCTCCCGGCACCGTACGACGTCTTCCTGAGTGCCCGAGAGTTCGAACTCGAAGAGCATCGGTCGGCCAGAACGCTGCGCGATCTGTCGTGCGGCTGCCTGGTAGTGTTCGCCAAAATTCCGGTTTCCAGATCCGATGACCCCCACCATGTGTCGTCGGTTCTGCGGCGAGGCCAGAAACCTCAGCACGGCCTTCGGCAGGGTGTCATTGGCCCCGTTGCCCGCTTTGTACGAGGGCGTCAGCAGCACCCAGGGGCCGTCGGTGACGCTGTTGCGCACGTCGTGATCTGAGAGGTCGCGCACATCTCTGTTCAGATGCCCGGCGAAGCGTCGCACCAAGCCACTGGCTGACGAGTAGTAGTAGATCGGCGTCTCTCTCATGTTCTCCATCATGCCTCTTGCCTCAGCGTCGATTGGTTCCCTGCCGGCGAGCTGCCGAATCGCTCAGTAGACTGCTGGTCATGTCCCTCTCAGTGAAGCGCGCACGCAGCGCTGACGATCGCGCCGCCTGCCGCACTCTGCTCCAGGCAGAGCTCCGGACGACGATGCCGCTGTTTCCTGACGAACCCGACGCGCAGACGGCCGCACTGGTTCGATCCCTCGGAGGAGTCGATGAGACGGTGCTCGCCGCGCGCGACGATGACGGAACCCTCTTGGGCGCCTGTGTGCTCCGTGCAGACACCGAGGTCTACATGATCATCGCAAATGGTCTGGATCCACGTATCGCGCGTTCGTTCGTCTCACAGTGGGCGCTGCTCCCCCAGCTCGCCGTCATTCCCGAGCACCGTGGAGCCGGCGTCGGCCGGGCTCTGGTCGAGGCTGCCCTTGCGATTTCGTCTCTGCATCCCAGCATCGCGGGGGTCTACACCTTCGCCGAAGAGGTCTGTCAAGAGGCATCCGAGGGGTTCTTCGCCGCGCTCGGGTTCACCGCGCACGACACTCAGAACGTGACTCTGCCCATCCTGGCGCCCGGCACTGATCAGCTGCTGCCGGTTCCGATCTCGCACGACGGCACGCGCACCGGCCGCTATATGACGAAGAGCATCCGCCGAGACCATCGCTGAGCGGCCGTCTCAGGCCCAGGCTAGGCACTCAGCCGTCTGACGGCCCGAGCCTCGCAGCCAACGCGGCGACCTGTGCCGAACGGCGGGCGTCTCGCTCTGTGAGATCTCGTGAGCCTTCCGAGCAGAGTGCGTCAGGCACGAGCATTCCAGAGAGCACATTGCAGACCTCGCTCAGATTTGGCAACTGGCTGATCTCTCCACGATCGACTGCACGTTCGAGGGCAGACCTGACCGTGTCGCGAAAGGGGCCGATGAACTCCCGGTTCAACAGGGGCATACAAGAACCGTCTGACATGCCGCGATACGCCAGATACGGCAGCACCGCACGAAGAAATCGATCGTTCAGCCGTTCCACGGAGACGAGCTGAACGGCGTACAGATCTTCTTCGAGACTTCCGTGGTCTGAGGCGTTGAACGAGGTGGCGCGTGAATTGACGACGAACAGCAGCATCTCGTCGAGGCTCTTGAAGCGACGGTAGAATGCAGGTCTCGTGGTCTTCGCCGCGGTCACGACCGATGAGATCGTCACCTCACGCAGACCGTGAGCAAGCGTGATGTCGACGACGGAATCGATGATCGCCTGAGAGACGCCTGCGTCAAGAGGCCGACCGGAGCTCTCGCGTGCTGACGTGAGACGGGGATCAGTCAAGGGGCTCCTAGGTGAGACGGCCGATACGGTTCGTCTCGGGCCCGAAGACCCGAGACGAACGGTCCCCCCATTGGTTCCCCCGTTGCACAGTGTATCGCATAATCATCGTCTGACGTGGCACCCACCTGTGATTGCTCAGGCTGAGCGGGGTGTCACAGCGACATGCGCGCCACAGACTCGCCATAAGGGGTCTCGCCGACGGTCATGAAACCGACGTGCTCGAAGAATGGTCCGGGGCCGTCTTCCCCGGGTTCGTAGATCACATAGAGCGCCCCAAAGCCGCGTGTCCGAGCCTCGTCGGCCAGTGCCTCGACGGCGAACCGCCCGATGCCCCTTCCCTGCCCCCGGGCGTCTACGTGGATGCGCCAGAGAGCCGCGCTGAACTCGTCGCGATCAGCGTGCGGGTCGAAGCTGCCGTGGATGAAGCCGACGACCTCGTCGGTCTCGTCATCGACCACAACGCGCTGCCACGCGGTGTCGGGGTTCACCACCGAGACCGCAGCTGAGTACGAGACGGGAGCGATGTACTGCGCCTGGCCTGGCTTCAGCGAGAGCGCGTTGGCAGCGATGATGTATTTCGCGTTCAGTTCTTCAAGTCTCAGTGTGCTCATGGCAGCATCATATGGCACCCTGCCCGAGAAGACCTCAGCATATACGTCTGCATGACGACCGCTGCCTCAGCTGTGTCGTGTCTTCCGGCCTGAGTGAGCGGTCGATAGCTGCCCTGCAGCAGCATGAGGCCGTGCCAACGGGGTCAGCCGCTGCAGCAGCTCGACGTGATCAGGGGTCAGATCAGCCGTGCTGTTGACGCCGAGCAGCTGCAGTGTGCGCGTGTACTCGCCTCGCAGCAGCTCAAGCACCTTGGCGACGCCTTCTTTGCCCGCAGCCATCAGCCCGTAGAGGTAGGCGCGCCCAATCATCGCCATGTCGGCACCATTGGCAACGGCGGCGACGATGTCGGCACCGTTCATGATGCCGGTGTCGATGAGAATGGTGTAGTCATCGCCCAGCTGGGCACGCACTTCTGGCAGCAGGTGCAGCGGCACCGGAGCTCGGTCGAGCTGTCGCCCGCCGTGGTTCGACAGCCAGACGCCGTCGGCACCGTGGTCGCGCACCCGCTTGGCGTCATCCACGTTCTGAATGCCTTTGACGACCAGGTTGCCCTTCCACTGCTCGCGAAGCCAGTCGACGTCGTCGAACGAGACCGTCGGGTCGAACATCTGGTTGGCCAGCTCGCCGACCGTGCCCTGCCACGAATCCAGCGCCGCGAATCTGAGCGGCTCGGTCGTCAAGAAGTTGAACCACCACCATGGGCGAACGGCACCGTTCATGAACGTCTTGCCGGTGAGCCTCGGCGGAATGGTCATGCCATTGCGCACATCGCGAAGGCGGGCGCCGGCCACAGCGGTGTCGACCGTCACGATCAGCGTGTCAACGCCTGCCTGCTGCGCCTGCTCGATCAGCTTCAGCGACCGGTCGCGCTCTTTCCAGAGGTAGAGCTGGAACCAGTTGCGACCGCCTGGCGTGCTCTGGGCGAGTGTGTCGATCGAGGTGGTGCCCATGCACGAGAGGCTGAACGGAACGCCCGCGTCACGTGCCGCCTGCCCGGCAGCGACCTCGCCCTCGTGATTCATCATGCGCACGAAGCCGGTTGGGCAGATGCCGAGAGGCATGGCGGCACTGGCGCCGAGCACCTCGGTGCTGGTGTCGATCTCTGCGATGTCACGCAGCACCGAGGGGTGAAAGACGATGTCGCGGTAGGCCTGGCGTGCCCGCCGCAGGCTGATCTCGCTCTCGGCCGCACCGTCGGTGTAGTCGAAGGCCACTTTCGGTGTGTGACGTTTCGCGATGCGCCGGATGTCCCAGAGGTCGGCAGCCTTGTCGAGTCGGCGCTTCTTACCATTGGGCTCGAACGGCTTCAGCCGCAGAAACTGGCTGAACTCTTTGGGATCTGGGAATCGACGCTTCGTCATTGTCTTGCTGATCTCTTCTCGTCGTGGTTCAGTAGCCGGCCTGTTTGTCGACCACACCGGCGAACTCGACGGCGCTGCCGCCGTCGCTCTCGCCGAGGAATGCGCGCACGTTGTGGCTGATTCGAGCTGACAGCGGCTTCTGCGCCATCGCCCAGGTGTTCGCCGTGTGCGGTGTGATGATCACGTTGCCCGCCGTCCACAGCGGGTGACCGTCGGGCAGAGGCTCGGGGTCGGTCACGTCGACGCCTGCGCCCGCGATCTCGCCCTGGGTGATGGCCTCGGCCAGCGCATCCGTGTCGATCTGTGGGCCGCGGGCGATGTTCACGACGACCGCGTCGTTCGGCAGCGCCTTGAACTCTTCGGCCCCGAGCAGGTGCTTCGTGCCGGCCGTCAGTGCCGCAGCGAGGATGATCACATCGAACTCTGCCACCAGACTGCGGAATGTCTGGTCGTCGACGACGCGCTCAGCTCCTTCGACAGGCTGCTGACGACGTCGCACGACCGTGATCTTCGCGCGGAACGGCTGCAGCAGACGCACAATCTCACGACCGATGCCGCCGGCGCCCACGACTGCCACCCGCAGGTCGTAGAGAGAGCGGCCGGCCTGAGCGCTCCAGCTAGTGCGCCGTGAGTAGGGGCCGAAGTCACGCAGCGCAGCGAGAGTGAGAGCCAGAGCGTGCTCGGCGACCGGCTCGTCGTAGGCTCCCTTGGCAGAGGTGAACGTGATCGAGCTGTGACTCGTGAAGACGTCGGTGAACGCGTCGACGCCGGCGAAGGGCAACTGCACCCAGCGAACCTGAGGGTTGGCGTCGAGCACCTCAGCGAGCTGCGAGGCGCCCTTCGGATCGAGCCAGACCACACCCTCGGTCTCGGCGCTGAGCGGCTGCGCCTCGACGCCGCCTGCGGCGACGGCCTTGACGAACGGGGCCTGAGCCTCGGGAAGAACGGTGATCGTCATGGGAACTCCTTTGTGTGATGACTGAATCGCGTGTGTCACAGACTCAGGCGATCGACTCCTGCAGGTCTCTGCGCTCCTGCTCAAGGTCGACGAGCATACGCTGCACGTTGCGCACCTGGTCTGGCGGAGCGACGGCCGCTCCTCGCGAGAGTCTACCGAGCAGTTCGCGGATGCGCTGGTCGAGTCGGTCAAGCAGGTACCGGGTCAGCACCTCGCGTGCATAGGCGGCCGCCTCGGCACCGGTGCTCACCGGCAGCTGGGTCATCGCCAGTTCGCCGACCAGCGACTGCAGCTCGGGCGCGACGCGCTCGCCGACCGTCTCGACGCGGTTCTTCTGCTCGGCGTAGTTCGGCACCGAGAACAGCACTTCGAGCAGCTGACGCAGGCGGGGTTCGTTGACCGGCAGCTGTTCGACACGGCTGCGCAGATCGGGCGGGCACAGCTCGGGCACCTGCAGAAGAGCCTCGGCGAGCTGCACCTCGCGTCTGGCATGCTGCGAGCCCATCGGCAGATCGGCTCGGTGCACCGGCACAGCGGGAGCGGGCGCGCTCACGGCATCCGCCCGCTGCTCGGCATCACCGGCTCTGACGAAGCCCGACCCCACCTGCTGCGCGCTCACCGCAGGCGCGTCAGGCACGTCAGGCGAAGCCGTCGAACGCCGCGACCGATCGCGTTCTGCGGCTCGCACCGCGCGCAGAGCCTCGTCGGGGTCTGCCCCGACCAATCCGGCGAGCACGCGGGCATAGCCGGGCTGCAGCGCCCGGTTGCGCAGACTGGCGACAATCGGAGCGGCCTGCTGCAGCGCCTGCACCTGGCCTTCGACAGTGTTCAGATCGAAACGCTTGATCACCTGGCGCATGGCGAACTCGAAAAGCGGGGTCTTCGCCGTGATCATGCTGCGCACGGCCTGATCGCCCCGGCTCATGCGCAGATCTGAGGGGTCAAGGCCGTCGGGTGCGATGGCCACGTAGGTCTGCGCGACGAAGCGCTGCTCTTCGGCGAACGCGCGCAGAGCGGCCTTCTGCCCCGCCTCATCGGGGTCGAAGGTGAAGATCACCTCGGCCGGCTTGGAGGCATCGTCGGCAAGAACCCGTCGGATGACCTCGATGTGCCCCGGGCCGAAGGCGGTGCCGCAGGTGGCGACGGCGGTGTCGACGCCGGCCAGGTGGCAGGCCATCACGTCGGTGTATCCCTCGACCACGACCACCTGACGCTTCTTCGCGATGGCGCGTTTGGCGAGGTCGAGACCGTAGAGCACCTTTGCCTTGTGATAGACGTCGGTCTCGGGTGTGTTGAGGTATTTCGGCCCTTGATCGTCGTCATAGAGTCTGCGGGCACCGAACCCGATCGTGCGGCCGGTGAGGTCGATGATCGGCCACATCAGTCGACCGCGAAACCGATCGTAGACGCCGCGCTGGCCCTGCGAGACGAGCCCGGCGGCGATCAGCTCGTCATTGGTGAATCCGCGCTGCTGCAGGTGGTCGCGCAGGCCGTTCCAGCCTTTGGGCGCATAGCCCATGTGAAACTCGTGGGCTGCGTGGGAGTCGAAGTCACGGCGCAGCAGCTCGGCGCGGGCGACCTTCGCCTCGGGGCTGTTCAGCTGTTGGGCGAACCAGCTGCGCGCAGCCTCGTTGGCCTCGAGAATGCGGGCACGACGGCCGCGAGCCTGCAGATCGGGGCCGCCGTCTTCGTAGTGCAGCTCGTAGCCCAGCCGATCGGCGAGCTGCTCGACCGCCTCGGTGAAGGTGACGTGATCCATCTTCTGCAGAAACGTGAAGACGTCGCCGCCTTCGCCGCATCCGAAGCAGTGGTAGTAGCCGAGCTGGGGGCGCACGTGGAATGAGGGCGAACGCTCGTCGTGAAACGGGCAGAGACCCTTCAGAGAGCCGATGCCGGCCGACTTCAGCGTCACATACTGGCCGATGACCTCAGAGATGTCGATGCGCGAGCGAATCTCGTCGATGTCGCGTCGTGCAATCCGTCCGGCCATGCCCACCAGTCTAGATCCTCGGCGCTGATCCGCCCCGTGTGGCTCGACGCGACCTTCCTCGCTGGTGCGTCGACGAGGCGCGGCTATCCCTCGACGAAACGTGCGTACCAGTGCTCGGCCGAAAGATCGGTCAGCATCGCCACCTGATCGACGACGACACGCCGACGCCCGTCGTCGTCGGGTGCCGCTCGCCACAGCTCGCGGAAGGCGGGCTCGAGATGTGCGTCCCCAGTCGACCACAGCGCGTCGAGCAGCGCCGCCAGCATCGAGCGCTGCCGCTCGTAATACGGCTGCAGGCTGTCGGAGGCCATGATGAACATGCCCACGATGCCTTTCAGCAGGGTGATCTCGGCTGAGGTCGCGGCCGGGAGCTCGACGTCGGCGCGGTAGCGGATCAGGCTGCCGACTGGATGTGCGGCACGGGTGGCCTCAGTGACTGATCGGCAGAACCGGCCGATCAGCTCGCTGGTGAGATCTTTGAGCTGGGCGAGATGCTCGCGGCTCTCACTCCAATTCCAGAGCCAGAGCGGCAGCCGCTGCAGACGATGCAGCGCAGCGGCCAGCTCGTCTGGCGAGTGCCGTGTGCCCGTCCAGATCATCGCTCCGCGCAGGACTTCGTCGAGATGCTGCGGATCGTTGATGATCTCAGGGTCGACATAGCGCTCGACGATGCCGTCTTCGAAGTCATGCACCGAGTAGGCGATGTCGTCGCTGAGATCCATGACCTGCGCCTCGATGCACCGCCGCCCTGCGGGCGCCCCGGCTCGCAGCCATTCGAAGACCGGCAGATCGTCGGCGTAGACGCCGTACTTCAGCGGGCCCCCGGTCTCGTCGGCGCGGCGCACACCCTCTTCGACGCCCCAGGGATACTTCGCGGTGGCGTCAAGCGTGGCACGCGTCAGGTTGAGCCCGTAGCTGACTCCGTCGACCATGCGCTTTGTCTCAAGGCGGGTGAGCAGCCGCAGCGTCTGCGCGTTGCCCTCGAAGCCGCCGAAGCGCACTGACCACTCGGCCAGGGCCATCTCACCGTTGTGTCCGAACGGCGGGTGTCCGAAGTCGTGGGCGAGGCAGGCGCTGTCGACCAGATTGGGGTTCAGCCCGAGCGACTTGCCGAGTTCGCGACCCACCTGGGCGACCTCGAGCGAGTGCGTCAGTCGGTTGCGCACGAAGTCGAGGCCTGCGGTCGGCGAGAACACACCGGTTTTGGCCGACAGCCGGCGCAGAGCCGAGGAATGGATCATTCGACCTCGATCGCGTTCGAAGTCGCCGCGGCGGTTCGTGTGGGTCTCTGGGTACCAGCGCTCCCGGTCGGCTTTGGAGTACTTCGCCCGCTTCAAGCGCCCCGACGACGTGACCGCCACCGTGGCAGCCGCGCGACTGTCGCGCGCCCCGCTCTCAGTTTCGCTCATGCGATCAGCCGCCGCTCACGTCGAGTTCGGCCTCGAGCAGGCAGGACGACTGCTCGGCGTCGAGCAGGTTCGACTCAAGCCAGTGCTCGGGCAGGTGCGGACGCTTCGGGCGACCGGCGCGACCACGCGGCCCCTCGGCGTCTTTGCCCGGGTAGCGCACGCTTGCGTCGAGCTGCCCCACCAGGTCTTCGAGCTCGCCGAACGTCTCGACCAGCGCCATGCGCTGGCGCAGCTCGCCGCCGACCGGATACCCCTTGAAGTACCAGGCGACGTGCTTGCGGATGTCGCGGCAGGCGTGCATCTCGTCGTCGAAGAAATCGCCCAGCAGACGCGCATGCCGCAGCAGGGCCTGCCCGACCTCTCGCAGATTCGGCTGCGCGGGCTGATACTCGTAGCTCGGCCTCGTCGGGTCGGCGGCATACGCGGCGAACGCCCGCTCCAGGTCTTGGAACAGCCATGGTCGCCCCAGGCAGCCGCGACCGACGACCACGCCATCGACGCCGGTCTCACGCACCATGCGGATCGCATCCTCGGCCGACCAAATATCGCCGTTGCCCAGAACCGTCACGTCGGGAAGCATCTCGCGCAGGCGGGCTATCGCCGACCAGTCGGCATGCCCCGAGTAGTGCTCGGCCGCCGTGCGCCCGTGCAGCGCCACCGCTGCGACACCGGCGTCACGGGCTGCCTTCGCGGCCCACTCGAAAGTCATGTGATCGTTGTCGATGCCTTTGCGCATCTTGACCGTCACCGGCAGATCGCCCGCACTGCGCACCGCGGTCTGCACGATCGAGGCGAAGAGGTCGTGCTTCCAGGGCAGAGCCGCTCCCCCGCCTTTGCGGGTCACCTTTGGCACTGGGCAGCCGAAGTTGAGATCGATGTGATCGGCGAGGTCTTCGGCCACGATCATGCGCACCGCCTCGCCCACGGTCTTCGGATCGACGCCGTAGAGCTGCACCGACCGCGGCGACTCATCGTCGTCGAACGTGATCAGGCGCATCGTCTCGGCGTTGCGCTCGACGAGGGCACGCGTCGTGATCATCTCGCAGACATAGATGCCGCCGCCATAGTCGCGGGCAAGATGCCGAAACGCGCGGTTCGTGATGCCTGCCATCGGTGCGAGCTCGACCGGGGTGTCGACGTGCAGGCGGCCGATCTGCAGGCCCCGAGTGGCCGAAGGCACGTCTGCTGGTGCGGATTCGGCGTCGTTCCGCCGTTCTGCGCGCGTCTGCGTCGCAGGTCGGGCATCGGCCGAAGCGGTGAGATGTTCTGTCATGCGCTACTTCTGTGTTCTCTGCATCGGGGGATGCTGTTCGTCATCGCCGTCGGTCGACGGCTGAAGGGTTCGGATAGAGACGGTGTCATCGGTCGGCTGTGCTGCGAACGTCGACTGTACTGCGAACGTCGGCTGCGCTCCGTGCCACACGGGCACCGGGTGCGGCGCAGGATGAAACCTGTTGTCAATGCGACGACGACGCGCCGCGATGAGCACCCAGCAGAGAAACGAGCCGCAGAGGATCACTTCTTGGAACAGCACGATCGGCGTGTCAGCAGAGCCCTCAAGCGTGTCGTCACCTGTGATGCCGGTGGCCTGCACCACGAACAGCAGCACGTTGTTGACCACGTGCAGCGCGATCGAGGCTTCGAGCCCGCCAGTGCGAATCGTGAGCCAGACCGTTGTGACGGCGAACACGACGATGCTCAGCTGCCCCCAGAAACCATAGCCGTGGCCTGCCGTGAACAGCAGCACACTGGGAATGGCCGCCACCCACGGCCGACGCACCCAGCCTCCGACGGTCTGCAGAATGAGCCCTCGGAAGACGATCTCCTCGGTGGCCGCCTGCAGCGGCACGAGCACGATGATCATGCCGAGCAGCACGGCGTAGGTCGGCCACCCGCCCCACCCATGTGTGCTCGACAGCGCGCTCGCCTCATGGTCTGAGATGCCGCCCGTCGTGAGCGACGCGATGATCGTGAGCACAGAGACCAGCACCTGCGTGCCCACGAACGTGACGACGGCAGGCATGACGCACCAGAGCATCCACCGCCAGCGGATGCGTGAGGTGACCGAGAGCATATGCCGCCACGGTCGCAGACCAGTCGACAGGCAGGCCAGCAGCACGGCCGGCGCCATCAGGATCACCGAGACGAGCAGCAGCGACAGCGTCATCGGATCGGTCACGCGAGAGGTGTCGAGCTGTTCAAGACCGGCGAGGCCGCTGCGGCTGTTTGCGAACATCGCGATACCGTAGACCACGAACAGCAGCACCGAGAGCACGAGGTAGTACACCACCGCGAGCAGCACCGTCAGCAGAGGCCGCCACCAGCGGTAGTTGGGCAGACTCAGCTGCAGGCGGTGAAACTGCAGAGGCTCGGGCCGCACCCACTCCCAGTGCCAGCCCAATGGCTGGTGCTGCCAGCCGAGTGGCTGCGGCTGCTCGCGCTGAGAGCGGGGCACGGTCACGCGCCGATCAGCCGCTGTGCCAGGTACCCTTCGATCTGGTCGAGCGACACTCGCTCCTGCGTCATCGAGTCGCGTTCGCGCACGGTCACGGCATGGTCGTCGAGGGTGTCGAAGTCGACGGTCACGGCGAAGGGCGTGCCGATCTCGTCTTGGCGACGGTAGCGACGGCCGATCGCGCCGGAGTCGTCGAACTGCACGTTCCAGTGCTTGCGCAGGCGCTCGGCCAGCCCCCGTGCCTCGGGCGAGAGCTTCTCGTTGCGCGAGAGCGGCAGCACGGCCACCTTGACGGGCGCGAGACGCGGGTCGAGATGCAGCACGGTGCGCTTGTCGGTGCCGCCTTTGGCGTTCGGCACCTCTTCTTCGTCGTAGCTGTCGACCAGGAACGCCATGAGCGAGCGGGTCAGTCCGAACGACGGTTCGATGACGTACGGGATATAGCGTTCGCCGGTGGCCTGGTCGAAGTAGCTGAGGTCGTTGCCCGAAGCCTCGGTGTGGTTCTTCAGATCGAAGTCAGTGCGGTTCGCGATGCCCATGAGCTCGCCCCATTCGCCGCCCTCGAAGCCGAACTTGTACTCGACGTCGATCGTCCCGGTCGAGTAGTGTGCGCGGTCGTCTTCTGGCACGTCGAACCGGCGCAGGTTGGCCGGGTCGATGCCGAGGTCGACGAACCAGTTCCAGGCGTCTTCGACCCAGGCTTTGAACGCCTCGTCGGCGTCTTCTGGCTTGACGAAGTACTCGATCTCCATCTGTTCGAACTCGCGAGTGCGGAAGATGAAGTTGCCGGGCGTGATCTCGTTTCGGAATGCCTTGCCGATCTGGCCGATGCCGAACGGCGGCTTCTTGCGCGCGGCGGTGACGACGTGGGCGAAGTTCACGAAGATGCCCTGAGCCGTCTCGGGGCGCAGATAGTGCAGACCCTGCTCGTTGTCGACGGCGCCGAGGTACGTCTTCATCAGCCCCGAGAACTGCTGCGGCTCGGTCCATGCGCCTGGCTGACCCGTCTCAGGATCATTCACGTCGGCGAGGCCGTTGACAGGCGGGTGACCGTGCTTCGCGGTGTACGCCTCGATCAAATGGTCGGCACGATAGCGCTTGTGCGTGTGCAGCGACTCGACCAGAGGGTCGGTGAAGGTCTCGACGTGCCCAGACGCCTGCCACACCTTGGTCGGCAGAATGATCGACGAGTCGAGACCGACCATGTCGGAGCGGCCGCGCACGAAGTCGTCCCACCAGCGACGCTTGATGTTCTCTTTGAGCTCGACGCCGAGAGGGCCGTAGTCCCATGCGGAACGCGTGCCTCCGTAGATGTCTCCAGAGGGAAAGACGAACCCGCGACGCTTCGCGAGTGAGATGACCGCATCGAGACGGGATGACTTGGACACACGCACTCCTGTTTCTTTGACTGTCGCCGAGATCGAGACATGGCTGGCACGTCACACGACCGCGGTCGAAAGGGCTTGGGCGCACGCAGGCACCCGTTCTCCAGTCTAGACGCCCGGCACAGAATCCGGGCGAGCCTCGACCGTTCGCTCCCCCGACGCCTCGGTGGGATGATCGACCGCGCCCCCGAACCGGCGATCGCGATGCGCGTACTCGACCACGGCATCCCACAGATTCGCACGCCGAAAGTCGGGCCAGAGTACGTCCTGAAAGACGAACTCGGCATAGGCCGACTGCCAGAGCAGAAAGTTCGAGGTGCGCTGCTCGCCCGAGGGTCGCAGAAAGAGATCGACGTCGGGCACCGGCCAGGTCGACAGGTGATGCTCGATGGTGCGTTCGGTGATGCCGCGCGGACGCAGCCGACCGGCGGCCACCTCTTCGGCCATCGCGCGCATGGCATCCACCAATTCGGCCCGCCCGCCGTAGTTCACACACATCGTGAGATCCATCACGGTGTTGTCTCGGGTCAGCTCTTCGGCGATCTCGAGGTCTTTGATGACCGAGCGCCAGAGCTTCGGGCGCCGGCCAGCCCAGCGCACGCGCACACCCCAGGCGTGCAGCTGATCGCGCCGCCGGTGCAGCACATCGCGGTTGAAGCCCATCAGAAAGCGCACCTCGTCGGGCGAGCGCTTCCAGTTCTCGGTCGAGAAGGCATACACAGAGAGATGTCTCACCCCCATCTGGATCGCCCCGGCGACGACGTCGAGCAGCGCCTCTTCGCCGGCCCGGTGCCCCTCGGTGCGGGTGAGACCGCGCTGGTTCGCCCACCGCCCGTTGCCGTCCATGACGATCGCGACATGCGCCGGCAGAAACTTCGCGGGGATCTTCGGCGGCTGCCCGCCGGCATAGTCCAGCGGCAGCATGGCGGGCTTCGAATCAGCTGAGGATGTCATAGCGCTCTGATTCTACGTGCCCTGACCGTCGAGGTGACGCAGGGAACGCACACGACGCTCCAGGTGGTACTGGGTGTACTTCGAGGTGACCTCGTGTGCCCGTGCTCGCGCGAGTGCGTCGTCGTCGCTGTCGCCGTCGACCAGTTCCCAGACGCCCGAGAGCAGCCCTGCGAGCACCTCCAGGGTGCGCGGTTCGACGGCGAGTGAGCCGCTCGGAGCGCAGGTGTCGCAGACCATGCCGCCGGCGACGGCCGAGAAGAGTCGGTGGGGCCCCCGTGCGCCGCAGCGTGCGCAGTCGGCGAACGACGGCGCCCACCCAGAGAGCGACAGCGCACGCAGCAGAAAGGCGTCTGCGGTCGAGACGGGATCGTGTTCCCCGCGGGCCAGCGACCGCAGTGCCGAGACGGTCAGTCGGTAGAGCGCCGGGTTCGCAGTCTCGGCGCTGAGCCGTTCGGCGGCTTCGAGCATCACGGTGCCCGCAGTGTACTTCGTGTAGTCGCCGGCGACGGCCGCACCGAAGTTCGCCAAGGTCACGGCCTGGGTGACGGTGTCGAGAGTGCGCCCCTCGAAGCACTGCAGGTCGACGACGCTGAAAGGCTCGAGGCGTGCGCCGAACTTCGACGAGGTGCGGCGCACGCCTTTGGCGACCGCTCGCAGCCGCCCGTGGTGGCGTGCCAGCATCGTGATGATGCGGTCTGCCTCGCCCAAGTCATGGGTGTGCAGCACGACCGCCTCATCACGATACAGGGGCACGCGGGGTCAGGCTCCTGCGGATGCGGTGGCCGGCTCGCGCTCTGCGTCTGCCGTCTCAGCTCGGATCGCGCGGTTCACAGCCGAGACCACGGCCTTGAGAGCCGCTGTCGAGCTGTCTGCGTCGATGCCGACGCCCCACAGACGCACCCCGTTGACGCTGGCGTCGACGTAGGCGGCTGCCACGGCGTCACGGCCCGAGCTCAGCGCGTGTTCGACGTAGTCTTCGACCTGTACGTCGACTCCCGCGTCGCGCAGGCTGTTGACGAACGCGTCGATCGGGCCGTTTCCGGTGGAGCCCACCTGCCTGCGCTCGTCGCCGCGGCGGATGTTCGCCTCGATGTGCACCTGACCGGTCATCTCAGAGGTGGTGCTCAGACCGAGCAGCTCGTAGTGGCCCCACTTGTTGCCCTGGTCGTCGGCCGGCAGGTACTCATCCGAGAAGATCGACCAGATCTGCGGGCTGCTCACCTCGCCGCCCTCGGAGTCGGTCTTGTGCTGGATGACCGACGAGAACTCCATCTGCAGGCGCTTCGGCAGATCGAGGTTGTGATCGGCTTTCAGCAGATAGGCGACGCCGCCCTTGCCCGACTGCGAGTTGACGCGGATGATCGCCTCGTAGTCTCGGCCGATGTCTTTCGGATCGATCGGCAGATAGGGCACCGCCCAGGGAATCTCGTTGAAGTCTTTGCCAACGTGATCGGCGTCGGCCTGCATGCGTTCCATGCCCTTCTTGATCGCATCCTGATGCGAGCCGCTGAACGCCGTGAACACGAGATCGCCGCCATAGGGCGTGCGCTCGTGCACATCGAGCTGATTGCAGAACTCGACGATGCGCCGAACGCGCGGGATGTCACTGAAGTCGAGCTCGGGATCGACCCCCTGCGTGAACAGGTTCAGCGCCAGGGTGACCAGGTCGACGTTGCCGGTGCGCTCGCCGTTGCCGAACAGGCAGCCTTCGATGCGATCGGCGCCGGCGAGAAAGCCCAGCTCGGCTGCAGCGACACCGGTGCCTCGGTCGTTGTGCGGGTGCAGCGAGATGAGCACCGAGTCACGGCGGTCGATATGGCGTCCCATCCACTCGATCGAGTCGGCGTAGACGTTCGGCGAGGTCATCTCGACGGTTGAGGGCAGGTTCAGGATCATCGGGCGCTCAGGAGTGGGATCGATGATCTCGATGACGCGGTTGCTGATCTCGGCGGCGAAGTCGAGCTCGGTGCCGGTGTACGACTCTGGCGAGTACTCGTACGTGATCTCGGTGTCGGGGATGTCCCCTTCGAGTCGCTTGCACAGCTGCGCTGCTGAGACGGCGATGTCGATGATTCCGGCGCGGTCTTTGTGAAAGACGACATCGCGCTGCAGCACGGAGGTCGAGTTGTAGAAGTGGACGACGGCGCGCTTGGCACCCTGCAGCGCCTCATAGGTGCGGTGCACCAAGTGCTCACGTGCCTGCGTCAGCACCTGGATGGTCACATCGTCGGGAATCGCTCCGTCTTCGATCAGAGACCGCACGAAGTCGAAGTCGGTCTGGCTGGCGGAGGGGAAGCCGACCTCGATCTCTTTGAACCCGAGCTCGACCAGCAGATCGAAGAGCACGCGCTTGCGGTGGGGATCCATAGGATCGATCAGAGCCTGGTTCCCGTCGCGCAGGTCGACTGCGCACCAGCGCGGGGCCTTCGTGAAGTGCTGATCGGGCCAGGTGCGATCAGGCAGTTCGACGGAGAACTGCTGGTGATAGGGAACGTACTTGTCGGTGTGCATGCCGCTGGGCTGCTGGCGGTTTTCCATTGTGCTTCTCTTCCTCGAGACTTGCGTGTCAAGACCACGACGAAACTCCGCGGCGAGGAAGGTCTTAGAATCTAAGACTCGCCGCGGCGGCTAAGAAGAAGCTGCACCGAACGCATGCGCAACAGCATAGCAGAACCCCCGAGGGCTCAGAATCCGAGGCGATCGAGGAGCTTCGGCGAGGTCTGCCACTCTTTGGCGACCTTCACCCGCAGATCGAGATGCACCCGGCCGCCGATCAGCTGTTCGATCTGCTTGCGCGCCGCGGTGCCGAACGCTTTCAGCCGCTGCCCGCCTCTGCCGATGATGATGCCCTTCTGCGAGTCGCGTTCGACGAAGACGCTGGCGTAGATCTTGGTGACTCCGCCCTCAGCCTCTGGGGCCTCGACGTCATCGATGACCACCGCCAGCGAATGGGGCAGCTCGTCGCGCACGTCTTCGAGCATCGCCTCGCGAATGAGCTCTGCGGCGCGCACCTCGATTGAGTCCTCGGTGTGGGTTTCGGCGTCGTAGAGCTGCTGCGAGGCGGGCAGCAGACGGATCAGCTCGTCGCGCACGACATCCACTTGGTCGTCGGTCACCGCCGAGACCGGAATCAGCGTCGCCCACTCGGCCAGCGCATCGATCTCGACCAGCCGGGCGGCCACGTCATCGGGCCGCACACGGTCGGTCTTGGTCAGCAGCGCGACGCGCTTGGCACGAGGATGTCGCCCGACCTGCTCAATGATCCGCCGGTCGCCCGGGCCGATCGCCTCGTCGGCCGGCAGGCACACGCACACCACGTCGACGCCGTCGAGCTCGGCCTCGACGATGTCGTTCAGCCGCTGCCCCAGCAGCGTGCGCGGGCGGTGCAGACCAGGTGTGTCGACGACGACGATCTGTCCGGCATCGGCAGTGAGGATGCCGCGGATCGCCCGTCGTGTCGTCTGCGGCTTCGCGCTGGTGATGGCGACCTTCTCGCCGACGAGCGCGTTCATCAGGGTGCTCTTGCCCGCGTTGGGACGACCGACGAAGGCCACGAAGCCGGCATGGAAGTCAGGATGACGGTGTGCTGCTGATGCGGTCGCGGACTCTGGCGCGGCCGGCGCACTGACCTCGGAGTCAGGCTGAACGGGTGATTCGGCGGAATCGGTCATGATCGGTCTCTCTCGGTGTCGGAGGCGCCGCGCTGACTCTGGGCGCGCTCGAGTGTGGTCTCGGTCGTCTGCGGACGATTCGTGCTGGCCGGGGCGCCTGCTGCGGGCTCGGCGATGACGGTGAGCAGGCGGTGGCTTCGCGGGTCGATTCTGGCGGCTGTCAGCGACAGGTCACCCACCACGACGCGCTCGTTGAGGGCCGGAAGGTGCCCCAGCGCCTTGATGAGCAGACCGCCGACCGTATCTACCTCATCGTCTTCGAGCTCTTCGTCGAAGAGGTCGCCGAGCTCGTCTAAGGCCAGTCGCGCGCTGAGACGGTAGCGGTGCGGCGCCAGACGGATGACCTCGGAGGCGTTGCGGTCGTGCTCGTCGCTGATCTCGCCGACCAGCTCTTCAATGACGTCTTCCAGCGTGACCAGCCCCGCCACCGAGCCGTACTCGTCGATGACGATCCACATGTGCCGACGTGTGCGCTGCATCAGAGCCAGCAGATCGTCGATCGGCTTCGACTCGGGCACGAGGTTCGGCCGACGTGCCAGGAACTCGACGGTGCGCTGACCCTCGCGTGCGGCATCCTGTTCGAAGAGAGCGCGCGCCACGTCGCGCAGGTAGACGACCCCGACGACGTCTTCGGTCTCTTCGTCCTGCAGAGGAAGCCGCGAATAGCCGCTCTCGAGAAAGACGTCCATCGCGTCGTCGAGCGTGGTCGTCGTATCCAGCGTGCGCATGTCGATGCGTGGAATCATGATCGACCGCGTGAGCGTGTCGCCGAACTCGACCACTTGATGGATCAGCTCGCGCTCCCCCTGTTCGAGCACGTCGCGCTCGACGGCCTTGTCGACCAGATGCATGAGCTGCGTGTCGTCATCCTGATCGGCCTCGGCGACACGATTCGTTCGACGGCCGTATGACGAGAGCGACACCGCGATCGGCCCGATGACGATTCGCGAGATCGAGATCAGACGAGCCGTGCGAACCAGCACCTTCTCTGGCCGGTTGATGCCGAAGGTGCGCGGCGACGCGCCCACCAGCACGAACGACGCCAGCGTCATGGCGACGATCGCGACAATGAGCGCCAGTACCATGTTCGGCAGGGCGTTGACCAGGGCGATCGTCACGACCACCGCAGCGCCCATCTCGCTGAGCACACGCTCGAAGGCCGCCGTGTTGGCATGTTCGCGCGGCTGCGCGGCGATGGCCAGCAGACGATTGCGCTGCTTCGGGTGGTCTTCGGCGATCTCGCGGATCTCAGCGACCGGCAGTGTCACGATCGCGGCCTCGACAGCGGCGAACACTCCCCCGGCGCCGATCAGCACCACGGCGATCAGGATCAGCGACAGAGTCATCGTCCCGCGATGCGCTCGTTGTGCAGAAAGGTGATCAGAATTTCGTTCTGCAGGGCGAACATCTCTTTCTCTTCGTCGGGCTCGGCGTGGTCGAAGCCGAGCAGATGCAGCAGGCCGTGCGTGACCAGCAGCAGCATCTCCTGCTCAGCGGGATGTCCGGCGCGCACCGCCTGCTCGGCCGCGACGTCTGGGCACACCACGATGTCGCCGAGCACCCCGGGGTCTGTGGGGCGATCGGAGGTTCCCGGCCGCAGCTCGTCCATCGGAAAGCTCAGCACGTCGGTCGGTCCGGGCTCGTGCATCCAGCGGATGTGCAGCTGCTCCATCGCCGGCACCTCGACGAAGATCAGCGAGAGCTCCGCATCACGGTGCACGTGCAGCTCGTCGAGCGCATAGGTGATGAGTCGCTGAAAGCGGCCCTCGTCGATCGTGACGCCCGATTCGTTGAGAATCTCGACGCTCATTGCTGTGCTCCTTCTGACGCTCGCGGCGTGGTTCGTCGCCCGTCGTTCTCGCCGGGCGCGGTTGGCTGTGTGGTGTGGCGATGCGGATGCTCCCGCGCGTCGGCTGGCTCGCCCGCGCTGGGTGCCCCGCGGCTTTCGGCGGCCGACGCACGATCGTCATAGGCCTCGATGATCGCGCTGACCAGGCCGTGACGCACGACGTCGTCGCTGCTCAGACGCACCATCTCGATGTCGGCGACGTCGCCGAGCACACGCTCGGCGTCGATCAGCCCGCTGCGTCGCACCGGCAAGTCGACCTGGCTGGAGTCGCCGGTCACCACCATTCGCGAGCCGAAGCCGAGCCGTGTGAGAAACATCTTCATCTGCTCGGGCGTGGTGTTCTGGGCCTCGTCGAGAATGATGAACGAACTGTTGAGTGTGCGGCCGCGCATGTAGGCCAGCGGTGCGACCTCGATGACGCCGAGCTCGAGCAGCTTCTGCACCGACTCGGGGCTCATCATCTCGCCCAGAGCGTCGTAGAGCGGGCGCAGATATGGGTCGATCTTCTCTTGCAGCCCGCCGGGCAGAAACCCCAGTCGTTCGCCGGCTTCGACCGCCGGTCGGGTCAGCACGATCCGGCTCACCTCATTGCGCTGCAGTGCCTGCACGGCCTTGGCCATCGCCAAGTAGGTCTTGCCTGTGCCGGCGGGGCCCAGGCCGAAGACGATGACGTTCTCATCGATCGCCTCGACGTAGCGCTGCTGGCCGGCTGTCTTGGGGCGAACGCTTCGCGTGCCTTCGCCGACGATGACAGAGCCCAGCGCAGTCGACGCCTGCTGTCTCAGCACGGCGTCAACGACGGCTCCGGTGATCTGCCGATGATGCGCCTCGGCGTCCAGACCTTCGATGAGTCGTGCGGCGGCATCGCGCTGTTCGCCCGATCCGCTGATCTCGATGCCGTCGCGGTCGACCTGAAACCGCAGGCCGGGCCACTGCTCTTCCATGCGACGCAGGTGCAGGTCGCCGGCGCCGAGTACGCGCACCGCCGAGGTACTCAGCGGCACTCGTACGGTGCCGCGGGTGGATTCTGATGCAGCGTCAGGCAAGTTTTCCCTCGTCGAGTGTCGGGCCGGCGAGCACGTGGGCGTGCACATGGAACACCGACTGCCCTGCGGCAGCGCCGGTGTTGAACACGAGTCGGAACTCGCCGTCGGCGTACTGGCGGGCGAGATCGCCGGCCATCTTCACCACTTTGGCGAGCAGCTCGGGCTCGTCGGCAAGCTCGACGACATCGCGGAAGTCGGCGCTCTTGGGAATCACCAGCAGGTGCAGCTCGGCCTGTGGGTTGATGTCGCGGATCGCGATCAGGTCGTCCGTCTCGGCGACGATGTCGGCGGGAATCTCTCGATCGATGATCTTGCTGAAGATGCTGGGTGTCTCGGCGCTCATGCTGCTCATTCTAGCCCCACCACCTCATTCAGACTGAGGTCGTGGTGACTGTTACCGGGGCCTGCACTGGGGCCTCGATCCGGAGGGCGTCCTGCGTCACTACGTCGGCAATCTCCTGCATCTGCTCTAGGAAGGTGTGTGATGGCCTGGACAGGTCGAGACCGTGAGCGATGACCGAGACGCCAGTTTGGCCGATCCTGAGTTCCTGAGCAGGCTTCAGTGGAGCAGCGTAGATGACGTGTGAGCGACGAAGATGAAGATACTGCGCGTAGGTGAAGAGTTGAAACAGGTCCGAGCTGATGAACTGAGGAGCCTTGTACTTCGTATCGGCTACAGCAACGACTCGACCTTTGGACTCAACCACTAAATCAGGCCGAATGAGCGGATCAGATCGGTTCTGGATGAGCCGGAACTGTTTCTGCGCGGATACTGTCCATGCGGAGCCACTCTCTTGAAGCGCTCGTGCAACGGCTGCTTCAAAGACTTTCCAGAGCGTGATGATGAAGCCGACGGATTGTCTTGTACCGTTCACAGCGCTGAGTCCGCTGCCATCGAGCACAAGCTCGGCGAATTCGATGCCACACCAGAAGCGTTCATTCTGAGCAGATCGTTGCCAATGAGGCCGAGCGGCTCCTTCAGGCAGATCTCGGACATCCGCGAGATATCGCAAGACGCGCCGCAATCGGTGTTTCAGCTCCTCGTTGTGTGCGACTGAAGGATCACTTACCGAGCGAAGGAGTTTCAGACTCGCCGCTCTCAGAATCTGATTCTCAGCGATGTCCATACCGAATTCTGAGTATGAGACTTCAAACGGAAACAGTCTGTCGTAGTGATGAGCCAGCTGTTCCGAGACTTGGAGGCGCCCACGCAAGACTGAACTCGTCCCGGAATGCTGCCAATAGCCTCGCAGTACTCCCTGCCGGATGGGTTCTTCGACCATGAGAAGAAACACCTCGGCAAGAGCGTCCGCCAAGCGAGTCGGTGCTGCCTTGATCGTGTCTTCATCGAGTCGTACGCCAGTCGAGGCGTAAGTCACCAGCCACATCAGCTCGCCTACAGCAAGTTTGGGCGCGATCTCGACGACGATGGAGCCGGCCGATATGATGCCACAGACGTTCTTGACTTGAACTTCGAAATATCCAGGCACCGAACCGGGAGAGCAGGTCATCGCGCCAGTCTGCTGCAGATGACGCGCTTCTTGCATCGTGAGAGAAACGACGGCGTGGCCGGCTTCACGGAGCTGTATCACCCTCATGATTGGACGGAGTTGAGCGTCGACCTCAGAGATTGCAAGCTCAGGGTGGACTCAATCCATTCAGTAGAGCCGAAGAACGACTCTCTCAGTTGAGGTTCGACTTCATAGGCCCAAATCCGCTCTAGGACTCCCGGCTGATCGACATCTGGTCGCATGAAGTATGACGGCCCTAAAACGGCATCCGAGTCACGCTCGGCGATCAGTCTGTTCAGCAGGCTCCAGAGCGCGGGAACCTGCCTACTGATGCCATTCAGGTCACACCACCGTGCGAGAAGTGAATTCGTCGGCTCACAGTTCGGATGCAGCGCCACAAAGGCAAATCGTCTTCTCATCGCCGCATCAACCAGTGCGATTGAGCGATCGGCAGAGTTCATGGTTGCAATAACGAAGAGATTCGATGGAAGAGAGAAGTCCTCCTGGGAGTACATGAGCTGAACCGAATCATCCCGATACTCCAAGAGAAAGTACAGTTCACCGAAGATACGGGCTAGATTTCCCCGATTCATCTCATCGATGATGAGAAAGTAGGGTGCACCAGACTCATCTGATTCGGCCGCAGTCACGAGTCTCTTGAGCGGGCCGTCACGCAGTTCGAGCTGCCCCGACTTCGTCGGACGAAAGCCTTCGAAGAAGTCTTCATAGCTGTACGCGGGATGGAATTGGACGAGGGACACTCGTTCTTTCGCGCCGGCCAGCATCCTCGCCATACGCCGGGCTAAGAATGTCTTCCCTGTGCCTGGAGGCCCCTCAAGAACGATCTGATGCCGGGACGACAGCAGTTTCTGAACGTCATCCAGCCATTCGTCATCGACGAGGAGGCCGGCAGCAGCGTTCGGAGGAAAAGCAGGAAGCTCGTAACCGTCAGCCTCTGACGCCTCTTCTCGGTCTTCTCCCGCACCACCGTCATGATTGACTTCTCGTGGGCTGTTGTGCGGATCCCATTCGTCTCTGTCAACGTAAAAGCTCCACTCGCTGCCGCGGCTCTTTCTCACTTCCTGCAGAATCGCACCGACTTTACGCTGTGGGTTCTTCGACTCGATGAGATCCGGGTAGATGGGATCAAAGTGCTTCAGAATTTCAGCGAGATGCCGACGAGCGGTGATCCCCACAAAGCTGCCGGGACCGAGAATATGCGCCAACGCACACTGCATCGGACTATCCACCAGTTCTGGCATATCGTAGACAGCCCGTTCGATGCCGTCGGGCGATCCCATCAGCTCTCGTCGTTCAGAGGCCGAAAGCTGGGTCCACTGACAGCCGAATGCGATCAGAAACTGCATCTGATGCCAGCGCTGGGTGTTAAAACCCTGACCTCCATTGAGTACGCCACCCGCACGTATGACCTTTGCCACTTCAGCCAGCCGGCGGTGATCCCCAGGCTCAGCCAGCGAGAGCGGAGGTGTGCAGCCGCTCAGTACCGCGTCGATCTTCTTGATTTTCGTGTCAGGAAGCACATTTCCCAGCACCAAGAGATTGATCACGTAAAGCTCTGCGAACAGCTGTTTCGCAGCCGACGAAACCGTTGCCAGTTGTCTCACGATCTTTTCGTCGAATGTACCCACCGACGTGTCAGGATTCTCATTGTACGCAGCGCGAAGCTCGGCAAAGTTGCTTGCTGTCCATACCGCTGCGTCTGTCAGCAACGCCTGCTCGCTGATCAGACAGCGCTGTTTGAGGTCCTCTCCAATACTGCGGATCCCAGCATGGTTTCCATATTCCGCCATTTACTCTCCCCTTCGCACTTCGACTCGGCATCAATCGTTCTCGGGCGGTTGAACACCGCTTTCACCACCGGCCGAGCCGGGCGCTCAGCACCGAGATCGCCGCAAGACCGGCGCTCGACGTGCGCAGCACGCTCTCGCCCAGACGCACTGGGATCACCCCGGCATTCATCAGCCGGTCGCGTTCTGCGGGGTCCGTTCCGCCTTCGGGGCCGATGATCACCATGACCTCGCCGTGTGCTGCTTCGACGGCCCGATCCAGCGACACCGTGGTCAGCCGTTCCTTTGCCTCTGGGTCGAGCAGCAGGGCTAGCCGCCCTCCTGCTGCGTCTGCCTGCGCGCCGTCCAACGCCGCCGCAAGCTGCGGCGTCGTCACCGGTTCGCCGACCTCTGGCACACGTGCACGCAGCGACTGCTTCGCAGCCTCGCGCACAACTGACGCCCAACGTTCCTGCCCCGTCGTCAGTTTGCGCCCCTGCCACACCGACACGCTGCGCTTCGCCTGCCACGGCACCACCGCATCCACACCGGCCTCGGTCGCACTCTGAATCGCGAGTTCGTCGCGACCGCCCTTCGCGAGAGCCTGAACCAGGGTCAGCGAGGGTGTCGCCAGCTCATGGGCGATTCGCTGTTCGACGCACAGCGCGAGCATTGACTTGGTGGTGGCGGCGACGGCTCCGACGAGTTCGAGCCCGGTGCCGTCGGCGACGCTCAGGGTCTCGTCTCGCTTCAGCCGACGCACTGAGGTCGCGTGGTGCGCCTCTGCGCCGGCGAAGGCCACGAGGTCACCGGGCTGCGCCTGCCATGCGGATGCGCTGGCCGCATCGTGAAACGCCTGACCGGGCAGCTGGGCGAGCGTGCGGCTGACGGTCTGCTCGTCACTGTCGGCGGCGAGCTCCAGGCGCAGCAGCTGCTCGGGCAGGAACAGCGGCATCAGCCGCGACCCATGAACCGCTTGCGGAAGCGCTGGAACCCCGACTTCGCTGCGCTGGTCAGATGTGGTGCCTCGTCATTGCGCAGCTTCGCCAGCTGTTCGACCAGACGACGCTGATCGCCGCTCAGTTTGGTGGGAGTCGACACCCGCAGCGAGATTCGCAGCGCGCCACGCGAGTTGCGATGCAGGTGCGTGACGCCGTGGTCGGCGATCGTGATCACATCAGCGCTCTGTGCGCCGGGCTTGACCTCGATGTCGAGCGGGCCGTCGAAGCTCTCGATCTTCGCACTGGCGCCGAGAATCGCATCGGTCATCGAGACCTCCAGTGAGGCGAGCAGGTCGTCGCCGTCGCGGGTGAAGGTCTCGTCGTTCTCGACGTGCACCTCGAAGTAGAGATCGCCGCGGGGCCCGCCGCCGGGGCCGACCTCACCGCGACCGGCGAGGTGCAGACGTACGCCGTTGTCGATGCCGGCCGGAATCGGCACCGTGATGGTCTCGCGTGAGCGCAGGCGGCCCTGCCCGGCGCAATCGGGGCACGGCTGCGGAATGATCGTTCCGTAGCCCTTGCACATCGGGCAGACGGCCTCTGTGAGCACGTTGCCGAGCAGAGACCGCACCTGCTGCTGAACGTAGCCCTCGCCGTGGCAGTAGTCGCAGGTAACCGGCGACGAGCCGGGCGCTGCGCCCGATCCGGTGCAGGTCTCGCAGACCTTCGCCGAGTCGACCTCGACGTCTTCTGAGGCGCCGAACACGACGTCACGAAGCGAGACGTTGATACGCACCAAGGCGTCATCCCCGCGCTGCTGGCGTGGCTTGGGGCCACGGTGTCCGCGACCGCCTCCCCCGCCGCCGAAGAACGCGTCGAAGATGTCGCCGAAGCCGAACTGCCCGTCACCTGTGTCGCCGCGGTCGTACTGCGCGCGCTTGGTCTCGTCCGAGAGAATCTCATAGGCCAGCGTCACCTGTTTGAACTGCTCTGCCGCCTGCGGGTCGGGATTCACATCGGGGTGCAGCTTGCGCGCCAGGCGGCGGTAGGCCTTCTTGATCTCATCCTGGTTCGCCTCACGAGACACGCCCAGTGTTTCGTAGTGATCGGTCATTCTGCTCGTCTCCAATTGTGATGGTCGTCGTTCGCCTCAGGGGCGGGATTCGTGCGGTTCGCGGTCATCGCAGCATCTTCGACAGATAGCTGGCGACAGCCTGGACGGCCGCCATGTTCGCGCGGTAGTCCATGCGGGTCGGGCCGAGCACAGCCAGCCTGCCGTACTCGCCGCGCTGTTCGGAGCCATACCCGCTCGAGATCACGGCAGCCTCTTCGAGCCCTTCGTGTTCGTTCTCGCGACCGATGCGCACGGCGATGTCGCGCCCCTCGGCGCCCATCTCGCCGAGCAGGCGCAGCAGAGCCACCTGCTCTTCGATGGCCTCGAGCACCGGCACCAGGGTGTGGTCGAAGTCGGCCTCAGTGCGCATCAGGTTGCCGGTGCCGGCAACCACCAGACGCTCTGACCGAGAGCCCTCGACCCCGAGTTCGAGCGCACCCAGCAGCAGTTCGGCGAGCGGACGATCATCGGGTGCCGCATACTCGCGCACCTGCTCGGCGCGGTCGCCGAACTGCTCGAGGTCGACGCCGCGCAGCTGGTCGTTGATGAGGGCGCGCAGGCGCACGACCGAAGGACGCACCGACTGCGTCGACGCACCGGCCGGCAGCGTCACGTGATGCTGTGCGACCGTGCCACGACTGGTGATCAGTACCACGAGCAGACGACCGCCCTCGACGTCGACGATGTCGACTTTGCGCACGCGCGTGCTCGAGAACGTCGGGTATCGCACGACGGCCAGCTGGTTGGTGAGCTGAGCGAGCAGACGCACCGTCTTCTCGATCATCACATCGAGATCGGCTTCGCCGGGAGTCAGAAACCGCTCGATCGCTCTGCGTTGGGGCGCCGTGATGCCGCGTAGCCGCGTCAGGTTGTCGACGAAGACCCGATATCCCTTCTCAGTCGGCACGCGGCCGGCCGAGGTATGAGGCGCTGAGATGAGCTCCTCGTCTTCCAGAGCCGACATGTCATTGCGAATGGTGGCCGCAGACACGTGAAACTGGTGTCGAGAGACCAGACCCGCCGAGCCGACCGGCTCTCGGGTGGCCACATAGTCGTTCACGATCGCCTGAAGCACCGCGAGACCTCGTTCGGTCGCCATGGCAATCACCTCCGGGTTGACTCCGCTGCTGGCACTCTCATGCCTCGAGTGCTAATCATAGCGCGCCTGTGACTTCACGGCGCGAGCCAGACCTATGCGATCAGATCTGCCACCACGCGGTCGGCGAGCAGGCGACCACGCAGCGTGAGGGCTGCTCGCCCACCTGCCAGCGCATCCGCATCGAGCAGGCCGTCGCCGGCCAGCAGTGGCAGCTCGTCGCGACGCCCAGCGGCGATCTCGGCCACGCCGATGCCCTCGCGCAGCCGACTGCCCAGCATGATGCGCTCTTCGTAGCGAGCGGTGGCGTCCAGAGTCTCACGGCCCGCCTCCGGGCTCTCGCCGGCGCGCACTCGGGCGGCATAGGGCGCGGGATGCTTCACGTTCCACCAGCGTTGGTCGCCGACGTGGCTGTGCGCACCGGGGCCGATGCCCCACCAGTCGTCATTGTGCCAGTAGCGCAGGTTGTGTCGACAGCGTCGGTCGACGTCGTCATCGACGACGCGCGCCCAGTTGCTGAGCTCGTACCACTCGAACCCCTCGCGACGCATGCGGGCATCGAGCCACTCGTACTTGTCTGCGGTGAGGTCGTCGTCGGGTTCGGCGACCTCGCCGTGCCTGATCTGGCGGGCCAGCTTCGTGCCCGGCTCGACGATCAGCGCGTAGGCCGAGAGATGATCGGGATGCTGCGCCAGAGCCTCGTCGACGCTGGTCTGCCAGTCGGCCATCGACTCCCCCGGCGTGCCGTAGATCAGGTCGAGCGACACCTGCAGCCCCGCTGCTCGCGCCCACTGCACCACCAGTGGAATGCGTTCGGGGCGATGCACCCGGTCGAGAGTGCGCAGCACGTGCGGCACGGCTGACTGCATGCCGAACGACACGCGGGTGAACCCGGCCGCGGCGAGTTCTTGCAGGGCGGCGGCGTCGACCGTCTCGGGGTTCGCCTCGGTGGTGATCTCGCAGTCGGGCGCCAGGCCCCACTCGTCGCGGATGCGGTGCAGGATCATGGTGAGATCGGAGACCGGCAGCATGGTCGGGGTGCCGCCGCCGAAGAAGACCGTGTCGACCTGGTCAGGAGCATGATCGCCGTCGCGCAGCACGCTGGCGGCGTAGCCGACCTCGTCGGCCGCCACCTGCGCATACTCGCTCTGGCCGAAGCCGCGCAGCTGGGTGCCGGTGTAGGTGTTGAAGTCGCAGTATCCGCAGCGCACCCGGCAGAACGGAATGTGCACGTAGACGCTGAACGTCACTTGCGCTTCTCGCCCTTTTGGCCGCCGCCGTCGCTCGAGATCGCGGCGATGAAGGCCTCTTGCGGAACCTCGACGCGACCGATCGACTTCATGCGCTTCTTGCCCTCTTTCTGCTTCTCGAGCAGTTTGCGCTTGCGCGAGATGTCGCCGCCGTAGCACTTGGCCAGCACGTCTTTGCGCAGGGCACGAATGTTCTCGCGAGCGATGATGCGGGCGCCGATGGCCGCCTGGATCGGCACCTCGAACTGCTGGCGAGGAATCAGCTCGCGCAGCCGCTGTGTCATCTTCACGCCATAGGCGTAGGCCGCATCGCGATGCACGATCGCGCTGAACGCATCGACTTTCTCTCCCTGCAGCAGGATGTCGACCTTCACCAGGTCGGCGCTCTGGGTGCCGGTCTGCTCATAGTCAAGCGAGGCGTAGCCCTGTGTGCGACTCTTCAGCTGGTCGAAGAAGTCGAAGACGATCTCGCCGAGCGGCAGCGTGTAGTGCAGTTCGACGCGCTGCTCGCTGAGATAGTCCATGCCCTGCATGGTGCCGCGACGGGACTGGCAGAGCTCCATGATTGCTCCGACATAGTCTTTCGGCGCCAGGATCGTGGCACGCACGATCGGTTCCTGTACATCGACGATCTTGCCGTCTGGAAACTCGGAGGGATTGGTGACGTGCACCTGGGTGCCGTCTTCGGCGGTGACGTCGTAGATCACGCTGGGTGCGGTGGCGATCAGATCGAGGTTGAACTCGCGGCGCAGACGCTCTGAGATGATCTCGAGGTGAAGCAGGCCCAGAAACCCGCAGCGGAAGCCGAAGCCGAGTGCCACCGAGGTCTCTGGCTCGTAGATCAGCGCGGCGTCTTCGAGTTTGAGCTTGTCAAGCGCCTCGCGCAGATCTGGGTAGTCGCTGCCGTCAAGCGGATAGAGCCCCGAGAACACCATCGGCTTGGCTTCGTCATAGCCGGGCAGCGCTTCGGTCGCGGGCCGGGCATGTGTGGTGATCGTGTCGCCGACCTTCGACTGTCGAACGTCTTTCACCCCGGTGATCAGATAGCCGACCTCGCCTGCGGCCAAACCGTCGCTCGGTTTCGGCTCTGGCGAGCTGACGCCGATCTCCAGAATCTCATGCGTCGCCTTGGTGCTGAGCATCTGCACGCGTTCGCGAGGGTTCAGCCGGCCGTCGACGACCCTGACATAGGTGACCACGCCACGATATGCGTCGTACACAGAGTCGAAGATCATCGCACGAGCGGGCGCGTCGGGGTCGCCTTGCGGTGCTGGAATGCGGCGCACGACTTCGTCGAGCAGCGCTTCGACTCCTTCGCCGGTCTTGCCCGAGACCCGCAGCACGTCGGCGGGGTCGCCGCCGATCAGCCCGGCGAGTTCGGCGGCGAAGCGCTCGGGGTCGGCGCTGGGCAGGTCGATCTTGTTCAGTACCGGGATGATCGTCAGATCGTTCTCAAGAGCCAGATAGAGATTGGCCAGAGTCTGGGCCTCGATGCCCTGCGCCGCGTCGACCAGCAGAATGGCGCCTTCGCAGGCTGCCAGAGAACGCGACACCTCGTAGGTGAAGTCGACGTGACCGGGCGTGTCAATCATGTTCAGGGCATACCCCTGATCCCCGACACCCCACGGCATGCGCACGGCCTGGCTCTTAATCGTGATGCCGCGCTCGCGCTCGATGTCCATGCGATCGAGATACTGCGCCCGCATGTCACGGTCAGAGACGATGCCGGTGATCTGCAGCATTCGATCGGCCAGGGTCGACTTGCCGTGGTCGATGTGCGCGATGATGCAGAAGTTGCGGATGCGCTTCGAGTCGGTGGCTGCGGGCACGATCTGACGTGCCTGCTGGTCGGTGACTCTGGGCATGCGCTCCTCTTTCTCTGCGGCCTGCTATGCAGAAGGCCCGCTCAGGGGCGGGCCTTCACGAACTCCTGGGTCTCAGACTCAGAGAGAGTTGACCTGCTTGGTCAGCTTCGACTTGCGGTTCGCAGCGGTGTTCTTGTGCAGAACGCCCTTCGTGACCGCCTTGTCGAGCTTCTTCGAGACGATGAGCAGTTCGGCCTGAGCCTTCTCTTTGTCGCCTGCTGCGACGGCCTCACGGGTCTTACGTGAGAGGGTGCGCAGTTCGCTCTTCAGCGCGCGATTGCGCTCAGTGCGCTTGGCGTTGGTGAGGATGCGCTTCTTCTGGGACTTAATGTTCGCCACTGTCGTCTTTCTGTCAGTCTTCTGGTAAGCCCGGTCGGGTTCGACACGGACACATCACACCGAGGGTGTGCAGGCCAAGCATCTACACTACCAAACGCCGGGGCAGGCGCTCAACTGCCGATGCGTCGTGTCGCAAGTCTGCGCACGAGCCGCTCCAGAGCGTAGCCGCCGTCGACGGACTGCCCCTTGATCTGGGCGTCTGTGTCGGCCACCGCTCGCACGGCACGACCCAGCTCCACGGGATTCCACCGTGCCGCATCCTGCTGGGCACGCCGAATCTGCCAGGGTGCGCCCCCGACCCTCGAGGCCAGCTGCTGCGGAGAGGCGTGCACCTCGCAGACGGCGGCCATCAGGCGCACCTTCGTCGCGATCGCCGCGACGATCGGCACCGCGTTCATGCCCTGCTGCCCGGCGTGTCGAACCAAGACCAGGGCCTTCGCGGTCTGCCCCGCCAGTGCGGCGTCTGCGATGGCGAAGCCTGTCGTCTCGACCCGCCCGCCGAAGTAGCGGTCGATGTCAGCCCGAGTGATGTTCTCGGTCACGTCTGCGACGAGCTGTCTGCAGGCGGCCGCCAGCTCGGTGGTGTCTGCGCTGAACGCGTCGACGAGCGCCCGAGCCGCATCGGGGTCGATGCGCCGACCCGCCAACTGCAGCTCTTCTCGCACGAAGGTCTGCTTGTCATCGTCGCGTTTGAGCTCTGCGCACTCCACCTCGAGCGCAGAGGCCACATCGCGGATCGCCGTCAGCAGCTTCTTGCCGCGGACCCCTTTGCGATGCCTCAGCACCACGGTCACATCGGGATCGGCCTGACCGATGTAGTCGATCGCATCGCTCAGAAAGGCATCGGTCATCTGCTCAAGGTGATCGACCCAGATGAAACGCGGCTGAGCGAACAGCGAAGGCGACGCGACGCTCAGCAGTGAGCCGGAGGCGTACTCTCGCGCGTCAAGATCAGAGAACTCGACCTCCTGCTGCTGATCGCTCGCCTGCTGCTGCGCTGCGGCACGCAGCAGCTGTCGGGCGCGATCGGCCAAGAGGTCTTCTGGGCCGCTCAGCAGAACGATCGGTGCGAGACGCACCTGGCTCCATCGTGCACGCTGGATCTTGCCCTTCGCCGCCACGCGACTCCTCGTCTTCGCTCTGATTCTGTCTGTGTGCCGGGTCGACGTCGTGTCGGCTCAGCAGCCGTGCTCACACCATACCGCGAGCCGCTGACCTCCTCTGGCCGATTCGTGCGCGAGGGGTGCCTCACGCGTGCCTTCCGCGACCTCGGGAGGCTCGGCGCTCACTGCCACGCGGCCGTGCTGATCGGTGCGGCGAACGGCAGTGCCGCTGCGCTGCAGCGTGGCCAGGAGCTTGGACGTCGGATGCCCATAGGAGTTGCCCCGCCCACAGGAGATCAGGCCCAGGGTTGGCCGCAGCTCGAGGTAGAGGCCCGGCCAGTGATCGGCGGAACCGTGATGGGCGACTTTCACCACGTCGATTCTTCGCACACCGAGCGCAGACAGCTCGCGAGCGACCGATCGCTGCCCGTCTGCGTTGAGATCGGCGAGCGTCAGCAGGCGCAGATCTGGCAGATCGATCAGCATCGCGAGACTGCTCGCGTTCGGGTCATGCACGGGTCGGCCCCCTGCCGCACCTGGCGCCGCCTTTTTGGGGTGCAGGGCACGCCACGCGATGCCGGCCCCAGCCGGTGTCTGCTGTGGCGAGCTGCGTGCATCGTCGAGACCGGAGACCGCCTGTATGCTCCCGGCGTCGCCGAGGCCGGCACGCACGACCTGACGAGCCTGCAGCCGCCCGGCCGCACGATCCAGCTTCGCGTCGACGACGTCAGGGATCAGAACAGTGTCGACCTGAGCCACTTTCGCGACCGCTTCGGTGGCTCCGGCATGGTCGACGTCCGAGTGTGTCAGCACGACGACGTCGATTGCGGTGACCTGCGCCCCGCGCAGGCAGTCGGTGATCTTCTGCGCAGACTCGCCCGTGTCGATCAGCACGGTTGCGCCGGAGCCCTGCACGAGCAGGCCGTCGCCCTGCCCCACATCGCACTGCAGTATCGGCGTGCCCACCGGCAGCCGACTGGCCGACAGCACGTGGCCGATGCCGGTGACCGCCACAGTCGCAGTCGCCACCAACAGCGCGCCGCCAAAGCTGACCAGCCGCACGCGCCGCCGCCAGTTCAGGCGTGGCCGATGCCGTCGTGGCCGATGCCGTCGCGATCGGCGCCGTCGTGGTCGGTGCAGTTCGTGGTCTCGTCGTTCGTCTGAGGAGCGAATGCTCAATCGGCGTGAGCCAGTCGATGAAGACGCAGTTGACGTCGGCCCATGCCCGGAGCCGATCAGGGTGCCGACGGTCAAGAGCGCGAGCAGCAGCCCGCTCGCCATTCCGCCTGCCGGCCAGGACGGCCACGGAATCGAACCGAACGGGTTCGAGCTGAAGTGCGCCGCGACCTGACCGATCCACCACCCGCCGGGAGCCGCAAGCATCGCGAAGACGACGGCGAGCCACGGTGCCCACGCTGCCGTGAGGCAGCTGAGCACGCCGAGCACCGTCACCGCAGGCACTGCGGGCAGAGCCAGCAGATTCGCAGCCAGCTGGTGACCGGACGCGGGCTGCCCGTCGATCAGCAGGAGCAGCGGCTGACACGCCATCAGTGCGGCCGTACTGGGCGCCAGCAGATTCGCGATCGCCTCGGGCATCCATCGACACAGCCAGCGGGCGACCGGTCCGCTGAACAGCATCAGGCCAGCTGTCGCCGTCACCGACAGCCCGAACGCGACGCTGCCGGCAAGCTGGGGCTCCCAGAGCAGCAGGATCACAACGGCGACGCAGATGCCGACCACGCCGCGGCCGCCGCTCCACGGGCGCAGCAGCGTGACCAGTGTGAGCATGGCCGCCGCTCGCAGCACGGTGACCTCGCCGCCCACCAGCAGCACGAACCCCCAAATGCCGGCCAGCTCGCCCACGCCGCGCCAGAGTCTCGGTGTGTGCATGAGCCCGAGCAGCCCCTGCACCATGCCGACGAGCACCGCCACATTCGACCCGCTGACCGCAGTGATGTGGGCGAGACCGGTGGCGAGCATGTTCGCGTCCGTCGTTTCGGGCAGCCCGTCGACCACGCCGACTGAGACCCCTCCGATCAGGCCGGTGACCTCGGGGCTCAGCGGCAGCAGCCCGCCAAGGTCTGCGAGAATGCGGCCGAACGCAGCCCGCATCTGCTCTGCCCAGTCTGGACCGAAGAGTTCGAAAGTGCGCCGCAGCTCGCTGCGCGCGGCTGGCTCCCCGACTCCCTGGCTCAACGCGAGCATCCACCCGCAGAGCACTGCCAGCAGCGCCGTCCCAGCGCGCCATCTGGGGCGGTCACCCCGCACCTCGCTCAGCTGCCGCCATTCGATCAGCTGCGGTGAGGCCAGCAGCGAACGCCTCATGCCCCTCATACGGTCACCCGTGAGCGCAGCTTCTCGAGCGTCTTCTCACCGATGCCCGACACCCGGGTCAGGTCGTCCACCGACCTGAACGGGCCTTCGGCTGCCCGCGAGTCGATGATCTTCTGCGCGGTGCTGGGCCCCACACCAGGCAGCGTCTGCAGCTGATCGGCCGTCGCCGAGTTCAGATTGATCTGGCTGCCCGCACCGCCGGCGGTCGCACCGGATGCTGCGCCGGCCGATCCGGATGCGGACCCGCTCGGTGCCGATGCGGCAGGAGCCTCTTCGCCGCGACGCGGAATGACGAGCTGCTCGCCGTCGACCAGCACACGGGCGAGATTCAGCGTCTCGACGTCGGCGTCGTCGGCAAACCCGCCGGCCTTCTCGATGGCATCGGCGATGCGCAGCCCTGGATCGAGCCGATGCAGACCCGGGGCACGTACTGCGCCGGTGACATGCACGTGCACGCCGTCGTCACCGCCCGGCGTGCGATCCGCTTCGCCTGGCGCACCCGAGGCAGCGTTGAGGTCTCCCCCGTCAGACGCTGTGTTCTGACCGGCTTCGACGACCGAATGCCTCGAGCCCTGACAGGCCGAGAGCAGCACGCAGACGACCAAGGCGAGCACGGTGAGCAGAATCAGGGCTCGAGCGTGCAGAAAACGGGTCGACGTCGTGGGATGCTCTGAAGCTGGCATGCCTCGACTGTGGTCGATCGCCCATCTGCCCGCTCATCCTTGGGCACCGCTGTGCACAGGTTGGACGGCCGACACCTTCTGTGCACACAGGCGTGCCCCGGTGGGCAGCGGGTAAGATCACTCCGCCGCCCGACCGGGGCACGTCGCCGTCAGACGGCTGGGACTCAGCCGACCACGATGTTGACCAGCTTCGGCGCGCGCACGATCACACGGCGGATGCTGCGGTCGCCCACCAGCTCCTGCACGTGCTCGTTCGCCAGTGCGAGCTCCTGCAGCTCGCCCTCGGTGATCTCGGGCGAGACCTGAAGACGGGCGCGCACCTTGCCGTTGACCTGCACGACCGCCGTGACCTCCTGGCGAACCAGCAGAGACGGATCGGCCACAGGCCAGACCGACAACGCCACGGCATCCTCATGCCCGAGCATCTGCCACATCTCGGCGGCCAGATAGGGCGCGAACAGGTCGAGCACGCGTGCGAGCACCTCAGCGGCCTCGCGCACAGCGGGATCGGCGGCTCCACGCCCCTGCGGTCGATCGATCGTCTTGCGGGCGAGGTTCACCAGCTCCATCAGACGCGCCACGACCACGTTGTACTTCGTCGCCTCGATCAGGTCGGGCGCATCTGCCAGCAGATGGTGCGTGGCCTGCCGCAGGGTCAGGTCGCCGTCGCTGAGAGCCGCGGCGTCTGCGGCGGATGCGCTGCTCACGTCACGAGCGACGCGCCAGGCACGAGCGAGGAACTTCGCCGAGCCCTGCACTGAGACGTCTGCCCAGTCGATGTCGTCTTCGACCGGCCCGGCGAAGGCGAGCGTCACACGGAGCGCGTCGGCGCCGTGATCACGCAGCTCGGAGGCGAACTCGACGAGGTTGCCCTTCGACTTCGACATCTTCGAGCCGTCGAGCAGCACCATGCCCTGGTTGATCAGCGAGGTGAAGGGCTCGTCGAAGTCGACCCAGCCCATGTCGTGCAGCACCTTGGTGATGAACCGTGAGTAGAGCAGATGCAGGATCGCATGCTCGACGCCGCCCACATAGATGTCGATCGGCGCCCACTGGCGGGCCTGTTCGGGGTCGAAAGGCTGCGTCGCATCGTTCGCGCTGAGAAAGCGCAGGTAGTACCACGAGCTGTCGACAAAGGTGTCCATCGTGTCCGGGTCGCGCAGCGCAGGCTCGTCGGTGCCGGGCAGCGTCGTGTGCACCCAGTCGGTGGCGGCGCCCAGTGGCGACGTGCCCTTGGGCTTGAGGTCGAGACCCTCGGTGTCGGGCAGCTCGATGGGCAGCTCAGACTCGGGCACGGGCACCAGCGAACCGTCTTCGGCGTGCAGCACGGGAATCGGCGTGCCCCAGTAGCGCTGGCGAGAGATCAGCCAGTCGCGCAGCCGGTAGGTCTTCGTGCCGTGACCGGTGCCGTCGGCCTCGAGCTTCTCGATGACCTGTGCGATCGCCTCGTCCTTGTGCAGGCCGTCGAGCGGGCCCGAATTGGTCAGCACTCCGTCGCCGGTGACGGCCACACCGCTCTCGGCGGGGTCATCATCGTCGCTGCTCACCACGACCCGCACCGGCAGATCGTACGCGCGGGCGAAGTCGAGGTCACGCTGATCATGCGCGGGCACGGCCATCACGGCGCCATGACCGTAGTCGGCCAGCACGTAGTCGGCAGCCCAGACGGGCAGACGTTCGCCGTTGACCGGGTTCACCGCATAGCGTTCCAGGAACACGCCGGTCTTCGGCCTGTCAGATGCCTGCCGTTCGATCTCCGTGGCGTGCTGGGTGCGCTCGAGGTAGTCCTGAAAACGCATTCGTGCTTCGGGTCTGGCGGCCGAGACGAGCTCCGCTGCGAGATCGCTCTCTGGCGCGACCACCATGAAGGTGGCCCCATAGAGCGTGTCTGGCCGTGTGCTGAACACAGTGACCGGCTGTTCGCGGCCCTCGATGCGGAAGTCGATGTCTGCACCGTACGAGCGTCCGATCCAGTTGCGCTGCATCTGCAGCACCTTGGCCGGCCAATGACCCTCGAGTCGATCCAGGTCGTCGAGAAGCCGATCGGCGTAGTCAGTGATCTTCAGATACCACTGCGTGAGCTTCTTCTTCTCGACCATGGCGCCACTGCGTTCGCTGGTGCCGTCGGCGAGCACCTGCTCGTTGGCCAGCACGGTCTGGTCGACCGGATCCCAGTTGACCCAGGAGTCTTTGCGATACGCCAGCCCGCGCTCGTACATCTGCAGAAAGAGCCACTGGTTCCAGCGGTAGTACTCCGGGTCGGAGGTGTGCAGCTCACGCGACCAGTCGAAGCTCGGCGCGTAGGTCTCGAAGCTGCGCTTCTGCTGGGCGATGTTGTCGTAGGTCCAGGTGCGCGGGTTGATGCCGCGTTTGATCGCAGCGTCTTCGGCGGGCAGGCCGAACGAGTCCCAGCCGATCGGATGCAGCACGCTGTAGCCGCGGTGACGCCAGTAGCGCGCCGCGATGTCGCCGTAGCAGAACGCCTCGGCATGGCCCATGTGCAGATCGCCCGACGGGTAGGGGAACATGTCGAGCACGTACTTGCGCGGTCGATCAGGATGCTCGGTCACCGCCCGTTCGGCGTCGAACAGCCGCTGCTCGGCCCAGATGGGCTGCCACTTCTGCTGCAGTCTGCGAAAGTCGTACTCTGGCTGTTCTGCCGTCTCGTCGCTCAACTCTTCTTCACCTGTTCTCATGGATCGCGCTGGTCTGTCGGAAACGAGGCAGACCGCCTCAAGGTTACTCGATCACGCCTGTTCGACCGCGTCGACCCGCGTGAGCCGCCCGTCGGCCAGATGCAGATGTTCGTCGACCAGCGCCGAGGGAACCCGATCGTGACTCATCAGCACGACCGCGGGAGCCTGACCGTCTCTCGTGCTGCCGTGCGTTCCAGCGATGGCGAGCAGATCGACGAGCAGCTCGTCTGCGAGCTCCGGGTCGACGTTGGCCGTGGGCTCGTCGAAGACGATCACCGGGAACTCTGCGAGCAGAGCCCGTGCCAATGCGAGGCGCTGCACCTGCCCGCCCGACAGCAGCTGTCCGTTCTCTCCGACCACCGTGTCGAGACCCTCGCGTGACTCGATCAGGTCATTGAGTCCCACACGGCGCAGAACCGCGAGCAACAGGTCGTCTTCGGCTTCGGGCTGCGCCAGCAGCAGGTTGGCGCGCACCGTCGACGCGAACAGGTGCGGTCGCTGCTCGCAGAGACCGACGACGCGACGGACGCGGTCGCCGCCGAGGTCGCGCACATCTTGCGCATCGATCGCATACCCTCCGGAGCGATGGTCGAGAAAGCGCACCAGTGTGGCAGCGAGCGTGCTCTTGCCTGCACCGCTCGCACCGGTGATGAGCACACGGCGGCCAGGCCTCAGGTCGAGGTCGATGCCCTCTGCGATGATCGCGGCTCCCGGCCAGCCGATGCTGACGTCTCGCAGCTGCAGTGACGCGAATGCGGATGCTCGCTCGTCTGCCTGCGGTGCGGGCTCGGCTCCGGCATCCCCGTCTGCACCCGCGCCGGAACCGGCATCGTCGGCCCCGCCGTTGAGCCGCCTGCCGTCGTCGATGACCGCACCGATGCGGTGCGAGGCCACACGCACCTTCTCGATCGCCGTCATGGCGGTCGGCACCTGCGAGAAGACGTCGAAGATCGTCATCGGCACCAGCACCAGCACCGCCAGCCAGCTGCCGGGAAAGGCTCCGGCCTGCAGATCGGTGCCGCCCGCCCAGATCGCGCCGATCACGGCGATGCCGGTGAATCCGGTCAGGCACAGATCGACGAGCCCCTGTGTGGCGGCACGCGAGCGGTCGATCACCGACTGCCGCCGCGCCAGACTCTGAGCCTCGCGTTGAGCCCGCGGGAGCGCGTCATAGGCCGTCAGCACGTCCATCGACTCGAGCATGCGCAGCATGTGCTCGTTCTGCGCGGCACGCACCGGCGCCGCGTCTCGGGTGCGAGCCGAGGTCGCCCGCTCAGGCAGCACGCCGCCCAACACCGCGGCGCCGATCAGGCTCAGCGCGAGCACGAGACCCGCCATCGGAGAGATCAGTGCGAGCAGCGCGGTCGTGACGGCACTCACCAGCAGCGAAGTGAGCAGCGGCTGCCAGACGCGCAGGGGAAGATCCTGCAGATCGTCGATGTCCGACACGAACCGGCTCATCAGGTCGCCGCGCCCCAGATGCGAGAGGTTCGCAGGCGCCCCCGGTATGAGTCGCTCGAACACGCCGACACGCAGTCGCCCGAGCATGCGGAACGCGGCGTCGTGGCTGAGCAGACGTTCGATGTAACGGAACGATGCGCGTCCCAGCGCGAAGACTCGAACGCTCACGATGATCGCCATCAGCGTGAGGATGGGCGGGCGCAGCGCACTCGCCGAGATGAGGTAGGCGCTGGCCCAGGTCAGCCCGATGGCGGCCGCGGCGCTCAGCACGCCGAACAGCACACCTGCCCAGAAGCGCTTCGGGTCTGGGGTGGCGAGTCTGGCGAGCCGCTCGTCGACGCCGGGTGCCGGCAGCAGAGTCCTGCCACGATTCATGCGACCACTCCGTCTCTTTCGTCACGCGACGCCGAGGACGCGCTCGCCACCGCACCGCCTGCGCGGCCCGTCGGCTGCGCGGCGATCGACACCTGAGCATCCGCCGCAGCGATGACACGCGGACGATGACTGATGACGACGACCACGCGCCCGTCTTGCGCCATGGTGCGCATACCGGCGATCATCTCGCGTTCGGTCTGCTCGTCGACGGCACTCGTCGGCTCGTCGAGCAGCACGATGCGGCAGTCGTGCGAGAAGGCGCGGTAGTAGGCGCGCGCGATGCAGACGCGTTGGGCCTGCCCGCCCGAGATGCCTCCGCCGACAGGGTCGATCACCTGGTCGAGATCGAGCCGACCCGCGCCGGCCAGCCTCAGGCAGCGCCGCAGCAGATCGGCATCGACGTGGTCGCCCGAGTTGAGCCCGAGGGCGACGTTGCTCGCGATCGTTCCCGGAAAGAGATCAGTGCGCTGTCCGCTCCAGGCGATGACGGGCCGCAGCGGCGCGTCTCGTTCGAGGTCGATGCGTTCGCCCTGCCAGATCACCTGACCCGTCGCCGGCACGAAGCCGAGCAGCGCCGCGAAGATGCTGCTCTTACCGGCTCCTGACGGGCCGCTGATCACGGTGAGCCGGCCTGCCTCGGCGCGCAGCGTGACCGTCTGCAGCCTGACATCGCCTCTCGAGACGCAGATGTCTTCGAGTCGCAGGTCTGCGGGTCTGAGGCTCGACGGTGACTCTGCGGATGCCGTGGTCGCGTCGCTCCTGGCGCTGCGGATCGGGGCGGCCGGGTGCGCGCCAGGCCGAGAATCTGGCTCGTCGAGCACGCTCAGCGCGTCGTCGGCGGCCGAGATGCCCTCGGTGGCCGCGTGGTAATGCGAGCCCACGAGGCGAAGCGGAGAGAAGGCCTCTGGTGCGATCAGCAGGACGAAGAGACCGGTGTAGAGATCGATCTCGCCGCCGATGAGACGTGTGCCGATCGACACGGCGACGAGTGCGACCGCCAGGGTCGACGCGAGCTCCAGCACGAAGCCTGACATGAACGAGATGCCCAGCACGCGCATGGTGCGCTGGCGGTAGTGGTCGGTCACGGTCGAGATCACGTCACGCTGGTGCCACTGCCGCCCGAAGACTTTGAGCGTAGAGAGACCGGTGACGACGTCGACGAAGTGACCGGAGAGTGTTCGTGAGGCCTCCCATTCGGAGTTCTGCACCCGCTGGGTGTACCAGCCGATCAGGATCATGAAGATCGGGATCAGCGGGAGGGTGACGCCCACTGTGATCGCAGACGGCAGGTCTTCGCGCCAGAGCACGAACAGGAAGACCGGCACCGAGATGACCGTGAGCACCAGCTGCGGAAGGAACTTCGAGAAGTAGCCGTCGAGCGCATCCAGACCACGCCCATAGACGGTCGTGAGCTGCGGAGCAGAGCGGCTGGCGAGCCAGGCGGGGCCCAGTGCCGCGAACCGCTCAGCCATCTGCTCACGCAGCTGGGCTTTGACCTTTGCCGCGGCGAACTCTGAAGAGACGTTCCATGCGTATGCCAGCAGGGCTCGAATCGCCTGGGCGGCCGCGGCGAGTGCGACCAGGTGCAGGCTCTCGTTCCAGGTCAGATGCTGCATGAGCGCACCGGCCACGCATTGTGCCACCGCCCATGAGAAGACCAGAATGCAGGCGATCTGCAGCAGACCGATGAGCCCGCTGACGAGCAGATAGCCTCGGGCGGCCGTTGCCCGGCGCAGCAGCCGGGGGTCGATGGGTTTGATGGTTCACCTCGTGTTCGAAGATCTCTGCGCAGCCCCACGCCCCAGGTGGCTGCGTCCTGCAGACGGAAGAACCGCTCCCCTCGCCTGCCACAACAGTGTAGTCGTGCAGACGATTGGAGCGGTTCGTTCCGGCAGCTGGGGTGTCAGTGCGCCACGGCCGCCTGCTCGATGTCGACGCGGCGAACGCGCTTGCGGAACACCCAGTAGGTCCAGCCCTGGTAGAGCAGCACGACCGGCAGAGCGAATGCCGCCACCCAGGTCATGAACGACAGTGTGTTCGTCGAGCTCGAGGCGTTCGTGAGCGTCAGGCTGTTCTCGAGACCGTAGGTGCTCGGCATCACCATGTGCTCGGGGTAGCTCGTGAACAGCACCATCCACAGCGCCAGCACCGCGAAGACGACGGTCAGAGCGGTGAAGGTGAAGCCGAGGCCGTCACGCTCGATCCAGTTGCACCAGTAGCTGATGATCAGCGTCACAGCGGCGAGCAGCGACAGCACGAGCACCAGCGGCGAGAAGTGCGCGATGTTGGTCCACAGCAGGAAGAGCGCCGCGACGACGATGGTGATCAGGCCGAGTGAGCGGCCCAGCCGATGGGCGCGTGCCTTGACCTTGCCGTCGGTCTTCAGGCCGACGAACTGCACTCCGTGCGTGAAGAACAGCAGCAGCGTGGTCAGACCGCCCAGCAGTGCGTACGGGTTGAGCAGCGTCAGCAGTGTGCCCTGATAGATGAACGAGTGCTCGACCTTCAGAATCGGCAGACCGTTGACGATGTTGGCCACCGCCACACCCCACAGCAGGGCGGGAACGGCAGAGCCGATCACGATGAACCAGTCGAACCACTTGCTCCAGTTCTCGTGGTGGCCCTGGTGGCGGTACTCGAACGAGACGCCTCGGAAGATCAACGCGATCAGAATCAGCACCAGTGCCAGGTAGGCACCGCTGAAGAGGGTGGAGTACCACTCGGGGAAGGCGGCGAACAGGCAGGCGCCAGCCACGATCACCCAGGTCTCGTTGAGATCCCAGACCGGGCCGATCGTGTTGATGATCTGCCGGCGCTCGGTGTCGTTCTTGCCGAGGAAGGGCAGCGACATGCCCACGCCGAAGTCGAAGCCGTCGAGCACGAAGTAGCCGACGAACAGCACCCCGACGATGAAGAACCAGAGAATTTCGAGAGTCATTTGATCAAATCTCCATTACTAGTACGTGATCGCCAGTTTGTGGGGATCGACCTCTGCGGTCTCATCTCCGCTGTGGTCTGCGTCGAACTCTGGCGGACCGGCCTGAGCCGCCTTCTTGATGAGTTTGAACTCAACGACTGCCAGTGCTCCGTAGACCAAAGTGAACAGGGCCAGCGACAGGCCGACCGACCACGCCGGCACGTTCGGCGAGACCGCACGTTCGGTGGTCATCAGGCCGAACACGATCCAGGGCTGTCGACCCATCTCGGTGAAGACCCAGCCGACGAGGTTGGCGAGCAGAGGCACCGGAGCGGCCCAGATCGCGACACGCCAGAACCAGTCGGGCACCGTGATGCGGCTCTTCTTGCGGGTGATCCACAGCGCGACCAGAGCGATCAGCGCGCTGAACGCTCCCAGACCGATCATCCAGCGGAAGCTCCAGTAGGTGATCCAGAGCACAGGCATGAACGACCCATCAGTCGGGCACGTCAGTGCAGGGTTCAGCGCATCCGTGCAGAACTGCTGGGTGTACTTCGCCTGCAGATCGGTCAGCCCCTCGACAGTGCCGTTGAACGTGTGCGTCGAGAGGAACGACAGCAGATAGGGAATGCGCAGAGAGAAGAGCTCGCTGTGGCCGTCGGGCGTGCCGAGGGTGAAGACGGAGAATGAGGCGTCTGCGCCGGTGCTCGTCTCGAACATCGCTTCGGCAGCCGCCATCTTCATGGGCTGGGTGTGCACCATGGCCAGGCCGAGCTGGTCGCCGCTGAGGAAGACGCCCGCGAAGCCCGCGAGCACCGACCAGGCACCGATCTTGAGGCCGGTGCGCATCGTCTCGACATGCTGATTGCGCCGCAGGTGGTAGGCGCTCACGGCTACGATCACTGCACCGGCGAACACGACTGCGCCCGTGATCGCGTGCGGAAACGCCGAAACCGCAACCGGGTTCGTGAGCACCTGGCCGATGTCGGTCAGCTCTGCGCGCCCTCGGTTCGGATTCAGTTCGTAGCCGACCGGGTTCTGCATGAACGAGTTGGCGGCGATGATGAAGTAGGCCGAGAGGATGGTCGCGATGGACGTCAGCCACGCCGACGCGAGGTGCACGCCCTTCGACACCTTGTTCCAGCCGAAGATCCAGACGCCGATGAACGTGGCCTCCAGGAAGAAGGCGAAGAGCCCCTCCATGGCCAGCGGGGCGCCGAAGATGTCTCCGACGAAGCGCGAGTACTCCGACCAGTTCAGCCCGAACTGGAACTCCTGGACGATGCCCGTCACCACGCCCATGGCGAAGTTGATCAGGAAGATCTTGCCGAAGAGCTTCGTCAGCTGCAGGTACTTCACCTTGCCGGTGCGCACCCAAGCGGTCTGAATAATCGCGACGATGAGCATCAGCCCGATCGTCAGCGGCACGAACAGGTAGTGGTACAGAGTCGTCAGCCCGAACTGCCAGCGCGCCAGCGCCAGTGCCGTGGGGTCGCTCTGCAGCACGGCCAATGTATCGGTCATGTGCGTTCCTCTTCACTCCAGTGAAATTTCGGTCTCCGACACCTGTCGGCGACACCTGTTGGAGACTTTACTCCGGCTTGTATACAAGTGCAAAGTAGACGACCCTAACCTGTGTCGAATCGAGACGAATCGACGTTGTCACAGCTCGAATCGAGTGCTTCTGCGCCGTGCTGACACGACGTTCGGCGCCAGGATGGCGAAGAGCGGCGCTGCGCGTCAGCGACGTCCGCGGTGCATCCACCCGCGAACGGTCTGCAGCCTCTTCTGCAGCTGCCCGAGGTCTGCCTGCGGCACCGCAGGGCCACCGCTGATGCGCCGCAGCTTGGAGTGAATGCTGCTGTGCGACTCGCCGCTGATCTGCGCCCAGACCGAGACCGCCTGGTGCAGTTCGGCCCGCTTGGCCTTCAGCTGCTTGAAGAGCGGCTCGTTCGACGCGGCCTCGGTCTCGGGCGTCGCCGCCGCCCTGCGCTGTTTGCGTTTCGTGATCTCGTCTTGGTGAGACCGCAGCAGCGAGCGCACCTGGTCGGGTTCGAGCAGGCCGGGGAAACCGAGGAAGTCCTGTTCCTCCAAACTGTCGGCTTCGGCGCCCGACCCGAACTCGTCACCTTCGAAGAGCACGCGGTCGAAGGCGGCCTGCGCCTCGAGCGGCTCGAAGTCGACACCGTCGAGCAGATCGTCGGATGCCGCCTCGCGCTGGTTCGCCTGTTCGAGCAGCGAGTCTTCGAGACCGTCGTCGTCCCGGTCTTTCGGACCCCCCAAGACATGGTCGCGCTCGACCTCGAGCTCGTGTGCCAGACCCACCAGACCGGGCACGCTGGGCAGAAAGATGGTGGCCGTCTCGCCTCGTTTGCGAGCTCGCACGAATCGCCCGACGACCTGGGCGAAGAAGAGCGGCGTACTCGCACTCGTCGCGTAGACGCCGACCGCCAGCCGAGGCACGTCCACGCCTTCCGACACCATGCGCACGGCGACCATCCAGCGCTGCTGCCCTGCCGAGAACTCTTCGATGCGATCGCTGGCGCCGTCTTCGTCGCTCAGCACGATGGTCGCCGACTCCCCCGTGATCTGTTTGAGGATGCCTGCGTAGGCCCGAGCCTGCGTCTGGTCGGTCGCGATCACGAGCCCGCCGGCGTCGGGCACTCCCCGACGCACCTGCGTGAGCCGAGCATCCGCCGCACGCAGCACCGAGCCGATCCAGTCGCTGCGCGGGTCGAGCGCCGTGCGCCAGGCCTGGGCGATGATGTCTTTGGTCGCCGGTGCGCCCAGATCGGCGCTCATCTCGTCACCGCTGCGGGAGCGCCAGCGCATGTTGCCGGCGTAGGTCAGGAAGATCACCGGGCGCACCACGCCGTCGTGCAGGGCGCGGCCGTAGCCGTAGGTGTAGTCGGCGCGTGAGATCTTCGAGCCGTCGGGCTGCGGCTCGTACGTGACGAAGGGTATCTGCGCTTCGTCAGAGCGGAACGGCGTACCAGTCAGACAGACACGCCGTGTGGCGTGCGCGTAGGCCTCGCGAATGGCGTCGCCCCAGGTCAGTGCGTCACCGCCGTGGTGAACCTCGTCGAGAATCACCAGGGTGCGCTTCGCCTCGGCGAGTGCCTTGTGCACCTCGACGTTGGCGGCGACCTGTGCATAGGTTGCCGTCACGCCCACGTAGTGCGAGCCGAAGACGCGATCGGCGTTGCGAAAGTTCGGGTCGAGACGAATGAGCGCTCGCTCTGCGGCCTCGGCCCATTGGCGCTTCAGATGTTCGGTGGGCGCGACCACCAGCACCCGATCGACGGTTCCCTGATCGAGCAGCCCTGCGGCCAGCTGCAGTGCGAAGGTGGTCTTGCCTGCGCCAGGGGTCGCTGCGGCGAGAAAGTCTCTGGGCTGTTCGGCGAAGTACCGCTCAAGAGCCTCAGCCTGCCAGGCGCGCAGTCGACTCGCGGTGCCTCGTGCCGCACGGCGCGGGTAGGCCGGGGGCAGATCGCGGGCAGACGCGTTGCCGAAGTCGATTGGGGGGTGCACGGCAGAGATTGTACCCGCAGCCGACGACGTGCGCCTGTCAGACCGACGTGGGCCGCTCTGGTCGGGGCCGGTGATTCCGTGGGTCTGCGGCCTGCCGACGGGCATTTCCTCGGGACTGTCCTATTATGATCACGGCAGTCATCGAGGACTGCGACTGACGCGGGATCCTGAGGGAGAACACGATGACCGAGCAGCAGACGAACAGCAAGGCGTTGCAGGCGCGCGACGCCATCAAGCGATCGATCGCCGCAGGCAGACTGCAGTCAGGCCAGCGTCTCGTCATCTCGCAGCTGGCTCGTGAGCTCAAGATGTCTCCGGTTCCGGTTCGTGAGGCGATCCGGCTGCTCGAGTCAGAGGGCCTGGTCACATTCGCTCACAACGTCGGTGCGCAGGTGACCGACTTCCGGCCGCAGGAGTACCGGCACATGATGTCGACGCTCTCGGTGCTCGAAGGCGCTGCCGTCGCACAGACCGTTCCGCACATCCGGCAGCAGACCATCGACGAGGCCCGCTTCTACAACCGCCATCTGATCGAGGCGCTCAAGGCGTCACGCTTCGCCGAGGCCAACCGGTTCAGCACGCTCTTTCACCGCGTGCTCTACCGCGACTGCCCCAACCGCTACCTCATGCAGACGCTCAACGAGGGCTGGGCCAAGGCCGCCGCGGTCAAAGGCGCCGTCTTCGGCCTGCTGCCCGGGCGTGTCGACGGGTTGGTCGAAGAGCACGAGCACCTGCTGCAGATGCTCGAGAAGAAGACCTCGCCCGACGAGGTCGAGGCCTTCATCCGAGCTCATCGCGAGCGAAACACCGAGGCCTATCTGCGCTACGCGCAGCAGGCGATCAGTGATCGCGCTGCCACAGGAGGGCCTCGGCCTGCCGGATCATCGTCACGTCCTCGCGAGTCTTGACCAGGATGATCGCGGCCGACGAGCCTTCGGTCTGAATCTGGCTGTTCATCTCGTTGCGGCGGTTGAGCCGCTCGTCGAAGCGAACGCCGAGCGGGCGCAGACGTTCGAGCACGAGTGCGCGTGCAGCCGGCGAGTTCTCGCCGATGCCGCCGCTGAACACGAGCGCGTCGAGCCCACCAGCAGCGATCGTCATCTGCCCGATCATGCCTGCCGCACGATGCGCCCAGACGGCCAGCGCGAGCTGTGCCGAAGGCTCGGCGGCATGCGCACGGTTGACGATGTTGCCCATGTGCGTGTCACCGGCGAGGCCGAGCAGACCAGACTGGCGTTCAAGCCGCGAGATGACCTCGCGAACGCTCAGGCCGGTGTTCGCCACGAGCCATGCCGACACCGCTGGGTCGATCGTGCCGGAACGGGTCGACATGACCAGACCCTCCAGCGGAGTGAAGCCCATGGTGGTGTCGACGCTGTGCCCGTCGCGCACCGCCGTCAGAGAGGCACCCGAGCCCAAGTGCGCGCTGACGATGTGCAGCTCGGAGAGATCCTGATCGAGAATGCGTGCGGCTTCGCGCACGTTGTACTCGTGTGCAAGACCGTGGAAGCCGAACCGGCGCACCCCGAGACCCTCGCGCCACTCACGAGGAATCGCGTAGGTATAGGCCTCGGCGGGCATTCTGGCGTGGAACGCAGTGTCGAAACAGGCGATCTGCGTCGCTTCCGGCAGCAGCGCACGCAGCCGTTCCAGAGTCGCCACCGACGGCGGCTGGTGCAGCGGCGCCAGATCGGTGAGCTCTTCGATGCCGGCCATCACCTTGTCGTCGACGATCGCGGCCTCACCGAAGAGACGACCTCCGTGCACCACGCGATGCACGACGACCTCGATATCGCCGCTCACCGACGAGAAGTCGGCGATCAGCTCGGCCCACGCTTCGTCGGTGATCTCGGCCGGCGGCGTCGCAACCGTGCGGTTGTAGACGACTTCGTCCTGATCGGCGACGCTCAGCTTCAGGCTCGACGAACCCGCGTTCACCAGCAGCATGCTCATGCGTTGTCCTCTTTCTGCGTCTCGGCGGCTTTCGTGGCCCCCGCCTGTACGGCCGTCACCAGAATGGTGTTGACCACGTCATCGACGGTGCAGCCGCGGGACAGATCGTTGACGGGCCTGCGCAGCCCCTGCAGCACCGGCCCGATGGCGATCGCGCCGCTCGACTGCTGCACCGCTTTGTACGTGTTGTTGCCCGTGTTCAGATCGGGGAACACGTAGACCGTCGCGCGCCCGGCGACCGGCGAGTCGGGCAGTTTGCCAGCCGCGATCTTCAGGTTGCTAGCGGCGTCGTACTGGATCGGCCCTTCAATCGGCAGGTCGGGTGCGGCCGCGCGAGCCAGCTCGGTGGCCTCGCGCACAGCGTCGACCGAGGAGCCGTGTCCTGAGGTTCCGGTCGAGTACGACAGCATCGCCACCCGAGGTTCGATGCCGAAGGCGGCCGCCGTCTGGGCGCTGGCCACGGCGATGCCGGCGAGCTCTTGGGGCGTCGGGTTCGGAATCACGGCGCAGTCACCGTAGACCAGCACCCGATCGGGCAGGCACATGAGGAACACTGACGAGACCTCGCGGACGCCGGGCCGGGTCTTGATGATCTGGAAGGCGGGACGGATCGTGTCGGCGGTCGTGTGCATCGCGCCCGAGACCATTCCGTCGGCCCGCCCCGAGTGCACCAGCAGAGTGCCGAAGAAGCTGGGGTCGCGGACTTGCTGTGCCGCCTGTTCGAGCGTCACGCCTTTGTGGGCGCGCAGCTGCTGGTAGGTCTGTGCGAATTCGTCGAGCAGCGGGGACTGATCGATGTCGATGATCTCGATGCCATCGAGACTCACCCCGTGCAGACGCGCCAGCTTCGCCACCTCGTCGGGGTCGCCCAAGAGCACGAGGTCGACGAGACCCTGCTTCGCGATCTCTGCTGCTGCCGTGAGGATGCGCGGGTCGCCTCCCTCGGGAAGCACGATTCGAGCGTGAGCCGCACGGGCTCGACGGGCGAGCTCGTAGGCGAAGCGCTCGGGGGTGGTCACGTCGCGCAGGGACAACTCGAAACGCGAGAGGATCTCGGCGCCGTCGGCGTGCTCGTCCCAGGTCTTCAGCGCCTGCCGAGTGCGGGTCGGGTTGCCTGCACCGATCTCGCCGCGCACCCGGCTGGCGGCCTGTGCGACGGCGAAGGTGTCGGCGCGTTTGCAGTAGACGGGGATGCTGCCCGCGGCCACGACGCGCTGCAGGCGCTCAGAGATGTCGAAGTCGCCGCTGATGATCACGGCCTCTGGGGCGAGGGCGGCCTGGAGCACCGCTTCGATGAGCTCGACGCGGTCACCGGGCACGACGACGAGCGCTCCCGAGCCGATGACGGAGAGCGCGTGCTCGGCCTCCATCGCCGCCACGGTGATGCGACGCACCAGATGATCTGCGTCGCCATTGGTGCCGATGCGCAGCGCCTCGATGGCTTCTGCCGTCTCTTCGACGCTCGGCCACGAGAGGCTCTCGACATAGGGCAGCAGATAGACGGGACGCCCGAGCGACCCCGAGGGAATCAGCGTGCGGGCCTCGTCGATGACCTCGGGTGAGACGCGGTTGACCACGATGCACATCAGGGTGGAACGCGCCTGGCGAAGTCGCTGCCGTGTGAGCGAGACCGCGGCGGCGACACGCGCGGCGTTGCGACCGAAGCCGTCGACGACTGCAAGCAGCGGCACGTCGAGGTGCCGCGCGAGAGCGACGTTCACGTCTGGCTCACCGTGCACGGGCACGGTGATGGCGTTGGTGCCCTCGATGATGACGAAGTCGACTTCGGCGGCGAGCCTCTCGAAGGCGCCGAGGCATTCGGCGATGAGCTCGTCTGTGCGATCGTCGGCCACCAGCTCTTCGGCATGCGCGGCGGTCATGACCGAGACAGCGGTCAGGGCGCCTTCGGGAAGCAGCTGTTCGGCCAGCTGGACGATGCGCGACTCGGTCGGTTTGTCAGCCGATGTGATCGGCCGCAGAAACCCGATACGAGCGTACCGAGCAGCAGCCTGGCGCAGCAGCCCGATGGTGACCAGCGACTTTCCAGAGGTCTCCCCCACACCAGTGATGAGCAGTCCGTCGGGCATGAGATCTCCATCTGTTCGTTGTGCGTCGGTGCCCCTCCAGACTATCGCACCAGCAGAACGTGCCCCACAGCTCGCCCGGGGTTCGAACGGCCATTCCGTGAACTCTTCGTGAAGCCGCGCACCACGCTGCCGCGTCAGCCTCAGACTGCAGACACGGCGACGGCCACGGGGATCGATCTCAGGATCTCCCGTGGCCGTCGTGCTCTGTCACCGGCTCAGCGCGGCCGGCGGCAGACGATCACTGCTGGTCGAGCACGAACTCGGCCTCGATGTGAATCTTCACATCGCTGCCCAGCAGCACGCCGCCGGTCTCAAGGGCGCTGTTCCACTCCAGTCCGAACTCCTCGCGCTTGATCGTCGTGTCGGCTTCGATGCCCAGAACGGTCTGGCCGTACGGGCTCGTCGTGATGCCCCCGACCTCGACCTGGAAGTCGACGCTCTTCGTGACTCCGCGCAGCGTGAGGTCTCCGGTGACCACCAGGTCATCGCCGTCGTACCGCACTGCAGTCGAACGGAACGTGAGCTCGGGGTGGTTCTCGACGTCGAAGAAGTCAGGCGCGTGCATGTGCACGTCGCGGTCGGGGTTGCCGGTCGAAATGCTCGCGGCCTTGATCTCGGCGCTCACGGTCGAATCGAGCACGTCGTCGCCCGTGGTGAGAGTTGCGGAGAAGTCGGTGAAGCTGCCGCGGAACTTCGTGACGAGATGACGCACGCTGAAGCCGATGCTGCTGTGTGTGGGGTCGATCTGCCACGTGCCCGAGGTGAAGCCTGCGATTGCGGATTGAGTCATGATGTCTGCTCCTTCATTGAGATGTCGGGCGTTCGTCCGCACATCAGTGGTTGTATCTACAACAGTATCCACATGAATGCACCAGCGCAAGCGCACTCTGCAACTCTCAGCGGCGTGTCGGCAGCATCCGCTGCATGCCCCAAGCGGTCACCCGCAGCACCGCTTCGACGATGATCGAGAGATCCATCTTCGAGCGGCCGTTCTCACGTTCGACGAAGGTGATCGGCACCTCGGTCACATCGAGGCCCGCAGCCACGGCGCGTCGCAGCACGTCGATCTGAAAGCAGTACCCATGACTGGCCGCTTCGTCGAGCCGAAGCGCTCGCAGCGCAGTGACGGGAATGACCCGATATCCCGAGGTCACGTCACGCTGGCCGAGGCCGAGCATCAGTCGCGAGTAGATGCTGGCCGCATGCGACAGCGAGCTGCGGTACCACGGCCAGTTCACGATCGTGCCGCCGCGCACCCATCGAGATCCGAGCACCAGCCGATTCTCACCCGCTGCTGCGAGCAGATGCGGCAGCTGCTCAGGCAGGTGCGATCCGTCGGCGTCCATCTCGACCAGATAGCGAAACCCGTGGGCCTCGCCCCACTCGAAGCCCGCGATATAGGCAGGTCCGAGGCCGTGCTTCTGGTCACGGTGCAGCACTGACAGCGACGGATGCCGCTCCCGCAGCCGGTCGGCGAGCAGGCCCGTGCCGTCTGGGGATCCGTCGTCGACCACGAGGGCTGAAACCTCGGGGAGCGTCATGAACAGCCGCTCCAGCACTCCAGGCAGCGACTCTCGTTCGTTGTATGTGGGGATGACGACCAGGGTCTCCCCCGTTGCCGCGCTCACTCGCGCAGCTCGCGGCGAATGACCTTGCCGACGTTGGACAGCGGAAGCTCGTCACGGAATTCGATGTAGCGCGGGCGTTTGTATCCGGTGAGATAGCGGCGGGCGTACTGCCGCACCTCCTGTTCGGTCAGTTCTGGGTCAGCCGGCACGACGAAGGCTTTGACCACCTCGCCGGAGTGTTCGTCAGGCACGCCGATCACTCCGGCGGTCTTGATGCGTGGGTGATCGCTCAGCACCGCCTCGACTTCGTTCGGGTAGACGTTGAACCCGGACACCGAGATCATGTCCTTCCGGCGATCGACGATCGAGAAGTAGCCGTTGTCGTGCAGCACGGCCACGTCGCCCGTGGCCAGCCATCCGTCGGCGTCGAGCACCTCGGCTGTCTCGTCCTCGCGCTCCCAATACCCCTTCATCACCTGAGGGCCGCGCACATAGAGGTCTCCGGGCTCTTCGAACGCCGCGACACGACCGTGGTTGTCGAGCACTTTGATCTCGGTCGACGGCAGCGGAATGCCCACGGTGCCGATGATCGGCGGCAGCCAGGTCGGGTTCACGCTCACCACGGGTGAGGCCTCGGTGAGCCCGTACCCCTCGAGCATGGGGCGCTGGGTGACGTTCTGCCACTCGTTCGCCGTCGACTCGCGCAGAGCCATGCCGCCGGCCACCGTCAGTTTGAGAAAGTCGAAGTCGGCTTTCAGGAACCGCGGGTTCTCGAGGAGCGCCTGAGCGAGAGTCGAGACCAGGATGATCACCGAGGTTCGCTCTCTCACGATCGTCTTGGCGAGCGGAGAGATCTCGCGAGGATTGGTCACGAGCACGTTGTGCAGACCATAGGCGAAGAAGCACAGGCAGTTCACCGTCATGCAGAACACGTGGTAGAGCGGCAGCGCTGCGAGAACGTTCTCGGCACCCTCGTCCAGGATCACGCGCATCCAGTGCCGCATGGCCTGGGAGTCGGCCAGCAGGTTGCGATGCGTGAGCATGGCGCCCTTCGGCGTGCCCGTCGTTCCGCCGGTGAACTGCAACAGTGCGACATCGTCGAGTCCGACCGAGACGGGCTGCAGACGCAGGTCTGCCCCATGCGCGATGGCGTCACGAAAGTCGACGGCTCCGGGCAGGCGATACTTCGGCACCATGCCCTTGAGCCTCATGCCGACGTTCGTCAGCACACGTCTGGCCGGACTGCGCCAGAGGTCTGCCGGGCGGGTGATGATCACGTTCTGCAGGGTGGTGTCGGGCAGAATCTCGGCGATCTTGTCTGCGAACATCTCGAGCACGACGATGGCGCGCGCTCGCGACTGCAGAATGACCGCCTTGGTCTCGGGAGCGGTATAGAGGGGGTTCGCGTTGACCACGACGAGGCCCGCTTTTATGGCGCCGAAGAGTGCGACCGGGTACTGCAGCAGGTTCGGCATCTGCAGCACGATGTGGTCACCTGGCTGCAGCCCCAGAGAGACCTGAAGATAGGCGGCGAAGTCGTCTGAGAGCTGTTTGACCTCACGGAACGTGAGCGTCTGCCCCATGTTGGTGAACGCCTTGCGATCACCGAAACGGGCACATGTCTGATCGACGAGATCGACGATCGACCGGTGTTCGAGGGTGCCGACTTCGCTCGGCACGTCATCGGGATACAGGTCGAGCCACGGTCTCGGAATGTCGTCTTGCCTCTGCTGCTCAGTCACGGGTCAATTATGCCCCACCAGGTGAACCACCTGAGGGATCGCCCAAGAATCAAGATGAACGGCACGTACAATCGAAACCATGTCAGACCCGCGCACAGCCCTCTCGCAGACGAACCAGGACTATCTGAAAGAGATCTGGCAGTTCGCCGAGTGGTCGGGCGATCCCATCACCACCGGCCAGCTGGCCGAGCGCATGGGCCTCACCCGATCGACCGTCTCAGAGGGAGTGCGTCGGCTGACCGATCAGGGCTATGTCGTGCACGAACGCTACGGCAACATCACGCTCACCCCGGCCGGAGAATCGGCGGCGGTGAACCTCGTGCGCAGCCATCGCATCCTCGAGACCTTCTTGGTGTCGTATCTCGGCTATGACTGGGACGAAGTGCACGAAGAGGCCGAGGTGCTGGAGCACGCGGTGAGCCCGCGCATGATCGAGCGGCTCGACTCCCGTCTGAACTTTCCCACCCGCGACCCGCACGGCGATCCGATACCGCGAGCCGACGGCAGCATTCCGACTCTCGACGCCCACCCGCTCAGCGAGGTGCCGGAAGGGCACACCGTGCACGTACGCCGTGTCTCGGACGAGAACCCAGAGCTGCTGCGCTATCTCACCGACATCGGTCTGACCCTCGACAGCACCATCACTGTTCGGGAGCGCATCCCCGCTGCCGGCACGATTCGTCTGGTGATGAACGGCCAGCCCCTCGATCTCGGTCTGCCTGCCGCCGGCAACATCCTCGTCACCGAGTAGGGGCAGCCGCTCCGGTCATCAGCGATCGTCGGCTGCGACCAGCCGCACGACACCGGTCTCACCGACCGCGACGACCGGTCCGCTCCACGCATCGTCACGGTGCGAGACCCAGAGCACGGTGCGTCCCGAAGCAGGATCGAGCACCACGCGGCGAATGTCATCGGCCGTGCGCGCATCGAGCTGAGAAGTGACCTCGTCGGCGAGCAGCACCGGCGTCTCAGCCAGCAGCGCGCGTGCCAGACCCAGCCGCTGAGCCTGACCTCCCGAGAGCCCGACGCACCCGCGACCGCGACCGAGCCGCGTGCGGATGCCCTGGCGCTGACTGTCGACGAACGCACCGAGGCCGACGGTCGCGCACACCTCGCGCAGGTCGTCGTCGCTGGCGTCAGGCCGTGCGATGCGCAGATTCTCGGCGATGCTCGCGTCGAAGAGAAACGTCGACTGATCGACCACAGCCACGGTGCGCACGAGTTCGGCACGGCTCAGCTCCCGCAGATCGCGACCGGCGATCTGCACCGAGCCGGAATCCGGATCGTGCACACGTGCGAGCAGATCCACCAGCGTCGACTTGCCGCTGCCGCTCGAGCCCTCGACGAGCACGTGCGAGCCCGCCTCGACGCTGATCGGCTCCGGCACGCGCAGCTGCGGCCCGTGAGCGCCGCCGACAGCGTCGTGACGGTAGACCAGCGGGCCGATCACCGCGGCCGCTCCCCGATCGCCAGACTCTGCGGCTGCAGCCGACGACTCGGGAGGCTCCTCAGCGGCAAACGTCACCTCGGGTTCGCGCGTGATCGTCGCCTGCACACGAAGCGCTGCCGCCTGCACAGCACGCCACTCATTGACGAATCCGACCACTGACTCCGGCGCGGCGAACGCGGAGAACGCGAGTGCGGCACCCGCAAGCGCTGCGCCCAGCGGCTGCTGCTGCAGCCCTCCGCCATGCGAGTCGGCAGTGGAGACGAGCACCGAGGCCAGCACTGTGAGCAGCCAGACCAGAGTGACCAGCGCTCGTCTGGTGCGACCGAGCCGCTGCTCCGCACGCATGATGTCAGCGTGTCTGCGGTTCAGCTGGTGCCAGCGGCCGAGCCGACGATCGATCGCGTGCAGCCCGCGCAGATCGGGCAGCGCGTGCATCGTCTCGGCGGCGAACTGCGCACTCTGGCCGTCGAGTCGGGCACCCTCTGACGCGGTCTGTGCCTCGCCGCGCAGTCCCAGCCCGGCGCAGCCGAAGGCGAGCAGCAGACCGACGGCAACGACGACCGCCGCCGGCCACCCGGTCAGAAGCCACTGCGCGAACACCACACCGACGCTGACGATCACCGCGCTCACCGCCGGCACGATGGTGTGCGCGAAGAACACCTCGAGCCGATCGATATCACGGCCTGCACGCGAGAGCAGGTCGCCGCTGCCGCTGCGCGACGTGACAGCCGGAGCCTGCGGCAGCAGGCTGGCGAAGAAGCGCACGCGCAGGCGCGCCAGCAGAATGAACGCGACGCGATGCCCGAGATACTGCTCGCCGTAGCGAGTCAGGCCCTTCACCAGAGCGAGGCCGATCAGCACCAGCCCCACGGTCCAGATCGAGACCTGACCGCGGGCACTCGCCGCCACCAGCAGCACCCCGGCGACGACCGCTGCGATTCCCGTGGCCTGCGAGACCAGACGCAATGCGAACGAACCGGCCAGACTGCCCCGAAAGCCCTTCGTCATCGGCAGCAGCTGTCGCAGCGTGTCTGCCGTGCTCGCCTGCGTCGCGCTCGTCATCGTGACCTCTCATCGTGCAGACCGTCCGTCGTGAGGCGAGACGTGGTCATACGGCGGGCGAACGCCGCAGGATCATGTGTGACGCAGACGACGGCCATGTGTTCGGGCAGGTCGGCGAGCGTGTCGACCAGACGCTCGCCGGTCTGGCGGTCGAGGCCGCTGGTCGGCTCGTCGAGCAGCAGCACGTCCACGGGCTGCATCAGAGCGCGCGCAACCGCGAGCCGCTGGCGCTGGCCACCGGAGAGCCCCGTTCCGCGCTCCCCAAGGGCCGCATCCAGACCTCCGAGTCGTTCGCCGATCGTCGTGCTCAGGCCGGCCAGCTCAAGCGCACGCCAGCAGGCGGCATCGTCCACGGCATCCGACGAATCGTCGCCCGTCGCACTCTGGTCGGCCTCTGCCCCCAGACCGAGCGCGAGGTTCTCACGCACTGTGCCAGAGAGAATCACCGGGTTCTGCACGACCTCGACGGTGCGCAGCCCGGGAAGTCGTTCCAGCGTGCCGCCTCCGAGTTCGCGACGACCAGCGATCACGCCGAGCAGTGTCGATTTGCCGACGCCGCTGGGGCCCATGATCGCCCGTCGGTCGCCGCGACGGATGTCGACCTGCAGACCCTGCGCAAGCTCGCGCCCGTCTGGCGTCACGAGTGTGCCCTGCTCGATGCGCAGCACGCTGCCGTCTGACGGAGCCGTGGGTGCGCGTCGTGCCGTCTCGTGTCGTGAGTCACCGCCGCCCACGCCGATCACGCGCGCCAGCCGGCCTTCGGCGCGCTGACCCTGCGCACGCAGATAGAAGAACTTGCCGACCACGTCGAGAGGCGCACTCATCACGACCGCCAGCAGCACGACGACCGCGGCCTCTGTCACGTCGATGGCACCGCTGCGCAGCCGCCACACGGCCAGCAGAGCCGAACCGGCGAGCACGCCCGCATAGAACAAGCCGTCGAGCACGAGAATCAGCAGCTGGTTGACCGCCAGCAGCCGCATGACCTCGGTGCGCTGCTGCTCCGCGCTGCGAGCCAGGCGCTGCAGATACCGGTCGCCGGCGCCGAACAGCGCCAGCGTGCGCAGACCCTGGAGCCCCTGCAGAAACGTCACGGCCAGCGAGGCCTCGCGCCGCCGCCAACCGCCCATCGACTTTCGGGTGACACGCTGAAAGGCGCCCACCGCCGCCGTGACGAGCACGACCAGAGCCGCGAGGCATCCGGCCAGCACCGGGTCGACGGCCAGTGCGATGACCACGAGCACGATCACGGGCGAGAGCAGCGCGGCGAGAATGCTGCCGTGGAACTCGGCCCGGTAGGTCGCGTACTTCGCGGCGTCAGCGGTGGCGAGATCGGCGAAGTCTCCCTCGGCGGGCAGCCGATCGTCGGCGTCGGCCGGGCCGCCCAGCCGTCTGAGAAGGCTCTCGCGCACTTCGGTCTGCAGCTGCCGCTCGGCTGCGTCCTGAGCGGCCTCGCCGAGAAACTGCACGATCACGACGCCGGCGAACGCGACGGCCGTCACCAGGAACAGGTGCGCCGCGGCCGCCGTGCCGTCAGGTCCGAAGGCCGTCGCAAGCGTTCTGCCCAAGGCGACGACGCCGACGGCCAGCAGCACGGTGCGCGCCACCGAGAGAGCCAGCCCTGCGCGCGACAGCCGGTTGGGGCCGGCAGCGACGGGCAGAGCCTCGCGCACTGCTCCGGGGTGCCGTCGCACGTCAGCCGCTGACCGACTTTCGTGCATCAGTGGTCACGCGGCTTGCCGGTGTGCGTCGCTGCCGGCTCTGACGGCACGGCCGAGGCCACCTGCTCAACCGGGTGCACGGCATCGGGTGCAGACGGATGCCCCGGCAGCGCGGGTGCGCCGGATGCGGTCTCGCCGTGGTGCTCGGGGCGCTGGATGCGTTCGATCCAGGCGAGGGCGACCGCCGAGAGAATGAAGGTGAGATGGATGAACACCTGCCACATCACGCCGGTGGTCGTGTAGCTCTCGCCGGTCACGTTGTGCGCATGCTCTGCGCCGAGATCGCCGACTTCGATGAAGGTCTTCAGCAGATGGATCGACGAGATGCTGATGATCGAGATGGCCAGCTTGACCTTGAGGATGTTCGCGTTCACATGCGACAGCCAGTCGGGCTCGTCCGGGTGGCCGTCGACGTTGATCTTCGAGACGAACGTCTCATATCCGCCGATGATGACCATGATCAGCAGATTCGCGATCATGACCACGTCGATGAGTCCCAGCACGGTCAGCATGATGGTGGTCTCATCGAGCTTGCCCCAGTCGGTGAAGACGTCGGTGAGCAGGTGGAACAGATCGACCCAGAACACGATCACGTAGATCAGCTGCGCCACGATGAGACCGTTGTAGAGCGGAGCCTGCAGCCACCTGCTGGCGAAGATCAGGTAGCCGAGCATGTTCGATGTCTGCGAGTTCTGCGCCTGACGGCCGACGGCGAATTGACGTCGCTGGTGGTGATCAGAGGGGGACATCGAGCTCCTGACGTGTGTGGGTGATCCCAGTCGACGTCATTGGCGACTATGGAGTGACGAACTCATGTTACTTGCACCCGACGTCATCGCGCAGCAGCGAGCACCGGCACACGGTCGACGTCGACGTCCCCTCCCCCGTGTGCCCCGACGAAGGCTACGGCCGCGCGCGTCGCAGCGATCGCCTCGGGGTACTGCGAGAACAGCACCTGATACTCGTGCGGCAGCGGCGGTTCGTGATCGGTGTCGTAGAACTGCGTGACCACCGGCACTCCGAGCTGCTGCAGATGCGCGGCGAATGCCCGCGACTGTGACTCCAAGGGGTCGCCGTTGCCTGCGCTGACGAACGTCGGGGGAAAGTCTGCCGTCACTGCGTCTATGGGAGAGCCCTGGCGAAGCATCTCGGCACTCTGCCAGTCGCGCACGCCGCTGTAGGCCCACATCACTGTGTTCAGAAATGAGGCGAACGGACCGGTCGCCTGCACGGCGCCGACGTCATAGGCCCCGCAGAAGAGCACCGCCCCACGAACCTGTTTCGGCTGAACCTGCGGCTGCAGGCCGAGCAGCGAGGCCTCGTCGGGGCTTTCGAGAGCGGCGAGATAGGTCGCCACGACCTGCGATCCGGCAGAGTCTCCCGCATAGAAAAGACGGTCGGCCGCGATGCCGAGATCGTCGGCGTGATCGAGCAGGTAGCTGGTGGCTGCATCGAGCTGCTGTACCGCAGTCGGGAATCGTGCCTCTGGCGAGAGCGTGTAGTTGATCTGCACGACGGTCGCTCCGCTCGCCGCAAGAATGCGCGAATAGTTCTCGCCCTGCGACTTGTCGCCGCCGACCCAGCCCCCGCCGTGCACCCAGATGATGGTGCTTGCCGGTTCGGTCGCGTCCGCACGGCGGTACACGTCGAGCCGTTCGTCGGCGCGACCGCTCGAGGTGTAGGCGAGATCGGCGTCACGTCGCACATCGGCCGGTGCGTAGGCACCGAGCGCCTCGTTGCCCTGCACGCCTCCCGCGTTGAACGACGACCGGATCAGCAGCGCGCCGGGAATCGGCGTGGTGACGAAGCTCAGCACCACCACGAGCAGCAGCGAGACCAGAACGGCGACGAGCATGCCGAGCACCGTCGCACAACGGCGCAGCGGCGTCAGCCCGGCCGTCGACGCGCCTGCCGAAGTCGGGCCAGGCGCGCCCGGCTCGTGCGTGCTGCGCATCAGTTGCGAACCTCGAGGCCGCCCAGCATGATCTGCCCGCCGATGACCACGACCGGAGCCAGAGCCGCGACCGACGGATCGGCAGCCGACGCGGTGAAGACCGACCGGTCTTCGACGCCGCCGAGCAGAGCCGTCGCCTCGACCCGCACCCGGGCGCCGTCCGGAATGCGAATCTCGACGCCGCCCATCAACGCGAGCACCTCGATGCGAACCTCCGGTGCCAGCATGGCACGAGTCAGATCAAGCGTCGACGAGCCGAGCACGGCAGTCATCGACGCGCTGCGAAAGCCGTGTGCCGTGCTGCGCACCTCGGAGCTGCCCAGCACCGCAGTCACGTTCTGGTCAAGGGCGGCGTCACCGTCACGTGCGCCGAATCGGCGCTCCTCTGCGGCAGACGCCTCGGCTGGCGATCTCGGAACCGAATGGTCTGTCGAAGACGTGCTCGCCGCCGCCTTCGGACGACGTCTCGTCAGCACACTGAGGCCCAGCGCGATCACAGCGGCCGGTGCGATCAGTGCCCATGGACTGAACGGCAGCAGACCGAAGTTGTCGAGGATCAGTGCGGTGCCGACGACGACGAGCGCCAGCGCCCACCAGAGATTCGACCAGGACGACACCAGCGTCGAGACGCCCAAGGCGATCACGGCGATGCCGATGATCAGACGAAAGACGCTGCCCATCTGAAAGTCAGGGATCACCACGTTGGCGAGCAGCACCAGCCCCACGCCCACGATGACGATGCCTGCGATGATGCGGGAGCCCACTGTTCTCATGCTTCGACTCTAGCCAACCTTCCCACTGCGTGGTCGTCGGGTCGGTCAGCAGGAAAGCTCCAAACCCGGCCGGGACAAATAGAGGGCGACCTCACATGACGTGAGCAGAGAGGGCGGGTATTGTGGGCAGATGGCCAATCTACGCTCACGCACCGTCACCCACGGCAGAAACATGGCCGGCGCTCGCGCCCTTCTGCGCGCCGCCGGCGTCGACGGATCAGATTTCGGCAAGCCGATCATCGCAGTCGCGAACAGCTTCACCGAGTTCGTTCCCGGACACACCCACCTCGCTCCCGTCGGGCGAGTCGTCTCAGAGGCGATCAGCGCCGCCGGCGGCATTCCCCGCGAGTTCAATACCATCGCGGTCGACGACGGCATCGCCATGGGCCACTCGGGCATGCTCTACTCGCTGCCCAGCCGCGACCTGATCGCCGACTCCGTCGAGTACATGGTCAACGCCCACCAGGCCGACGCGCTGGTCTGCATCTCGAACTGCGACAAGATCACTCCCGGCATGCTGCTGGCCGCGCTTCGACTGAACATCCCGACCGTCTTCGTCTCAGGCGGCCCGATGGAGGGCGGCACGGCAGTTCTCGTCGACGGCACCGTGAAGAAGCGCGTCGAGCTCATCTCGGTGATGTCAGGTACGGCCGACCCCAACCTGTCAGACGAGAACCTGCTCCGGCTCGAGGCCAGCGCCTGCCCGACCTGCGGATCGTGCTCGGGCATGTTCACGGCCAACTCGATGAACTGCCTGACCGAGGCGCTCGGTCTGTCGCTGCCCGGAAACGGAACTACTCTCGCCACGCACACGGCCAGGCGCGCGCTCTTCGAGAACGCCGGTTCGCTCGTGGTCGATCTGTGCCACCGGTTCTACGACGACGAAGACGACAGTGTGCTGCCCCGTTCGATCGCCACGCGTGAGGCGTTCCAGAACGCCATGGCCATGGACATCGCCATGGGCGGTTCGACCAACACGATTCTGCACCTGCTCGCCGCCGCCCAGGAGGCAGGCGTCGACTACACGATGCACGACATCAACGACCTCTCGCACCATGTGCCCTGCCTGTGCAAGGTCGCGCCGAACGGGAGCTACCTCGTCGAAGACGTGCACCGCGCAGGCGGCATTCCCGCCATTCTCGGCGAGCTGCACCGTGGCGGCCTGCTGAACGAGAACGTGCACTCGGTGCACCATCCGACGCTCGGCTCCTACCTGGACGACTGGGATCTGCGCGGCGGCAAGGCGACCGACGAGGCCTTCGAGCTGTTCCACGCGGCTCCGGGCTGCAAACGCAGCGCCAAGGCGTTCTCGCAGTCAGAACGCTGGGAGACGCTCGATCTCGACGCCGAGGACGGCTGCATCCACGACGTCGCCCACGCCTATTCGAAAGACGGCGGCCTGGCCGTGCTCTACGGCAATCTTGCCGAGGACGGCTGCGTCGTGAAGACCGCCGGCGTCGACGAATCGATCCTGACGTTCAGCGGACCGGCCGTCGTGGTCGAGTCGCAGGAGGACGCGGTGAACGTCATCCTGAACAAGCAGGTCAAGGCCGGCGACGTCGTCGTCGTTCGCTATGAGGGGCCCAAGGGCGGCCCGGGCATGCAGGAGATGCTGTACCCGACGTCGTTCCTGAAGGGTCGTGGCCTGGGCAAGAAGTGCGCGCTGATCACCGACGGCCGCTTCTCCGGCGGCACCTCGGGGCTGTCGATCGGCCATGTCTCCCCCGAGGCGGCATCCGGCGGCCTGATCTCGCTCGTCGAGAGCGGAGACACGATCACCATCGACATCCCGAATCGCAGGATCGAGCTGAACGTCTCTGACGAGGTGCTCGCCGAGCGTCGCGCCGCCCTCGAGGAGGGCAACGGATACCACCCGAAAGATCGCAAGCGTGAGATCTCGACCGCTCTCAAGGTCTACGGCGCATTGGCGACGTCAGCTGACAAGGGAGCGGTTCGCGACAAGGCGAAGATCGACGCGATCTACTGATCGACAGAGTGGGTTCGCATCAGGATGCGGGTCGGATGATGGCGTCGCCATGGTCTGGCCTGCATCGGCTTTTGTAGACTGAGCGCGGTGCACACGCCGCCGTGTGTGCCCCCGGTGGGCGCTTCGAACGGGCCCCCGAGCAGCCCTGCAGAGAGGTTCATGAATGTCCAAAGCAGCTGAGTTCATCGATTCGGTGTACCAGACCGTGCTCACTCGGAATCCTGGCGAACGAGAGTTCCACCAGGCGGTACACGAGGTGTTCGAGTCGCTGGAGCCGGTGCTCGAACGTCACCCGGAATACGCCGAGTCGGCGATCCTCGAACGCGTGTGCGAGCCCGAGCGTCAGATCATCTTCCGTGTTCCCTGGACCGACGATCGCAATCACGTGCACATCAATCGCGGATTCCGTGTGCAGTTCAACAGCGCCCTCGGCCCGTACAAGGGCGGTCTGCGCTTTCATCCCAGCGTGCTGCTCGGCACGGTGAAGTTCCTCGGCTTCGAGCAGATCTTCAAGAACGCGCTCACCGGTCTGCCCATCGGCGGCGGCAAAGGCGGTTCCGACTTCGATCCGAAGGGCAAGAGCGACCGTGAGGTCATGCGCTTCTGCCAGTCGTTCATGACCGAGCTGCAGCGCCACATCGGCGAGTACGTCGACGTGCCAGCCGGCGACATCGGTGTCGGCGCCCGTGAGATCGGCTACCTCTTCGGGCAGTACAAACGTCTGCGCAACAAGTTCGAGTCGGGTGTCATCACCGGCAAGGGCATCGGCTGGGGCGGTTCGCGTGCCCGCACCGAGGCGACCGGTTACGGTGCCGTCATCTTCGCCCGTGAGATGCTCGAGACTCGCCAGCAGGGCTTCGACGGCGCAAAAGTCATCGTCTCGGGATCAGGCAACGTCGCGCTCTACGCCATTCAGAAGGTGCAGCAGCTCGGCGGCACGGTCATCGGCGCCTCCGATTCCCAAGGAGCAGTCCACGACCCCGACGGCATCGACTTCGAGCTGCTGCGCGAGATCAAAGAGGTCGAGCGCGGTCGCGTGCGCGACTACGTCGAACGCCGCGGCGGCCGCGCCGAGTACCGAGACAGCGGTTCGGTGTGGGACATCGCCGATGTCGACGGCATCGACGTGGCTCTGCCCTGCGCCACCCAGAACGAGCTGAACGCCGAGAATGCCGAGACCCTGGTGCGCAACGGCGTCCGGGCTGTCGCCGAGGGCGCGAACATGCCCTGCACGCCAGACGCGGTGCGCACGTTCCAGAAGACCGGTGTGCTCTTCGGCCCGGGCAAGGCGGCCAACGCCGGCGGCGTCGCCACCTCGGCACTCGAGATGCAGCAGAACGCCTCGCGCGACTCGTGGACGTTCGAATACACCGAGGAGCGTCTCGAGCAGATCATGACCCGGCTGCACCGCTCGGTGCGTCGCACCGCCGAAGAGTACGGTCACCCGGGCGACTACGTGCGCGGTGCGAACATCCACGGCTTCCAGCTCGTGGCCGATGCCATGATCGCACAGGGCGTCATCTGATCATCGACGCAGCCCGCGGCTGAGGCCGCCGCACAGACGAAGGGCTGCGGAGACGCCAGAACTCACCGTTCGGTGTCTCCGCAGCCCGTTCTCACTGCGGAGCCTCGATCACCTGCCGGGCAGGTACTCGTTGGTCAGTCCCTGACGGCCGTCGTACTCGTTCTCGAGCAGACCGTTCTCGTGCATCCAGGCGGCGTACGCGGCCCAGTCGTCTTCCGGCTGGTGACCGAAGCCTCCGTCGTTCTTCAGCAGCGGCACCGTGCGCTCGACCATCCGGCGCAGCACATCGGGTTCGTAGGCGCCGTCGGTCGGTCCGGTCAGAGCCTCGACGGCGGTGTCGGTGCTCGCCTCTGCCGCCTCCTGGCCCTTCGCCGTGCCGGCCAGGAACTTGCGCACGCGCTCGGCGTAGGCCGAGTCGCTCTGCAGACGCGAACGTTGGGCGATCACGACGAGCTCGTCGTAGTCGGGCAGCCCGAGCTCGGTGTTCGACCACGACGGAAAGCTGCCGTGTTCGGCGAGCTCGACGCCCTCGATGTTCGGGTATGCGCCGATGGTCGCATCGACCTGATGATCGATGAGCGGCTGGTTGAGCCCCTGTGACAGGTTCACGTAGGTGATCGTCGACGGGTCGACGCCGTGCTTCTTGGCGATGTAGTTCATCGTCGTCTCCTGCGAGGCGAGCCCTGACGTGCCGACCTTCTTGCCGGCGAGATCCTGCGGTCCGTTGATTCCCGATCCCTCCCAGGTCATCACCGAGTTGAGGCTGGTCGGAACGAGCGCGCCCACCGAGATGACGTCGAGCCCCTCCCCCTCGGCGATCAGTGTGTCGGGCTCGTACGAGATCGCCAGATCGGTCTGACCGAGGCTGACCATCTTCGCGGCGTCTGCGGTGCCGCTCGGCGTGGTGAAGTCCACCTTGACCCCGGCCTGCTCGTACGCGCCGGTGTGCTGCGCCGTGTAGAGCGACACGTGGTCGGGGTTCGGCGTCCAGTCGAGCAGCACGCTCACCGGGTCGAGGCTGTCTGAGGCGGCCGAATCCTGCTGCTGGCTCGTGCATCCGCTCAGCGCCAGGCTGAACACGGCGGCTCCGGCGACGAGCCCCATGCCCATCGATCGGCGGATGCGTGCATGCGCCCGCCTCTGGGACGCGGTCTGCGAGGTGATCATTGTCTCTCCTTCGTCTTCTCTGTGGTATCGGTTCGTGGAAGTGGTATCGGTTCTGGGAAGTTGTCTGTGCCGGGAAGTTATCGGTGCTGTGAAGTTATCTGTGCCGTGAGGTGGCATCGGGACCGGGATTCTGGGTGTGACGGCCGGGGGCGGTGCGCCGTTCGATCGGCGCGATCGCCGATGTCGCCCGAGGTCGGGGGCTCAGCGCAGGCTGTCACGCTGCCAGCCGCACACCAGGCGTTCGGCGAGCAGCGTCAGCAGGTACAGGGCGGCCGTCATGGCGGTGAGCAGCACGACCTCGGCGAAGACGAAGTCGGTGCGCAGTCTGGGAATCGCCTGGATCAGGTGATAGCCCAGACCATTGCTCGATCCGGCGTACTCGCCGAAGACGGCGGCCACGGGAGCGAAGGTCACCGAGATGCGCAGCCCGGCGAAGCCCTGCGGCAGTGCGAATGGCATCCGCACGCGCCAGAAAAGCGCGCTCGGGCTTGCCCACAGCGTGCGCATCGTGTCGATCAGCCGCGGGTCGACGCTCTGCAGGCCCGACAGCAGGCTGACGGTCACCGGAAAGAAGCAGAGCAGCGCGACGATCACCACCTTCGACGCGATGCCGTAGCCGAGCGCGATCGTGAGAATCGGGGCGAAGACCATGACCGGCACTGTCTGCGTGCCGATCAGCAGGGGTTCGAGGGCGCTGCGCAGCGGCTTCACCGCGAAGACCGTGACCGAGATGACGCCGGCGGCGAGAACGCCGACCAGCAGGCCGAGCACAGTCTCACTGCCGGTCACGAGAGTGGCCGACCACAGCGTGCCCCAGTAGCGGCCGAGCGCCACGATGACGTCCTGCGGGGCCGGAACGAGGTATTTCGGCACTCCGAGCCACGTGGTGGCCCCCCACCACACGGCCAGCACGATCACGACCGCAATGGCCGGCGGCAGCACCCGGTGCAGGCGGCTCTGTGCGTTGCGTGTGTTCATCGCCGCATCGCCCCCTCTGCGGACAGCGCGGTCAGCAGACCGGTGCGCGCAGCGGCCAGATCGACGTCTGCGAGCAGCTCGGTGCGCGAGCGAGGATCGCCGAACCAGCCGCGACTCTCAGCGGTCACACGCGCAGGCCGTCCGGCCAGCACCAGCACCCGATCAGCCAGCAGCAGGGCTTCGTCGACGTCGTGGGTGACCAGCACGAGCGTGGTCTGTCGATCGCGCAGCCGCTCGCGCAGCCAGGTCTGACCGTCGGCACGGGTGATCGCATCGAGGGCTCCCAGGGGCTCGTCGGCGAGCAGGACGGGTTTGTCGGCGGCGAGGGCGCGCAGCAGAGCAGCACGCTGTCGCATGCCGCCGCTCAGCTCATGCGGGCGGTGGTGCGCGACCGAGCCGAGCCCCCACTGCTCGACCAGTGGACGTACCTGCTCGCGTGCGGCTGACTTGGAGACGCCGCGGTTGCGCAGCGGCATCGCGACATTGTCGACCAGAGAGAGCCACGGCAGCAGGGAGTCGCCCTGAGGCATGAGTGCGCAGCTGCGCACTCGTTCGGCCGGATCGGAGTGATCGAGCACTCGGACCGTGCCTGCGTCTGGTGTGAGCAGCCCGGCGATCACCGACAGGGCGGTGGTCTTGCCGCAGCCGGAACGACCGATCACGGCGACGTGCTCGCCGGTCTGGATGCTCAGGCGCAGTTCTTCGAGCACCGGCGCCGCTGCGCCCTCAGGCGTGTATACCACGTCGCTGACGACGACTGCGGTGTCGGATTCGACGCGCGTCGATTCCATCGTGTGACATCCCTCCGCTCGTGTGAACGAGATCAGGTTCAGCGGGTCTCATCTCAGCTCCAGCTCTCGGAGCACCCCGTGTCTTCGTCGAAAGCGTAGCAGACCCCGGTCGGCACACGGCCGACCGGGGTCTGCTACTGCTCAGTCTGGGCGAGTCATTCGGCCGAGACGATCACCACGATCAGGGTGCGCGGGCCGTGCACGCCTTCGACGCGCTGCAGCTCGATGTCCGAGGTCGCAGAGGGCCCGGCGATCATCGTGATCGGCCGTTCCGGCACCAGCCGCCGAATCGCCGCCGGCATGTCGACGACGATCTCTGCATCCCGCACCACGCATACGTGCACATCGGGCACCAGGGTCAGCGCGCGGCGGCCCTGGGTGCCGCTGCCGTCCAGAAAGATCGTGCCACTGATCGAGCAGGCCACGGCCGCTCCGGTGACGATGGCATCGAGGCTGTCGAGCGATGCGGCAGGGATCGACGCGTCGTCGACCTGCACCTCGCCCGCGTAGTCTCCCAGCCAGCTGCGATCCAGTGCCGGGGGGATGCCGACGCGGCTCGCCTGCACGGAGGCGAGGGCCGAGGCGACCTCTGCCCCGATGGTGCTCGGCGTGGCGCGCCGCACCTCGGCTTTGTAGTCTTCGAGCCGATCGATCAGCAGATCGATGCGTTCGGCGTCGGGCAGCTCGATCTCGGCGTCATAGTCGCGCACCACGGGCTCGACCACCGGCGGCGCGATCCGCAGCGCGTCTTTGATGCGATCCAGGATGTCTTCGCGTGCGGTGCTCACTTTGTGCTCCCCTGCGTGCTGCTTCGTTCTTCGGACTGCTCAGACGACGCCGCGGGGCTCGGGAAGCCTGCGGGCATGGGCCTGCGCTCCCAATCGGCGTCGCGCTGGGCGTCCTGGTTGCCGGGGCGCTGCGTCAGATCGGCCTGCACTGCGTTGGAACGCGCCTGCTCGGCCGCCAGCTCACGTTTGGCATCCGCGGTCTTGAACCACTCGCGAGCCGAGTGTTTCGCCGGCGCCGGAAAGTCGCGGGCGTCCGTCCAGCCGCCCAAGAGCCCGGGCAGCTTGGTGATCTTCTTGTCAGGGCCAGCCACGATGCGGCCGCCGATGCTGGCCGCCTTCTGCGCCGCATGCCAGCGTTTGCCGGAGCTCATGGCCGACGCCACGGTCTTCAGCATCGGCTTCTCGAGCCCGGAGCCGACGGTGTTGACCTTCTGGTCGCGCAGTTCGACGAGGATCGACGGGATGTCGATCTTGACCGGGCAGACCTCGTAGCAGGCCCCGCACAGGCTCGACGCGTAGGGCAGCGAGCTGTTGGGGTCGTGTGAGTCTTCCATGCCCGTCAGCAGCGGCGAGAGAATGGCTCCGATCGGGCCCGGGTAGGTCGATCCATAGGCGTGTCCGCCGGCGTGTTCGTAGACCGGGCAGACGTTCAGGCATGCCGAGCAGCGAATGCACTTGAGCGCCTCGCGTCCCATGTCGTCGGCGAGAGCGTGGGTGCGCCCGTTGTCGAGCAGCACGAGGTGGAACTCCTGCGGGCCGTCACCGGGAGTGACGCCGGTCCACAGTGAGGTGTAGGGATTCATGCGCTCGCCGGTGGACGAGCGCGGCAGCAGCTGGGTGAAGACCTCGAGGTCGTTGAAGCGAGGCAGCAGCTTCTCGATGCCCATGACGGTGACCAGTGTGTCGGGCAGGGTCAGGTTCATACGCCCGTTGCCCTCCGACTCGAAGATCGAGAGCGTGCCGGTCTCGGCGATGCCGAAGTTCGCACCCGAGATCGCGATCTTCGAGGTCAGGAACTTCTCTCGCAGAAAGCGGCGGCTCGCCTCAGCCAGATGGGCGGGGTTGTCGTCGAGATCGGGGTCGACGCCCGGCATCTCTTTGAGAAAGATGTCGCGCACCTCGCTGCGGTTGCGATGGATGGCCGGCACCAGAATGTGGGAGGGCTTGTCGTGGCCGAGCTGGACGATGAGTTCGGCCAGGTCGGTCTCTTGAGCATGGATGCCGTGCTCTTCGAGGTACTCGTTCAGGCCGATCTCCTGCGTGGCCATCGACTTGATCTTGAGCACCTCCTTCGCGCCATGATCGGCGACGATGCCGCGCACGATCTCGTTCGCCTCTGCGGCGTCACGAGCCCAGTGCACCTGGCCGCCGTGTTCGGTCACTTTCTCTTCCAGCTGCTCGAGCAGATCGGGCAGGTTGGCGAGCACCTCGCGCTTGATGCGCGAACCGGCCTCACGCAGACGCTGCCAGTCAGGCATCTCGTCGACGACGTGCTGACGCTTGTCGCGAATCTTGTGCGTGGCGAAGTTCAGGTTGCGGCGCAGCTGCTCATTGGCGAGCTCGTGCACCGCTGCCTGCTGGAACTTCTCTGTGCCGCGCAGGTTGCCGACCCCTGCCGGGGCGACCGGCGGAACCGCCGGCATGCCGAGGAACGTGGTCATGCGGCCACCTCCTCGCCGAGCAACGTGATCGAGCGATCGGCGTCGGCATGCGTCGAGGCCAGGATCTGCGCGAGGTGGATCGTCTTCGTTCCCAGCTGCAGGCGCGACATGGCTCCGCCGATGTTCGTCAGGCACGAGGCATCCCCGGCGGCGCAGTACTCTGCACCGGTCTCTTCGATGTGCTTGACCTTGTCTTCGACCATTGCGGTCGAGGTCGCGGCGTTCTTGACGGCGAAGGTGCCGCCGAAGCCGCAGCACTCCTTTGCGAAGGGCAGCTCGCGCAGCTCAAGGCCCTCGACGTTCTGCAGCAGTCGGTACGGGCGCGAGCCCACCTGGATCATGCGCAGCGAGTGGCAGGTGGGATGGTAGGTCACAGTGTGCGGAAAGTAGGCTCCGACGTCGGTGAGACCGAGCACGTCGACGATGAACTCGGCGAGGTCGTACGTCTTGTCATTGACCGACGAGACCTCTCGGCTCAGCGCCTCGTCGCCGAACTTTCCGGCGATCATCGGATGCTGGTGTCGCACCGACCCTGTGCATGAGCCGCTCGGCAGCACCACGGCGTCGATCGACGAGTCGCCGAAGACGTCGACGTAGTTCTGCACCAGCGGCAGAGAGTCTTTCTGGTAGCCCGTGTTGATGTGCATCTGGCCGCAGCAGGTCTGTCCCTCGGGGAACACCGCCTCGTGGCCGAGTCTGGTGATCAGACGAGCCGTCGCCCTGATCACATCTGGATAGAGCGTGTCGACCAGACACGTTCCGAAAATTCCCACTCGCATGGAGTGCCTCCGTTCGCTGCGACTGACAGAATCAGCTGGCGGCTGTGCCCAGGAACAGGCGTCGACACTGTGGTCTGACCACACTTTCGACGAGCGGGCGCCGCTGGAGTCCATGCCACCACTTTCGCGGAAACGCGGCAATGTAGGGTATCCTCATCTCGCTATGAGAGCACATGAGACGGTGATGTCCTGGGTCAGAGACCAGCTTGCTGCGGGTACGCTCGCGGTCGGCGATCGTCTGCCCGGAGAACGCCAGCTCGCCGAGCAGCTCGGGGTCTCACGCAGCACGGTTCGAGAGGGCCTGCGCATTCTCGAGGCACTCGGCACGCTCACCTCTGCGACGGGCTCAGGCCCGAACTCCGGCACCATCGTGATCGCCGAGCCGCAGCAGGCTCTCGCACTCGCGCTCGGAATGCAGCTCAGCTCACGCAGTGTGCGATTCGAAGACGTGGTACACACCCGTCTGCTGCTCGAGTCTTGGGTCGCAGGCCACGCCGACCCCGGCTACACCGACTGGGAGGTAGCCCAGCGTCTGCTCGATCGTATGGCCGACCCCGACCTTCCCGTCGAGCAGTATCTGGCGCTGGACGCCAGCTTTCACGCCGCGCTCGCAGACGCTGCGGCCAATCCGCTCATCTCCACGCTCATGGACGGCATGCGCACGGCAATCGCCGACCACACACTCGACCGCGCAAGACAGCTGCCAGACTGGCCGACCACCGCACGCACGCTGCACGCCGAGCACACCGGCATCCTCGAGGCGTTTCGTCGCGGCGACCACGAGGCGGCGACGCGCCTGGTGACCGACCACATCACGGGCTACTACCAGCTGACCGAGGCCCACACCGCAGCGGCCTGACCCGCTCCTGAGACACTAACCGTATTTCACGACTTGACGTGGTCTGACCACGCCAGATAATCTGCCCGAACGACGCATCTGCGTCTCTAACGTCCGACTTCTCGAAGGAGAGAATCACGACCATGTCGCCCTCAGACACCGCGGTCCTGCTTAGCGATGGCTTCACTCCCAATCTGGAGTCAAGCCTCATCGGCGGCAGCCTTCCGCTTACTGCTCTCGTCTCACTTATCCCACTCGTGGTGTTCTTCGTGCTGTTGGGAGGGTTCAAGATCAGTGCTCTGCGCTCCGGTCTCGGAGCGCTGCTGACGGCGATGCTCGTCGCCATCTTCGGTATGAAGATGTCGGTCGGGCTCACCTTCGCCGCAGCGACCCAAGGAGCGGTCTTCGGCCTGTTCCCGATCATGTGGATCGTCATCACGGCGATCTGGTTCTACGAGGTCACCGTGCTCAGCGGGCGCAGCGACGACCTGCGACGCATCTTCTCGAGCGTCGGTCGCGGCGATATGCGCATCCAGGCTGTGCTGATCGCCTTCTGCTTCGGCGGCCTGCTCGAGGCGCTCGCCGGATTCGGCGCGCCCGTCGCGATCACCGGTGTGATGCTGGTGGCGCTCGGTCTGCCGCCGCTGCGCGCCGCGCTCGCGGTGCTGGTCGCGAACACCGCCCCGGTCGCCTTCGGCGCCATGGCCGTGCCGATCACCACCGCCGGCAACCTGACCGCCGGTGACGGCGACAAGCGGGCCCAGGCCGAGGCGATCGCACAGGTCGTCGGCGTGCAGACACCATTGATCGCATGGGTTGTGCCGATTCTGCTGCTGCTCATCCTCGACGGCTTCCGCGGTGTGCGCCAGCTCTGGTTCCCCGCACTGGTGACCGGCCTCACCTTCTCTGTGCTGCAGTGGTGGTGCGCGCACCACTTCGTCTACGAGCTCACGGACGTCGTCGCTGCACTGGGCGGCTTCCTGATCGCCACCATCCTGCTCAAGTTCTGGAAGCCCACGACCCCCGAAGACCAGATGTCGAAGGTCAAAGAAGAGCCGCTCACCGGCGTGCGTGTCTGGATGGCTCTGCTGCCGTACATCATCGTCATCGCACTCTTCGGCTTCACCAAGCTCTGGACGATGGGCGCCAACATTCCGAAGCTGCTGGCAGGCACCGACCTGAAGATTCCCTGGCCCGGCCTCAGTCAGAGTCTGATGACCGCCGACGGCAAGATCTCTTCGTCGGCCACGTACACACTGACATGGCTGTCGTCGCCCGGTACGACGCTGCTGATCGCCGGAATCATCGTCGCCATCGTGTTCAGCATCTTCACCGCAGGCGGCAAGTTCAGCATGACCGTCGGGCAGGCTCTCGCAGAGTTCTGGCACACCATCGTGAAGTCGCGCATCTCGCTGGCCACGGTTGCCACCGTGCTGTCGATCGCGTACGTCATGAATCTCTCCGGGCAGACCATCTGGATCGGTCAGTGGCTCGCCGCAACCGGCGTGTTCTTCGCCTTCCTGTCGCCGATCCTCGGCTGGCTCGGCACGGCGGTCACCGGGTCAGACACCTCGGCGAACGCCCTCTTCGCGAAGCTGCAGCAGACGGCTGCGCACCAGATCGGCATCAATGAGCACCTGCTCACGGCTGCCAACACGTCAGGTGGCGTCGTGGGCAAGATGATCAGCCCGCAGAACCTGACGATCGCCGCAACGTCTGTCGATCTCAAGGGTCAGGAGTCGACCATTCTGCGCAAGGCGCTCCCCTGGTCGCTCGGCCTGCTGCTGATCGTCTGCATCATCGTGTTCCTGCAGTCGACACCGGTGCTCGGCTGGATGATCCCCGCCTGATCCACCGTTGATCAGCTCGACTGCTGATCAGCACTCGGCCCGGTCTGCCTCGCACTCTCGCGAGGCAGACCGGGCCTTTTCATATGCCCTTACGGCTGCGTGGTCTGGCTGGATGCCCGTGGTTCGTCGGCACCCCAGGTGCAGACGCGACCGGCTCAGGGGCGCCAGACTCTGTGCTGCGCACGACGCATCCCCTGCTGCCGCCACCAGCGACCTGCGCGAGGCGCGTCTGTGTGAAGCGCTACTTGCCCGAGAGCTTGCGCAGGCCCAGCCCGACCAGGGTTCCGATCATGCCGACGACGAAGCACTCGCCCACGATGATCGTGGCCGACATGACGTCGAACGGCCGCATGAAGATCAGCACCACGACGGCCGAAATGACCGCGACGGCCGCCGGCAGCTGCCACAGCTCGCTCGGGTGCTCACGCCCCCGGCCCCAGATGGCCCCGAACACGACCGCGATGATCGGCGAGACATAGGCGAACCATGCGAGCGTCCAGATCTCGTGATTCGGCACGAAGAGCAGCACGATCAGAGGCACCAGCATGATGCCAGCCGCCCAGACGGTCAGCTTCCACCCCGCCCACCCGCGCTCTCGTGGTCCAGACGAGGCGCTCATGCGTGGTTTCGGGTTGCGGGAGTCGGCGTTCATCTGAATGCTCCTTCGTGGCAGAGGCTGCGGCACATCCGCACCGGGTTCAGACTACCGAGCCGAAACCGCGACCGCCTGCTCCGACCCTGCGTGTCACATTCCGAATATCTCAGATACGAGATACACTCGCGCATATGACTCAGGCGATCAAGACCACACCCAACGCCCCCTCGCCCTTCGTGAAGCAGGTCGGGCTGCTGATTCGCAGCGCCCGGCAGGGCCGCAATCTCACCCAGGCTGAGCTCGCCGAACAGGTCGGCACCAGTCAGTCGGCGATCAACCGCATCGAGCACGGCAGCCAGAACATCGGCGTCGAACTGCTCGGCCGCATCAGCGACGCGCTCGGACGAGAACTGATCAACCTCGAAGACCGCCCTCGACACACGCATCTGCGCGTGCACGGCGGAAAGAAGCTGCACGGCGAGATCGATGTCAAGACCAGCAAGAACGGCGCCGTCGCACTGCTCTGCGCATCGCTGATGAACCGCGGCACGACGCGCCTGCATCGCGTCGCCCGCATCGTCGAGGTCGATCGCATCATCGACGTGCTGCGCAGCCTGGGCGTCAGCGTCACCTGGAGCGATGACGGCAACGACGTCGAGATCCGGGTTCCCGCAGACCTCGATCTGACCCACATCGACGAGGCCGCCGGTCGGCGCACCCGCAGCATCATCATGTTCCTCGGGCCGCTGCTCGGCAGCCACTCCCGCTTCGACCTGCCCTATGCCGGCGGCTGCGATCTTGGCGAGCGATCGGTGCAGCCGCACCTGATCGCTCTGCAGGCATTCGGCCTCGGCATCAAGGCCGAAGCCGGCTGGTACCACGCCACCGTGTCGCAGGACACCCCGCAGGACGTCTCGATCGTGCTCACCGAACGCGGCGACACCGTCACCGAGAACGCGATCATGGCGGCCGCGGTGCACGACGGAGTCACCACCATACGCAACGCCAGCCCCAACTACATGGTGCAGGATCTCTGCTTCTACCTCGAGCTGTTGGGCATCGAGATCGAGGGCATCGGCACCACCACCCTGCGCATCACCGGCCGCAGCCACATCGACGCAGACGTCGACTACTGGCCCAGCGAAGATCCGATCGAGGCCATGAGCCTGCTGACGGCGGGCATCGTCACCGACTCGCAGATCACCGTGCGTCGCGTGCCGATCGAGTTCATGGAGATCGAACTCGCGACCCTGCACGAGATGGGACTGCAGTACTCACTCTCAGCGGAGTACGCCGCGCACAACGGCCGCACGCGGCTGGTCGACGTCACGGTCTTTCCCTCGACGCTGCGCGCACCGATCGACAAGATCCATTCGATGCCGTTCCCAGGTCTGAACATCGACAACCTGCCGTTCTTCACGGTGATCGCCGCCTGCGCCAACGGGCACACCCTCATTCACGACTGGGTGTACGAGGGTCGTGCCATCCATCTGACCGACCTCACCCGTCTGGGCGCCGACGTTCGGCTGCGCGACCCGCATCGCCTCGACGTGACCGGCCCGACCCATTGGTCTGGTGCCGAGATCAGCTGCCCGCCGGCACTGCGCCCCGCGGTCGTCATTCTGATCGCGATGCTCGCGGCCAAGGGCGAGAGCGTGCTGCGCGACGTCGACATCATCGCCCGCGGCTACGAGCAGCTGCAGGAGAGACTCGTCTCGCTCGGTGCCGACATCGAGACGTTCTTCGACTGATCCGCCAGCGCAACCGCACCCTGGCCTCTCGCCTGCGGCTGTTCGGTCACACGCCGAACAGCTGCAGTACGAGGCGAACGATCAGCGCGCTCACCACGATCACCAGCATCCATCGCACGAATCGTGCCCCCAGACGCATGGTGAGCCGTGCGCCGAGATAGCTGCCGACGAGATTCGCCGCGCCGAGCAGAATCGCCAGCGGCCAGTGCACCGCCTGCAACGGGATGAAATATGCCAGGGCGCCCAGGTTGGTGGCCACGTTCACGATCTTCGCCCCACCCGCGGCACGAAGCAGATCGGCCTGCAGCACCAGCGTGATGCCCAGCACCAGAAACACGCCGGTGCCCGGCCCCAGCAGGCCGTCGTAGAAGCCGAGCACCAGGCCGAGGGCCAGCCCGCGCAGCATCGCGAGCGACACGCTGCCGAGGTCGTCACGTGGACGGCTGCCGAGCTCCGGTCTCATCAGGGTGAAGATCAGCACGCCGACGAGCACCACGACGATGATCGGCGTGAAGATGCCGGCCGGCAGCCGTGCGGCGAGCACCGCCCCGCCGAACGAAGCCGCGAACGCCGCGACGACGACGGGGGCCAGCATCCGCCAGTCTGGCCGCACCCGCCTCGCAAAGGTGATCGAGCTGGTGATCGTGCCGCACGCCGAAGCGACCTTGTTCGTCGCCAGCGCCTGCACCGGTTGAAATCCTGGCACGAGCAGCAGCGCCGGCAGCTGGATGAGCCCGCCGCCGCCCACGATCGAATCGACCAGCCCCGCGATCAGCGAAGCGACGACCAGGCCGATCGGCACCCAGATCGGCATTGCGTCGAGACTCTCGAACATATTGAGTCAGCATACCGGGCGGGCCGATTCCCCGAATCGACGAGGGTCACGCGACGAAGCTGTCGATTGGTTGTGAGCTGGCCATGAGGTTCGGCGCCGCTGTCCGAGCCGTGACGGGAGTCACCGTAGACTGTCGGGGTACGAGAGGCAGTGCATGACCGAGATGTTCGACGCGTTCGACGCGACTCTGCTCACGATGTCGTCCAGCCCCTGGGTTCTCGTCTTCCTGTTTCTCTTCATCGCGATCGACGCGTTCTTTCCACCCGTGCCGAGTGAGTCTCTGGTGGTCGCCTTGGCGGCGCTGGCCGTCGCGCAGGGCGAGCCTCAACTCTGGATGCTGCTGCTCGTCTCAGCGGTTGCCGCGGCAACCGGCGACAACATCGCCTTCTGGCTCGGTTCGCGACTGCATCTGGATCAGCGCGCCTGGGCGGCCCGTCCGCGCATGCAGCGGCTCATCCAGACCGCGCGCCACACGCTGCACCGCCGTCCGGCCGTTCTCATACTCGCCGCCCGCTACATTCCCGTCGGGCGCGTCGTCGTCAATATGACCGCCGGAGCCACGGACTTTCCCTGGCGCCGGTTCGCCCCGCTCAGTCTGCTCGCCGGAGCCAGCTGGTCGGTGTACTCGGTGCTCATTGGCCTGCTCGCCGGAGCATGGGCCAAGCAGTCGCCGTTTCTCGCCGCCGTCCTCGCCATCGCCATCGCGCTCTCGCTGGGCGTGATCATCGATTGGTCGGTCAAACGCTGGCAGCGACACCGCCGGCGGGTGCTGCGCGCTCGCATTCGAGAGGATGCCATGCGCCGCCGCACCGGCGAGTGGCGGTCACCGGCACCGGCGCCTGCGGCCAACAACGAAAGGAGTCTGCATGAGTGAGCTCTCATCGCCCGCCACCGTGCCTTTTCAGCGTTTCGTCGCCATCGGCGACAGTTTCACCGAAGGCGTCGGAGACGAAGACCCGCAGGCTCCGGGCGGCGTACGAGGCTGGGCCGACCGAGCAGCCGAAGTCCTGGCCAGGCAGACTCCCACGTTCGAATACGCCAACCTCGCCGTGCGCGGCAAGCTCATTCAGCCGATCGTTCGCGAGCAGGTCGACCGGGCCATCGCGATGCGGCCGGATCTCATCACGTTCTGCGCCGGAGGCAACGACATTCTGCGCCCTGGCAGCGACCCCGACCGTGTGGCCGCCATCTTCGATCGCTCTCTGGCACGGCTGACCGCCACCGGTGCGACCGTGCTGATCTTCACCGGCCCCGATCTGCGCACCATGCCCGCCTTCGCTCTGATTCGCGGCAAGGTCGCGATCTACAACGAGAACATGCGCGCCAGCGCCGCACGCCGGGGTGCGCTGGTCGTGGACCAATGGGGGCTGCGCGCACTCCATGACCCCAGTCGTTGGGCGCCGGATCGTCTGCATCTTTCGCCCCTCGGCCACCATCTGATGGCCATTCGCGTACTCGAGACACTCGGTGTCGAACACGATCTCAGCCCCGAGCATGTGGCCGGGCCGCCTGTCGGTCGCTGGCACGTCACCTCCGCCGATGTCCAATGGGCCAGAGAGTATCTCTGGCCGTGGGCGATGCGGCGGCTGACCGGGCGCTCGTCGGCAGACGGTCGTCATGCCAAACTCGACCACCCGGTGCACCCGACAGACGACTCAGAGTAGGCCTCATCTGTCGCGCCATGCCTGCGAACGCGCGCTCAGGCGGGTTCCTGCGCCCTGCACTCGCGGCCACCGGGTGCGAGCATGTCGGCGCGCGGATGCCCGAGCGCGGCCCGCAGACGACGCCACGCCGGCAGCGCGGCACTCATCATGGCCTGGAACTCGGCACCGTGGTTGTGCACTCGCAGATGCACGAGTTCGTGCACCACGACGTACTCGACAAAGGCGTCATCGTAGCGAGCCAGTTCGAGGCTGAAGCGAATGCGTCGGGTTGCGGGCGTGCAGCTTCCCCAGCGCGTGCGCATGAGACGCGGCGTCCACGTCGGCCGCGGCAGATCGAGACGCCGGGTCCACGATGCGATCAGCGCAGGCACGAGCTCTGCCAGTCGGGCCTTCGCCCATGCGATCTGCTCTTCAGACCAGTCGAGCTGCGGAACCGCGATGTCTCGCCGCCGCTCTTCGGCCAGACAGCGATCGATCCAGCTGCGATTGGTGCGCACGAAACGCCGCAGCTCGAACTCGCGCATGCCTGCCGGAGCCGTCAGCACCACAGAGCTGAACGCGCCGAGAGCACTCTGGGGTGCGCCGCCCACGCGCCCCACTCTGAGGCTCACTCGCCGCACGGGGCGACGACGAAGCACACAGACCAGGTCGTCGACCTGCAGCAGTTCGTCGCGTGCGCCGCGCTGCGTCACCATGGTGCCTTCTGCCCTCGCTCGTCTTTTTCGGTCGCGCTGACTCTACCCTGACCGGCCGACACCGACACCGATCCCGACCCCGACCCCTGACCCCCGACCCCCGAGCAACGCGAGATTCAGCGCACCGAGAGCCGACAGCCTCCTCGGGTCTACACTGGCCGGATGAATCAGCTGCGTCGGTATGCCGTGCCGATCTTTCTTCCAGCTCTGCTCTTCGCGACCGCTGAGGCCTGCCTGGTGCCTGTGCTGCCGGCCAGAGCGGTCGAGCTCGGAGCCGACACCGCCCTCGCGGGGCTCATCGCCGGCATGCTGATGATCGGTCAGGTGATCGGCGATCTGCCCAGCAGCTGGATGGTCGCTCGTCTCGGCGAGCAGCGCACGATGATCGTTGCGGCTGCCCTCGGCGCAGCCGGAGCCGCGGTTGCCGCAGTGGGATCGTCTGTGACCGTGCTGCTGGTCGGCACACTGCTGGTCGGCATGGCCGCTGCCGCGTTCAACCTCGCCAGACACGCTCTGCTCACCGAGCTCGTGCCGGTCTCACATCGAGCCCGTGCCATGTCAGTGCTCGGCGGCACCGTCAGAGGCGGACTGTTTCTCGGCCCTATGCTCGTCGCCCCGCTGATCGCATGGTTCGGCAGCACGTCGGCTTTCGTGGCCAGCATCGCGCTCAGCGTCGTGGTCGCCGTGCTGCTGGTGCTGATGCCCGACCCTGAGGCACTGCTGCGAGCTGGCCTTCCCACCGGGGCATCCACGTCTGACGTGCCGGCCACAGACCAGCCGCACGATGCCCACGCCTCCGACCCCACGGCATCCGCCCCATCGCTGTGGCAGACCCTCGTCAGCTCGCGACGCGTGCTCGCGACCATGGGGCTGGGAATCGCCGCAGTGCAGCTGCTGCGATCCAGCCGCCAGGTCATTCTGCCGCTCTGGGGCACGCACATCGGCGCAGACACCGAGACCATCGCGCTGATCATGGGCATCGCAGGTGCCCTCGACCTCGCACTCTTCTACGTGTCGGGCCAGCTCATGGATCGCTTCGGGCGGCTCTGGGTCGTGCTGCCGACGCTGCTCGGTCTTGCGGTGACACACCTCGCGCTGCTGCCGGTGCACGGGCCGTGGGGGCTGCTCGTCACGGCGAGCCTGATGTCTCTGGCCAACGGCCTCGGATCCGGCATCATCATGACCATGGGCGCGGATCTGGCGCCGGAGCACCACCCAGCGGCGTTTCTGGGAGCCTGGCGTCTGGTCGCAGACGCCGGCAGCGCGAGTTCGCCGCTGATTCTCTCCGGCCTCGCCGCCGCCGCCGGGATCGCGGCCTCTGCCGCGGTCATGGCCGGTCTGGGCGTCGTCGGAGCCTGGCTGCTGTGGCACTTCACGCCGAAGTTCCTGCCTCCGGAGCTCTCCGGTCGCGGTCGGGTCTGACACCCGCCGGCTCGTCTGGGGTCGCACCGCCCGGCCGGTCGTCGTGAGCGCGCACGCACCTCTCGCTAGCATGGAGTCACCCTTTTCAGATGGATGAGAGACCGAACATGCCAGACTCCCCCGCGCCCGCTCAGCAGTCGTCGTCAGACGGAGCGCCTGCGCTCCGCGTCGAGACTTGGATCGACCTCGCCTGCCCGTGGAGCTACATCGGACTGAGCAATCTGCTCGCGGCGGTGCAGCGCTTCAGCGAAGAGCGGCCTGAGAACCGTGTGCTGCTCGGTCTGCGCAGCTACGAACTCAACCCCGATGCAGATGACGCAGACGCCCGCAGCGCGGCGCAGCATCTGGCCGACATCAAGGGCATCACGGTGTCTCAGGCCCAAACCGAGCTCGACCGAGTGACCGTGGCCGCCACCGACGCCGGGCTCGACTTCCACTTCGACGTGCTGCAGCAGTCGAACACCGGTCTTGCCCACGAGCTGCTGCACGCGGCCCGTCTCGACCACCGGGAACGCGAAGTCGCACTGGCGCTGTTTCACGCCCACTTCAGCGAGGGCCGCCACATCGGTCGTCTCGAGACGCTCGAGGAGATCGCCGGTGAGCAGGGCCTCGATGTCGCATCGATCAGTCGCGAGCTGAGCACGCATTCGCATACGGGCGAGGTGCAGGCCGACGAAAGACGCGCCGCCGAACTCGGCATCTCATCAGTGCCATTCTTCCTGTTCAACGATCGCTTCGGCGCCTCCGGTGCGCAGCCGGTCGAGGCCCTGCTCGAGGTGCTGCACGAGGTGCAGACGCGGGTCGGCGCCGACGCTCGCTGAGACTGACCCTCGGGGGTCGCAGGCGTATACTCTGGGCGTGTGACACGGGGTGCCCCGAACGAGGGCTGAGAAGAGACCCGTCGAACCTGCTCTCGTCAGCACGAGCGAAGGGATCGTCCAAATGACCGTCAACCATGCCGCATCACGCCCGAAGAGCATCCGCGTGCCGCGCATCCTCAGCATCGCAGGCACCGACCCCACCGGCGGCGCCGGGGTGCAGGCCGATCTGAAATCGATCTCGGCGATGGGCGGCTACGCCATGGCGGTCGTCACCGCGCTCGTGGCGCAGAACACCCGGGGCGTGCGCTCGGTGCACCTGCCGCCGGTCTCTTTTCTGCGCGAGCAGCTGGAGGCTGTGTCTGACGACGTGGAGATCGACGGCGTGAAGATCGGCATGCTGGCCGACGCCGACACCGTCACGACGGTGAAGGCCTGGCTTGACGAGGTGCGGCCGCCGATCGTGGTGCTCGACCCGGTGATGGTGGCCACCAGCGGCGACCGCCTGCTCGCCGAAGACGCCGAGGCGGCCGTGCGAGATCTCTGCCGCAGTGCCGATCTGATCACCCCCAACGTTCCTGAGCTCGCGGTGCTCGCCGACGCGTCTGAGGCACAGACGTGGGCGGATGCCGTGGCTCAGGCCCGACTCGTCAGCGCACGCTGCGATACCGTGGTGCTCGTCAAAGGCGGCCATTTGGTCGGCGATCGCGTGCACGACGCGCTTGTCGACGCCCGGTCTGCCCCTGAGGGGTCGCCCGTGCCCGACGGGCTCTTCGAAGCCGACGCTCCGCGCGTCGACACCGAGTGCACGCACGGAACCGGATGCACGCTCTCTTCGGCCATGGCGACTCGCCTCGCCGCAGGCGACGACTGGCCCACCGCGCTGATCACGGTCAAGGCCTGGCTCACCCGGGCGCTGCGCAGCGCCGACGCTCTGCACGTCGGGCAGGGTCACGGCCCGGTCGATCACTTCGTCGACCTGCGCTGACGCTCGACGCCGAGCCAGTCGCGCAGAGATGGTTCAGTAGCGCGGCAGCGAGGGATCGACCGTCTGCACCCAGCCCATCGTGCCGCCCACCACCTGTCGCACGTTGGTGCGTCCGGAGTCACGCAGCATTTCGAGCGCCTGCGTCGAGCGCGCACCCGTCTTACAGACCAGAATGACCTCGCGTCCGGCCGGGACGTCGAAGGCCCGGGCACGGATCTCGTGCTGCAGCCGGGCCAACGGCAGCAGCCGCGCGCCCGGAATGTGCACGAGGTCGAACTCGTCCGGTTCTCGCACATCGATGAGATCGAAGTCGATCTCGCCGGCGGCTCGTCGCTGCAGCAGCGACTGCAGATCGAGAGCCGTCACACTGGTTCCCTGTGCCGTGCCCGGCGTGCCGCAGAGCTCGACGTAGTCGGCCTCGAGATCGTGCACCCTGGCCCGGTCGGGGTCGGCCGTCAGTCGCAGCTCGCGCCATCGGCCCGCTGCCGCGTCCAGCACCTGCACACGGTTGACCAGAGGCTCGCCGATGCCGGTGATGAGCTTGATCGCCTCACCGGCCATCACCGTTCCGATCATGCCCGGCAGCACACCGAAGACTCCCCCTTCGGCGCAGGAGGGCACCTCGCCGGGCTCTGGCGGCTCAGGAAAGAGGTCGCGGTAGCCCGCGTCGATGCCGAAGACACTGACCTGTCCCTCATAGCGCAGAATCGATCCCCAGACCACCGGTCGTCCGGTGATCTCTGCCGCGTCTGCCACAAGGTAGCGGGTGGCGAAGTTGTCGGCACCGTCGACGACGAGGTCGTACTCGGCGAACAGGCGCAGCGCATTGTCTCGGTCAAGCCGCACGGCATGAGCCTCGAGGTTCACCAGCGGATTGATGCGCGCCACCGTCTGCGCCGCCGAGGTCACTTTGAGCTCGCCGATGCGGTCGACGCCGTGAATGACCTGCCGCTGCAGATTCGACTCGTCGACCCGGTCGTCGTCGACGACACCGATCGTGCCCACGCCGGCCGCTGCCAGATACTCCAGCACCGGCGATCCGAGACCGCCTGCGCCGATGACCAGCACACGGGCGGCCTTCAGCCGACGCTGCGCTGCCTCGCCTGCCCCGGGCAGAATGAGCTGGCGGGAGTACCTGCGTCGCTCGTCGTCGGTGAGCCCGGGCAGCTCGTCGAGAGACTGGAGCCTCTCGACGAACGATGCGATGTGATCGACGCCACTCACAGGTCGGGCCGGCCTTCGACAGGAGACGACGCCAGTGCGTCCGCCCTCTTCGGAATGCGCCCGCCGAGAGCGGCGAGCCGCCCAGCCACGACCGCGTGCCGGAATGCGCGCGCCATGACCGCCGGATGCTCCGCTCGCGTCACCGCCGTGGCGAGCAGCACCGCGTCGCACCCGAGCTCCATGGCGAGAGCCGCATCGCTGGCCGTGCCCACGCCGGCGTCGAGCACCACGGGTACTCCGGCGTTCGCGGTGATCGCCGCGATGTTGTGCGGGTTCAGAATTCCCAGCCCGGTGCCGATCGGCGCCCCGAGCGGCATGATCGCCGCGGCACCGGCCTGCTCGAGATGGCGCGCCAGAATCGGGTCGTCGTTGGTGTAGACCATGACGTCGAACCCGTCGTTGACCAGCTGCTCGGTGGCGTCGGCGAGTTCGAGCCCGTCGGGCAGCAGCGTCTGGTCGTCGGCGATGACCTCGAGCTTCACCAGGTTCGTCTCGAGCGCCTCGCGCGCAAGCTGAGCGGTGAGAACGGCCTCACGCGCGGTGAAGCAGCCGGCCGTGTTGGGCAGCACCTCGATGTCGTTGCGCCGCAGGATGTCGAACAGGCTCGGCCCAGCCGAAGGGGTGTGCCGTCGCATCGCGACCGTCGTCAGCTCGGTGCCGCTGGCCAGCAGTGCCTGTTCCAGCCCGTCGAGGCTGGGTGCGCCGCCGGTGCCCATGATCAGCCGCGAACGGTACGATCGCCCTGCGACCTCGAAGAGATCGTCATCGTCGTGGTCAGCCATCTCAGCCTCCTTGTTTCGCGGTCACGAGTTCGATGCGGGCCTGCGGTGTGAGCACCGTCTGCGCCCAGCGGCCGCGCGGCACGATCGTCTCGTCGACGGCCACCGCGACGCCGAGCCGCGAGCCGTCGGCGGGTCGGCCGTCGGCGGCGAGCGGGGTGCCGGTTCGTTCGGCCACGAGGGCGAGCACCGAGTCGGCCTCGGTCTCGACGGCCTCGCCGTTCAGAATGATCTGTGTCATGCGGATGCTCCTGTGGGGGTCTCGGATCGATCGTCTGACGAGAAGCGCCAGGGGTCGAACGCCTGCCAGTCGGATGCTGCGGCGGTGCCGTCGACGAGATCGGAGATCACGACGGCGTTCTGAGCGCTGAGCAGGATGCCATGGCGGTGGGTGCCGGTGTTGGCGAGCAGCCCGTCGGCGACTCGGCCGAGCAGAGGCGCGTTGTCCGGTGTGCCGGGGCGGGCACGAGCAGTGGCCTCGATGAGTTCGAGGTCGTCGACCGCCGGCAGCAGCTCGTGGGCGTCGCGAAGCAGCTGCAGCACGCTGCCTGCGAGCACGGCGTCTCGAGCGTCTTCGCGTTCGGTCGCCCCGATCACGACCGTTCCGTCTTCGCGCGGCACGATGTAGACGCTGCGGCCGTGGACGAGGCCGCGGATCGTGTGGGTGGTGAGCGGGCGCAGCTGCTCCGGAGTGCGCAGACGCAGCACGTCGCCGTGCACCGGGCGGATCGGCCAGACCAGACCTCGCGGCAGGCCGCCGAGCCTCGGGCTCTCCAAACCGTTGGCCACCACGACTTCGTCTGCCTCGATGACCTGTTGCGCCGACACGCTCGGGGTCGGGCTCGCCGGCGGCACGTCGGCCACGACCTCGCTCGACGGCCACGCGGGCTGTTCGTCGAAGCGATGGGTGACTGGCCCTTCTCGACGTTCGCTCGGTTCGAGGCGAACGCCGATCACCCGCTCGTCTCGCCAGAGAAGCTCCACGGCGCGTTCCGGCACCACATGCACGTCGTCGCACACTTCGAGGGCCGATATATAGGCCCCGGCGAGGCGTCGCGGGGTGATCTGGTGGTCGTCGCGGGCCAGGAACGCCCCGCTGATGCCCGGGCCGAGCAGCGGCTCAAGCGCACGGGCCTCTCGTGAGGTGAGATCCTGCACGTCGAGCCCGAGTTCGAGCTGCTGGGCGCGCAGGCTTCGCAGCAGCTCGCGATCGGCGGCGTCGGCGGTGGCGACGATGGTCGGCGTCGACCGGTAGCCGGTGCCGACCACCGTCGCCTGGTCCAGCTCGGCGACGATCTGCGGGTAGAGACGCGCGGCCGGCACGGAGAGCGCGAGCAGACTCTCTTCTTCGAAGGCGTACTCACTCACGGCGGCGAGCATCCCGGCCGCCGCATGACTCGCGCCCGAAGCGGGCGCCGGATCGACGATCGTCACCGCGTGACCGCGCTGATGCAGTCGCCACGCGGTCGCCAGGCCGACGACGCCGGCACCGATGACGATGACATGCTTGTTCATTCTGCTCGCTTCCTACGCCGGTATGATCCGGATCAGGTCGACGGTCTGCACACGATCACCGGCCTGTTTCGGCCTGGTGAATCGCGCGCACTCTCAGCCGAGTTCTCGGCTCCCGTGCTCATGTGGGGCAATTGTACCGCCCGGTTCGTACACTGGACGCATGATCGTCAAGTCTCAGCACGCTGACCGCTCCACCGACCCGCACGCCACACCTCGCACCCGAGAATGGCGACTGAGCATGCTGCAGCAGGCGCAGCTGTATCTGTGCACCGACGCCAGACTGGGCACCGGAGACTTCGACGAGTTCGTGGACGCCGCCTACCGCGGAGGCGTCGACATCATTCAGCTGCGCGACAAGCATCTCGACGCTGGTGATGAGCTGGAGTACTTCGAGCTGCTCGCGGCTGCGGCGCGCCGACATGGGCGACTCTTCGCCGCCAACGACCGAGCCGACGTCGCCACGCTGACCGGCGCCGACATCCTGCACGTCGGGCAGCGCGACCTCAGCGTCGCCGACGCTCGTTCGCTGCTGCCGGAGGGCACGCTCGTCGGCCTGTCGACGCATTCCCGAGTGCAGGCCGAGCAGGCGCGTCTGGGCGATCCTGACTATTACTGCATCGGGCCGGTCTGGCGCACTCCCACGAAACCGGGTCGGGCCCCGGTCACCCTCGACGCCGTACGACAGGTGCATACGCAGAGCCGTGGCGATGCCAAGCCATGGTTCGCCATCGGCGGCGTCAACGCCGAGACCCTGGAGCAGGTGCTCGACGCCGGGGCGAACCGCATCGTGGTCGTACGTGCGATCACCCAGGCCGACGACCCCGAGGCCGCCGCTCGCGAGCTGCGCTCAGCGCTGCCCGAGCTCGCCACAGCGTGAGATAATGTTCGTCGTGTCGCACGACGGCACCCTGCTGACCAAACAAAGAAAGCGGTGACCATGTCATCAGTGTTCGATGCACAGTACGAGCGGTTCTCGACCGGTGCCGGCTTCCTGGCCGCGCTCGATCAGTCCGGAGGCAGCACGCCCAAGGCGCTGCGTCTCTACGGAGTGGACGAATCGCAGTACCGCAATGAGACCGAGATGTTCGACCTCATTCACGAGCTGCGCACTCGCATCATCACCAGCCCTGCTTTCACCAGCGAGCGTGTGCTCGGCGCGATTCTCTTCGAGCAGACGGTCGACCGTGAGATCAACGGGGCCCCGAGCGCGAAGTATCTCTGGAACGAGCTGGGCATCGTGCCGTTCCTGAAGATCGACAAAGGGCTCGCCGAGCTCAAAGACGGCGTGCAGGTGCTCAAGCCGATCCCGACGCTGCAGCAGCAGCTCGACAAGGCGAACGCGAACGAGGTCTTCGGCACGAAAGAGCGCTCGCTGATCAAACAGGCCAACGAGTCGGGCATCATCGCCGTCGTCGACCAGCAGTTCGAGCTGGCCGATCAGGTGCTCGACGCCGGGCTCGTGCCGATCATCGAGCCCGAGGTCGACATCACTGCAGCAGACAAGGCCGATTCCGAGTCGATTCTGCGCGATCAGATTCTGCAGCACCTCGATGCGCTGCCCGAGGGGCGCAACGTGACCCTCAAGCTCTCACTGCCCACCGAGGCCGGCTTCTACTCCGCTCTCGTCGACCACGACCGCGTCGTGCGCGTCGTCGCCCTCTCAGGTGGCTACAGCCGAGACGAGGCCAACGCGCTGCTGGCCAAGAATCCGGGAGTCATCGCCAGCTTCAGCCGCGCCCTCACCGAGGGTCTCACGGCGCAGCAGAGCGACGACGAGTTCAACCAGACGCTCGACGCCGCCATCGAGAGCATCTACCAGGCGTCGATCGCCGGCTGAAACACGCGAAAGAGATCGACACAGATGGCAGCGCACAGAGGGCACGGGTCGGCCACGCCGGCGACCCGTGCCCTCGACCGTGCCGGGGTGGCCTATCAGCTGCACGGCTTCGAGCATGACCCCGATGACCGACACTTCGGTGACGAAGCCGTCGACAAGCTCGACCTGCCGGCCGACCGCATCTTCAAGACGCTGGTCGTCGAGATCGACGGTGCTGCATCGCGCAGTCAGGATCTCGCCGTGGGCGTCGTGAGCCTGGATGCGCGACTCGATCTCAAGGCCATGGCGCACGCGTTGGGAGTCAAGCGGTGCCACATGGCCGATCCTCAGCTGGCGCAGCGCCGCACCGGCTATGTGGTCGGCGGCATCAGTCCGCTCGGGCAGAAGAGTCGCCTGCCCATCTTCGTCGACGAGGGCGCCCGCTCCATCGAGACCATGCTGGTCTCCGGCGGTCAGCGTGGGCTTGACGTCGAGCTGACGCCAGACGACCTCTGCAGCGTCACCGGAGCACGCTACGCCCCCATCGCCAAACGCGACTGAGCGGGGCCGGGCGCAGAGAACCGGTGGCGGCATCCACGCTGTGAGACACCACCACCGGTGTGAGAGTTCAGGTCAGCTCTCAGAGACGGCAGCCGAATCGTTGTGCTTCGATCCAGCGCGACGACGCGTGCCGAGCTCTCCGTCGACTTGGTCGGCGAAGTCGGTGCTCTGTGCAGTCATCGGGGACTCATCCTGCCAGATCTGTTCGAGATCAGCATCGAGCCCAGCTTCCTTCCGGGCCCTTCGCCCGGGATCCTTCTCTCGGTTCGTGCTCATGTCTGCAGTCTAAGCCGAGCGCGAGCGGCTCACCTCGGAACCACGAGATGATATATCGACCCGCCGAAGGCCGATCGAGCGCATGAGGTACTCTCCACACATGCAGTCGTTCACCGTGCACTCATCGCTCGACGGCGTCGAACTGCGCTGCCGCCGTTTCAGCGCGACGGCAGCGACCGACCTGGCTCCAGTCATCATGCTGCACGGCACCGCGCTGTCGCAGTCCGTTTGGCGCGGCATGGGCTGGATCGACCCGGTTCTGCCGGCCCGCGACGTGCTCACCATGGATCTCCGCGGTCACGGCCGCAGCGGCAGACCGCACGACGCGACGGCCTACGACATGCACCACTTCGTCACAGACGTCTGCGATGTGCTCGACGCCGCTCAGATTCCCCAGGCGGCAGTCGTGGGCTATTCTCTCGGCGGTCGCATCATGTTCTCACTCGCTGCAGACCACCCCGCACGAGTCTCGACGATGGTGAGCGTGGCGGGATCGCCGCAGAACTCCCCCGGCGCATTCGACCGGGTCTTCTTTCCCGGCATCGTCGAGACGCTGCGACAGGGGTCTATGGAGCTGTTCATCGAGCGCTGGGAACAGCATCTCGGCCGCCCACTCTCGGCTTCGACCGTTCTGGCCATGCGGATGAACGACCCGCTCGCCCTCGCCGCCTACATGACCGCGGCCGACGGAGATCGCGGCGTGCCGACCCACGTGCTCTCCACGATGCGCATGCCGACGCTGCTTCTGGCCGGCTGTGCGGATGCCGAACGCGAGCAGGCTGCCCGGCTGGCGGCCGCAAACCTGCCGAACGCCCGCATCCGCCTGCTCCCGGGGGTCACGCACAGCGGAATCCTGCGTTCGCCGACAGCGTGCCAGGCGACCGCAGACTTCCTCGCTCGCTGACAGATTCATCGCATAGACTGCACCCGTGTCAGTTCCATCGCCTCTCATGCCCAAAGGCCTCTCTGGGGCCGTCCGGGCCCGCGAGCGGCTGATCACCTCCGGCGCCGTCGACGACGCGCTGCTGCGCCCTGAGATCGCCGACTCCTGGCGCCGCTGCCGCGAGGCCGATGTCTCGGCGCACGACCTGCAGCAGCTCACGCCGATCAGCAGCGTGGCTCAGACACCATTGGCCCGGCACTCGACCGAAGCGCTGCAGACCCTCGCCGGCGACCTCAGCGAGGTCAGCGCCGGCGTCGTCGTCGCCGACACCACGGGCAACATCGTGTCGGCCGCGTTCTGCGACATCTCCGGCCGCGACTCGCTCAGCGAGATCAACATGCTGCCCGGCTACTCTTTCGCCGAGGCGTCAGTCGGCACGAACGGCATCGGCACGACGCTCGCGACGGGCAGGCCCACGGCCGTCATCGGCGCCGAACACTTCAACGACGCCTTCCAGCAGTACGCCTGTGTCGGCCTGCCGCTGCGCCACCCGATCAGCGGTCAGCTCATCGGCGTCGTCGAGATGACCACCAAGGCCACCCGAGACGAACTCGCGACCAAGCTGATGCGTCACACCCTCAGCATCGCCAAGAGACGCATCGAGCATCGACTGCTGGACGAGACGACCAGCGAACGCCAGCCGCTGCTGCGCCTGTTCAGCGATCGCGACGCGCTGGCAACCGGACCGGTGCTCGCCTACGCCGACGGCTTCGAGATCTGCAACACCTGGGCGACGCTCACGCTCGACGTCGAAGACCGTGCCATGCTGCAGCGCACCGCCCTGCGCATGATCACCCAGCACAGCGCTGATCGCCGACAGGTTCGTCTGCACACCGGCGCCGAGTGCGTGATGAAGCCGACGCTGCTGATGTCGTCCGGGCTCGCTCAAGACGGTCTGGTGCTCGAGCTCGAGTTCATCGGCACCAGTCGCTCGCTCGGGGTCATCGGCCACACCGGCACGAGCAGCACCATGCGTCTGGGCGAGAACTATCGTCGCTTCGCAGACGTCCAGCTGCTCTCTGGGCGGTCTCCTCTGTGGCTGCAGACTCGCACCGATCTGGGCGCAGCACTGCGTCGACGCGAGTCGGTGCTCGCGGTCGGCGAGACCGGAACGGGCAAGACCTCGGCCGTCGACGAGATCTTCCACCAGCTCAAGCCCGACGGCCGCAGCACCATCGTCGAGCCCGAAGACCTGTATCGTCGCGTGCGTCGCGGCCGCGGCTTCGCACAGCTGCTCGCCGGCCGACCAGACCTGCTCATTCTGCGCAACATCCACTCGCTGCCGCAAGAGACCATCGAGCCGCTGGCCGAATTCCTGATCACTCGTTCCGCCGACGTGCTGGTGGCCGCGACGTACAACCCGTCGCACATGAGCGACCGGATGCCCTCGGCGCAGCTGCTTCCGTTCTTTCAGCACACCACGATGATTCCCGCTCTGCGACATCGCCCAGACGACATTCCCGGCATCGTCGCGCAGTTTCTGCAGGTGCTCGCCGGCGACAGACAGCCGCTGCGCGTCGCTGACGACGCCATGGCCGCGCTGAGCCAGTCGAGCTGGCCCGGAAACCTCAAGCAGCTGCACGACGTGCTCGCGACGCTGGTCTCGAATCTCGAGCCCGGGCAGACCGTGCAGCGCAGCGACATCCCACGCTTCGCGAGCCTCAGCGACCTCATGGTGCTCACCGCCATGGAGGCCATCGAGCGGGATGCGATCGTGCAGAACCTGTACGAGTGCAACCGAAACAAGTCGGCGACGGCTCAGGCGCTGGGCATCTCGCGGTCGTCTCTCTACCGCAAGATGCGCGCCTACGGCCTCGAAGACATCTGATCAGAAGGTCGGCAGCTGACAGACCGAGCCGAACTCGCCGTCGAGATCGACCGGCGGCAGCGGTCTCGGCGTCTCAGACCCTGCGTCGACTTCGGCCTTCGTGGGAGCCGGAGCCAGCTCGGCGGTCTCCTCGCTGCTGAAGAGGCGCCCGCGAGACAGAAAGACGTACCCTTCGGGCCCCTCCAGCGAGAATCCGCCCAGGCCCACACCCTCTGCCACGTCGATCACGACCTGGGTGTGCTCCCACGCCGAGAACTGCGTGCTGGAGATCCAGACCGGCGTGCCCGCGGCATCCGCACTGCTGCCGTCCAGGACGAAGCCCAGCAGTCGGTCGAGCGGTGAGACGATGTAGCTGCCCACTCGAAAGCATGCTGGCCCTGACCCCTCGCAGCAGCCGCCGGACTGATGGAAGATCACGTCGCCGTGCTTCTCACGGATGGTGTGCAGCACCGCCGCAGCCGCGGTCGTGATCACGACTCGCGAGTGCAGCGCCTGTTCGAGCAGTGCGGCCGGTGTGCCGTCGACTGACTCAGTGCGTGGGCTCATGATTGACTCCTTCGTCGAAGGCATCGAAGATGCCGGTGTTCCCATCGTGACGGACGCGCACGTCGAGCGCCAGCCATCGAAGACGATGACGGGGCGGCCCGCCGCTCCGAATCGGAACGATCGGGCACGCCCCGTCACGTCGATGTCCGAGTCGACACAGCTGCGACTCGGCCTGCGGTCACCCCCGTATGCTGCCCTGACCGCCGGAGCGATCAGGGTCACACGTGGTGTGCGTCGGTTTAGAAGAAGCCCTGCGGCTTCTCGCTGTACGACACCAGGAGGTTCTTGACCTGCTGGTAGGCATCGAGCACCATCTTGTGCGTCTCACGACCGATGCCCGACTCCTTGTAGCCGCCGAAGGCCGCGCCCGCCGGGTAGTTGTGATAGGTGTTCGTCCAGACGCGACCGGCCTGGATGCCGCGGCCGGCCTTGTACGCGATGTTGCCGTTCCGGCTCCACACGCCCGAGCCGAGGCCGTAGAGCGTGTCGTTTGCGATGTCGAGCGCCTCGTCGAAGTCTTTGAACGTCGTCACTGAGACGACCGGCCCGAAGATCTCTTCCTGGAAGATGCGCTGCTTGTTGTTGCCCTTGAAGATCGTCGGCTTGATGTAGTAGCCGCCCGCAAGATCGCCGTCGAGCACATTGCGCTCACCGCCGGTGAGCAGTTCTGCGCCTTCCTGCTTGCCGATCTCGAGGTAGCTGAGAATCTTCTTCAGCTGAGCCTCACTGGCCTGGGCGCCGACCTGCGTGGCCGTGTCGAGCGGGTTGCCCTGAATCGAGTTCTCGACCCGAGCCACTGCGTCGGGCAGGAACGTGTCGGCGATCGACTCCTGGATCAGCGCACGCGACGGGCAGGTGCAGATCTCGCCCTGGTTGAGCTGGAAGAGCGCGAAGCCCTCGAGCGCCTTGTCGTAGAAGTCGTCTTTCTTGTCGGCGACGTCTTCGAAGAAGATGTTCGGGCTCTTGCCGCCCAGCTCGAGCGTGGCGGGAATGATCAGGTTCGCGGCCTGCTGCGCGATGAACCGACCCGTCGTCGTCGACCCGGTGAACGCGATCTTGCGGATGCGGTTGCTCGACGTCAGCGCAGCACCGGCTTCGGCGCCGAAGCCGTTGACGATGTTCAGCACGCCGGCCGGCAGCAGGTCTTCGATGACCTTGATCAGTTCGAGCAGCGAGACCGGGGTCGACTCTGCGGGCTTCAGCACGATGGTGTTTCCCGCTGCAAGAGCGGGAGCGATCTTCCACGCAGCCATCAGAATCGGGAAGTTCCACGGGATGATCTGACCGACGACGCCCAGCGGCTCTTTGAAGTGGTAGGCCACCGTGTCGCTGTCGATCTCGTTGGTGTTGGTCTCCTGCGCGCGGATCGCGGCGGCGAAGTAACGGAAGTGATCGGCCGCCAGCGGGATGTCGGCGGCGAGCGTCTCGCGCACCGGCTTGCCGTTGTCCCACGTCTCAGCGACGGCGAGCTTCTCGAGGCTGGCGTCGATGCGGTCGCCGATCTTCCACAGGATGTCGGCTCGCTGGGTTGCCGAGAGCTTGCTCCACTTCGGGAACGCCGCCCATGCGGCGTCGAGCGCCTTCTCGACGTCGGCGCCCTTGCCGCGTGCCACCTTGGTGAAGACTTTGCCGGTGACCGGAGTGATGTTGTCGAAGTACTCCCCGTCTGCCGGCGGCACCCATGCGCCGCCGATGAAGTTGTCGTACTTCTCCTGGAACGTGATCAGGCTGCCCTCGCTGCCGGGCGCTGCATAGATCGTCATGATGCTCCTTATATTCCGCTTGTCGCCGGACCAAGCTGACCCGGCAGCCTCGCGACCGTCCTTGGCCGCACATCACTCATTCTGACAGTGCCGAGAGGGGAAACAACCGGTGTATACGATGTCGGTCGTGGTCGTGTCAGAATGGCACATTTCGGTTCGCCGACCGACATCTTTCGCCGACATCTGCCGGAGTGATCTGCCGCGCGTCGAGCTGTGGACTCGGCTGCGCGGCAGGGCCGCGGAGACGAAAGACGCCGGCATCACACGTTCTGCACGTGGATGCCGGCGTCTCGCGAGATCAGGCGCCGGTCACAGGCCGTGCGCCACCGAGAGGTGCGTCGTTCAGGCGCGACCGATCGAGTCGATGATCTCGTTCAGTGCGGCCGACGGACGCAGCGCCGCCGAGGCGAGTGCGTCGTCGGGACGATAGTAGCCGCCGATGTCGACCGGGCTGCCCTGCACTGCGAGCAGATCGCTGGTGATCTGCTGCTCGCCCTCGGACAGCGCCTTGGCAACCGGGGCGAAGAGCTCGGCGAGCTCGGCGTCGTCGGTCTGCTGCGCCAGGTTCTCAGCCCAGAAGCGAGCCACGTAGTAGTGGCTGCCACGGTCGTCGATCTCTCCGGCCTTGCGCGACGGCGAGCGATCTTCGTTGAGGTAGCGCTCGGTGGCCTGGTCGAGCGCGTCGCCCAGCACCCGCGCGCGCGGGCTGTCGCTCTTTCGAGCATGGAAGCGCAGGCTCTCGCTGATGGCGAGGTACTCGCCGAGGCTGTCCCAGCGCAGGTGGTTCTCGGCCAGGAACTGCTGCACGTGTTTGGGGGCCGAACCGCCGGAACCGGTCTCGAAGAGGCCGCCGCCGGCGAGCAGCGGAACGACTGACAGCGTCTTGGCGCTGGTGCCGACCTCCAGAATCGGGAACAGGTCGGTCAGGTAGTCACGCAGCACGTTGCCGCTGGCCGAGATGGTGTCTTCGCCCGCGCGGAAGCGCTTCAGCGTGAACTTCGTGGCCTCGATCGGCGAGAGCACACGGATGTCGAGCCCGTCGGTGTCGAGATCGGCGAGGTAGGCGTGCACCTTCTCGATGAGGTTGCGATCGTGGGCACGGCTGTCGTCGAGCCAGAACACGACGGGCGTTTCGGACAGACGCGCACGCGTGACCGCGAGCTTGACCCAGTCGCGAATCGACTCGTCTTTGCTCTGGCAGCCGCGCCAGATGTCGCCGGCCTCGACGCGCTGCTCGATGAGCGCCTCGCCTGCCTGGTCGAGCACCTGCACGACGCCGGGTCGATCGATCACGAAGGTCTTGTCGTGGCTGCCGTACTCTTCTGCCTTCTTCGCCATGAGACCGACGTTGGGAACGCTGCCCACCGTCGTCGGGTCGAATTTGCCGTTGCGCACCGCGTCTCCGATGGTGGCCTCGTAGACGCCGGCGTAGGAGCTGTCCGGAATCACCGCGAAGGTGTCGTCCTCGGCACCAGTCATGTCCCAGAGCCGACCGCCGTTGCGGATCAGCGCGGGCAACGAGGCGTCGATGATGACGTCACTCGGCACATGCAGATTGCTGATGCCCTTGTCAGAGTTGACCGCCGACAGACGCGGACCGTTCTGGTAGCCGGCCTCTATGGCCTCGCGCACACCTTCGCGAACATCCTCTGGCAGCGAGTCGATGCCGGCGATCACGCCGCCCAGACCGTTGTTCGCGCTGATGCCTGCCGCTTCGAGGGCGTCACCGTACTTCTCGAAGAGGTCGGGGAAGAACGCGCGCACGACGTGACCGAAGATGACCGGGTCTGAGACCTTCATCATGGTCGCCTTGAGGTGCACTGAGAAGATGACGCCGGCGTCTTTCGCCTGCTGAATGGACTCTTTGAGGAAGTCATCCAGCGCCTTGGCGCTGAGGAACGTCGCGTCGAAGACCTCTCCCTCGAGCACCGGGATCGACTCTTTCAGCACCGTGACACTGCCGTCGTCGGCGACGAGCTGCACGGTGAGATCGTCGGCCTTCGGCAGCACCACCGACTGCTCGTTGTGACGGAAGTCATGATCGCCGAGTGTGAGCACGCGAGTCTTCGACTCGGGCGACCACTCAGCCACCGAGTGCGGATGCTTGCGCGCGAAGTTCTTCACGGCGACCGGCACACGACGATCGGAGTTTCCCTCACGAAGCACGGGGTTGACCGCCGAGCCTTTGATCTTGTCGTAGACGGCGCGCACGCTGCGCTCGTCGTCGTCTGCCGGCTCGTCCGGGAAGTCTGGCACGTCAAAGCCCTTGCTCTGCAGCTCGGCGACGGCCGCCTTGAGCTGCGGCACCGATGCCGAGATGTTCGGCAGCTTCAGAATGTTGGCCTCAGGCGTCTTGGCCAGCGCACCGAGCTCGGCCAGCGCGTCGCCCACCTGCTGCTCTGCGGGAAGGCGATCGCTGAACGCGGCCAGGATGCGGCCGGCCAGCGAGATGTCTTTCGTCTGCACATCGATGTCGGCGGTCGCGGTGAACGCCTGCAGGATCGGCAGGAAGGAATACGTGGCGAGCAGCGGGGCCTCGTCGGTGTGCGTGTAGATGATCTTCGCCATGGATGAACTGTCTCCCTTGATCAGGTTCGGTGAGATCTTTCGCCCTGCGAAAGACTCGTGGAACTTCCGCACCCCACGATACCGGATGCGGCGCCGGGCGACGCACGGCCCCGGGAGGGATCAGTCGATGGTTCCGTAGAGCCGATCGCCGGCATCGCCGAGGCCCGGAACGATGTAGCTCTGGTCGTTCAGTCCCTCGTCGACGGCGCCGAGCACCACGGTGAGATCGCGGCCCTCGAAGTGCTTTTCGACCGCCTCGACTCCCTGCGGCGCACCCAGAATGCAGATCGCAGTCACCTTGCGAGCTCCGCGTTCGAAGAGGTAGTCGATCGCGCCGATCAGCGAACCGCCGGTCGCGAGCATCGGATCGAGCACGAAGCAGGCACGATCGCTGAGGTCGTCGGGCAGCCGCTTCGCATACGTCGTCGGCTGCAGCGTCTGCTCGTCGCGCACCATGCCGAGGAACCCCACTTCAGCGGTCGGCAGCAGTTTCGTCATGCCCTCGAGCATGCCGAGACCTGCGCGCAGGATCGGCACCACCAGAGGCAGCGGCTGCTGCAGCCGCACACCGGTGGTCTCGGCTACGGGTGTCATGACGCGGACGTCTTCGACGGCCACGTCGCGGGTTCCCTCGTAGGCCAGCAGCGTCATGAGCTCTTCGACGAGCTGACGGAACACCGGCTGCGGGGTGCTCCGGTCTCGGAGAACGGTCAGCTTGTGGTCGATGAGGGGGTGATTGGGAGTGATCAGACGCATGCTCTCAGCCTAGTCGTGTCATGGTGATGAGGATGTCACGGCCGGCCCGGCTCGGCCGACTCGCGTGGATCAGTGCGCGGCTTCGTCCACGCGATCCGTGCTCGCCGGCGAAACCGGCGTCGTGCTGCGTCCGCCGCGCAGCCGGGTCACTCCACGCATGACGTGGTAGACGGCGATGGCGGCGAAGGTTCCCAATGCGATGCCGCCGAACACCAGGTCGCCGGCCTGCCAGGTGAAGTCGGCGATCGCGATGATCAGCGCGACCCCGGCTGTGGTCAGGTTGATCGACTTCGAGAAGTCGACTTTGTTCTCGACCCAGATGCGCACGCCGAGCACACCGATCATGCCGTAGAGCACAACACCGGCACCGCCGAGCACACCGGCGGGCACCGTGGCGATCGCCGCTCCGAACTTGGGAAAGAGACTCAGCAGCACGGCGACGATGCCGGCCACCCAGTAGGCCGCCGTCGAGAACACCTTGGTCGAGGCCATCACACCGATGTTCTCTGCGTAGGTGGTCGTGCCCGAGCCGCCGCCCGAACCCGCGAGCACCGTGGCAAGACCGTCGCTGATCAGCGCACGACCGATGTTGTCGTCGAGATTTCGGCCGACCATCATGCCGACCGACCGCACATGTCCGATGTTCTCAGCGATCAGCACGAAGACGACGGGCACGAAGAGGCCCACGGTCGAGATGTGGAAGGTGGGCGTCTGGAAGTGCGGCAGTCCGAACCATGCCGCGTCGGCGATGGCCGAGAAGTCGACCTCACCGCGGACGACCGCAGTGACGTAGCCGATGACCACGCCGAACAGAATCGACAGACGACCGAGGAACCCACGGAAGAGCACGCCCCACAGGATGATCGCTCCCAGTGTCACCAGCGCGGTGATTGGGGCAACCTCGAAGTTCGCCTTGGCGCTGGGTGCGAGGTTCAGGCCGATCAGAGCGACGATCGCACCGGTGACGACAGGCGGCATCAGCCACTCAATCCATCGAACGCCCGCCCACTGCACGATCAAACCGATGACGAACAGCGTGGCACCGGCGATCACGACGCCGCCGAGCGCGCCCGCGTACCCGTGCTCGCTCTGCGCCGCGGCGATCGGGGCGATGAAGGCGAAGCTCGATCCGAGATAGCTGGGCACCCGGTTTCGGGTCAGCAGCAGGAAGATGATGGTGCCGAGGCCGGAGAACAGCAGGGTCGTCGCCGGTGGGAATCCGGTGAGCAGCGGCACCAGGAAAGTCGAGCCGAACATGGCGACCACATGCTGGGTGCCGATGCCGATCGTGCGCGGCCAGGTCAGTCGCTCGTCGGGAGCCACCGCCTCGCCCGGTCCGATGTGCACGCCGTCTCCGTGCAGCCGCCAGTCGAAAGCTCCTCGAGCCATGTCGTCTCCTCAATGTCATGAAGCGGCGAGGAACAGGAGCTCTCCTGCTCCAGGCTCGACGCAGAGTCGTGAGCCTGCCACGCCGAGGGGAGATTCTACGCCGACCTGCGTTGCGCGCAGGTTACATCGCCGGGCAGTTCAGCGCTGCTCCTGAGCGGGCACGATCACGCGTTTGACGATGATGAGGATCGAAGCGGCGACGGGAAAGGCGACGAGCGCCCCCATCAGTCCGGCGAGCGTCGCACCCACCATCGCGCCGATCAGCACGAGCGATCCGGGAATGTTGACGCTCTTGCCGACGATGCGCGGAGTCAGGACATATGCCTCGACCTGCATGTAGATGATCAGGCAGACGGCGACGAACACCGCGGTGAGCGGTGAGCTGAGCAGGGCGACCGCAGTGATCAGCACGGTGCTGATCACACTGCCGATGAGCGGGATCATCGTGATGAACAGCGCGAGCATGGCGAGCACGAGCGAGAACGGAACGCCGAAGACGGTCATCACGATCAGGCTGAAGACCGCGTTGCAGAAGGCCAGCACGACCATGCCCCCGAGGTAGCTGCCGACCGATCCGGTGATCTCTTCGGTGATGTCCATGACGTTCGCCCGCTTCGTCTTCGGCACCAGCAGAGAGAACGCCTGCTTCATGCGATCGAGGGAGACCACGAAGTACAGGGTCAGAATCAGCACGAAGATCGTGCCGGTCATGGCGTCGACCACGCCGCGGCCGATCTCGAAGGCTCCACCGCCGACGCCCCACCAGAAGTCGGGGTTCGTCACCTGCGTCTCGATCGTGTGCAGCGTCGTGGTCGCGGCTCCGTTGAACTGCTCGTCCACGTGCAGGAACCAGGGCCGCTGGCTGACTTCGTCGAAGCTCTTTGGCGCCGTGTCGACGAACTGGCCGACCTGCTTCACGATGCCGGGCACGATCATCCAGACGACCACGCCGAAGATCAGCAGGCCGACGCCGAGCACCGTGCCGAGCGCCAGCGGGCGCTTCATCCCCTTGCTCTCGAGCCAGCGAATCACCGGCTCCAGTCCGAGTGTGATGAAGAGGGCGAAGAACACCAGGGTCAGCGGCTTGATGATCGCGACGACGACAGCGGCCAGAAGCACTGCCAGCAGCACGCCGACCGTCGTCGAGAAGCCGGACATCACGCCGGGGCCGCGGGGCAGCCATTTTGCGCGTGTCGCTGGTTCCGGGGTCGACATATGATCCTCCTGCTTGCAGACATCCGCTCTCAGCGTAGGGCGTGCCTATCCGAGAACTAAACGTAACGTTTCCAGTCTTCCAGACCCACCGTCCGGCGACGACGTCGGCTTCGGCGAGGCTCCGGACGAGGTCGGCGACGGTGGATGGTTTTCCCAAGCACTGCGTGGCATACGCCTGCTGCGATGGATCATGCGAGGCGGTGTCATTTCTTGGGTGCACCTGCGTGGTAGCGTGACCGAATGAGCACCGCATCGCTGAGTCGAGTCGAAGTGGCCGATATCGCCCTCGCACTGTTCACCGCCCGGGGATATGACGAGGTGAGCGCCGCCGACATCGCTGCCGCAGCCCATGTGTCACGCAGCACGTTCTTTCGTCAGTTCGGGACCAAAGACGATGTGATCTTCGCCGACCATGATGACATCCTCGAACAGGTTGATGCCTTCTTCGCCGCACGTCTGCGTGGTGAGGTGGTCACCGTCGACGCACGCAGAGACGTGATCGACGCCGCACTGCTGGTGCTCGATCGTTTTCTGGCCCGTCTTCCCAGCATCCGCTCGCGTGATCGCATCGTGCGAGCCACGCACAAACTGCGAGATCGTGAGATCGTTACCATCACGCGATATCAGAAGGCCTTCGACAGATATCTGCGCGAGCAGCTGCCCGCATTGCGACATATCGAGGCTCTGCAGTTCGCCGACGTCGTCGCGACCACGCACAATGCCGTGCTGCGGCAGGCCATTCGAGATCAGCTCTCACCAGACCAGGCCCGTCGAGACCTGAGCGTCGAACTCGATCGTCTGCTCACCATCTTCGCGCCCGTCGTCGGCGAGCCGTCACAGGCGCAGCCACAATCGTCGGCAGCCGAGGGAAATCATGACCGCCCTCAGCTGCCGACCGTCTCAGACGCCGAATCGGTCGTCGTGGTCTTCGGCGTCGATGCGCCAATGTCTACTGTGGGCACAGTGGTGCAGCAGGCTCTGAAACGGCATCGACAGAATCGCATCTGACCCTTCTTTCGATTGCAGCAGTGCCCCGTCATCTGATGCGGTTCGAGAGCAGACGCGTCTGTGCAGTCGACGATGGCAGGAGCGATGATCGCCGCTGCAGCGACCCGGTAGCGCTAACGGCCGCCACCGCCGCCGCCACCGCCACCACCACCTGCGAAGCCCCCGCCCCCTGCCCCACCAGAAAAGCTGCCTCCTGAGGTGGGCGGCTGCACCGAAGTGGTCGCAGCGGTGTTGAACGCGGCGAGTCTGGAAGCGAGGACTCCTGCAGTGAACGGCGTCATCGAGTCATACCACCCCGGTTGGCTGCCGGTGCGCTCGTAGTCGACCTGCAGCTGCTTCGCCCAAGTGCCTTCGATGCCCCAGAGCACCGCCCACGGCAGCAGCCTTTCGTTCAGACGCACACTGGTCGAGCCGTCGGACAGATCGATGCGTTCGGCGCCCTGCACACTCTGCAGCACGGCGAAGCGATCTCGCTCGGCAAGCTCCATGTACATCTTCAGGCCTTTGACCTCGTCTCTTGCCTCGGCACCCGCTTCGGTCAGCGTCTTCGGACGAGGCAGGGCCACGAACAGCAGCATCAGCGACCCCACCGTGGCCAACCCGGCTGCGATGAGCCACCAGGTGATGCGTTCGGCCTGCACCAGCGCCCACAGCCCGTACGCGGCGGAGATCGCCATCATGCCCCACCCTGACACTCGCAGGGCAAGCGGCAGCGTGGAGGTCGGTACGGCTCGGAACCCGCCGGCGAGGAGTCGCTGCTGAACATCGGCGATCACCGCCTGCGCACGTTCGGCACGGTGCTGGTCGGGCTTCGTCTCAATGGCCACGCGCTCACCCGGCTGCAGCTGACGAGGCCCGGCCAGCACGGCGAGCACCTCTGCGTCATGAGCCTGCATTCGATTGGGGTCGACCATCTCGATCGCGAAGCTCGGTCTCTTGGCGCCGAACATGCCGACATGTTCGATGTCGACCATGCGAACGACGCCGCGAACCGCCATGTCGATGACTGCGGCCGGCATCCAGCTGTTCATCCGGTTGACCAGGTCGGCCCCGGCGACGATCGGAAGCCCAGCGGGCGGTGCGTACTCCGGAACGATCACTCCACGCCCCGGGGCGTCCCGCCACCGGCGGCTTCGCACGACGACCAGGGCGACGGCGAGCCCGAGAGCGACTGCGCTCAGCCCCAGCGGCAGCCATGTCGTCCACCATGCCCGTGAGGGAGGTTCGGGAATCACGAAGGTCTGCAGGGCGAAGCCGACCGCGATGGTCATCGTCTGCGCGGGGGCGAGCCCACCGTCAGTCTGCGCGGTGAACCGGGCGGCAGCGTCACCCGCGTCTTCGAGACGCACGATCTGACAGCGCGCGGTCGAGCCGTGTGCGCCCTGGTAGCAGGAGGCCTGGCCGTTCAGGGCGGAGACGAGCGAGGGATCGACCGTGAGCGTCGCGGAGACGACCCCGAAGGACTGCTGCCAGCTCTCGCCGTTGACATCCCAGTAGAACTCGTCGGTGTCGGTGTCGGCGAAGTGACGCACGGTGTTCTGCATGGTGTAGTTCAGCACGTAGGTCTGCCTGCCGTGCACGAACTCGTCTGAGCCGAGAGACACTTCGAGCTGGCCTCCGACGCGCTTGGTGTCGTACACCACTGCGCGGCCGGCGTCATCGGACACCGCCGTGACCGTCGGGTCGAGCGCCACCCCGTCATAGTCGAGGGGAATCTTGCGCACGAGACCGCGGTTCTGATCGAAGCTCGGAAAGTCGGCGACGAGAGTCTCGGTGACATCGATTCGGGCTCTGCCGTCGGCATCGCGGCTCAGGTGGTAGTCGACAGACATCGATTCGAAGCTGAAGTCGTCGACGGATGCCGCTGCCGGTCTGACGGACGTCGCCAGCAGCGCCAACGCGAGCAGCGTGGCCGCCAGCAGCAGAGCCGAGAGTCGTGCCAGGCTCGATCTCGGCAGACGCAGCGATCTCGACGTGCTCACCAATCTGTGCGTGTGCGACATGCCTGGTGTCGGTGCGGAGTTTTGGGTCGTTCGCATCGGCCTCATGCCGCCCATGGTACTTCGTCGCGCCGACATCGCCCGATCACCCGCACGACGAATCGCACATTACGTCGCGCTGAGGCAGGCCTCAGTGCAGAAAGATCAGCAGCACGCCGACCGCAAGATACAGCACCCCGAACACCGCATTCATCACACGCTGACCATGCGCGTTTCGCGCGAATCGCCCGACCGCGCGTGCGGCAGGAGCGAAGAAGCCCCACATCACACAGATGTCGACGACGATCATGGTGACGATGACCGCCGCATACTGCAGCACGACCGGTTTCGACGCATCGATGAACTGCGGCATGAAGGCCAGAAAGAAGATGATCGCCTTGGGGTTGCTGAGGTTCACCCAGGTTCCGCGCATCACCATCGCGCCCGGTCGCAGGTATCGGCTGACGCCGGCAGCATCCCCCGAATCGGCGGCCTGGTTCTCGGCAGCCGCGCCGGTGTCGGTGTCCTCGTCTTGGGCGACCCGACCGACGGCGCGCGCGAGCAGCAGCTGCCGAACCCCGAGGTAGCCGAGGTAGGCGGCGCCGGCGTAGCGGATCGCCGTGGTGACTCCCGGCGCGTGTGCGAGCAGCGCACCCAGCCCGCAGGCCACGATCACCAGCAGAATGAGCAGACCGATCTGCTGGCCGAGCACGCCCCAGATCGACCGGCGCCACCCGACGTTCAGCGCATTCGTCATCGTCGAGATGGCTCCGGCGCCCGGGGTGAGGCTCACCATGATCGACGCGGCAAGCAGTGCTCCCCAGACCGCCGGGCTCATAGCCAGTCCAGGCGTTTGAACCAGGCGTAGAGCCCAACCGAGGTCAGCGCGATCAGCGTCACGGCGATCACCGCACCGACATCGGTCTGAAAATAGGGAAAGTTCACGTTCATGCCGAAGAAGCCGGTGATCAGCGTCGGCACGGCGATGATGGCCGCCCACGATGTGAGCTTCTTCATCACCAGGTTCATCCGGTTGCTCTGGCTCGAGAGGTTCGTGTCGATGATGGTGCTGGCCAGGTCTCGCAGCGAGTCAGTCCAGTCGCTCACGCGCAGCACGTGATCATAGACATCGAGAAAGTATGGCCGCAGCGCATCGGGCAGCGGCGGCTCGGCACGATTGATCACGCTGCTGAGAATCTCTCTGGTCGGCAGCGCCAGCCGACGCAGGGTGACCAGACGCTTGTGCAGATGATAGGCGTTGAGCTGGATGCCGCGGGAGTCCGGCGTGTCGCCGAAGAGCTCGTCTTCGAGAGCGTCGATGCTCTCGTCAAGCTGCTGCACGGTGTCGAAATGGGTGTCGACGATCTGATCGACGATCGCCCAGAGCACCGTGATGCCGCCGATCGCCAGCAGCGTCGGATGCGCCTCCCAGGCCAGTCGTGCACCGCCGAGATCGAAGCCGTCGCCGTGTCGCACGGTCACCACGACGTTTCTGGTCAGAAAGATGTCGATCTGATGCCGTTCGAGCTCGGACTCGACGTCGTTCGGCGCAGCCATCGCATACAGCGTCAGAAACAGATGCGTCTCGTAGCGAACGAGCTTCGCACGCTCATGGCTCTCTTCGACGTCTTCGATGGCGAGCGGATGCAGATGCAGCGTCTGCGCGATCTGCACGAGCGCCTCATGATCGGCCGTCGGCAGATCGACCCACGTGGTGCGCTCGGCGTCGTGCTGCAGGTGCTCGATCTCGGTCAGAAAGGTGGTCTCCCGTTCGAGTCGGCCACCGCGGTAGACGCGGATCTCAGGTGTGCAGTCGGTCGAACTCGCACCGGTCTTCTCAGGGTCGGTCTCAGAGCGCATGAACCGAGTCTACGCAGTCGATCGCTTCAGCTGAGACGTCGGCGCAGCATCCTCTCGACCTCTTCGAGCGCCAGCCCTCGCGTCTCGGGCAGCGCACGCCAGACGAACCATGCGCTCAGCACGTTAACCGCGGCGAAGACGAAGTAGACGTCGCCGCCCAGGTGCGCGAAGGCCAGCGGAAAGAGCAGCGCGACGACGCCGTTCGACAGCCACTGCACGCAGACCGCCACACCTGCGGCCAGTCCCCGCACCTGCAGCGGGAACAGCTCGGCCGTCATCAGCCAGAACACCACTGACACCATCGCCTGCACGAAGCAGAGCAGCACCAGCATGAGGGCGAGCACGAGCCAGGGCTGGGCCGGTCCCAACGGCAGGGCGAAGGCGAGGCCCAGCAGCAGATGCGACGAGGCGACGCCGATCAGCCCGGTGATCATGATCGGGCGTCGGCCGAGACGACGCAGCACGCGGATGCCGACGAGCGTCGCGAGCACCGAGACCACTCCCGTGGCGATGGTCGCGGTGAGCGCCGCCTGCGTGCCGAGCCCGCTGGTCGCGAGGATGCTCGGTGCGAAGTACATCACGGAGTTCACGCCGGTCAGCTGGGAGACCATGCCCAGACCGGCACCGATCAGCACGAGACGGCGCACCCAGCGGGCCCGCATCGGGTGCCGATCCGTTCTCTGCGTCGCACCTGCAGACTCATTGGCTCGGGGGCGAAGCGCCGTGATCGTCTGCAGTTCGCGCTCGCTCTCGCCGGTGCTGCGAATCGATTCGAGCACACGGCGCGCAGCCTCGGGGCGACCGTGCGTCGCCAGCCAGCGCGGCGACTCCGGGACGAACCAGAGCCCGGCGAACAGCAGCAGGGCCGGGGTCGCACTGACCAGCAGCATGTGTCGCCACGCTTCACCGTCAGACGACGCCTGCGCGATCGCGGCGTTCGCCACGGCCGCGAGCAGCTGCCCGGTGACGATCATCAGCTGGTTTCGGGTGACCAGCCCCGCGCGCCGCCGCGCCGGGGCGATCTCGCCGATGAAGATGGGCACGATCGTCGAGCTGGCTCCCACGGCGAGGCCCAGCACCACCCGACACCCCACCAGCGCCTCGACGCTCGGCGCAAGCCCGGTGCCCAGTGCGCCGACGGCGAAGACGAGCGAGACGAAGAGCAGGGTTCGGCGGCGTCCGAGGCGATCTGCGAGCCGCCCGCCGACGAGGGCGCCGAGACTCGCGGCGAAGACGAGCGCCGATGTGACGACGCCTTCGGCCAGAGCGTCGAGTCCCAGGCCGCCGGCGTCTCGCGGCTGACTGAGAAACGGCAGCGCGCCCGCGAGCACGCCCGTGTCATAGCCGAAGGCGACGGCTCCCATCGTCGCGATCAGCACGATGGTCGTCACGCGTCGGTCGGGCGATCCGCTCCTGCCGCGCGATGATCGAGATGTCGGCTTCGTCGACCTGCGGTGCTCCTCACTCGTCCTTCCCCGTGAGCTGCTCATCGCCGATCTCGGCCGCCTGCCAGCAACGTCTCAGCGGCGCCGTCGAGGATGTCATGCTCGCTGTAGACGGCGTGGTCGCAGTGCGAGCGGGCGGCGATGCGCGCGCTCACCCGTGACCAGATCACCGCGGCTGCGGAGACCAGGTCAGCGCGTGTGCGGTCGACGCCCATCTCGGCAAGCGCATGCGGATCGGCGGCGATCAGACGGGTGCAGGCGGCCTGCAGCGCGTCGAGACTCCAGCATCCGCCCGACAGTTCGCCGAAGCGCTCGGCACGCACGCCGGCGGTCACCGCTGCGATCACGCCGACCGAGTCAGAGACGCCGATGACCCGCTCGACGCCGGCCAGCGACACATGGGCCTCGGCTTCGTCGAGGGCGCAGTCGACGTCGGCGACCATCGCCGCGTGCTGTGCCGCCGACATCGGCCGGTGCGCATCGAGGTGTCGCTCGGTGAGGCGCACGCCGCCCACGTTCATCGACCATGCCGCGATCGGTCGGCCGTTGCGTCCGACGACGAGCTCGGTCGAGCCGCCGCCGAGGTCGACGACCAGCGTCATGGGCTGTGCCGGCATTCCGGTGAGTGCTCCGGCGTACGAGAGGTCGGCCTCTTCGACACCGCTGATGATCTCGGGTCGTACGCCGAGAGTCGATTCGACGACGTCGCGCAGCAGTGTCGCGTCATGCACGTCGCGGCTCGCCGACGTCGCCACGAAGCGCAGCCGGTCGTCTGCGACGCCGAGACGCGTCAGATCGCGGCGGTAGTCTGCCAAGGCGACGCCAAGGCGGTCGAGCGCCGCCGGTGCGAAGGCATGCGTGCGGTCGACGCCCTCGCCGAGACGGATCGTGCGTGTGCGGCGCACGAGCTCCCGCGTCGGTGCGGGCCCCTCGATCACGAGCAGGCGCACGGTGTTCGTGCCGCAGTCGATGGCGGCGACGCGTTCGCGAGCGGTCATACCGGCTGCACCGTCGAGCGCGTCATCCGACGCTGCTGACAGTAGATCTGCACGAGCCGTCGGGCGCTCTTCGCCCAGCTGCGCTGCAGAGCGAGTGCGCGGCCTGCATGCCCCATGCGCTCGCGCAGCTCGGCGTCGTCGAGCAGCCGGGTCAGCGCGCGCGCCCAGGTCTCGGGCGAGCGATCGCGCATGAGCAGACCGGTCTCGCCGTCGTGCACCGCCTCGGGAAGGCCGCCCGTGGCCATCGCGATCACCGGCACCCCGCTTGCGGCTGCCTCGAGTGCGACCAGGCCGTAGGTCTCAGAGTGCGACGGAACCAGGAACACCGAGGCACCGCGCATCAGATCGGCCAGCTCGGCGTGCGACATCGCGCCGTCGAAGTGCACCCGGTCGCCGATGCCCGCGTCGGCGGCCTGTCGGCGCAGAGCCGTCAGACAGCCGCCGTCCTGGCTGCTCGGCCCGCCCGCGATGCGCAGATCAGGGCGCAGCGAGTCGTCAGTCGACGCAATCGTGGCGACGGCGAGGTCGAGCCCTTTGAGCGGCTCGATGCGGGCTGCGGCGGCGACGTATCTCGGAACGGCGGCCTCTCCCGGGTGGAAGCACCGAGCATCCACACCGGGAGACACCACGTGCACCCGCGATGGCTCGCCGCCCAGCCGCTCGACCACGGTGCGCTGCTCGGCATGACTGACCGTGATCACCGCATCGGCCTCGCGTGCGAGAGTGCGCTCTGCCGAGAGACGCCCGGGCGCCTCGGGAGGCTCGCCGTTGTCGAGTGCGGTGTCGGCGTCTGCCGCGATGCTGTGAAAGCTCTGCAGCAGCGCAGCGCCGCATTCCCGAGCGACGGGCAGGGCCGCCAGACCGGAGTACCAGTGATGCGCGTGGATCACGTCGTAGTCGCCGAGTGCCCGCAGCTGCCCGGCGAAGGCGTCGATGTACGCCTCATGCTCGGCTTTGGGCAGCGGATGCTCGGGCCCGGCCGTGATCGTGCGCAGCATGAGTCTGGGGGCGAGCTCGATGGCGTCGGGCTGCTCGGGAGCGCTGCGGCGTGTGATCACATCGACCTGGTGACCGAGCGCGGCCAGTTCGGCCGCAAGGTGCTGGATCACGATGTTCATGCCGCCGACGTCGCCCGTGCCGGGGTCGCCATAGGGATTCGTGTGCAGCGAGATCATGGCGATGCGCAGCGGGCTGGCGGAGGGCATGCCGTTCAGTTTAAGGCATGGCGCTCGTGATGCCGCGAACGGAAGCGACGCAGGGGAATACCTGCGACACCCGGACGTTAGGTTGAGCGTACGGCACTCAACTTTGAGGGTGGCGACGTCTGAACGACTGTCAGATCGGTATCGCCCTCGCAGACACCGACGAGGAGGTACTGTGCCAGAGAACAACCCCCAGAACGGGAGCGAACGCGAACCGAGCGGGCAGGGATCATTCGACGAGTTTCTCGCACGCTACCTGAACGCACAGCAGGCACGGCAGCAGGCTGCCGAAGGCCAGCGCACCATCGACATCAGCAGGTTTCTGACCCAGCGCACACAGCAGGCTCTGGCCGAGGCCGGATCGTACGCGGTCAGAAGAGGTCAGACCGAGGTCGACGCCCTGCACATGCTGCGCGTGCTCGCCGAGAACGCCCCAGTGCACGACGTGCTCACCCGCATGGGCGTGAGCGTTCAGCAGCTCGCTCACGAGGTCGAAGCTCGGCTGCCCGTCGCTCGTGACGGCGCGACCGTCACCGAGGCCCCCGACGTCACGCCCTCGCTGCAGCGCGCCCTCTTCCATGCCTTCCAGGTCGCCCGCGCCTCGGGTTCGACCTATGTCGATCTGGAGCATCTCTTCTTCGCACTCGTGCTCGCACAGGATGCGCCTTCCGCACAGATCCTGGCAGGGTTCGGCGTGACCGCGCAGTCGCTGATCGATTCGATGCGGCAGTCTGCCCGGCAGCCCGATGACGTGGCACCCGTCGACGACGCTGCGGCTGCGAACTCCGGCTCATCGGAGGCGGACGCAGGCGGCGATGCGGAGCAGACTGATGCATCCGCCACATCGCAGACCCCGATGCTCGATCGCTTCGGCACCGATCTGACGGCACAGGCACGCGACGGCCGACTCGATCCGGTGATCGGTCGTGCCGACGAGATCGAGCAGACCGTCGAGATCCTCTCGCGCCGCACCAAGAACAACCCCGTGCTCGTCGGCGAGGCCGGCGTCGGCAAGACCGCCGTCGTCGAGGGCCTCGCGCAGGCGATCGTCGACGACGAGGTTCCGCACGCGATCGCCGGGCGTCGCCTGGTCTCTCTCGACCTGGCGTCGATGGTGGCCGGCACGCGCTTTCGCGGCGACTTCGAAGAGCGCCTGACCAAGCTGCTCGACGAGATCACCGCGCATCGCGATGAGCTCATCGTCTTCATCGACGAGCTGCACACGGTCGTCGGTGCCGGCGGCAGCGGCATGGGCGACGGCCTCGACGCGGCCAACATGCTCAAGCCAAGGCTGGCTCGAGGCGAGCTGCATATGATCGGCGCGACCACGCTCGACGAATATCGCAGGATCGAGAAGGATCCCGCCTTGGAGCGCCGGTTCCAGCCGGTCGCCGTCGACGAGCCGTCGGAGGACGTCGCCGTGCGCATTCTGCACGGCGTCGCGCCCGCCTTCGCCGAGCATCACGACGTGCGGTACACGGATGCCGCGCTCGACGCCGCCGTGCGTCTGTCGGCCCGATACCTGCCCGACCGTCGTCTGCCCGACAAAGCGATCGACCTGATCGACCAGGCCGGGGCCAGGCTGCGTCTGCGGCTCGGCGATCGCATCGACACGCAGGCGCTGATGCGCCAGCTCATGGAGTTGGAGGCCGAGAAGAACGCCGCAGCGTCGACCGAGCAGTATGAGCAGGCCGGACAGATTCGTGACCGCATCGAACAGGTGCAGGCGGCTCTTGACGCGGCGAGCGCGCACAATGCCCGCATCGAGCATCAGCATGCCGCGACGACGAGTTCGGCGCCGGCACCCACCGAGGCCGTAGTCGACGAGCGACAGATCGCCGAGGTGGTCGCGCGCCGCACAGGTGTTCCCGTCGATCGCATCAGCGAGGGCGAGCGCACACGGCTCGCGCACCTCGAGAGCGAACTGCACGAGCGCGTGATCGGTCAGCATGACGCGGTCGCCGCGGTGGCTCGGGCCGTGCGTCGTGGCCGCACCGGTCTGGGCGACCCGAACCGGCCCGTGGGCAGCTTTCTGTTCCTCGGCCCGACCGGGGTCGGCAAGACCGAGCTGGCCAAGACGCTCGCGGCCAGTCTGTTCGGCGACGAGCACGCGCTGCTGCGCTTCGACATGTCGGAGTTCGGCGAGAAGCACACCGCAGCGCGGCTGGTGGGCGCTCCCCCGGGCTACGTCGGCTATGACGAGGCCGGCGAGCTCACCGAGGCCGTGCGGCGCAGGCCGTACTCGGTGCTGCTGCTCGACGAGATCGAGAAGGCGCACCCCGACGTGTTCAACCTGTTGCTGCAGGTGCTCGACGACGGGCGGCTGACCGACGGCCAGGGGCGCACCGTCGACTTTCGCAACACCGTGGTCATCATGACCTCGAACATCGGCTCCGAGTTTCTGGCCTCACGGTCGGGAGCGCTCGGCTTCGTCGCGAACACCGGCGACGACACGACGGGCTTCGGTTCGGAGCGGGCGCTGCGCGATCGGGTGATGGGCCGGCTGCGTGAGGCGATGCGACCGGAGTTCCTCAACCGCATCGACGAGATCGTGCTGTTCCGTCGTCTCTCGCGTGAGCAGGTGAGGCTGATCGCACGCACCATGATCGCGGCGACGGCCGAGCGGCTGGCCGACCAGGGCATCCGCCTGCAGATCAGCGACCAGGCGGTCGACTGGCTCGCCGAACACGGCTTCGAGCCCGAGTACGGGGCTCGTCCGCTGCGCCGCACGGTACAGCGCGAGGTCGACGATCGCATCGCCGACCTGCTGGTCTCGGAGGCGAGCGGCACGGTGGTGACAGTCGATCTGGCGTCTGCAGAGACGACGGCGGATGCCGACGCGGCAGGCGCTTCGGCCGACGCCCGTCTGCAAGTGCGCTTCGAAGACGCAGACGACCACACGGGTCGTGCGGGTTCGGCATCGGTCGAGACCAACGCGGCCGGCGTGCATGAGGAGGTGGCAGGAGACGAGGCCGCGGCCTAAGGTCGTTGGCATGAGCACTTCCCCCGAGAACACGCAGACCTCGCACACCCTGAACGACGGCACCACCCTGCCGGCGATCGGTTTCGGCACCTACCGCCTGAACGGGCGTGCGGGTGCCGAAACGGTCGCCCAGGCGATCGACAACGGCTACCGCCTGATCGACACCGCTTTCAACTATGAGAACGAGGGCGCGGTCGGCGCCGGGGTGCGCCTCAGCAGCGTGCCGCGTGACGAGATCGTCGTCACTTCGAAGCTGCCCGGCCGCCACCATGCGTTCGACCAGGCCGTTCCCACGATCGAAGAGTCGGTCTATCGCACCGGTCTCGATCATCTCGATCTGCTGCTGATCCACTGGCCGAACCCGCTGACCGACCGCTACGTCGAGGCATGGCAGGCGCTGATCGAGGCGCGCGAGCGCGGGCTGACGCGTCGCATCGGCGTGAGCAACTTTCTGCCCGAGCACCTCGAACGTCTCGAGCGCGAGACCGGTGTGCTGCCGAGCGTGAACCAGATCGAGCTGCACCCGAGATTTCCGCAGCACGAGGCGGTGCGCTGGAACACAGAGCACGGCATCGTCACCGAGGCGTGGAGTCCGCTCGGCCGAGCCAGCGAGATTCTGCAGAACGAGACGCTTGAGCAGATCGCTCACGCGCACGAGCGCACCGTGGCTCAGGTCGTCCTGCGGTGGCACCTGCAGAACGGCGTGGTCCCGATTCCGAAGGCGACGCACTCTGATCGGCAGATCAGCAACCTCGATGTGTTCGACTTCGACCTGAGCGACGAGGATCTCGCCGCGATCGACGGGCTGGCTCGCGAAGACGGTCGACTCAACGGTCAGGATCCCGCCACATACGAGGAGTTCTGAACTCTCGCGATTTGAGAGGAATCGAGCCCGCCTGACGGATGCGGGCGCTGAAGCTGTTGCGGCCGGCGGAAAAACGGAAGAATGGCCCTATGTTCCGGCTCTCACGCTCTGACCGCACCGCGGCGTCACCAGCCGTCGGTCTCAGCGTCTTCAGCGACCCGGATCGATTCGCTCCGCTGCACACGGTGGCGACAGAGCTCATCGAGCATTTGACGTCGGTCTACGACGTGCGTCGTGAAGACGGATTCGCGGTCACCGCCGAACTGCTGAACGCACCGACCGCAGCCGAGACCGTGCGAGCGGTGCGGCTGACACCGAATGACGACGCCTGCGCACCGATGGTGATCGTCCTCACGGACTTCCCAGGTGTTCGGGTATACGCCGGCGCGCTTTTCGACGAGTTCTATCCCTCGTGCGGGTGCGACGCCTGCGCCGAGACGTGGGAGGGCTGCGCAGACGAGCTCAGGTGGCAGACGCTCGCAATCGCAGAGGGCGGCCTCGCCGAGAACGTGAGCGAACCGCGTCGCGCCAGATGGAGCTTCAGCCTGAGTCGCGGCATCGAGAAAGGTATGGGCCAGACTGTCTCCTGGCAGCTTCGCGCTGCTGACGGGTCAGCCGAGAGCAGTCAGCAGTCTCGTGCAGAAGACGTTCCTGACGATCTGCTGGCACGAGCCCGCACCCGACTTGACGTGCTCGGTGCGGCCAGCCCGAACGGCCGGTGGATGCCATGGCCGAGGCGTGATCGGCGCGCGCAGGCGTACGACCATCAGTCGTCGTTGCCGATGTCGGAGGGCACCTCTACGCTGTGATCATTCGAACATATGTTCGAACCAGTGAGCACAGCAGGAGGCCATGATGCCACGCAAGATCGATGAGGCGATCACCGTCGAGCTCTCGCACGAGGGCGAGCCGCGCAGTTTCGTCTGGCGCCGTTTCGAGTACGAGATCGTCGGGGTGCCGCAGAGCTTCTTTCACCGAAGGCGCTGGTGGTGTGCGCCCCAGTCCTCCCCCGCTGCGAGCGCGGTGAGCGCTCATCCGACGACGAGCGCAGCGGCAACAGCCTGCGCACCCCGCCAGCGCGTCGATCAGGAGCTCTGGCGCGTCGATGCCTCGTGCACGGGCGACGACTTTCACACCTACGACCTGCTGCGCCTGCCTGACGACGGCTGGCGACTCCAGCTCGTCTGGGAGTGACCGGCATGCCTCCGTTCACACACCTGCACGTGCATTCGGGCTTCTCCACGCACTACGGCTGCACCACCCCGAGACGCCTCGCCGAGCTGGCGTCGAGCGCCGACGCCGAACGTCTCGCCCTCACCGACCGAGACGGGGTCTATGGTGCGGTGGCCCATGTGCAGGCCTGCCGAGATGCGGCGCTCGCGCCGATCCTGGGCGCAGATCTCGCCGTGCATGGCAGTCTGGCCGAACCGCTTGGCCGTGTCGTGCTGCTCGCCCATGGCGCAGTCGGCCGCAGCGACTCCACGCAGTGGGCACAGGCCGGGCATGGCCAAGGCTATGCCGCGCTGTGCCGCATGGTGACCGCTGCACACGATCCCGGCCCGAGAGCGCGCCGTTCTTCGGCCCCTTCGCTCAGCCGTGACGCGCTCAGCGAGCTGCTGCGCGAACGGCCGCACCTGAGCGTGCTGCTCGGCCCGTCCAGCGACGTCGGCCGACTGGTCGAGGCGCGCCGGCTGCCCGAGGCTCGTGCGGCGCTGCGCGCCTGGTGCCGACTGGTGCCGCGCGAGCTGCTGGCCGTCGAGGTGGTGTGCTGGCTGGCCGAGCCGGGACAGCCCGGCAGCGTCACACCGGCCACACGGATGCTCTCGCTGGCCGAGGCGCATGGGCTCACGGCCGTGCTCACCAATCAGGTTCGATACGGCGAGCCAGATGAGGCAGCCACTGCAGACATCTCAGACTCTGCGCGTACGCTGCTGCCGCTCGACGACCTCGACCGCGACCGTCGCCTCACCGCCACCGGACAGGCCTGGCTGAAGCCGGCCTCCGCCATGCGGCGCATTGCCCGCATGGTCGTCGACGTGAGCGACCACACGACCACCGCGACAGATCTGCTCGCCGCCACCGAGCGTCTCGCCGAACGGTGCACGCTCGACCCCGAAGTCGATCTCGGCTGGGGGCATCCGCGCATGCCAGAGGCCGGTGTGATCGGAATCGAAGGAGACCCGATGCGCGCGCTGACCATGCGCGCCAGAGCTGCTGTCCCCGATCGGTACGCCCAGGCAGACCCCGCCCGCCTGCAAGCGGTGCACGATCGTCTCGATCATGAGCTCGCCGACATCGAGACGTTGGGGTTCGCCCCGTACTTTCTGACCGTCGCCAAAGTCGTCGACCTGATTCGCGAGATGGGGGTGCGGGTGCAGGCCCGTGGGTCTGGGGTCGGCTCGATGCTGAATTATCTGCTGCGCATCTCAGGCGTCGAACCACTCGACAACGGGCTGCTCTGGGAACGTTTTCTCTCGCCCGAGCGCCGCACGCTGCCCGACATCGATCTCGACGTCGAGTCTGCCCGGCGCCATGACGTCTACCGGCGCATCTTCGCCGAGTTCGGCGACCAGCGGGTGACGCTGATGTCGATGACGAACACCTATCGCTCCCGTGGCGCGGTGCGCGATGCCGGGCTCGCTCTGGGTATCGAGGCCGAGCGCATCGACGCGATCGCCAAAGAACTGTGGAGGTTCAGCGCCGGCGGCTTTCGGCGGGCGCTGGCCGAGAAGCCCGAACTCGCTGACTTCGCCGAGCAGGTGCGCACCAGCCCGCAGCTTGATCTGCTCGTCGACGCCACCGAGCGTCTCGACGCACTGCCGAGACACATCTCCATGCATCCCTGCGGGGTCATTGTCTCCGATCTCTCGCTGCTCGACCGCACCCCGGTTCAGCCCTCGGGCATCGGGCTGCCCATGTCGCAGTTCGACAAGCACAGTGTCGACCCGATGGGGCTCATCAAGCTCGACGTGCTCGGCGTGCGAATGCAGTCAGCGATGGCCTATGCGGTGAGCGAGGTGAACCGGCTGCACGAGACGCCGCTCGATCTCGACGCCCTGCCGCTCGACGACCCGGCGACCTTCGAGACGATTCGCTCGACGCACACCTTGGGCATCTTCCAGATCGAGTCACCAGGGCAGATGGAGCTGGTCGGCAAGCTGCAGCCCGAGCAGTTCAACGACCTCACTGTCGACATCAGCCTGTTCCGGCCCGGCCCGATGAAGAACAACATGCCGCTGCAGTATCTGCAGGCTCGTCACGGCGAAGTGTCTCCGGCGGTCATTCACCCGCGCATCGATCCGATTCTGCGAGAGACGATGGGAGTCGTGGTCTTCCACGAGCAGGTGATGCGTCTGCTCGACGAGCTCACCGGCTGCGGTCTGGCGAAGGCCGATGTGCTCCGCCGCGCAATGGCCGACGATCAGCAGCTCGACCAGATCGAGCAGATGGTCTTTCGCAATGCGTCGCTGCGAGGCATCCCGTCGTCGGTGACCGATCGTTGCTGGCGGATGCTGCGGGGATTCGCCAGCTTCGGCTTCGCGAAGGCGCATGGTGCGGCCTTCGCCCTGCCCACCTATCAGTCCGCCTGGCTGAAGACCCATCATCCGGCCGAGTTCCTCGCCGGTCTGCTGACCCACGACCCGGGCATGTGGCCCAAAGACCTGCTGCTCTCCGAGGCACGTCGCCTGGGCGTCCCGCTGCTGCCGCTCGACGTGCAGCGTTCCGGGCTCGACTACCGGGTCGAGCGGCTGCCCGACCGCCAGGCCCCGAGTCTGGGCATCCGGGTGTCGGTGGCCGAGCTGGTCGGCAGCACTCGAGCCGAGCAGGAGCGACTGGTCGCGCATCAGCCTTTTGCGAATCTGCAGGACTTTCGCGATCGCGTGCGCCCTCGTCGCAGCACGTTCGAGGCACTGGCCAGAGTCGGCGCGCTCGACGCGTTCATCGGGCATGATCCCAGACGACGGCATGAGTTGCTCGCTCTGATCAGGTCGATCACCGCCACACCCATACGCATTCCGCCTCGGCAGCTGGCCTTCGACCTTGATCTGCCGACCATTCATCATGCAGCGGCGCCCGTGACCGACCTGCACGCGCGCACCCAGACCGATCTTGAGATCGAGCATCTCGGCATCGGCGTCGAGCACCACGTGGTCTCACGCTTCCACCCGCTGTTCCGGCGTTTGGGCGTGACCCCGGCGCGTGATCTCGTCGGCCTGCCCGGTGGCAGCGAGGTGCTGGTAGCCGGGGTGCGCCGTGCGACGAACACTCCTCCGATGCGCGGAGGCCGCCGAGTGGTGTTCGTCTCACTCGACGACGGCACCGGGGTGAGCAACATCGTCTTCTTCGCTGAGGCCCAAGAGCGCATCCGCAGCGGAGTCTTTCGCACCCAATTGATGCTCGTACGAGGAGTCACCCGCCGCAGCGGAGCAAGAGGCATCAGCGTCACGGGGTCGATGGCGTGGAATCTCGTCGACGTGCAGGCGCAGCAGCAGACCGACGACCGGGGCTCAAGAACCCTGCAGCAGCGCGATCCACAGTCTCTGCTGAGAACGGCAGGCTAACGTGTATCTCATGACCGCTGACTACGAGCTCGTACCTCGCATCGCCACCCAGGATCTGACGCTGCTGGGCGACGACGACGTCGCTCACTGGCGTCATCTCAGAAAGCAGTTCACCGGCTTTCTGCTGCAGTACAAGTTCGCCATCGACGAGGTGCTCACCAAAGTGAACATCCTTCGTGACGAGTTCGCCCACCTGCACAGCGAGAACCCGATCGAGCACGTGAAGTCCCGGCTCAAATCGCCAGAGAGTCTGCTCGACAAAATCGAGCGCAAAGGCATCGCTCCCGACTTCGACTCCATTCGCGCCGAGATCACCGACATCGCCGGCGTGCGCATCACGTGCAGCTTCGTCTCTGACATCGAACAGATCTACCGCGCTCTGCTGCGCCAAGACGACCTCACCGTGATCCAGGTCAAAGACTATGTGCATCAGCCCAAGCCCAACGGCTACCGAAGCCTGCATATGATCGTCTCGGTGCCGGTGTTCCTCTCGTCAGGCACGGTGCCGGTGACCGTCGAGATTCAGATCCGCACCATCGCAATGGACTTCTGGGCATCGCTCGAGCACAAGATCTACTACAAATACCGCCACGACGTTCCCGAACAGATCGAGCGGCAGCTGCACGAGTCAGCCCAGCAGGCCACGGCCCTCGACGAGCTCATGGCCGACCTGCACCAGCAGGTGCACGATCTCGACGATGCAGAGACGATCGACGACGACCTCGATCTGTTCCACTCGCATCCGCGAGACAGCCACACGGCGACCAACACCGAGGCCCCCGGCCTGCCGCTGCGCAGCCATCTCATCAGCCGTCTCGCAGACCTGCGCCAGAGGTACGGCCGCGACGCCACGTGAGCCTCACCCGAGACTCGCCTGCCTGACCCTGCTCGGCATCGTGGCGCCGCAGAAGCCCTGCCGCCACACGCTCAGGCGCGGTCAGTTGAGTTCGGGGGTGTCTTCTGGGATCACGCCATCGTCATAGAGGCTGTTGCCCAGATCACGCAGTGCGCGCAGCGCATGCCGCTGCGTCATCGGCCCGTACGAGATGCGTGCCACACCCAGCTGTTCGTATTCCCGGGCACTCAGCGCACCTGGCAGCCCGATGACGCTGAGGCGGCCTTCTCCGATGCCGTCCACCAGCCGCTCGGTCGTCTCACGGTCGAGCACACCGGGCACGAAGACCAACGCCGCTCCGGCGTCGAGGTAGGCCCGGCCGCGTGAGATCGCATCGTCGATCACGACATCGATCGGTCGTTCACCGCCGAGCACGAACGCGTCGGTTCGTGCGTTCAGCTGAAAGTCGACTCCCGCGCTCTCCCCCGCGGCGACCACACGACGCACCGTCTCTGCTGATTCGTCCACGGGTCGCAGCCGATCTTCGATATTGGCCCCCACCACGCCGATGTCGATGGCACGACGAACCGTCTCTGCGGCATCACCATGCCCGTCGTCGAGATCTGCGCTGACGGGCAGGTCGGTCGCGGCCACGATACGGGCCGTCGCAGCGAGCAGCAGGTCGAGCGGAATCTCACCGTCAGAGAAACCATGACTGGCCGCGATGGAGTGCCCCGCTGTGGCCAGGGCCTGAGTGCCGGGCAGGTCTGAGACCACTTTGGCCGTGATCGCATCCCACACATTGACGACCCGCAGAATGCTCGGGTCACGATGCAGCGCCCTGAGCGTCTCGGCTCGGCGTGCGGTCTCGTCTCTCGTCGTCTCGCTCATGGTCTGCACCTCTCGTCCAGGCGGCCGATCCGGTTGAGTCAGCCGGTTGTGAGCCGACGTCTCGCCGTCGACTCATGTGCCACGAGGCTAGCCCCACCGATGTGCATCCTGACAGGGTGTCCTCTCTGCGCGAACACCGTATACAGCGAGCAGTCAGTCGACCGACCTGGCCGTGGTCACTGGCCGCCGGCGGCCAGCCGCATCATGTCCGAGTCGAAGTCGAGCCCGGCAGACGCGTCACTCGCCGCACCTGCATCGGGGTCTCTTGCCTTCTCGGCCGCCGCCTGCTCGGCGACCGATCCGAACTCGTGCTGATAGTGCTGCCAGGCGCCGCCGGTGATCGCACGCGCGACGTCGCTGGCCAGCAGTGCGACCAGTTCGTTGGCCGCACGGTCGAGTCTGCCGCCGAGGCTCGCCGAGCCCCAATCCTCTGACGTGCTGAACACCGAGGTCGGAATCGTCAGCGCGCGGAAGAACGCCATCGTCGAGCGCAGCTGCTCGTCGACCACGAGTGCGTGCCGTGCGGTGCCGGCCGTGGCCAGCAGCGCGGTCGGCTTCGCCAGCAGCAGATCGTGATCGAGAATGTCGAGAAAGCTCTTGAGCAGCCCGCTCACGCCCGCTTTGTAGATCGGCGTCGCGACCACGATCGCGTCTGCTGCGGCCAGGTGATCGATCGCCTGTGCGATCTCGGCGCTCTGCAGGCCGCTGATCATCGTCTGCACGATCTGCTGAGCCATCGGTCGCAGCTCCACCTGACGCACCTCGACGGCCACTTGCGCCGCCTCGGCACGCTGCAGCACACGCCGCACGAACTGATCGGCCAGCAGGTGCGTCGACGACGGCTGCGACACCCCTGCGCTGATCACCACGATCTTCCGTGTCTGATCGGCGACCGCGTCCTCGTGCCGACCCGTCGTTCTCATCTGCCCTGCATCGCTCTGCTCGCTCGTCTCGTCCACTGCAGTCACCTCACTCGCCTCGACTCATCTCTCATCGTCTTCGTCGACCGATCGAATCAGCCGCCGCGTCAGATCGCGCAGCTGCTCCAGCTCCGCGTCGCTCAGCGCCGCACTCAGGCGTTCGGCCACCAGCCGCCCATGTCTCCGGCCGACCGCCCGCTGCACGCGGCGGCCCTCCTCGGTCAGCGTGACGCAGACCCGCCGGCTGTCGTCCGGCATCCGCTGCCGACTCACCAGACCACGACCGACCAGACGGTCGACGAGACGTGAGAGCGTCGGCTGTGTGAGCATCACGCTGGCGTTCAGCCTGCCCATGCTGAGCCCGTGCGGCTGCTTCGCGAGGGTGTAGAGCACGTCGTATTCGTTCAGCGACGCCTGCTGCCAGATGTCGTCGGCCTCGAAGACGCGCAACAGCCGGCCCTGTGCGCGGAACAGCGCCTCCCACGCCTCGTTCGCGATGCGCGCCGACCCGTGCGCTGTGCTTCGGCCGTCATCTCGACTGTCGGTGGATGCCCCGGCGTCGGCCATCACATCGGCGCCGGTCGCGAGCGGCTCAGCGGCGCGCATCTTCGGTGTCCAGGTAGGGCGAGCCGCCGGTGACGTTGTCGCCGCGGTTGGCGTTCGGGCGAGGCTGGCGCGGTTCGGCGTCGCCGTACTTCGCCCGCACCAGCGAGGCGTGCGTCGGGGCATCAGGCACGTCGGGCGCCCGACGTGCGGCCAGCTCGCGCCGCAGGACCGGCACGACCTCGCTGCCCAACAGCTCGATCTGGTCGAGCACCGTCGTCAGGGGCAGGCCGGCGTGATCCATCAGGAACATCTGCCGCTGGTAGTCGCCGAACGACTCCCGGAAGGTGAGCGTCTTGTCGATGACCTCCTGCGGGCTGCCCACGCTGAGCGGCGTCTGGCGGGTGAAGTCCTCCATCGTCGGCCCGTTGCCGTAGACCGGCGCATTGTCGAAGTACGGGCGGAATTCGCGCACGGCGTCCTGCGAGCGCTTCGCGATGTAGGCCTGCCCGCCGAGGCCGACGATCGCCTGGGCCGCCGTGCCGTGCCCGTAGTGCTCGAAGCGCTGCCGGTACATGCGGATCAGCCGCATGTAGTGCTCTTTGGGCCAGAAGATGTTGTTGGCGAAGAAGCCGTCACCGTAGTAGGCCGCCTGCTCGGCGATCTCAGGTGTGCGGATCGAGCCGTGCCAGACGAAGGGCGGCACGTCGTCGAGCGGTCGCGGCGTCGAGGTGAATCCCTGCAGCGGCGTGCGGTACCTGCCCTGCCAGTCGACGACGTCCTCTCGCCACAGCCTGTGCAGCAGGTTGTAGTTTTCGAGGGCCATCGGCAGCGACTCGCGAATGTCTTTGCCGAACCAGGGGTAGACCGGCGCGGTGTTGCCGCGTCCGAGCATCAGATCCATGCGTCCGTCTGAGAGATGCTGCAGCATGGCGTACTCTTCGGCCAGTCGCACCGGATCGTTCGTGGTGATCAGCGTGGTCGACGTGCTCAGCACGATGCGCTCGGTCTGTGCGGCGATGCTGGCGAGCAGCGTGGTCGGCGCCGACGAGAAGAACGGCGGGTTGTGGTGCTCGCCGATGGCGAAGACGTCCATGCCGACCTCTTCGGTCTTCTTCGCAATGGCGACCGCCGCTTTGATGCGCTGCGCCTCGCTGGGAGTCTCACCGCTGACCGGGTCGCGAGTGATGTCGCTGACCGAGAAGATTCCGAACTGCATGACTGCCGCCTCTCATCGTGTGGCCGAGGGATGCCGCGGTGCAGCAGCGATCTCGGTGATCGGTGCGGCATGTCTGGGTGGCATGTCTCGGGGTATCTGCTTGGTGCCATTCTACTTGTATCAGCAACCTATGCAAGTGAATAGATATTCCCGGCGAAAGCAGGTGCCGATCCTCGGTTGCAGATGCACGCGTGCGTCACTCCGACCGGCACAGGCATCACTGGGCCAGCACCGCCTTCACGGTCGCGAGCTTCATGCCGTAGTCGATGCGCACACGCGGCAGCGCGAGCTTGTCACTGCCCTGGTGCACCGTTCCCCCGGCGACGGTGACTGCGAGATCGAATCCTGCCTGCCGTACACCCTGCTCGGCGACGGCATTGTGATGGCCGAACGGATAGGCGATGACCTCCTTCGCACCGAGGATGTCGGCCGAGGTCTGCAGATCCTGTGCCACGGCTTGAGCCGACTCGTTCACCATGCGACCCTTGCCGTTCGCCCCGGCACGGTGCATATCGTGCGTGTGCGAGCGCTGCAGCACGAAGCGGTTCGGCGTCGCCTCGGTGCGCGCGCTCGTGATCACGAACGACGTCGCCAGAACCTGATACCGCTCGACGATCGGCGCGGCGAGTTCGAGCCACGATGAGTCTGCGTCGTCATCGGTGACGATCACCGACTTGCGCGGCAGCGCCAGACGCCCGTCGATGAACGCCTCGAGCTCATCCCAGGTCGGCAGGTAGTACTCGTTCTCGGCGATATAGCGGATGTGATCCTCGAAGTCTCCGATGTACGCATAGTTCAGGCGCAGCCAACCGCGCTCCCCCTCCGGCTTCGCCGTGAACTGGTGATACATCAGAATCGGCACCCGCACGTCGGCCGCACGCACCGCATCCGGCGTCTGCCACGCCGCATGCAGCGTGCGCTCGCCGTCAGCGCAGTCGACCAGATGCGCTCCGTTGATTCGGGCGCGCTGATCGGCGGATGCGGCGCTCGCGGCATCTGCATACCAGCCGGCGAACACCCAGCCGGTTCGATCCGGCACCGGCAGATCACGATAGAGCTCGCCGGCGACCTCGGTGACCACAGGCTCCTGCACATCGTCGCCGACGAATGAGATCTCGCAGCGATCGGCACCAGCAGCGCTGCTGCCCCGTGTCGCCGCCGAGTTCGGCGCATCATCTCCATCAGCTCTGGCGCCCCCAGACACGCCTCCCTGGGCCAGCGACGAAGGCTCCGAGCCGACGCTCGGAATCAGTGCGCCCACGACGAGGAGCACCGCAGTGAGCGTGACGAGAGCCGCCGTCAGCAGACGGATCTCGGCGAGACGATGCCGACCTCGGGCATGTCGGTACTGTCTGCGACGCTGCACCTCGCCCATTCTGATTCCCCTCCTCCCGAATGCCGCCGTGCAGCCGGGCCGCCCCAAGTCTGCCTGAGACCAGCGCGAAATGGTAGCAACCGGCTCGGCGGCCGACGGCCCGGTCAGCCCCGACTCGGCTGACAGCTCGGGCACCAGTACACATCGCGCAGGCGCGTCGCATCGGCACCGAGACGGTCGAAGCGGATCTCCTCGCCGCATCGGCGACAGGGCAGGCCGGCGCGAAAGCAGACATAGAGTCGTTCGCCGCGCCGGCGGTTGCCCGTCGTCGTGCGTTCGACGCGGTCGCGGTTCGCACGGATCATCCGTGCACCGAGGCGCAGCACAGCCATGGCGTCCACCTGATTCGCCGGGGTGTGCGGGTCGACGCCACGCAGAAAGCAGATCTCATTGCCGTACTCGTTGCCGAACCCGGCGACGTTGCGCTGATCGAGCAGAGCGACGTGCACCGGGCGCACATCGGCTGACAGCCTCTCGGCGGCGACCTCGAGGCCGCCGTGATCCCACTGCCGCTTCAGCGGGTCGGGCCCGAGATGGTCGATCAGCAGGTGCTCTTCGGCGCGCGGCACGACGCGAACCTCGGCGAGTTCGAAGCCGACCGTCACGATCGTCTCAGTGGCCAGCACGGCTCGTGCCTGATAGCCGGGCGAGCGCCAGCGCTGTCCGGGCCGGTATCGATCCCAACGCCCCTCCATGCGCAGATGCGAATGCAGCGTGTAGTCGCCGATGTGATGCAGGATGTGCTTGCCGTAGCAGGTCACACGGTCGACCCGGCACCCGGCCAGATCGACCGTCGCCGCCCGCGGCACCCGCACATCGAACCGGGTGAGCGTCTGCCCGTGCAGCGCCTCGTCGAGCGCACGTGCGGTGCGGTAGACAGTGTCTCCTTCTGGCATCAGCGCACCCGCCTGCGCAGTATCAGGCCCCGTGGCGTCTCTTCGAACCCGGCGTCGATCAGCGGTCGCCGCCAGGCCGAGCCGCCGACGGGCTCGCCGTCGATCTTCAGCACGGTGAACGTCGCCAGGTGTCGGCTCTGCACGGTTTCGACCAGGGAGCGTGCTGCGGACTCGCGGCGCGTCTGTCGCTGCGCCGGGTCGTCGGCCGAGGCCGCTTCTGCTGAGGCGAACGAGACGGCGGTGCGACCGCCCCGCTCAAGGTAGAGCACAGGCTCGCCGTCGACGATGGTGACCAGCGCGCCAGGGTTGCGCTTCGGGCGCCCCGAGTCTGCCGATTCCGCTTCTGGCCAGGGCAGTGCCGCCCCGAACGGGTTCGCCGGATCGGTCGCCGACAGCGTCAGCGCCTGCCCCGATGACGAGACGTGCAGATCTGCGAACTCCCGCAGTCGATCGACGGTGCCCGATGCCGCGAACTGGGCTCCGCCGAGGCCGTCGATCAGGTAGCCGCGACGGCAGTAGCCGCCGCGCTCGAACTCGGCAAGCAGCTGATACACCTGGGCGAAGCCGCCCGGAAATCCCTCGGCCATGACAGACCCGCGCGTCACCACCCCGTAGCGATCGAGCAGCAGCCCCGCCTGCGCCGAGAGACGCTCTGCCCGCTCGGCGGTGCTGTGCGGCACCAGCGCCCAGCGCCCGGCCAGTCTCGGTTCGGTCGCAGCGGCGTGTGCGGCTCCGGTGCGCATGCTCGAATCGCCCCCTCCGACGGTCTGGTCGTGGGCTCTGGCCTCGCGCACGCGCGCGAACGCGCCCCGGCGGATGCTGCGGCCGGCACTCGGGCGAGTGCGCGTCTTCTGCGCGGCATGGGTTCCGCTGACCGTCGCCCGCAGCGGACCGAGACTGTCGGTCGTGATCGCCCCGGACCATGCGAGCTCCCAGACAGCGGCGGTCAGCTGCTCGGTCGAGAATTGTGCACCCCGTGCGATCAGACGCTCACGCAGTTGGTGGGCGAAGAGCGCGCCGTCGTCGCCGAGCACGTCGGCGATCAGCTGTGACAGCGCCGATGGCTTCTCGCTGCCGTCGGAGTCATCGGAGGTCTGCCGCGTGAGATCGAGGGTGTCGGCCAGATGCAGGCTGACGCGCCCGTCATGACCCGGCAGCTCGCCCTCCCCCACCCACAGCACCTGACCGGAGGCGATCAGCTCGTCGAGCATCGCGGGTGTGTAGTCGGCGACACGCTGCGGCAGCACCATCGTCTCAAGCGTCGAGGCAGCCAACGGCAGACCGGCGAGCTGTTCGATCACCGAGAGCAGACCGTCGAGACCTCGCTGCTGGTTCGAGCAGCCCTGCCAGTCGCTCAGGAACATCGCGAAGGCGTGCTGCGGCACCGGTTCGATGCTGCCGCGCAGCTTCGCCAGGCTGCGCGACCGCAGCCGACGCAGCACGTCGCGATGCACCCACTCGACGTCGTCATCGAGGTCGGCGGCGGCCGCGTGCTGCGGGCGGAATCGGCCGCGCAGGAGCAGCCCTTCGACGACGAGACGCTCCAGAGCACCCCGCACCACCGCCGTGCCCAGCCCGAAATGCGTGGCCACCGCTGGTGCGGTGAACGGTCCGTTGGTGGCGGCCCACCGCACGACCAGTTCGCGTAGCGGATCAGAGACAGGCTTCGTATGGGCATCGGCGACGCCGACCGGCAGCGCTGTGCCCAGTGCGTCGCGCAGCAGGCCGGCGTCTTCGACAGCTGCCCAGACCTCGGCGCCGGCGATGCGCACACGGATCACCCGTCGCGCATTCTCGAGTTCGCCCAACAGCTCGGCTGCCGCAGGCGACGCCTCTGCGAGGCGGGCGTGCACCTCTGCCGTGCTCAGCGGCCCGAGCATCCGCAGCAGGTCGGCGACGCCCTCGACACCGTGCACACGGAAGGCGGGAGCTGTTCGCTGCAGCTCGGCCTCGACGTCGGTCACCGCCTCGGGGTCGAGCAGTTCGCGCAGCTCCACCTCGCCCAACAGCTCGCGCAGCAGCTGCGGGTCGACCGTCAGCGCAGCGATGCGGCGCTCGCCCAGGGGCTGATCGCCCTCGTACATGAACTCGCCGACATAGCCGAAGAGCATCGACCTCGCGAAGGGCGAAGGCAGCTCGCAGGCGACCTCGCGCAGACGCACGCGACGCGAGTCGACACGCTGCATCAGGCCGACGAGCGCGTCGATGTCATAGACGTCTTGCAGACACTCGCGCACAGTCTCGAGCACGATCGGAAACTGCGGATGCCGTGCGGCGATCTCGAGCAGTCGGGCCGAACGCTGACGCTGCTGCCACAGCGGTGATCGGCTGCCGGGTTTGGACGCCCCGAGCAGCAGCGCTCTCGCGGCGCACTCGCGAAAGCGAGCTGCGAAGAGCGCCGACCCGCTCACCTCGGCGGTGACGATCGAGCGGATCTCGTCGGGGTCGAACACGAAGAGCTCCGCCCCCGGCGGCGTGCTCTCGGTGTCAGGGATGCGAACGATGATGCCGTCGTTGCTCGCGATGGCGCTGCCTTCGATGCCGAGCTGCTCTCTCACCCGTGCGGTGACGGCCAGCGCCCACGGTGCATGCACCGCCTGGCCATAGGGAGATTCGAGCACCAGTCGCCAGTCGCCCACGTCGTCGCGGGTGCGTTCGACCGTGAGCGCCCGATCAGTCGGCACCATACCGGTCGCCTCGCGCTGTTCGGCCAGATAGGCCAGCGCGTTCTGCACCGCTCGTCGATCGAGCCCGGCTCGCTGCAGCCGTTCGGCGGCTCCATCGTCTTCGAGCCCGCGCAGCATCTCGCCGAGAGCCTCTCCGAGTTCGGCCGGCCGAGCGGCGCTGTCACCGCGCCAGAACGGCATGCGACCTGGCTGCCCGAAAGCGGGCACGACGTTGACGCGGTCATGCGTGATCTCGCGAATGCGCCACGAGGTCGTGCCCAGTGTGAAGACGTCGCCGACACGCGACTCATAGACCATCTCTTCGTCGAGCTCGCCCACTCTGGTGCCGCCGCCCTCGTCGCCGGTCACCGCCACGACCCGGAACAGTCCGCGATCGGGAATCGTTCCCCCGCTGGTGATCGCCAGCCGTTTGGCGCCTGGTCGCGCTTCGAGCGTCTGGGCGTCACGATCCCACAGCACGCGCGGGCGCAGCTCTGCGAACTCGCTGGACGGATACCGCCCGGAGAGCAGGTCAAGAGTGGCCACGTATGCGCTGCGCGGCAGCGACGCGAACGGCGCCGCACGTCGCACGGTCTCGAACCAGGCTTCGACGTCAAGCGTCTCGACCGAGGCCGCGGCCACCGTCTGCTGAGCGAGCACGTCGAGCGGGTTCGCCGGCATGTGCAGGTGTTCGATCTCGCCGGCGAGCATACGCTCGGTGACGATGGCGGTCTCAAGCAGCTGCTGGCGATGCGTCGGATAGAACACCGCACGCGAGATGCCGTCGACCTGGTGCCCCGCTCGTCCGACCCGTTGGAGTCCGCTGGCCACTGACGGCGGGGCGTCGATCTGCACGACGAGGTCGACGAGCCCCATGTCGATGCCGAGTTCGAGGCTCGACGTGGCCACCACGCAGCGCAGCCGCCCGCTCTTGAGCGCCTCTTCGACTTCGGCTCGCTGGTCTTTCGAAACCGACCCGTGATGCACCCGTGCCAGCGGTTCGACCTCGTCATCGGCGCTCTGCAGCTGGGCGTCCAGCTCGTTGAGCCGGGCGGTGACACGCTCGGCGAGCCGTCGGGAGTTGGCGAACACGATCGCCGAGCGCACGCTCCGGATGCGTTTCAGCAGTGACGCCTCGATCGCCGGCCACATCGACCCCACTCTGTGCTCGCCGTCGTCGTTCGCAACGGCGTCGGGGCCGCTCGAAGCGGCTCCCTCGCCCCGGTCGCCGGCCGGCGCCACGCTTTCGGGCATCGGCGGGTTCGACATATCGTCGACAGGCACCTCGACCGTCAGATCGAATCGCCGACGGCGGTCGGGCGCAACCACCTGCACCGGCCGCGGGCCGCCCAGGAATCTTGCGACGGCATCGATCGGACGCACCGTCGCGCTCAGGCCGATGCGCTGCGGCGACGTCTCGAGCAGCCCCTCGAGACGTTCGAGTGAGAGTGCGAGATGCGCACCACGTTTGTCGTCGGCGAGCGCATGGATCTCATCGACGATGACCGTGTGCACTGTGCGCAGCGTCTCGGCCGCCTTGCTGGTGAGCATCAGATAGAGCGACTCAGGCGTGGTGATCAGCACATCGGGCGGGTGTGTCACGAGACGGCGCCGCTCTTTGGGCGTCGTGTCGCCCGAGCGCACGCCGACCGTGATCGGCGGCAGTGTCTCACCCAGACGCTCGGCGGCCTGGCCGATGCCGATCAGAGGTGCGCGCAGGTTTCGCTCGACGTCGACGCCCAGCGCCTTCATGGGTGAGACATAGAGAATGCGCACGCCTGGCGCCGCTGCGGTTGCGAACTCAGGCGGGTCGGCATCGGCACGGGCAGATCGGCGCTCGCGCACGAGCCGGTCGATCGACCAGAGAAACGCCGCGAGCGTCTTACCCGACCCGGTCGGCGCCACGACCAGTGTGTGCCTGCCTCGTTCGATCGCCTGCCAGGCCCCCACCTGAGCATCGGTCGGCGCCGCGAAGGCCGAGTCGAACCAGGCTCGGGTGGGCTCGGAGAACGGCGCGACTGCCCCGATCTGTGCGTCCGATGTCATGCAGTCATCCTAGGTGCGACCGCTGACACGGTGTGGCGACGGCTGTCCGCCTGAATTGACCAGTTGCTCAATGTAAGGTGAAACCGACGCCGAACAGGCGGTTCAGCCGATCAGTGCGACAGGAGTGCAGCATGCACGCGACAGAGAACGGGTCACCGCAGGCCGGTGTGGCGCAGAAGCCCGCGTCAGGCACCGGCACCAAAGTCACCGTCGCCACCCTGACCATGATGGTCATCGGCTCGATGGTCGGTGCAGGCGTGTTCTCTCTGCCACGTCGGTTCGCCCAAGAGACGGGTGTGCTCGGCGCACTGATCGCCTGGGTCGTCGCCGGCTTCGGCATGCTCATGCTCGCCTTCGTGTTCCAGCGGCTGGCGAACCGCAAACCCGCACTCGACGCCGGGGTGTACGCCTACGCGAAGGCCGGGTTCGGCCAGTTCGTCGGCTTCTTCTCGGCGATCGGATACTGGGCAAGCGCATGCGTGGGCAACGTGACGTACTGGGTGCTCATCATGTCGACGCTCGGCGCGCTGTGGCCGGCGCTCGGCGCGGGCGACACCTGGGTGGCGATCCTGCTCAGCTCGATCGGGCTCTGGCTGTTCTTCCTGCTCATCAAACAGAGCGTCAAAGAGGCGACCGCCATCAACCGCATCGTCACGATCGCGAAGCTGGTTCCCATCATCGTGTTCGTGCTGATCGCGATCTTCTGCTTTCACCCCGACGTGTTCGTCGACAACCTGATGGGTGCTGACTACGCCGGCTCGCTCATGACCCAGGTGCGTGACACCATGCTGGTGACGGTGTTCGTCTTCATGGGCGTCGAAAGCGCCAGCGTCTACTCCCGCCACGCGCAGAAGCGCGAACACGTCGGGCGCGCCACGGTGCTCGGCTTCCTCAGCGTCTTCGCCATCTTCGCCTCGGTGACCGTCGTCTCGTACGGCATCCTGCCGATGGGCGAGATCGCCGCGCTGCGACAGCCGTCGATGGCCGGAGTGCTCGAAGCCGCGGTCGGTCAGTGGGGCACGGTCTTCGTCAGCATCGGACTGATCGTCTCTGTGCTCGGAGCCTACCTGGCCTGGAGCCTGATGGCCGCCGAGGTGCTCTTCGTCGCGGCCAAAGACAGAGATCTCCCCAAGTTCCTCGCCAAACAGACCGGCGACGACGTTCCCGTCAACGCCCTGCTGCTGAGCACCCTGCTCGCCCAGGTGGTGCTCGTGATCACCTACTTCTCTGAGGAGGCCTTCGACTTCGCCCTGGACCTGACTGCGGCGCTGTCGCTCATCCCGTACTTCCTGGCCGCGGCCTACGCACTGAAGCTCGTGGTCACACGAGAGACGTATCTGCACGAGCAGCCGCGCCGTCTTGCCGCCGATGCGGTGATCGCCGTGCTCGCTGTCGTCTACACGCTGTTCCTGATCTACGCGGCGGGCCTGCAGTTCCTCCTCATCTCGATGATCTTCTATGCGCCGGCCACGATCCTCTTCGCGATCACCAGACGAGAGCAGCATCGACGCGTCTTCTCGACCGGCGAGCTCGTGCTCTTCGCGGTCGTGGCCATCGGAGCGATCGTCGGCGTCGTCGGCCTGGCGCAGGGGCTGATCCAGCTCTGACGCAGCGACCTGGCAGGCCCCTTCTCGTTCCATCCGATCCACGCAACTTCTGAAAGGAACCGACATCATGACAGACTCATCAGAGGGCGCCGCACAGACTGCGGTCGGCAGCGGCCGCTCCGAAGCATACGGAGTGCACTCCGAGGTCGGACGACTGCGCAAAGTGCTCGTCGCCGCACCGGGACTCGCCCACGAGAGGCTCACACCGTCCAACTCCGACGACCTGCTCTTCGACGACGTGCTCTGGGTCGAGAAGGCCCAGCGCGATCACCTCGATTTCAGGAACAAACTCGCGAATCGCGGCGTCGAGGTGGTCGAGCTGCACGAAGTGCTCGCCGAGACGATCGACGTGCCCGGCGCCCGTGCATGGCTGCTCGACCGGCTCGTGATCGCGAACACCGTCGGCATCGGTCTGGTCGCTGCGACCCGCGAGTTCCTCGACGAGCTCGACAGCGCATCCCTCGCCCGATACCTCATCGGCGGGCTCGGCCTGCACGACCTCCCCACCGATCTGCACCCCATGCTCGGAAGCCTCGCCCAGTACACCAAGGGCGCTCGCGAGTATCTGCTGCCGCCGCTGCCGAACACGCTGTTCACCCGCGACACCACCTGCTGGATCTACGGCGGCCTGACGCTCAATCCGCTCTACTGGCCGGCACGCCACGGCGAGACCCTGCTCATGAAGGCCATCTACCTCTTTCACCCCGACTTCGTCGGCTCGAAGGTCTGGTGGGGCGACCCCGAACAGGATTGGGCACAGGCGTCGCTCGAAGGCGGCGACGTCATGCCAGTGGGCAACGGCATCGTGCTGATCGGCATGAGCGAGCGCTCGTCACGGCAGGCCATCACGCAGGTGGCGAAGGCGCTCTTCGACGAAGGCGCGGCAACACAGGTGATCGTCGCAGGCATGCCGAAGCTGCGCGCCGCGATGCACCTCGACACCGTCTTCACCTTCGCTGATCGAGATCTCGCGACCGTGCACCCGGCGATCGTCGACGGCGTGCACACGTTCAGCATCCACCCGAGCGACAAAGCGCCCGGCTTAGAGATCGTCGACGAGGGCGACGCCCGTTTCACCGACGTCGTCGCACGAGGTCTGGGGCTGCCCAAGCTGCGTCTGGTCGAGACGGCGGGCGACTTCTACGCCTCAGAGCGTCAGCAGTGGGACAGCGGCAACAACGCCGTGGCCGTCGAGCCGGGTGTGGTCTTCACCTACGACCGCAACACCCAGACGAACGCGGCCCTGCGCAAGGCCGGCGTCGAGGTCATCACCATCGCCGGTGCCGAGCTCGGGCGCGGGCGCGGTGGGGGCCACTGCATGACGTGCCCCATCATCCGCGACGCCGTCGACTGGTGATCGCAGGCGTTCGGGCAGGAACACTACTTCAGGTGCTCCTGTCCGAACGCTCCACTCGCGGTATTGATCATCCGGTCAGCACTTGTGCGGGCGACGACGGCTATGGTGGAGGCCATGGTCGGTGTCAGGTTGTCCGAGTCCGAACGCCGTTCGGCCATCGTCCGTGCTGCCCACCGCATTGCGGTGCGCGACGGGCTCGCGATGGTCAGCGGGCGTTCCGTCGCCGCCGAGGCAGAGCTGTCGAGCGGGCTCGTCTACTTCTATTTCTCGACAAAGCTCGGTCTCTTGCACGCCCTGCTCCACGACGTCATCGGACGTGCTCTCGACGGGCCCGCCACAGACTATGGCGCCGACCTCGAACCGCACGAGGCGCTCCAGAGCATGGTCGCCAGCGAGATCCGCGATCTGAAGAGGCAGCGCGATGACATCGAGCTGCTCTTTCAGTTCTTCTTCGTGCGACGTGACGAAGAGTTCCGGTCAGAGGTCAATGCCGGGCTCCACGAGTACGGTCGGCGGCTGCAGCCGGTGATCGCGCGCTTCGCCGCGCTGCACGGCCTCGACTCCCGCAGCATCACCGATGCGACGCTCGCGGCGATCCAGGGTGCGGGAGTCGAGCTCGTGCGGCATCCGCAGGGCTACGACGCCGAGCGCATCATCGCCGGGCTGCGCGACATGCCGCAGTTCTCAGCGGAGGGCTGCTGCCGATGAGCGACGTCCAGGCCCTCCTCGCGACTCTGGCCGATCACGCCGCCCCGCCCGAATCCCGTCAGCGTGCGGCCTTGGAAGTCGGCCGTCTCGCCGATCCTGAGACTGCCCGTCTGCTGGTGCGGCTGCTCTGGGACGAGCCCGAGTTCTTCGTTCGAGAGTCGATCGTCTGGGCCCTCGTGCGCATGGGACGGGGCTTTCTGCCGCAGGCAGCCGCAAAGCTCACTGACAGCCGCGCGCCGGTTCGCGCCCAGGCCGTGCATCTGCTGAGCAAAGTCGGTGCGCCCGAGTACGCCGACGCGGTGCTGGCCCTCTTGGACGACCCGGATCCTGCAGTGGCCGTGAAGGCCCGGTGGATGCTGGCGCAGCTGCACGATCTTCGGCTGCTGCCCCGCCTGATGGCCGGTCTCGGCTCGCACGATCCTCGTGAGCGCGATATGGTCGACCAGCTCATCACCGGTTACGGTGCCGAGGCCACGCCACTGCTCACGACCGTGCTGCGCACCGGCCGTCCCGAACAGCGCGAACAGGCCGTCGAGGTGCTGACCTCCATCGGATCTCCCGATGCCGATGGGGCACTCCCCGATCTGCGCCGTCTGGCCGAACGCCCAGCCGAACTCACCGCAGCGGCAGATCCGGTTTCCGACGCCGACGTCGAGCTCGCCACTGCGGCACTCGTCACAGCCGCGCACCTGCACGGCCCGGCAGCCCAGCAGCTCTTGATCGATGTCTCACAGCGTGCGAAGCCGGCAGGGGAACGATCAGACACCCGCGCCGCCGATCAGGTCAGCGCGGTCGCACGGCACCTGCTGCAGCATCCGCCGAAGCCCACCCCAGCCGATCGGCTGCGCCGGCTTCGCGCCGCCAAACAGGCCGATCGTCGCGCGACCGACTCCGGGGAGGAGTGACGCAGAAGCGCGTCAGGCACAGACCGGATGCCCGCCATCGGGCACAATGGGGCTATGTCCACTGCGCCAGCACCGTTCGGCCTGCTCCTCGATGTCGACGGCCCGATCGCCAGCCCCGTCACCCGCACCGTGCGCCTGCCCGAGATCTCCGACAGCCTCGTCACCCTCGCCGAAGCGGGCGTGCCGCTCTCGTTCAACACCGGCCGCTCGACCGCCTTCGTGAGCCGGCAGATCGTCCCGGCTCTGGTATCCGCCGGTCTTGCTGCCGACGCGACCGGCCTCGCGGTTGTCGGCGAGAAGGGCGGAGTCTGGGCGCAGCTCACGGCCGCAGGCCTCGACGACGAGCAGATCGACGTCGACATGCGAGTGCCTCAGGAGGTCGTCGACTTCGGCCGCGAGGCAGCGGCCGAGAAGTTCGCCGACACCATGTTCTTCGACGATACGAAGCGCACCATGATGACGCTCGAGATGATCGCCGGCAGCGACCATGCGGCATTCCTTTCGGCGAGGGATGCCCTGGTGCAGGATCTGATCGAGCTGCGCGCCCGCCTCGGAGCCGTGCAGCTGCGCATCGACCCCACCGTGATCAGCTGCGACGTCGAGGTCTCTCACAGCGGCAAGGCGCTGGGTGCCCGTCGCTCGCTCGAGCTGTTGGGCGAGCATTCCGTGCTGCCGAAGCGCTGGTTCACCGTCGGCGACTCACGCAGTGACTACACCATGGCCGACTGGCTGCACGCGCAGGGCTACGACGTCACCCACGTCGACGTGCAGCCGGGCTCGCCGAGCTCACCGGGCGCCGCCGCCGACGGCACGCTGCACAAACCATATGAGGTCACGACCATCGCCGACCCGCTGGCTCCGGGTCAGCTTCTCACCGACGACGACGCCGGTGCGGCCCTGCTGCGGCGCTGTGTCGCTCTGCTGGGCTGAGCGTCGTCGAATGCTGGCGAAATCACCGACCCTCTGTGACGATCTGGTGAATTCACAGCTGTTTCTGGCCGAAACATGCCCCGCTCAGGCGATCAGAACGGTAGCCTGAAAGCGGTTCTACCCTTTGGAGGCAAACTGTCGTGATGAATGTCGTCAGCTACAACCTGCGCAAGAACCGTGCTCTGTGCGAGCTCGATGATCTCACCCGTCGAACCGATCCCGACGTGCTCTGTCTGCAGGAGTGCGACATCGACTCCCTGCCGACTGAGATCGGGTCGCTGCGGCTTGCAGAGGCCACCCGAGGCAATCGTCTCGGCATCTCGGTCTTCTACCGCGCCGACCGGTTTCGCCTGATCGGATCGCAGACCTACCAGCTCAAGAAGTCTCTGCACGACCGTGTCGCCGCACCCGCTCACGAGCGTCTGGTCGCGACCCGACTGATGGATCTCACCCGAGATCGTGAGCTGATGGTCGCCTCGTTTCACGGGGCCCCGCTCACCGCGCTGAACTCGCTGCGCCGCAATCAGATTCGCACCTCGTTCGAGCGACTCGCACAGTTCGGTGCGGGTCTGCCCTCATTGATGGTCGGCGACTACAACTACCCGTTCTTCCAGCGTCACCTGCAGGAGCGCGTGCGCACGCACGGTTATGAGCTGACCGCGACGGAGCAGCGCACGTATCAGCGCTATCGCATCTTCCGTGGACGCTATGACATGGCGACGTCGACCGGCTTCACGGTCAATCGAGTCACCTCGCTGCCGCAGGGGCTCTCCGACCACCACCCGATTCTGGTGAACGCCTCGTACGACGACTCTATGAGCGCCGCTGCGACGCTCTCCAGCGTCGCGCCGAAGCACGGCCACGGCCCCAAGAGCAACACGCCGACCACCTTCGTTCCCGGTCTCGTCTGAAGCCTGAACTCACCGGTTCTGCCGCGCGTTTCGGGAGCCTCTCGTGATGCGTGCACGGTCGTTTGAGGCTGGCCTCTCGCCATCACGCCGTCACGAGCGGTATTGTGTCATGTGGTCCTGATGTGGTCTGACCACAATCGCTGCCCTCTGGCGCCCGACCGATTCTGACGACGACGTCGCTCATTTCCCGACTGAACGGCGCTCGTGTGTGCTGTTCCGGCATGCACGAAAGGCACTCTGTCATGTGGACGCAACCGCTTGATCCGACTGGCAACCTCGCTCTCTCAGCGGGGCTCGCCGCCGTTCCGGTGATCTTCTTCCTGGTCGCACTGGTCGGTTTCAAGATGAAGGGCACGACAGCTGCGGCCATCGCCGCTGTGCTCGCCGTCATCGTCGCCTTCATCGGCTTCGGCATGCCGGCGTCGGCCATCGGCGGTGCCGCGCTTGACGGTGTGCTCAACGGCCTGTGGCCGATCGGCTACATCATTCTGATGGCGGTGTGGCTGTACAAGCTCGCCGTGCGCAGCGGCAAGTTCGATGTGATTCGCAACAGCATCTCGGGCATCGCTGCCGACCAGCGCATCCAGGTGCTGCTGATCGCCTTCTGCTTCGGTGCGTTCCTCGAAGGTGCGGCCGGCTTCGGCGTGCCGATCACCATCTGTGCCGCCCTGCTGCTGACGCTGGGCTTTCCCGGGCTGAAGGCTGCGGTGCTCGCCCTCATCTCGAACGCCGCAGCAGGTGCCTTCGGCGCCATCGGCATCCCCGTGATCATCGCCGCACGCCAGGGCGACGTGCCGATCCCCGAGCTGTCGGGCATGATGGTGCTGGTCGGTCAGCTGCCGACGATCATCATCCCGTTCCTGCTGGTCGCCATCCTCGACGGCTTCCGCGGCATCCGCGAGGTGCTGCCCGCCCTCATCACCGTGGTCGTCGCGTTCAGCGGTTCTCAGGCGGTGCTGCTGCTCGTGCTCGGACAGCCCGACCTGGCCGACATCATCCCGTCGATCGTGGCTCTCGCCGCCCTCGCCGTGCTGTCGCGCTTCTGGAAGCCGAAGCGCACCTTCCGCATGCCCGGTGCTCCCGAACCGGTCAGCGAGCACTACACCCCGCGTCAGCTGGTCAGCGCCTGGTCGCCCTTCCTGTTTCTGACCGTGCTCATCCTGATCTGGAGCGCCCCCTTCTTCGCAAACCTCTTCGATCGTTCGAAGGGCGGTGCGCTCTCCGCGCTGAGCCTGCTGGTTTCGATTCCCGGTCTCGACGGCCAGGTCACGGCTGCGGGTGCGGATGCCCCGATGACAGCGGTGTGGACGTGGTCGCCGATCGGCGCCGCCGGCACCGCCATCCTGGTGTCGGTGCTGCTCACCGCGCTGACCAGCAGCGCACTCACATGGAAGCAGGTCGGCGAAGAGTTCGTCGCCTCGGTCAAGATGCTCTGGCAGCCGATCCTCTTGATCCTGCTCATCATGATCGTCGCCTACATCGCGAACTTCTCCGGCGGCTCGACGACCATCGGCCATGCGCTGGCGAGCGTCGGCGCGCTGTTCCCGCTGCTCTCACCGGTCATCGGCTGGCTGGGCGTGTTCATCACGGGCTCGGTCGTCAACAACAACACGCTCTTCGCCCACCTGCAGTCGGTGACCGCGACCGAGATCGGCACCAATCCCACCCTGCTGGTCTCGGCCAACGTGGCCGGTGGTGGCATCGGCAAAATCGTCTCGCCGCAGTCGATCGCCGTCTCGTCGGCGGCCGTCGGCCTGGCCGGCAAGGAGTCGGCGATCATGCGCGCCGCTCTCCCCTACAGCCTCGGACTGCTCGTCGTGCTGTCACTGTGGGTCTTCGCCCTCTCGGCGATGCTTGGCTGATCTCGCTCCGCTCGCGACGGCTGAGGTCTGGCTGCGCGGTCTGCCAGCGCGAGTAGTGCTGCAGATTCCGCACTGATTTAGGATGGGATCCGTGTTCGGGGCTCCGAGCACGGATCCCATGATCGAGGACTGCCATGTTCACCGCGCCGCTTGCCAGTCTGCTGGCGACGCTCGCACACATCCTCATCGTGCTCGTCTCGGCCATCGTCATCTCGCTGCGTCGGCCGCCGCAGACGGCCATCGCATGGGTGCTCGCGATCATGTTCATTCCCGTGGTCGGAGTGATCGCATTCCTCACGATCGGTATCGGGCGCCTGCCTCGCTGGCGGCAGCGTCGTCAGATCGAGATCAACTCGGCGCTCGCCGCGCGTGACGAGGTCACCGCACACCGCACCGTCCCGGAGTCGCCAGAGTGGATGCCCTCTGCGGTTCGCCTCAACGAACGGCTGACCGCGCTGCCCATGGTGGGTGACAACACGCTGCAGCTGATCGATTCGTACCAGGGGTCGCTGCAGGCCATGATCGACGACATCGATGCGGCGACCGAGTACGTGCACGTGGAGTTCTACATCTTGGTGCACGACGCATCGACAGCGCCCTTCTTCGAGGCGCTGCGACGTGCTCGACATCGCGGCGTGACCGTGCGCGCCCTCTCAGATCACCTCTCGGGTCTCGGCTATCCGGGTCGTCGCGCGACGAAGCGGATGCTCTCAGAGATGGGCGCGCAGTGGCACGCGATGCTGCCGCTGCGGCCCTGGCGCGGGCAGTGGCAGCGGCCAGACATGCGCAACCATCGCAAGATCGTCACCATTGACGGCAAGGTGGCCTACACCGGTTCGCAGAACCTGATCGACGACAGCTATCTGAAGCCGAAGAACCTGCGACGAGGGCTGCACTGGCAGGAGCTGATGGTCCGTGTCGAGGGTCCGCTCGTCGGCGAGCTCGACGCCGTCTTCATGTCCGACTGGTTCAGCGAATCAGGCGAACGGCTCACCCCGATGGCTCCTTCGCCCGCCGCCGAGCCTCGCACAGGCATACCGACGGTGTTCGGAGCCGATGCGCAGGTCGTGCCCAGCGGGCCCAGCTTCGCCAGCGACAACTCGCTCAAGCTGTTCGTGCTGCTCATTCAGAACGCCCGGCATCGCATCAGCATCACCAGCCCCTACTTCGTGCCTGACGAGGCAACCCTGCTCGCGCTGCTCACCGCTGCCGCGCGCGGGGTGGACGTCGAGCTCTTCGTCTCTGAGATCGGTGATCAGGCGTTCGTGTACTACGCACAGCGCTCGTACTACGAGGCCCTGCTCAACGTCGGCGTCTCGATCTATCTGTACCGCTCGCCGACGGTCCTGCATTCCAAGCACTTCTCCATCGACGACGAGGTCGCCGTGATCGGCTCCAGCAACATGGACATCCGCTCGTTCAGTCTGAATATGGAGATCTCAGTGCTGGTGCGAGACGCCGACTTCGTTGATCAGCTGCGCGCAGTCGAAGCCGACTATCGCGCCAACAGCATCCGTCTCAATGTCTCCGACTGGCGGCGTCGCCCCACACGCGAGAAGGCGAAAGAGGGCATCGCCCGGCTCACGGCCCAGCTCCAGTAGCCTGCGGTCGTGGTCGCGACGCCGGACGCCCCCTCGGCCTGTCGACCGTCGCCGTGCACCTCGCATCAGATCGACCGCCTCACTCTTGCACTTTTCGATATATCGGTATATATTTCTGATCATCTAGATCGCGATATATCGCGATAGTCACAAAGGAGAACATCGTGAGACACGAGCATCACAATCATCATCACCATCACGAGCCCGGCTTCGGCGGCCCCGGCTTCGACGGATGCGGCCATGACGGCGGCTTCGGCGACCGCGGCCACAGACGGTCACACGGCAGAGGCCCCGACGCTGGCGGTCCCGGCTTCGGTGGACCGGGCTTCGGTGGACCGGGCTTCGGAGGTCCAGGCTTCGACCCGCGTGGCGGCTTCGGACACGGCGGGCGCGGCCGTGCACGCCGGGGCGACACCCGACTGGCGATTCTGTCGCTGCTGAACGACGAGCCGGCGAACGGCTACGGCATCATCAAACGCATCGCCGAGCGCACTGACGACAGCTGGCGCCCCAGCCCCGGGTCGATCTACCCCACGCTGCAGCAGCTGACCGAAGAGGGGCTCATCACCGCAAGCGGAGAGAACGGCGCCCACGAACTCACCGCCGCAGGCGCCGCATACGTCCGCGAACACGCCGAGCAGATCGCACACATCTGGGACGCCCGGCCTCAGCGTGGCGAGCACGGAGGACTGCGCGAAGCGGCGCATGCGCTCATGACCGTCATCGGCGACTTCCGTCACTCGACGCAGCAGCAGCGAGACGCGGCGATCGACGAGCTCAAGCGCACTCGCAAAGCGCTCTTCCGCATCCTGGCCTCTGACGACGAGGCGCATGGGCAGGCCGAGGAGGACACCGACACGAAGTAGAATTCGGTGCTATGACCTCTGCCAGCGACTCCAGCGACCGCCGATATCCGGCACAGCACCACAGCATCCTCGATGACGTCGTCGGCATCGGCAGTGGTGTGTTCGCCGCGTCGCTCGGGCTGTACCTGCTGCACTCGGCGGGCGTGGTCACCGGCGGCACGGCGGGGCTCTCGCTGCTGCTGGCCTACGCCACGCCGGTTCCCTTCGGTGTGCTGTTCATGGTGGTCAACCTGCCGTTCTTCGTGCTGGCGGTGCGACAGCGCGGATGGAACTTCACCATCCGCACGGTCATCGCGGTCGCTGCCGTGTCGGCGCTCACTCCCCTGCACCCGGCGATGCTCGGAACGCTGGCGGAGAATCCTGTCTACGGGGCGGTCGCCGGAAACCTGCTCGCCGGCATCGGCCTGCTGATCCTCTTTCGGCATCACGCGAGTCTCGGCGGGTTCAACATCATGGCCCTGATCATTCAGGATCGATGGGGATGGCGCGCCGGCTACGTGCAGATGGCGTTGGACGTGATCATCGTGGCCGCCTCGTTCTCCGTCACCTCGCCGATGAACGTGCTGCTCTCGGCCATCGGTGCGGTGATCATGAACCTGGTCATCGCGCTCAACCATCGCCCAGGACGCTACCTCGGGTTCTGACCTTCGAGCCGGCGAAGCCTGGCATCTGCGCGGTATGTCACAAGACCGGCCTCACTCCAGATTCGGCGTCACGTCCGTCAGCCCAAGGCGCGTCGCGTGATCGAGGGCAAGAGACCGCAGGTAGACCTGCACGTCCTCGATCGAGCCGCGATAGTGACTGCCAAGACTGAAAGCAATCGTGCCGATCAAGGCCGTCCATGCGCTGATGACCGCAAACACCTCAGCGGCAGAGAGTCCGTCGGCGATGTCAGCACCGCCCCTCGCTCCACCGACGTGCTGCCGCACCCAGCCCCGAACACGCTCCAGGTCTTCCTCTGCGATCAGCGGCCCGACTGTGCCACTGTTCGCGGCGGAAGTCCACCCCAGGGGCGTCTCGCTCATCCCCGTGCTGCTGTGGCCATCGAGATAGACATTCAACAGCACGCGCACCACCTGCCCTGCTGGCTCGACCGTCGAATCCGGCGCGGCGTATCCAATGACTGGCGTGCCGTATATCAGGTAGAACCGCTGGATATGTCTCTGCGACCATGCAGAGGCTGCCTCCCAAACCGCGATCCAGCGCTGTCGTGCAGACCCGCCCGAATGCTGCACTTCGGCGTCAGCGTCGTTCATACTCTGCGCCAGATCACTGTAGGCACGCTCGATGAGCTCGGTGAGCAGATCATCGCGCCCGTCGAAGTATCGATACAGAGCCCCCACCGTGACGCGCAGCTCTCGCGCGATGCCACGCATCGACAGCTGAGACGGGCTTACCGTGGCAAGCTGATGCTCCGCAACGCGAAGGATTCTCAGCCGAACAGCGTCGTGCTCATTGCTCTGCACTCGTCGCTCCGGGGCGTCTCCGATTCTCGAGGCTTCTTCACCCCGCCGCACAGTCATCATGGGTCTCCATTCTCAGAACAGTGATTTGCCGTTGCGCTTGTGAACAGTGTTCACTATAGTCATCACTATGAGTGAACACTGTTCACGGTGCAGGTTCTCTCACCCTGGTGAGCCGTGCCCCAGACGGGAGCCACCCATGTCAACTTCTCTCATCATCGGCGCCGGAGCACTTGGCCGCTCCACCGCCGAGCACCTGCTGAACGCGGGTCACGACGTCGTCGTGGCCACACGTCGCCCACTGCCCGACACCGATCCACTCGTCATTGGCGGGGCACGGTCGATCGCCTGCGACATTACGACTCCCGAGGCGCTGGCAGCCGTACGCACCCTGCGGCTGTCGGCGATCGTGGCCTGTTGCAACTGGCCGTACCCGCAATGGTCGCGGATGTGGCCGAGGGCCACCCAGCAGCTCATCGCGATCGCGGCACAGCATGACGCATCGCTGACAGTCGCAGGCAACCTGTACCCTTATGCACTCGGCTCCTCTCCGCTCGGCGAGACCTCAAAGATCGACCCACCGTCTGCGCTGGGACGAGTGCGTGCAGAAGTCTGGGAGACGCTCTTCGACGCTCATAAGCAGGGCAGGATACGGGCGACGGAGATCCGCGGCTCCGACTACCTCGGAGCAGGAGCCGGAGCTGGGGCCCACGCCGGCGACCGGCTGGTCGTTCCGGTGCTCTCCGGGGCGGCCGCACATCCAATCGGAGATCCTGACCAGCCACACACGTGGACCGCGATCAGGGACTTCGGGCGCCTGCTGGCGCGGGCGGTGCAAGACGAACACATGTGGGGCCGCGTCTGGCATGTGCCCAGCGCTCCGGCCTGCGCAATCAGAGACGTCGCTCAGGCGCTGCTCGACGCAGATGTGCGTCTGAACGGTCAGGCAGCACAGACGCACCCGAGACTCCAGCCGATTCCAGGCTGGCTGCTGACCGCTCTCGGTCTCTTCTCACCGATGATGCGTCAGCTGGGCACAGTCGCCTATCAGTTCACCGAGCCGTTCGTCCTCGATGACTCTGCGGCACGGAACGAGCTCGGCGAGCAGGAGACCCCGTGGGCTGAGACCATCGAGGACATGGTCCGCGACTTCCACACCCGGCGGTCAGTCTCACTCCGCTGATCGCAATCCGTCCGCACGATCGGGCGCCACCGCGCGCTTGGAGACGAACATGTCTGCTACGTCGGGCTGATGACGCGCACGACTGACACGATGACGGCTGAGCGATTCAGCGATTCAGCTCCTCACCGGTTCAGCCAGAGGCTGTAGAACGACGGCCGCCCCACCGATTCCGTGTCGAACCCCTGTACCGCAGAGCTCGTCCCATAGACCAGGGGCTCTTCGTAGATGGGCAGCACATATGCCTGCTCGGTGACATAGTCCTGCACGGCTTCGCTCGCACGCTGACGCTCTTCGGCGCTCGGCCGGCTGGCCACGGCGTGCAGCAGCTCCTCGAGATGCGGGTCGCCGTACGATCCGTCGGTCTTGTCCAGGTTCAGAAAGACGTTGCGATTGTCGCCCGAGTACTGGCTCTTGATGACGTCGTAGTCGGCTCGCCCGACCATCTGGTGATAGACCTGCACCGTGTCCTGGTCGAGAGCGGCGGCGTTCTGCGCCGCCTGATCGCCTTGGAAGAGCCTCACCTCGACGCCCACCTCTTTGAGCTGCTCCTGCAGGATCGTGACCAGCTCCTTCGATCTCGGCAGCGGGATGGCGTGATTGACGGTGAGGGTCAGCCGTTCACCGTCCTTGGTGCGAATGCCGTCATCACCGACGTGCCATCCGGCTTCGTCCAGCAGATCACGTGCCCGCGGTCGGTCGTAGCGGTAGGCGGCCGATTCGTCTTTGTAGCCGAGTGCGCTCTTCGCCAGCGGCGAGGTGGCCAGCGGATAGCTCGCCGTGTAGAGCTGATCGAGTATCTGCTGCCGGTCGACACCCGCGATGAGCGCCTGCCGCACTCGGATGTCGCTGAGCCGTCGATCTCTGAACCGGAACTGCAGCGCGTTGTCGATGCCGTTCGTGCTGGCGACGTGCAGACTCTGTCCTGCGCCGGTGACCTGCGCCTCATCCGGCGGATCGATCTGGCGGGCAACGTCAGCCTGACCGGCGACGAGCGTGCCCACCCGAATGCTGCTCTCAGGTGTCACGACCACCTTCACCGCATCGACGCGAGCTCTGCCCTGATGCGCGAGCGACGGCGGCGCCCAGTCGTACCCTTCACGAGCCGTGAGCGTGTACTCCGTGTTCAGCTGCTCGTCGGTGACGACGAACGGGCCGCTGCCGACGATCTGCTTCGCCTGCCCGGGCGCGAAGCCCTCGGAGTCGCGATCGAGGGTGGCGTTCGACAGCAGGCCGGAGTTGATGGTCGACGTCGCCTGAGCGAACCCCGGGGCAGGTGCCGAGAAGTGGAAGCGAACGGTGTGTTCGTCGACGGCCTCGGCATGGTCATAGTTGTTCAATGCCTCCGAGACGGTCAGCTTGCGCTGCTTGTCCCCCTTGCCGTAGAGGTCGAAGTTCTTGACGACGTTGGCGGCGTCGAGCGGCGTGCCGTCCGAGTAGGTCACCCCTTCGCGCAGCCTGAACGTGTACTCGGTTGCGTCCGCGTTCACAGCGGGCAGTGCACTCGCGATCCAGGGCTCGAGCTCCAGCGTCTCGGGGTTCTGATAAAGCAGCCGGTCGGTGAGGTTGTTGACGATGCTGCCGTTCGGGTAGAAGCCGGCTGCGGGCGGGTAGAGCCCGCTAAAGGCCTGCGGCTCGAGGTAGGTGACCGTGCCGCCTGACTTGGGCTCGCCCACTGCCTGTGCCGATTGGTCGGCGGCAGAGCATCCTGCGAGCAGTGTGGATGCCGTGGCCGCCGAGAGAACCACGGCAAGCAGTCGATTCCTCCGTTGTGGTCGCATGATTGATCCTCCTGAGGTCGCTGACATGACTGCATCAGTAAGCCATCTCATCCCGCTCGGGCACATCTTTCGGCGTCACTGGAGGTAACGATCGCTCAGGTGCACCGGCTCGCATGGGACTCGGCCGGCCGGTATGGCGAGCCGAGGCACGAGACGCCGGCGCACCATCCGGCCCCTGTCGCACGAACGCACTAGGCTGGGCACACGACGGCATCGTCCGATGTGGTCACGGCAATCGAGGAGGCATCAATGGCAAAGCTCAAAGATCAGGCGCTCGAGACCAAAGGCGAAGTCAAAGGCAGAGTCAAGGGCGGTTCGAAGGTCTTCGGCTTCGTGGCCGGCGCCGCACAGCTCGCACTGGCCGCCTATGCCGGCTCGGATCTCGTGAAGCGTCCCGAGTCGCAGATCAACGGCCCGAAGGCGCTCTGGGCCGGTGCGCTCGCGCTCAACTGGGTCGGTCCGACCGCTTATCTGCTGCTGGGCCGCAAAGAGACCTTCGACCAGGTCAAGGGCTTCGTCGACGGGCTGCAGAAGCGGGCATGACCGAACAGCTGGGTCATGACCCTCAGGGGCGCCTGGACGAGGCGTGGGATGAGGCGCAGCTGCCGCGATACAACCTCGCGGTGATCGGGGCGACCGGTGCCGGCAAGAGCACGCTGATCAACGCCGTCTTCGGCGAGGATCTGGCGGCTACCGGCGTCGGCGCTCCGGTCACGCAGCAGGTCTCGCTGTACACGAACGACGAAGGCACTCTCGGCCTCTACGACTTCAAAGGAGTCGAGAGCTTCGATCAGCTGCGCGATGTGGTGCGTTCGTTCAAGAAGACCTATGCCGAGCGTGCGAAGGCCGGCGAGCCCATCCACGGCATCTGGTTCTGCATCAAGGCGGCCGATCGACGCTTCGATCAGACTCAGCGACGTCTCGTCGAAGATCTTGCGGCTCTCGACGTCCCCGTGTTCCTCGTGATCACGCAGACACCATGGAAGGCCAGCATCGGCTTTCCTCCCGACGTGCAGCAGTTCGTCGACTATCTCACGTCGCTGCGGCTGCCCATCGAAACGGGCAGGCCGGTGCCGATCGCCGCAGTGGACGACCCGTTCTCCGGCACACAGGCCTTCGGCCTCGAACATCTTGTGGAGGTGTCCCTCGAAGCGGCCCCAAAAGGCGTGAGCGCGGCGCTGGCCGCGGCACAAAGCGTCAGCATCGCCGTCAAGCACGGCGCCGCGCGTAAGGTCGTCGCTCTGGCGTCGACGACCGCCACGGGGATCGGTGCGATTCCCATTCCCGTCGCAGATGCGGTGCCGCTGATGGCCGTGCAGGTGGGTATGCTGCGCAGGATCGCCTCGATCTACGGCATCTCGCTGACCAAGCAGGCGACGGTCGCGCTGGTCGCTCAGCTGACCAGCGCCCTTGCCGGCAAGACACTCGCCACGAGCCTGCTGAAGCTCGTGCCGGGCGCCGGGTGGGTGATCACCGGCGCGGTCGCCGGCGGCGTCACGACTGCGCTCGGCTACGCATGGCTCAGGCTCTGCGAGAATCATCTGGCCGGCGACCTCGACATCTTCGACTATCTGCAGTCGAACCGACTTGCGGCGCTGCTGCTCGAGCTGGCCGCCCAGAACCTCCAGGGGCGCGTCCACCGACGCCGATGAGGCGCACTGACCCCGTCGCCCTCCGCTGCCGGGCATCGCGCGCAGGCACGCACTGACCGTGGAATCAGCCCGTCAGTGACGGTGGTGTCCGGTGGTGGTCTCGGTGAAAGAGACCACCTGTTGGCTCCTCGGTACGACGGCCTCTGAGGTCAGGTAGACAGCAGCAGCCGAGGCGGCCGAGGTCAGCGCCCGTTCGACCGTCACGGCCGAGTCGATGACGCCCGCCTCGAAGAGGTCGCACCAGCGTCCGGCAGAGGCCTCGTACCCGAGTCGCCACGAGTCACCCGAGTCGTCAGTCGAGCTGTGCCTTGCCTCCCGCAGCAGCTCCATCTGCCGCCGAGCGATCGAGGCTCCGTCTCGCCCGGCGTTCTCTGCGATCGTGCGCAGCGGCACGAGCAGCACATCGGCGAACTCCCGGGCGAACGCATCGACTTCGCATGCCTGCAGGGCCTCTGCGGCCGCAGCGAGCGTGGCTCCGCCACCGGCCACGCAACCGCTGCGCAGAGCTGAGAGCGCCGAGTGCAGTGCGTCGTCGACTCGGAGCCGACGCTCTGAGCGCTCCCACTGCGTCTGCCCGCCGACCCGCAGCGTGATGGTTCGTCCAGCGAGTCGAGCCAGCCGCAGGTGCAGCTGCTCGGCGTCGAACGGATCGACCGCCAGCGCAAGCGCCCTGCGCAGCCGGTCGACTCGGGCGAGCAGAAGCTGTGGATCTGCCGCTCCCCCTGAGAACGTCGTCGTGCCGGCCGAAGCGCTCGTCGCACCGAGCTGCACCTGTCGCGCCACATCGCGGACGACGACCTGTCGGGCGCTGCCCAAGTCGTCGGCACGACACCGGCGCACAGGGAGCTCAGGCCCGCCGAGCAGCGTGGCGCCCACCGACACGGCGAGGTCCTCAAGCAGGTCCGAACGTCGGATCCCGCTGCTCGGCGCGACCAGAGGCAGAGCGAACAGCCCCGCCTGCCTGCTGTTCGTCAGCAGCATGGCCCGGGCGTCCGCGCTGAACTCGTGCGCTACGACGACCAGCGCCCGACCTGACTCGTGGGCCACGCGGGCCGGGGCGATCAGCTCCTCGCCGCTCGTGATCTCGGCGTCGACCACCACGATGAGCGGTTCATCGGCGATCAGCAGACCGTGCGGTGATCGGGCCGAGCCCGCCGGCGACGAAAATCGCTCATCGACGAGACGGGCGTCCAGAGCCATCGCCGAAGACTCTTCGACATCGATGAGCGACGAGGCTCCGCCGCTTCCGCCCAATGTCCCTTCCTGCACCGTCACCACGCCGAGCTTCCCCGCGCGGTCGACCGCTGCCGCGATGGTCGCGCCGACCTCCCGGTCTCCGGCGGCCAGCGCCGCGATCTCGGCCACGGCGTCCGTCGAACGAACCGTGACCGCATGACGGGCGACGAGGCCGGCAGCGCGATCCGCCAGGCCTCGAAGACGCGCAGCCACCGTCTGACGATCATCTCCGCTCGCGATGTGGCGCAGGCCCAAGGCGATGAACGCCTCGGCGAGAACGGTCGCAGTGGTGGTGCCGTCTCCCGCCGCCGAATCGGCCGCGCTCGAGGCGGTGCAGATCAGCTGGGCGCCCATGTCTGCGATCGGGTCGTCGAGGCGGATGCTGCGGGCGATTGTCGCACCGTCGTTGGTCGTGATGACACGGCCGTCTGGCAGACCGATCACGACGTTGCGTCCGGCAGGGCCGAGCGTGACGCCGACCAGACGACTGAGCGTACGCACACCGACCAGCATGCGGTCACGAGCTGCGTCGCCATGCAGAATGCCGCCCTCATCGATCGTGACCGTCATGGTGCCCTTCTTCTGCTCGCAGTCTCGGCTCGGAATCAGCCGTTGCGGCGCTCGAACGCCTGCCGGTCGGCATGATCGAGACTGATCTCCTTCGCCTCTCGCAGCGCATGGTCGACGTCTTCGCCGGCCCGCAGCGGACGCTGCTCGAAGACGCCTTCATGAGCGACCACGGGCCGGCGGTCGCCCGCGATCTCGGGAAAGCGTTCGGTCAGACGCTCGCGGCGCAGTGCCTGTGCGCGCCACCGATCGACGGTCTCGCGGTCACCGCGGTCTGCGGCCGTCCACGTCTGCGGCAGCTCACCCTCGCCCAGGCCGGCCGAACAGCTGCCGCCGACCGTCGGCGTCGAGATCAGCCGGGCGCCGGCAGCGCCGCACGTCGGGCACAGCGGGTCGGTGGCCGTCTGTTCGTCGACGACCGCCTCGAAGCCGTGCCCGTTCGCGCAGCGAAAGTCGTACAGAATCATCAGCTGTAGAAGCCGCCCTCGGGGGCGAGCCGCAGCTGCTTGCGCTGCTCCGGGTCGTGGCCGAAGATCAGCTCAGCCTGTGTGCGATCGGCGATGCCGCGCAGCTTCTCGACCGACTCCAGCCACTTCACGCTGTCCCAGACGATACCGGCGCCGATGGCGGGCGGCCCGTAGCTCTCGCCGAGGTACACGGCGTCCGACGTGAAGATCTTCGTGCCGTCATTCGGCAGATCGACGCGCAGGGACATCGTGCCCCATGTGTGACCGGGGGTGAAGATGACCGAGACACCCGGCCAGATCTCCTGGTCTCCTGAGACGGCCTCCATCTTGACGCCGTCGTAGTCAGAGACCAGGTGCGCCCCGGCGAAGACGCCGTCGATCGCGAAGGCACCGGCGATCTCGTCGGAGTTCGCGATGATCCGCGTGCGCTCCGGGTTGAAGAGCTTCGTGTTGGATGCGTGGTCGAAGTGCAGGTGTGAGAGAACCAGCACGTCGATGTCGTCCGGGGTCAGACCGAGGTCGGCGAGCGCGCTGTCGAGGTAGCCGGGGCCCTCGGGATCTTCCTTCACCGGGAAGAACTCCTCGAAGCCGGTGGGCTTCCACCGTGTCTCCCAGTCACGAGGAACACCGGTGTCCCAGAGCAGTCGCCCCTCTGGATGCTCGACCAGCACCGCATGCGTGGGGCAGTCATCCCACCGGGGCTTCTGGTCTTTGTGATGTCGATCGACGATGGTGCTGCCTGCTTTGAGCAGCAGCCAGGTGTAGTCACATTCCATCACTCCGGTGGAGAGAATGTGCACCTTCATCTCTTGAGTCATAACAACCGCCTTTGCCTGTTGTGACGAGCTCGATCAGCTCGAACTTCGAAACATTGTCACGCGCCCCGGCGACTGCCAGCAATGTGCGAGCTGACATAATCCGGGCGTCTGCATGTCGCAGGGGCCGTCGGTCTCTGCTTCCCATCCCGACTGTCGTTCGGGCTGCTCACCGATGATCGGAGCGACGTTCACGTTCTGGTCGCTCCCCTGTGACATGCTGGAGATATGTCCGCACAGTCGATTTCCCACAGCCCAGATCCTGCCTCCGTCGACCTACCGTCGACTCCGGAGCGCCAGCTGGGGCAGGTGCGCGAGCTCATCGAGGAGTGCGGCATCACCGATGATGCCGATCTGGTCGAACGCATCGTCATTGAGGGCCTCGGTCTCGGTGAAGACGGCGCCGATCGACTGAATCTGAAGATCGCTTCGAGTGCGATCTCAGAGATGAGGCAGGCGTTTCAGCTGTTCGCGCGCTTCGACGGGCGCCCCAAGGTCACAGTCTTCGGGTCTGCGCGCACCAAACCCGACGACGTCGTCTACCAGATGGCTCGTGACGTCGCAGAACGGCTGGCGGCGATGAACTGGCTCGTCGTCACCGGAGCAGGCCCTGGCATCATGCAGGCGGCCACCGAGGGAGCCGGACCGGAGAGCTCGATCGGTGTGGCCATCCGGCTGCCGTTCGAATCGCCCAACCCGACTTTCACCGACGAGACCAATCTGGTCAGCATGAAGTACTTCTTCACGCGAAAGCTCATGCTGGTCAAAGAGTCGCAGGGGTTCGTGTGCATCCCTGGCGGGTTCGGCACGCTCGACGAGCTCTTCGAGCTGTTGACTCTGCAGCAGACAGGCAAGTCGGTGCCCACCCCGATCGTGCTGCTCGACCGTCCTGCCGAGGGCGTTCCGACGGAAGCCGTGTCTGCGCACGCGAGCCGCGCCCGAAATCGAGCCGGCTATGATCCTGCCGCCGACGAGGCTCCTCCACGCCCGATCGGCGGCTTCTGGAGCGGCCTTCGCCGTTTCGTCGACGATCAGCTCATTCCGTCTGGAGTGGTTTCGCCAGACGATCTCGACCGCGTGATGATCACCGACTCGGTCGACGAGGCCGTGCACGAGATCGCACATTTCTGGAACAACTACGACTCGCTGCGCTGGGTGGGCAGCCGCCTGATCCTCCGGCTGCGCAACGCTCCGACAGACGACGAGATCGCCGACCTCAACCGGCGATTCTCGTATCTGACCCCCGATGCGGCCATCTGCCGCACCGAACCGCTGCGGCCCGAAACGCGCGATCACGACAAGGTCGATCTGCCTCGTCTCATGCTCACGCCGGACTCACGTCAGATCGGCCATCTGTTCCAGCTGATACGAGCGATCAACGACCTGCCCAGTGCTCCGCGCGAGTGAGATGAACCTGTTTGGCTCCCCCGATGCGAGCGAAGCGTCGCGGCTGGCACGTCAGCACGATCACCTGCGCCGTGCCGCCCAGCTGGCTGAGCACCGCGTTCAGCATCTCCAGTCGCTCCGGATCGGCGAAGCCGAGCGTGTCGTCAAGCACGACGGGTGCGCCGTCGTCTGACGAGACCAGCTGAGCGCAGGCGAGTCTGCCGATGAGTGCCAGCTGCTCTCGAGCGCCGGCTGACAGCGAGTCGAACGGGATGGTGCGCCCGTTGAGGGTTCTCGATGCGATCTGCAGCGTCGGGCTCACCTCGACGGCGAAGTCGCGTCCGAAGACGCTGCGCCCCAGCCGTTCGATCTGGCGTCGGAACGGAGCCACGTAGCGCTGCTGGGCTTCGTCGCGGTGCCGCAGCAGCGTCTCGCGCAGTGTCGACACCGCCTGTGCGGCGCGGTTGGTTCGCGCCACTTGCTCGTGCGCCGTCACGAGATCGGTGCACACCACCTGCAGGCGATCGTAGATGCCCTCCCCCGCCAGCAGTTTGAGCCGCCCCTGCAGCTCGTCGCGCTGAGTGCGCACGTCTTCGAGCTCGGCGGTGGTGCTCTGCACCAGCCGCCGAGCATTCTCGGCCTGCAGCTCGATCTTCTCTGCGTCGGCATTCTGCAGGCGTCGTTTCGCCTGTTCGACGCCTTCGGCAGCCGACTGCAGAGAGCCCTCTGCCTGATCCACAAGCTCGTTGAGAGCGACGTCGCCGAGTGACTGTCGGTCGTTGTCGATTCTGACGGTCAGCCGTTCGCATTCGGCAAGCGCCGCCTTGTAGGCCTCGGCCGCTCGCACCGCCGCAGTGGCGGCCTCCGTCAGCCGCTCGCGCGCACGTTCGTTCGCCTGCTGCGCGAGGGCGACCTCATGCTCGGTGTCGTCGAGTCGATCACGGGCATCCGACGATCGCGATTCGAGCACGGACAGATCGGCCGAGTCGCGTCGGCCCGGCTCTGCAGCTTTGTCTGGCTCGCGCGGCTCGTCATCGCTGTGCAGGCGAGCTCGCAGGGTTTCGACGCGGGCTCGCAGTTCGGCGATCGCTTCCGGAACGTCGTCGTCGACCTCGAGCAGCGCCCGCAGCTCGGTCTCGGCCCGCTGCCGCTCAGCGTCCGCCGTGCGACGCAGTTCGGCAGACTGCTCGGCGTCTTCGAAGGTGGCGACTCCGTCTCTGCTCAACGCACGTTCGAGGGCTGACTGCGCGTGCTGCACGTCGGCATCGAGTTCGCTGGTCTTGGCCGCAGGTGCGACGTCGACGCGCACGACTCCCTCGACCTCGATGCGCACGTGGTCGTGCACGGCGACCTCACGAACTGCGCCGGCGTCGAGGGCGCTGCCGTCAAGCACAACCGCATCGCCGCCGAGACGCGTGGCCGTGACCTGCGCAGCAGCCGCGTCTCGCATTCGCGTCGCCACGTGCACTTCGGTCTGCAGTTTCGTCAGGCGTCTGAGCTTCTTGTCATCGATATGCTGCACCCGCAGCACGGCTTCAGCCGCACGGAGCTGTGCCTCTGACGCGGTGGCGCGCTCCAGCTGAACGCCGAGCCGATTCAGCTCGTCATGGTCGCGCCGCCGGCTCAGTTCGTGTTCGCAGCGGCGTGCCCGTTCGCGGGCGTCTGCCAGAGCCGTCGTCGCCGAGGCGACCCGTTCGGCCGTCTGCCGGGCATGCGTCTGCGCATCGGTCTGACTCAGCTCCAGTCGTTCCGCCTCGACTCGCTGTGTCTCTGCCTGCTGTTTCAGATCCTCGAGCTCATCGTTCAGCGCACGTCTTGCCTGCAGCTGGTCGCGCAGTGCGCCCAGCCGCTGCTGTGCGCTCTCGTGCTCCCGCTCTGCCGAGGCCAGCCCTTCCTGCAGCACACGCAGCTCGGCGCTGCTGCGGGTCAGAGCGGCGACGTCTGTGCGTGCCTGCTCCAGACGCTCTGCGGTGTCGGCGGCCAGACGCCGGCAGACGGCATGGGCATCAGCGGCCTCGTCCATCTCGCGGCTGCGATCCCGCAGATCTCTGTACTGCCGGGCCAGGTCGGCCAGCTGCTGGCGAGCGTCTCTGACCGCTCTGACCGGGCGCCCGGTGGCGGTGAAGTACTGTGTGTACTCGCTTTCGACCCGAGCGAGCAGCTCGTCATACCCGTCGAAGTCGTCTGCCGACGTCTCAAGCGCCGTCTGCAGAGCCGGCAGCTGTGCCAGTTCCGGCTGGTCGAGCGAGTCGCCCTGCTGCACTTCCAGGGCGTGCAGCAGCCCCATGTCGACGGTCTCTCGCAGAATCTGCACGAAACGATCGTGCGCGTCATCGCCCGAGAGCGACTCGCCTTTGGGCGCAGTCACGGCCAGCTCGGTGATCGGCTGCACCAGCCACCGTTTGCGCATCGTCAGCGTGTACGGGCCGGTCTGCATGTCGATGGCGACTTCGGGCCCGGCATCGCGCCCCACGGGCTGCACGTTCCTGATCGAGCGATGCCTCGAGCTCGATTTGTACTCGCGCACCAGGTGCAAGGCCTCGAGCACCGACGACTTGCCGACCTCGTTCGGCCCCTCCACCACAGTGACGCCTGCCCCGAACGCGATCGTGCGATGACTGATGCCGCGAAAGTCGGTGAGTTCGATCTGGGTGAGTCTCATCGCGCGCCTCCGGTCAACCGATACAGCAGTGAGAGCGCGTCCTGTGCGGTCCTGACCCCCGATGCCTGCTCCCCGCCGACGTTCTCTCCGTCGGCAGCTTCGAGCGCTGCCCGCACGGCCTGGTCGAATTCGGGATCGGACTCTTCTGCCACGTTCCCGTTCGCCGTCTCACCATCGTTCTCGCGCTCGACGTCGCGCTCGACCGCCACGCTGGTGCGCGCGTCTGCGGCAGAAGTGTCCTCGGCCCGACCGATCAGCTCGGTCAGCGCCGCCGAGGCGAAGCCGGTCAGATGCAGGTCTGAGAAGTCGCCGTCGTCCGGTCGTACGACCAGATCGCTGTGGCTCTCCCAGATCTTGATCAGCGCGAACAGATCGCAGAACTCGTCGATCAGTGCGTCAAGACGAGCGCGCAACGAGGTCGAGAGCGTGCCCTGCAGCATCAGCCAGACGCCGGTTCGAGCCTTGTCCGGAATCCGTTCGAGGCGCCCGCGCAGCCGTGCGAGATCGTCGGCATCCTGCAGCGTCTCGGCGACCGTCTCAAACCGCCACGCGCCCACGTGCACGCGTTCGACCTGCACGCGTTCCGACAGATCTGCGTCTGGGTCGACGTCGACGACCAAGACGTTCCCCGGATCGACCTCGCGACGAGCCGTCACCTCAGGCGTGCCCGGATACCAGATGCCCGCGCCGACCTCTGCGGTGGCATGTCGGTCGCCCAAGACGGCGACGTGCACCATCCCCGCGGTGATGAGCGCGCCGAGGGCACCGTCGTCGATCGTCGCCGGGTCGGTCGCATCCGGGTTCAGCGTCGCGACCGCCCCGTGCCCGGCCACGACCCGGGTCACGCCGGATGCCGGGGGCACCAGATCGGCGCAGGCTGCCGCGACGAGGTCGGCATCGGGGCGTTTCGAGAACCAGGGCGCCCCAACGAGCTCGACGTCGGCCGCCACGGCCACCGGAGCGCTGTCACGAATGACGTGCACATGTTCGGGCCGCCGTGCCGTGAACTCCTCCGCGTCGTAGATGGAAGCGGAGTCGAGCGGGTCATGGTTGCCCGGAAGCAGGTAGATCGGCACGGTGGAGTCGCGCAGCGCCTCGAAGGTGCGCGCGATCACCGACCGATCGAGCTGGTTCGTCTCGAAGACGTCGCCGCACACCACGACGAACTGCGCCTTTCGCTCGGCCGCGAGGCGGGTGATGCGCTGCAGCACGTCGAAACGCGCCTGGACGAATCTGGGCCGCGCCTCGGGCTCGAGAAAGCCTGCGGTCATGCCGAGCTGCCAGTCTGCCGTGGCGAGGAATCTCATGCTGGCAGTTTAACGACTGTGCCCGTCCCGACCGCAGAGCAGCGTCTACCTCCCGTGGCGCTGACCGCCCTTGCCGCGCGAACCGGCGAGCTGGCCGACTCCCGATTTGCTCGAGAACCGAGCGGCGCCGCCGGAGCGCTGACCGCCCTGCTTCGACGACGAACCGCTGCGCGGGCCCGAGCCGTGCGTCGAGGCGATGCCGTCGCCCGAGCGACGCGAGCGACCGCCGCGTGATTCCGCCGCACGACCGCCGTCACGACGGGCGCCGTCACGGCGTCCGCGTGAGTCCGAGCCGTTCCAGTCGCCGCGTGAGTCTCGGCTGTGCGAGTTGTGGCCGCCGCGCCCACCGCGCGACTCATGCGAGCCGTCACGCTGACCCGTGCCCTGCCCCTCACCGCGACGACGACGCGACTTGCCGCGTCCCTGCCGACGGTTGCCCTCGGGCGTCTCCGGGGGCTTCGGGGCGACATACGGCGCCGCTTCGCCGACCAGTTCGACGACCTCAGGCGACTCGGCGGTCACCTTGATCGGTTCGACCGAGATCTTGGCCTGGCGCAGCATCCCTTTGAGGTCGCGGCGCTGCTCGGGCAGGCAGATCGTCACGACGTCGCCCTGATGGCCGGCGCGCGCGGTACGACCCGAACGGTGCAGGTAGGCCTTGTGCTCTGCCGGCGGATCGACGTGGATCACCAACTCGACTTCAGGCACGTCGATGCCGCGCGCGGCGACGTCGGTGGCGACCATGACTTTGACTTCGCCCGACTCGAACTTCGCCAGATTTCGCTCACGGGCGTTCTGCGAGAGGTTGCCCTGCAGGTCGACGGCGGGAATGCCGTTGGCCGTGAGCTGGCGCGCGAGACGCTTGGCATGGTGCTTGGTTCGCATGAAGAGGATGCGTCGGCCGGTTCCGGAGGCGAGGCGCTCGACGACCGCCTTCTTGACGTCAGGCGAGCTGACCTCGAAGACGTGGTGCGTCATCTTGGCGACCGGCGAGTTCGCCTCGTCGACCGAGTGCAGAATCGGGTCGTGCAGAAAGCGGTTGGCGAGCTTGTCGATGCCGTTGTCGAGCGTGGCCGAGAAGAGCAGACGCTGACCGTTCTTGGGGGTCGCGTTGAGGATGCGGGTGACCGCCGGCAGGAATCCCAGGTCGGCCATGTGGTCGGCCTCGTCGAGCACGGTGATCTCCACGGCGTCGAGACTCACGAAGCCCTGCTTCATGAGGTCTTCGAGGCGACCCGGGCAGGCCACGACGATGTCGACGCCTGCTTTCAGAGCGCTGACCTGGCGCTGCTGCTTCACCCCGCCGAAAATCGTGGTCGTACGCAGATCGTAGGCGCTGGCGAGCGGTTCGATCACCGTCTCGATCTGCGTCGCAAGCTCACGGGTGGGGGCAAGTACGAGCGCGACGGGCTGCCCGGGGCGGCGTTTGCCGCCGGCAAACTCGCCGGCCAGGCGTGAGACCAGAGGCAGCGAGAACGCGAGGGTCTTGCCCGAGCCGGTCTTGCCGCGGCCGAGCACGTCGCGGCCGCGCAGCGTGTCGGGCAGCGTGTCTGCCTGGATGGGAAAGGCCTCGGTCTTGCCGTCAGCCTCGAGCACCGAGACGAGCGGTGCGGGAACGCCGAGTTCGGCGAAGGTCTTCTGAGTCGTCATGATGTGTGTGACTTTCCGCAGTCTCCACGACCGCTTGCGTCACCCGGGGCACGATGAGACCGCCATGCACATGCATGGCGCACCGTCCTGGTGACTGATTGGCGAAGGCGCCGGTCGGCGCATCCGTTCGCCGTATGAAAGAGATCTCTGCGCTGGGTCCCAGCTCGGGGCGAGGTCAGCGCGGGCTCGTACAGAGCTCAAGAGGCGTTCTACGACGCGAGCGAGCACGAATGCTCACCAAGTGCACCACACTACCTCATCAGCGCGAAGAACGCGACCGCCCGACCTCAGCAGCTCGACAGCACGTGCCGCATGGCCTCGGCCTCTGCCTGCGTCACCCACAGCGAATAGGCCGACTTCACCACGATTTGCCGCGAGACGTACGAGCAGCGGAACGATCTGTTCGGTGGCAGCCAGGTCGCGGCGTCTCCGTCGCCCTTGCGCGTGTTCGTCGGGCCGTCGACCGCCAACAGGTTGCGCGGGTCGTTGGCGAGCTCGAGCCGCTGATCGGCACTCAGCTGCTGCGCGCCCTTCTGCCAGGCGTCTGAGAGTGCGACGACATGGTCGATCTGCACCGCCTGCGAGGTCTTGTCTCCGCGCACGAAGGCGATTGTCCCCCCGGTGTACGGGTCGTGAAGCGTGCCCGAGAGCACCGTGCACGGCCCCCGAAGCTGCACGGCCACGAGGTCACGGGCCAGCACGTCGTTGCGCGCGTCGCAGCCGTTGCGGTCGGGATCACGCCACCCCTTGCCGAACTCGGATCGCGCATAGCCGGTCTTCGGCGCGCGACCCTTCACCGGCAGCGATGCCAGCGTCTGCAGCGCCGCCTGCGCGTCTGCAGCGCTCGGCTGCGGTTCAGCGGATGCAATCGCCGCATCACCGGTCGAGCCGGGGGCCTCATCTGTCGGTAAGACGTCATCCGACGGTGCGGTGCTGGGCGAATCGGTCGCCGGAGCGGGAGCGTCGGGGGCTGTCGTCGAGCAGCCGACGCAGAGGCCGAGGCAGACGCCGAGGGCCGCAAGCACGCCGAGCAGCCGCTGCAGACGGCGAGACGAATGGGTCATCCGTGCAGCGTACGCGTGTGGACGCTCATCCGAAGAGCAGCACGCCGCCGAGACCGATCGCGGCGACGACGACAGTGGTCGACAGGGCGAGCACGAAGGGCCGTGCGCCCAGACGGCGGATCATGCTGAGCTTCACTCCGGCCCCGAGCGCGAACATCGCGGCGGTCAGCAGCAGCGTCTGAGCCGTGTGCGCCACATCGACGACGGGCTGTGGAACGATGCCGAGCGAGCGGATCACGACCATTGCGATGAACCCTGCGACGAAGAGCGGCATGATCGGCGGGCGGTGTGTGTGCGTGCCGTCGATCGCAGAAGCCTTCCCGCTCGCAGACAGGCGGCGCTGCAGACCGATCACGGTCAGCACCGGAGCCAGCAGCAGAACGCGTGCGAGCTTCACGATCACGGCCGCTGCCAGCGCGCCGGATCCGACGGCCCCGCCGACGGCGACGACCTGCGCCACCTCGTGCACGGAGGCTCCCGCCCAAAGACCGGTCTGCTGCTCGGTCAGGCCGAGTCCGGAGGCCATCAGCGGCAGCAGGGGAATCATCACCGTGCCGTAGATCACCACGAGCGCGACCGCCGTGACCACCTCTTCGTCTCGGTCGTCGTCGAGCACACCGTCGATCGCGGCCACAGCTGCCGCGCCGCAGATCGAGAAGCCGCCGCCGATCAGCAGCACCTGATTCGGCGTCATCCCGAGCCAGCGTCCGACGAGCAGGCTAGAGCCGATGCCCACGCCGACCACGGCGACGACGACCACGATCATGCCCGGCCCGAGCGCCAGGACGTCACCGAAGACGAGCTGCAGGCCGAGCAGCACGACGCCGATGCGCAGCACCCGCTTCGCGGCGCTGGCGATGCCGGGTTCGAGAATGCGGTGCACGCCGCCCAGGTTGCGCAGCAGCACGCCGAGCACGATCGCCACGAGCATGGGGCTGAGCACAGGCAGCCAGGAGCTCACCAGCAGGGCGAGCCCCATGCCGACGGCGCTGACGGCGAGTCCCGGTACGACCGCGCCGACGCGGTTCGCCCACGACACGGGCGCCGTCTGCGCCTGCGCCTGCGCCTGCGCGAGGGAGCCTCCCTGGCGCGGCTCGATAGTGGCCGCTCTGGCTTGGTCGTTGCTCTGGTCGTTGCTCTGATCGTCGTTCACCTGTCTCATGATCCTCTTCGCACGGCGCGGCCAGTAGTCCCGGAATTGCACCGATCACATATCATCGTGATATGACTCACAGATGGCCTGATCTGTCGGTGCTGGCGCTCGTCGTGGGCGTCGACGACTTCGGCAGCCTCAGCGCGGCAGCGCGCGAAGCGGGAATCGCACAGCCGAACGCCTCACGCGCGATCAGCGCGCTCGAGCGCGACCTCGGCGTGACGCTGCTGCGGCGACACCCTCGCGGCTCGTTGCTGACCCGTGCCGGGCTGCGTGTTGCCTCAGGCGCACGAAGCCTGCTGCAGGCGGCCGATGCGTTCGGTGACCGCATCGACGAGGTCGTCAGCGGCGAGCGCGTCCGCCTCGACCTCGGCGCCAGTCTGACGGTCGCCGAACAGCTGGTGCCCCGCTGGCTCGGTCGGCTGCGTGAGGCGCTGCCCGATGCCGACGTGCACCTACAGGTGCACAACTCGGCCGACGTGTTCGACTTGGTGCGCTCTGGCGACTGTCTGCTCGGCTTCGTCGAGACCCCCGAGAAGCCCGTCGAGCTGCACACCCGGGTGGTCACGACGGATGAGCTCGTGGTCGTGGCGGCCCCGACGCACCCGTGGGCTCGTCGGGCCGATCCGGTCACCGCCGAAGAGCTCGCGCGCACGCCGCTCATCCTGCGCGAGCCGGGTTCCGGCACGCGTGCCACCGTCGAGCGGGCTCTCGCCGAGCACTCCCCTGTCGCCCCGGCCCTCGAAGCGGGCAGCAACGCGGCCGGGCTGGCCACGGCCGCAGCGGGTTCAGAACCGGCGGTGCTCAGCCGACTCGCCGTCGCACGCTGGATAGAGCGCGGCGAGCTCGTCGCCGTGCCGGTGACCGGCGTCGATCTGCATCGCGAGATTCGCGCGGTCTGGCGCGACGACCTCGTCTCGCCGGTCGCCCGTCGACTGGTCGCCATCGCCTGCGACGATCAGCACTGAGCATCGATCACCGCTAAGCGTCGAGCGTCGCGAAGACCTCTTCGGCGACCTGCGGCAGCAGAGCGGCCGCGTCGCGCATGGCCCGCTCCGGTGAGCCGGCGCGGTCGACGAGCGTCGCCAGACGGCGGATGCCCACTTGTGCCTGCTGCGCCTCGTCGAGCGTGCTGCGTCCCGCGATCGCCACGACGGTTGCCCCTGCGGCGGCTGCGCTGCGAGCCAGTTGCACTGGCCCCTTGCCCTGCAGCGACTGCTCGTCGAGCGACCCCTCTCCGACGACCACAACGTCGGTGTGCGCGAGCGCATCAGAGATGCCCAACAGATCGGCGATCTCGTCACCACCGGAGCGCACTTCGGCGAGGCGCAGGGCGATCAGCGGCGCGCTGAACCCGCCGGCGGCACCTGCGCCCTCGACGTTTCGCACCTCGGTGCCGGTCTCGTGTTCCAGCAGCGAGCCCCAAAGCGCGAGGCGATCCTCCAGAGTGACCACGGCATCCGCGTCGGCCCCCTTCTGCGGGCCGAACACCTGAGCCGCACCGTGCGACCCGACCAGCGGCGCGGTGACGTCGCTCGCGATCACGATCGCCGTCTCGGCGAGCCTCGGATCGAGCTCGGCCGTGTCGAAGCGCACCCCGACTGAGGTGCACTCTCGGCTGATACGGTCCAGATGGCGCACGTCGCTGATTACGTGATCCTGTGCGTCGACGACGCGCAGACCGAGCTCGGTGATGCATCCGAAGCCTCCGTCGGTGCTCGCCGAACCGCCGATGCCGATCACGAGTGATCGGTAGCCTTCGTCGAGGGCCAGCCTGATCAGCTCGCCGACACCGCGCGTGTTCGCTGCGAGAGCCTGCTCCGGTGTGGGGTGACCTCCGTCGCTTCGGTCGAGTTCTGCCGGTACGAGATGCAGGCCGCTGGCCTGCGCCAGTTCGATGACCGCGGTGTCGCCCATCGTCGCCCACCGTGCACTCACGCGCCCCTGATCGGGCAGCGGCCCGTGCACCTGGGCGGTGTGCTCGGTCGCTCCGGCTTCGAGAAAGGCATCGACCGTACCCTCGCCGCCGTCGGCGATCGGCTTGAGCGTGATCTGAGCATCGGGCAGCGCCATGCTGATGCCTCGGCCGATCAGCTGCGCCGCCTCGGCCGCGCTGAGCGACCCTTTGAATTTGTCTGGGGCGACCAGCACGCGCAGCGCCCGGTCGGCGGAATCAGATCGAGTCGTCATGATCAGTGGTGCGCCATCAGCTCGAGACCGACCACCAGCAGCCCCAGTGCGGCTTCGGCCACCAGCACCAGGAGCTTCTGCCAGGCCGGCAGCTTCAGGCGTCGCACGGCGGCGAAGCCAATGCCCACCAGCCAGAGGATCAACAGGACGGTCGAAGAGCGCAGCGCGATCTCAAGTGTCCAGATGCCGCCCCAAGCCCCCAGAAGCATCAGAATCGGCAGGGCGATGGCCGTGGTCGCCCCGACCGAGGTCGATGCGGCGTGACGAGCCTCGCTCGCGGTGAACATGCGCTGATGCGTCACGAAGTGAGCGAGAATCTCGGCGAGGAACATGGCCAGCACCGAGCCGATGACGGTGACGATCAGCGTGGTGACCGCCTGCTGCGGGGTGACGTCGGCGTGAGATGCCAGCGTGAGCACGACGGCGAGCGCTGTGAAGGTGATGTAGATGCGCTCTTTGAGTCGCGATGCGGCCGCTGCCCGCTGCTCGTCCTGCTGCTGCAGGGACGACTCTGCCGTCGCTGGAGATTCACTCGCTGGCGTTGGGGCTCCGGTCGCTCGCGTCGAAGATCTGCCCGCTGTGGCTGGGGATGCTGATTCATCGCTCATGTCTGCTCAGCCTAGCCGGATCATATGCCCCGCGGGTCGAACGGGCTACGGTGGAATCAGGCTGCGAAAGCCGAGAGAGGACGCTCCCTGATGTTTCAGATCAAGCGCATCTACGAACAGCCCGCCGAGAGCGACGGGTTCCGGGTTCTGGTCGATCGTCTGTGGCCCCGAGGAGTCTCGAAGGCGCGTGCGCACCTCGACCTGTGGCTCAAAGACGCCGCACCGTCGCCTGAGCTGCGCACCTGGTGGAACCATGACCCGGCTCGACTCGACGAGTTCGCCGAGAGGTACCGGCAGGAGCTCGAAGCGAACCCGGCCGTCGACCAGCTGCGCTCCGTCGAGCGCGAGCACCCGACGGTGACCCTGCTCTACGCAGCCCGTGACCCGAAGGTGAACCACGCCCTCGTGCTGCGCGACTTTCTGCAGGGGTGACGGCGATGATCCGCTTCGTGACGCAGGCGGCGCTGACCGCAGTCGCCCTCTGGATCACCGCTGCGATCGTGCCCGGCATCGCCGTGGTCCCGTTCGCCGGCGAGCCTCCGATGAACAGCATCCTGACCTACCTGCTGGCAGCGGCGATCATCGCCCTGGTGAACACGCTCTTCGGCACCGTGCTGCGCTTCATCAGCATCCCGCTCTACATCGTGACGCTGGGACTCTGGTCGTTCGTGCTCAACGGTCTGCTGCTCTGGACGGCCAGTCTGATCAGCAGCTCCTGGGGCTGGGGGCTGACCATCGATCGCTTCTGGTGGTCAGCGGTGTTCGGCGCGATCGTGCTCGGCTTCGCCAACTGGCTGGTCGAGCTGATCGCCCGGGCAGTGGGCATCGGCTCTCGCGACTGAGCCCCACGTCACTGACCCCTCACGTCACTGAGCCCCCCACGCCACCGAGGACCCACATCACCGAGAATTCGACACGACCGACACGCCACACTACTATTGCGAACTATTCGCATTAGTTATGAGAGTGGTGTTCCATGCACGTCATCGACGCAACCATCGTGGGAGCGGGCCCGGCCGGCGTGGGCATGGCGGTCGCCGCCAACGCGATCGACGACTTCGAGGTCTCGCTGATCGACGCCGGGCAGATCGGCCAGACCTTTCACGACTGGCACCCGGAACAGCGGTTCCTCACGCCGTCGTTCACCGGCAACGGCTTCGGCGCGACCGACCTCAACTCGGTGCACCCGAGCACCTCTCCGGCGTTCACATTGGGCGTCGACTACCCCGACGGCCCCGGCTACGCGCGCTACCTCCGTTCGCTGGTCTCGCATTTCCGCGTGCCGATCGCCGAAGACACCCGAGTGCAGCGCATCACGCCCACCGACGACGGCTTCGAGATCGAGACCGACCGTGGGCGTGGCCGCTCTCGCACGCTGATCTGGGCGGGCGGCGAACGCAGTGAGCCGCGCCTGCCCGGCATCCGCGGCGAGCATCTGCTGACCCATTCGTCGCATGCGGATGCCTGGGCCGAGCGCAGAGGACGTCTCGCGGTGATCGGCGGCTCCGAGTCAGGCATCGAGATCGCCTGCCATCACGTCGAGCGAGGTGCCGAGGTGTCGGTCATCGACGCCGAGCGACCGTGGGGCCACGGAGTCGACGGCGACCGACAGGCCGACCCGTCGTTCGGGCTCGCTCCGCGCACCCGCATCCGCATGCGCGCCGCCCTCGAGACCGGCCGCCTCGAGCTGCGAGATGCGAGCGCCACCGCCGTGGTACGCAACGGCACCGGCTTTCGCGTCAGCACCTCGCGCGGTCCCGCGGTGCTGAGCGAGACGCCGCCGATCGCGGCCACCGGCTACGGTCCAGGGCTCGGTCCCGCAGCCGAGCTCTTCGACCGGCGCGACGACGGCTGGCCTCTGCTCACCGAGCACGACGAGTCGACCGTCACCCCTGGCCTGTTCCTCACCGGACCGGCGCTGCGGCACGACGACGAGCGATTCTGCTTCGTCTACAAGTATCGACAGCGTTTCGCCCATGTCGCCCGCGTGATCGGCGAGCGGGCCGGCCGCGACTGCTCGGCGCTCGATCTCTGGCACGAGCAGGGCATGCTGCTCGACGATCTCTCCTGCTGCGGAACGAGCTGCGCATGCTGAAGGGCCTGCACCCCGCGACGGTCGTCACGGCGCTGCTGCCGGTGCTCGCGATGGCGGTCGGCAGCATCATCGCGAGCGTCTCGACCACGGCCTCTGCGGTCGCCGGGAAGCTGACCGACCCGCTGGTGCTCCTGCTGGTCGCGATGCTCTTCGTCACCCTGCCCGTCGGCCGCCGCGCAGGCGTCTCTGGCACGGCGCCTCACCGAATTCGCCCCAGCGCGCCGCTCATCGCTCTGGCCTGGGCGATGAACTTCGTGGTCGTTCCGGTGCTGGCCATCGGGGTGACTTCCTTCGTGCTCCCAGACGATCCCCTGCTGCGGCTGGGCGTGATGATCTACCTGCTCTTTCCCTGCACCGACTGGTTTCTGGGCTTCACACGGCTGGCACATGGCGACACGGTGACGGGCGCGGCGCTGATTCCGATCAATATGGTCACGCAGCTCTCGCTCTACCCCGTGTACCTGAGCTGGCTCACCGGCGCCAGTGTGGTCTCGACCGTGGCAGAGATCGGGCCGGCGCTGATGCAGTGGTTCGCGCTGCCGGTCCTCTGTGCTCTGGCTGTGCGCGCGGCGCTGCGACTGACGACTCCGGTCGACGTGCGCGAACGCATCCTGGGCGTGCTCGACCACCTCGTCACACCTGTGATCGCCGCGCTCATTCTGGCGCTGTTCGCGGCCAACGGGTCGACCGTCGTCCAACATCCGGCTGCCTTCGGCCTCGTCTTCGTCACCGTCTTCGTGTTCTTCGTGGTCTCGTGGTGGCTCGTCACCGGCGTGTCACATCTGACTCGTCTGCCCTATTCGGCGCATGCGCTGCTCTCGATGACCACCTCAGCCCGAAACGCACCGATGATGCTCGCCGTGACAGCCGTCGCGCTGCCTGGCCAGCCCATCGTCCAGGCTGCGATCGTGCTCGGCATGCTCGTCGAGTTCCCGCATCTGACGGTGATCACGCAGCTGCTGCTCCGGCAGCGTTCCCACCGGCCGGCCGCACCGACGACGCGCCTGAGCTGGCGTTCGTACGCATCCTGACCTATACTGTGCGACTGTCGGCTGTCGTTGACAGCTGACTAGGTGTTCGAGAGGAGGTTCCGCCATGATGGTACGCAAGACGTCGTTCGTCGCATCCACACGAATTATTATTCCGTCCCACTCGTCGGCGGAATGATCGAACACAAGTTGCTCGGGCTCGCCTGCGAAGGCAGAGCCCGACAGGCGTGATCATCGATGCGCACATCCAGGCTCTGTCTTTGCGACAGGGCCTTTTCTCTGCCCCACCAACCGGTGCCGCAGTCAGGATGTGAAAGGTGAAACACGACAATGTCCAGCACACTGGATGAGCAGACGACCGCAGGTCGAATGCCGAAGACCGCGCCTGCCGCCACCGCGGCAGGCCTGCAGCGAGACTCCGCACGCAAGGTGATCGCCGCGTCGATGATCGGCACCGCCATCGAGTTCTTCGACTTCTACGCCTACGGCACCGCCGCGGCCAACTACTTTCCCACGGTCTTCTTTCCACAGGCCAGCGCGACCGTCGGCGTGCTCGCCTCGCTGCTGACCTTTGCGGTCGCATTCGTGGCCCGCCCGTTCGGTTCACTGCTCTTCGGCCACTTCGGCGACCGTCTGGGCCGCAAGACGACGCTGGTCGTCTCGCTGCTCACCATGGGCGTCGCAACCGTGCTGATCGGCGTGCTGCCCGGGTTCGCTCAGGCCGGCGTCTGGGCGGTCGTGCTGCTGTGCCTCTGCCGGTTCTGCCAGGGCATCGGTCTGGGCGGCGAATGGTCTGGCGCCGCACTGGTCGCCACCGAGAACGCCCCGTCCAACCGCCGCGCGCTCTACGGCTCGTTCCCCGAGCTCGGCGCTCCGATCGGCTTCCTGCTCTGCAACGGCCTGTTCCTGCTGCTTGAGACGGTCTGCTCCCATGATCAGATGCTGGCCTGGGGCTGGCGCGTGCCGTTCCTGCTCAGCGGAGTGCTCGTGGTGATCGGTCTCTGGGTTCGCGTCACGATGGAGGAGACTCCGGTGTTCAAGCTCGCCGCCGCGCAGAACCGCACAGTCAAGGCCCCACTGGTGACCACAATGCATGACCACTGGCGTGCTGTCGTTCAGGGCACGCTCGTCGTCGCCGTCACGTACACGCTCTTCTACATGCTCACCACGTGGTCGCTGTCCTACGGCACGAAGACGCTCGGCTTCAGCAATCGGCAGTATCTGGCCATGCTGATGATCTCGGTGGTGGTGTTCGCGGGTTCGATCGTCGGTTCGTGCGTACTCGCCGATCATTGGGGGCGCAAGAAGGTGCTGACGCTCGCCTCGGCCGGCATGGTCGTCTTCAGCTGCTTCTTCGGCCCCATGCTCGGGCACCTCAGCGTCGCACCCGTGATGGTCTTCCTGTGCGTCGGATTCCTGCTGATGGGCGCCGCTTTCGGCCCGCTGGGCGCGTTCCTGCCCGAACTCTTCCCGGCACATGTGCGGTACACCGGTTCAGGCATCGCCTACAACCTGGCCGCCATCGTCGGTGCCGCGTTCGCCCCGTCGATCGCCACCGCGCTCGCCCGAAACGGCGTGCAGAACGTCGGCCTCTATCTCGGCCTGATGGCCGTGCTCAGTCTCATGGCGCTGTTCACCTGTCGTGAGACGAAAGACGTCGACTACCGCAGGTAACCGGCGACGCTCTGCGGCGTCTGCTGCTGCGGAGCCTGCAGCACCGCGGCATCATGGGTGGCCACGTGCTCTGCGAAGAGCCCCGGCCACGCCATGATGCCGTACGGCGTCTGGGCGACCACGAGCCGGCTGCCCCGGATCAGCGCGTTGAGCGCCTGCGCCGTCGTCATCGGGTGAGCGGGGTCGGCGATCCAGGCGAGAATCAGCGTCGGGGTGGCGATGCCTGCGAGGGATGCCGGATTCGGCAGATCCGCTTCGGCGGCACCGCGCAGCACTGTCGGCAGCAGCCCTTCTGCCACCGCCGGCCGGGTGTCGGGCACGTCGGCGAGCGCCGGCGGAGTCACGTTCCTGTGCCCCTGCGCGATGAACGCCTCGATGCCGGCGCGTTCCACCAGCTCGGCGCTGGCCAGATAGTTCTTCGCCTGTGCCCGTCGGGTGTCCCAGGCCGTCGGCGGTGAGACCAGGGTCAGGCTGGCGAAGCGTGACTGATCACGCACGGCCGCGTGCAGCAGCGTCCCGCAGCCCATCGACTGCCCCACACCATGCACGGTCTCACCCGGCGCCACATGGTCGAGCAGCGCAAGCAGGTCGTCGGCGAGCCGGCTCCAGCGATAGCTGGCCGCTTCGAGCGATCCGGTCGAACGCCCATGGCCGCGGGCGTCGTAGCGCAGCACGCGGTGGTCGCGAAGCGCCCGCCCGTGGTCGAGCCCGAGACGCGCATCGCGCTCGCGGCACGAAGTGAGGCCGTGCAGCTGCACGACGAGCGGCCCGTCGTCGCCACTGATGTCGTAGTCGATCTTCGCGTCGCTCAGCTCCAGCACGGGCACGGTCACTCCCAGTCGTCTTCTCCACGTGTCGGCAGAGGTGGCAGCACGTGAGATTCACACCAGAATAGCGCGCGGCGACGCGGTACAGTCAGAACGTGCGCCTGACGAACATCACCCGAGTCACGCTGCCCGCGGGCCGCGTGCGCCACTATGCCGTGACGATGGGTGCGGTGGTGCGAGAACACGTACCGATCTCGTTCGATCAGCGACGTCACGTAAGCGAGGGCGAACGGCCAGGCTCCTGGATGGCGCTCGCCTTCCGTCTGCCTCATCCGGTCACCGCAGAGCGACTGGGCGAGGCCTGGCTCGACGTGGTGCGCCGACACGGCACCATGCGCACAGTGTTCTCACGCGCAGACGACGGAACCCTGCAGCTGACCGAACATGCGGTGAGCGCCGGAAGCTGGCATGAGCATCCTCGCTCGGGCGGGCAGCTGACGAGGGATGCCGTGCATGAGATCCTGGACGCGCACTGCCGCCCCTGCTCGCGTCCGTCCCATCGCCTGGTGCTGATCGATCCGTCCAGCGATGCGACAGACTCCGCGCAGACCGTGGTGATCGGCTCAGACCACTCTCATGTCGACATGTGGTCGGTGCTGCTGCTCGCCCGAGACCTGCTGGCAGCGCTCGACTCGTCTGCGGTCGAGCACGACGTTCTTATGCGGCTCGAGACCGGGCGACCGACCGCCACGCTCACGACCGACGCCGCCGGAGCATCCGCATCGCTCGACGAAGCCCCAGACTTCGCCGATCACACCGCAGCCCTCGCCGCACGCCCGGCGGCCACGCCCGAGGTGCTCGAACGATGGGCCGAGATCCTGGCAGCCGGAGACGGACTGCTGCCCACGCTGCCGCTCGACCTCGGCGAGCTGCGGCACGCGGTGCCAGAGGTGGTCGAGGTGCGTGACATCCTTGACGCCGACCGTCTCGAGATGCTTTCGACGCAGGCCGCGGCCCTGGGAGTCCGACTGCTGCACATGGTGCTCGCCGACTTGGCCGGAGTCACCCTCGCCATGACCGGGCGGCCGCTGCGTGCGGTCTTCCCGGTGCACAGTCGGTACGAACCGCGCTGGCACGACTCCGTCGGCTGGTTCGTGACCAACTCGGTGATCGAGTGCGCCTCGGATGACCCGCGCGAGTGTGCCCGGGATGTGAAAGATGCGCTTCGACTCGCGGGCACGCCGCTGGCCGACATTTTCGAACCTCGCGGCGGCATGCCGGGCGGTCCGGGCATGTTCGCAATCTCCTGGCTCGACACCCGCCGTCTACCCGTGCAGCTGCCTGCAGAACTGGCGACGCAGTACGTCTCGGCTGCGCTGAGGGTCGACGGCGTGATGATCTGGTTCGTCGTGAGTCCGACCGGCATGCATCTGCGCTGCCGTTACCCGGACACCCCACAGGCACGTGTCAGCATGCGCGCCTGGCTCGAGGCCGTCGTGCATCGGTTGCAGGATCGCACGCTGCACGACGCCGTCGAGCACCGCGCCAGCTGAGGGTTCAGAGCACCTTCGAGAGGAAGGTCTGCAGGCGAGCGCTCTGCGGGTGCGCGAAGACTTGTTCGGGCGAGCCCTGCTCTTCGACCACGCCGGCGTCGAGGAAGAGCACGCGGTTCGAGACCTCACGAGCGAACCCCATCTCATGCGTCACCAACAGCAGTGTCATGCCTTCGGCGGCCAGATCGCGGATGACCTGCAGCACCTCGCCGACCATCTCGGGGTCGAGCGCGCTGGTGGCCTCGTCGAAGAGCATGATCTCGGGCTTCATGGCGAGTGCCCGTGCGATGGCGACACGCTGCTTCTGGCCGCCTGAGAGGGATGTCGGGCTTGCGTCCGCCTTGTCTGCCAGCCCCACCCGGTCGAGTAGTTCGAGCGCCATACTCCGGGCCTCAGTCTTGCTCACGTGGTGGATCTCTCGCGGCGCCAGCTCGATGTTCTCGGCGACGGTCATGTTCGGAAAGAGGTTGAAGTGCTGAAACACCATGCCGACCTCGCGGCGCACCTCGTCGATGTTCACCTTCGCACCGGAGATGTCGTGCCCGTTCACGATGACGGTGCCCGACGTCGGGGTCTCGAGCCGGTTGAGGCAGCGCAGCAGCGTCGACTTGCCCGACCCCGATGTGCCGATGATACTGACCACGTCGCCTGATCGCACCGTCAGCGAGATGCCCTTGAGCACCTCGTTCGAGCCGAAGGTCTTCTTCAGATCGCGCACCTCGATGCGGACGGGGCGATCGGTCTCGCTGACGGACCCGGCGGCGCTGGCGCTGTCAGGCGTGTTGATGGTGCTTTCGTCCATGGTCGGTGCCTTCTCCGTTGTCGAGCTGCCGTCGCTGGTGGTCGGTTCGGCGCTCATCGGTTGATCCTCCGGTCGATCACGTTGGCGAGCCATGTCAGCAAGGTGATCGCCACCAAATAGATGATGGCCACGAGCAGCAGCGTCTCAGTCACGCGGAAGTTCGCCGCGTAGATCTGCTGGCCCTGATAGAGCAGCTCGCCGAAGCCGATGGCGAGCAGCAGCGACGAGTCTTTCACCATGATCACGAGCTGATTGATCAGCGACGGTGTGGCGATCTTGACGGCCTGCGGCAGCACGACGCGCTGCATCGACTTGCTGTAGCCCAGGCCGAGCGACCGGGCCGCCTCGAGCTGGCCGGAGTCGACTGACCCCACCGCTCCGCGGATGATCTCGGTGATGTATGCTCCCGAGTTCAGCGCCAGAGTGAGCACGCCGGCAACCCAGATGTTCACGGGATGCCCGATCAGCTGTGGAACGCCGAAGTAGAAGAAGAACGCCCAGACCAGCAGCGGGGTGCCGCGGAAGACGCCGACGAAGATTTTGGCGATCCAGTCGAGCACGCGGCTGGTGCCGACGCGCATCAGGCCGAAGCCGAAGCCGAGTACCATAGCCACGGCGAACGAGATCAGCGTGATGATCACCGTGTTGCGCAGACCGAGCATCAGAGCGGGGAACGCCTGCTTGGCGAGCTGCAGCAGCCCGCCCTGGCCGGCGGCGTTCGCCTCGGGGTCGGCAAGATAGTGGTCGATGATGCGCTGGTACTCGCCGTCCTGCCTGATCGAGGCGAGTCCTCGGTTGAACGCGTCGACGAAGTCGGCGTTCATGCCCTTGTTCACCGCGACGCCGTAGTCGCCGCCGGGCACCTTGTCTGTCACCGTCTTCAGCCCGTTGTTCTGGGCGATGCCGTAGGCCAGCACTGGATAGTCGTCGATGACGGCAACGGCATTGCCCGACTTGACTTTCTCGTACATGGTCGCCGACTGATCGACGCCGTCGATCTTGAAACCGTACTGTTCTTGAATCGACTTGGCGTAGGCCTCGCCTTCGGAACCGGTCTTGACCGCGACGGTCCTGCCCCGCAGGTCTTCGTAGGAGTGCACGTCTTCGTTGTTCTTGGCGACAGCCATCTGCACTCCACTCTGGAAGTACGGGTCGGTGAAGTCATAGACCTGCTTGCGCTGGTCGGTGATCGACATGCCGGCGATCACCGCATCGACCTGGTTTGACGACAGCGCCTGCAGTGCCGCGTTGAAGCCGAGCGACTGGATCTCGACGTCGAAGCCCTCGCGCTTGGCGATTTCGCGCATGAGATCCATGTCGATGCCGACCATCTGCCCCGATGAGTCGCGGAACTCGAAGGGCGCGAAGGTCGTGTCGGTCGCGACCCGGAAGGTGCGGCCCGCGACGGCGCCGTCGCCGCTCGGGTTCTCATCGGCGTGAGCGGACGACACTCCGGGCAGCAGCAGGGCGAACAGCGTGAAGAACGCCATCGCGAATGCCGTGAGCACGCCCCATGGCCTGCGACCCCCAGACTCACCAGAGTGCTGGTCGATTCTGGTCGCATGGTCGCAGACCATCAGTGCCTCCGTCTTCTCGCCGGGCCGTAGGCACCGTCGAGAGGTTCATCTCGTCGAGTGATTGCTGGGAAAAGTATACTCACCTCGATATTTCGACCGTGGACCTGGGCCCGGCAAGACGCATCACCGGCACCAAGTTCAGGCGTCACTCCGCCTGGTCATAGGAGTAGAACCCCTCCCCCGAGGCCCGTCCGAGCTTGCCCTGATCGAGGTAGTTCTCTTTCAGCCAGGCGGCGATCTGCTGCTTGCGCTCGTCGCCATGCGCCATGATGTTGTACGGAGTGTTCAGACCCACCACATCGAGAATCTGGAAGGGGCCCATCGGCGCGCCGGTTCCGATCCGCCAGACGTTGTCGACATCAGCGGGCTCGGAGTACCCGAAGACGACCAGTTCGAGCGCTGCGTCGAGCAGCGGCACGAGCAGCGAGTTCAGCACGTACCCTGACTTCTCTTTGTGCAGCGGGACCGGCACCATGCCCATCTCTTTGGCGTAGGCGACAACTCGGTCGAAGACCTCAGACGAGGTCTGTTCAGTGCCCATGACCTCGGCCGTGTTGTGCAGCCAGATCTCGTTGGCGAAGTGCAGGGCGAGAAAGCGGTCGGGACGGTCGGTCGCGCTCACGATGTCGCTTGGCAGCAAGGTCGACGAGTTCGTCGCGAAGATGGTCTTCGCCGGTGCCGCGGCGCTCAGCTTCTGATAGGTGTCACGCTTGATCGCCACGGCCTCGGGCACGGCCTCGATGACCAGATCTGCGTCGGCCACCGCGGCCGCGAGATCGCTGCTCACGCCCAGACGAGACAGAGCCGCATCGGTCCGGGCCTCCGTTGCCCCGTCGACCTGCTGCTGGTACACCTTGGCGAGGCCGGCGAATCGCGCCTTTGCGTGCTCGAGAATCTCGTCGCTGATGTCATAGGCGGTCACGGTGAACCCGGCGTAGGCGCTCTGGAAGGCGATCTGCGATCCGAGCACGCCGGTGCCGAGCACGGTGACGTTGGTGATGTTGCTGGTCATGATGGTTCCTTTCGGGTTTTCTTTGGGTCGTTGGTCTTGACGTCGATCGTGCTGACCGGGGTCGAGGAGCAGATCTCGGCGGCGCGCACGCGGAGCCCGTCGACGATCATGGCCACCTGTAGTCGCAGATCGGCGAAGTCGTTGTTCAGCGCGTCACTGGCGCGGTGCGGCTGGATCAGCAGCACGTGCAGATCGGCGAAGATGCTGCGGGCAGCCTGCAGGGCGACCGGCTGAAGGCAGGCGGATGCCGTGGCCGACAGCTCGGCGTCGCCCGCTCTGATCTGGTCGTCGAGATCGGCCATCAGACGATCGCAGAGACGGTGCTCCATCTCTTCGACGAGTGCGAGACCTTCGGCACGGTATGGCTCGTCGGCATCGGCGAAGATGAGCTCACGCTGGAAGAGCGCGGTGTTGCGTGGCTGGTCTGCGGCCGCCCGCAGAATGCACACGGCGTAGGCGAGAAGAGCCTCCGTCGTCTCAGCCTCTGCGTCCATGGCGCGCTCTGCTGCGGCCAAGGCCTCGCGCAGCCGCTCGTTGTATACGAGCAGCAGCAGCTCCGGCTTGGTGGCCGCATAGCGGAACAGCGTGCCTGCGGCGATGTCGACACGCTCGGAGATCTGCTGGGTCGTCGTGGCGTCGAAGCCCTGTGCGTCGAAGAGCTCTGCGGCCGCGTGTATGATGCGCCCGAGCGTCTCTCGTTTGCGACGGGCGACTCGACCTTCGCTTTTGGTCACCGTCATTTCCCACCTCCAGGATCTGCGCAGCCGACACCTCTTGTACACGCAGACTCCTCAGGAGTCCTGGTGAGCCTGCTCATTTCTGAGTGTACTCATGTTTTGGCGCATTTCGATACCCTCCAGGCAAGTTTGCGCGCCCAGAATGTCAGCAGATAGAACAGTCGATCTCTCAGTACGAACAATCGATCTCGCAGAGAGCACTCGTCACCGGCGCTCCGCATCGCAGAGCCCCGGGCTATCTGCCGATCGCCGGCTCTGACGCAGCTCTGCTCGCGGCCGGGCGCGTCACCGTCACCTTTATCACTGGTGTCACCGAGGCGCCCGCGTGAGTTCGGCATAGGCTGCGAGCGCACGCGCACGACTCGCGCGCAGGTCGACCAGCGGCTCGATCCCGGGCTGCCTCGCCTGCCACCGGTCGACATACTCTCCCTGCGGGTCGAACCGACGCCGCTGGGTCTCGGGGTTGAAAATGCGGAAGTAGGGCGCAGCATCCGCCCCGCACCCGGCAACCCACTGCCAGTTGAAGGGGTTGCTCGCGGCATCCGCGTCGACGAGCGTGTCCCAGAACCAGCGTTCCCCAACCCGCCAGTCGATCATCAGGTTCTTCACCAGATACGACGCCGCCACCATGCGCACGCGATTGTGCATGACGCCGGTCTGCCAGAGCTCGCGCATACCGGCGTCGACGAGCGGCTCTCCCGTGCGGCCCTGCTGCCAGGCCCGCAGCTCAGAGTTCTCTGCGGCAGACATCGCGACACCCGCGGCCTGCCCCGCTCCGGCTCGCCACGGAAACGCATCGAATCGCCGGTCGAGGTTAGTCGTCGCCAGATCGGGATGCTGAAAGAGCGTGTGCCAGGCGAACTCCCGCCAGCCGAGCTCGCTCAGGAACGTCCCGACGGACCGACCGCTCGCGATGGCCTGGCGACATACCGTTGCCGGGCTGATCTCTCCCCACCGCAGGTGTGGCGAGAGCCCCGAGACCGCGTCGTCGTCGGCAGGTTCGTCACGGTGCTCGGCATACTCGTCGATCGGCGCAGGTCTCTGTGCACTTCCCGGCGCAGCATGCGACGCTTCCTCGCCCAGAAAGATCGCCAGCCGTCGATGGGCCGCGTCCTCTCCCGGTGTCCATCGATCCGCGAGACCCGCTGACCAGTCGGGAGCACTCGGCCGTAGGTTCCAGCTCGCAAGCGTCGTCGAGAACGTCTCGGCGGCCGAGCTGGCAGGGCTGGCAGGGCTGGCAGAGCTGGCAGAGCTGGCACTCGGCTCACGCCCTCCGCCTAGCGTCGGCAGTTCGACGGATGCAGGCGTGAGATGGTCGGGCGCCGGCACCGGAGCGCGAACGGGCAGTTCCCCGCAGGCTCGCCAGAAGGGCGAATAGACTTTGTACGCTCCCCCAGCCTTCGTCTGCACGGTCCAGGGTTCGTGCAGCAGATTCGCAGCGAACGACTGCACGGCGACGCCTGCGTTGCGCAGCCGGAGCTTCAGATCGGCGTCGATCGCCTTCTCTGGTCCGTACCGCCGGTTCCAGACCACCCGGGTGATCTGCGTCGCCCCGGTGGCGACGTTCGCGCCACCTTCTGTGTGCGCACCAGACTCGACAGGCACACCGACCTCAGCGTGTGCGCCTGCACCAGCACCAGCTCCCCAGATGAGACGCGGAATCACTACACGGGCGGCTCCGCGCTCGAGCAGCAGCGGCGCACCGAGCTCGGCCAGCCGCTCGCTGAGTCGCATCAGAGACTGGTGCAGCCACCACTTCGCCGCTCCGCCCAATGCGCGGGTCTCTGGACTATGCTCATCGAGCAGGTAGACGCAGACGACGCCCTCCGGGTCACGAGACGCCTGCAGCAGCGCCGGGTTGTCCTTCACCCGCAGATCGTCTCGAAACCACACCAGAGTCGTCATGACCCCAGTTTAGTTCACCTGGTAAGTAAGCTCCGCTGGTACAGACCGCGCGCCGTCAGCTCCGCAGACTCAGACCTGCGCCGTCAGCGCGTGCTCCTCGAGGTACGCACGCACGGCATCCACATCATCTGGCAGATCGACGACGTGTTGAGGCTGCTGCAGCAGCTCACGCACGGCGGGCGAGATCACGTCGACGTCATCGCCCAGCGCCTCGTGCACCGTGTCGCTGAACTTGGCCGGCAGCGCCGTCTCAAGCACCAGGGTCAGGCCGGGCACATCGAGTTCATGCGCCACCGTGACCCCGTCAGCGGTGTGCGGGTCGATGACGACGCCGCTGTGCTCATAGGTCGATCGGATGCTCGCGAGCCGGTCAGCATGGGTGCTGGTTCCGCTGATGAAGCCGAATTCGGCGTGTAGGCGCGGCAGCTCGGCGCTGAGGTCGAGGCGACCGGTGCGCTGCAGCTCGGCCCAGCGCTCGGGGAATGCGTCTGTGCCCAGCAGCTCCCAGATGAAGCGTTCGAGGTTCGAGGCCTTCGAGATGTCCATCGAGGGGCTCGACGTGGCTAGCGTCTCTTCGCGCGAACGCGGCACGTACACACCGGTGCGGAAGAAGTCGTCGAGCACGTTGTTCTCGTTGGTGGCGAGGATCAGACGGTCGATCGGCAGCCCCATGCTGCGCGAGAGGTGACCCGCGTAGATGTTGCCGAAGTTGCCCGACGGCACGGCCACCGAGAGCATCGCCTCGGGTCGGTCGGACTCGGCCACCGCATCCGTCGCACGCAGCCACGCCCAGAAGTAGTACACGATCTGTGCGCTGATTCGGCCGAAGTTGATCGAGTTGACGGCGCCGATGGCCTGGTCGGCCTTGAACTGCGCATCGCCGTTGATCGCCTTCACGATGTTCTGGCAGTCGTCGAAGACTCCGTCGATGGCGATGTTGTGCACGTTGTCGTCGGTGATCGAGTACATCTGCGCACGCTGCACATCGCTCATACGGCCCTGTGGCGAGAGCATGAACACGCTGATGCCGGGCTTGCCGCGGAACGCATGCTCGGCTGCTGAGCCGGTATCTCCCGACGTAGCGCCCAGAATGTTGAGGCGACGGCCTCGACGAGCCAGCACATAGGGCATCGCCTCGCCGAGAAACTGCATCGCCAGGTCTTTGAAGGCCATGGTCGGCCCCTGCGACAGCCCGACCAGTACCGTGCGATCGTCCAGCGGCGTCAGCGGCACGACGGGGTCGGGAAAACGCTCGGGGCTGTAGGCCCTGGCAGTGAGCACTTCAAGGTCGGCCGTCGGGATGTCGGTCGCGTAGAGGGCGATCACCTTCGCCGCGAGCTGCGGGTAGGTCAGCGAACGCCATGACTCGCGCTGCTCGGCGCTCACCTGGGGAATCGTCTGCGGCACCACGAGACCGCCGTCGGGGGCGAGACCGTCGAGCAGCACCTCGGTGAACGTCGCGGGCTGCATGCCCCCTCGTGTCGAGACGTACTGCAGATCGGTCTGGTGGTCGATCATTCCCTCGGTCATGCGGTTCGTGCCTTTCGATAGACGGCGCTCGTACGGCTGCCACTCAAGGATACCGACTGACCACGACAGGCCGTGGTCCGGCGCCGCCAGAAGCCCTCAGCGGCCGCCGAACTGATAGAACTGAACCTATGACAACCTCGCACAGCATCCCCTTTCGTGCCGACCAGGTCGGCAGTCTGCTTCGTCCGCCGGCCGTCCACGAGGCCCGCGACCGCTTCGCCCGCGGTGAGATCGACGCCGCCGCTCTGCGTGCCGTCGAAGACGAGCAGATCGCACGCGTCATCGCCAAGCAGGAGGAGGTCGGTCTGCAGGCGGTGACCGACGGCGAGTTCCGTCGCGCCTTCTGGCACTTCGACTTCTTCGGCGGGCTCAATGGCGTCGAGATCGTCGAAGAGGACAGCGGCATGGCCTTTCACGGCACGGCGCCGAAGCCGCATGCCGTGCACATCACCGGCAAGGTGAGCTTTCCCGACGACCACCCCATGCTCGAGCACTTCCGCTTCGTTCGCGACCACACCACGGTCACGGCCAAGCAGTGCATCCCGGCGCCGACCGTCATGCACTTTCGTCTGGCCCCCGAGAGCATCGACCACAGCGTCTACCCCGACCGGGCTTCGCTGTTCGCCGATCTGGCTCAGACGTGGCGGGATGCCGTCCGTGCCTTCCACGCTGCGGGGTGCCGCTACCTGCAGTTCGACGACACCGCATGGGCGTATCTGTGCTCTGATCTGGAACTGGAGCGTGCCCGCGAGCGCGGACTCGACACCGAGAACATCGCTCAGGCCTACGCCGATCTGCTGAACGACATCGTTCGCGACCGCCCTGACGACATGACGATCACCACGCACGTCTGTCGTGGCAACTTCCGTTCGACGTGGATCTCGTCGGGCGGCTACGAGCCGGTCGCCCCGTACCTGCTCGGCCAGGTCGACTACGACGGCTTCTTCCTGGAGTACGACTCCGATCGTGCCGGCGGCTTCGAGCCGCTGCGCTTTCTGCCCCATGACGGTCGCCGGGTCGTGCTCGGGCTGGTCACGTCGAAGTCGGGCGACCTCGAACCGGCGGATGCCGTGCGCGCGCGTATTCGCGAGGCGGCGGAATTCGCCCCGCTCGATCAGCTCGCCCTGAGCCCGCAGTGCGGCTTCGCCTCGACCGAAGAGGGCAACGTGCTCACCGAGGAACAGCAGTGGGCGAAGCTCCGCGAGATCACGAAGATCGCCGACGAGGTCTGGGGCTTTCCGCAGGATCGGTAGCTCTCAGCGCGAGCGATTCTCAGCGCGAGCAAGATCTCACGGCAGGCGGATTTTAACGCGAGCAAGTCTCAGCGCGAGCCTCCTGACCGGTCTGATCCACTGGAGCGGTCAAAGGGACGAACCTGGCGGGTCTGATACAACGACTCAACAGGTCGAACCTGTGAGATCTGCAAAATCGGCCCAGCAGGTCGAACCTAGCAGACCTACCTACAAGCGTGGTGAAACCGGCAGGAACGGTCACAACAACGGGTCGTCATTGCCTCTTGGCCTCGTCACTCTGCCTGCACCGGTCGGACTCATCCAGTGCAGCCTCGCGCCACCGATCTGCTTGACCTTCCAGTGGCTCTGAAGTTTGAGCGGGGTGCCGACGGCACAGATAGTCGAGGTCATCCGGGTTGGTGGGGCCGCCCCATTCCCAGTTCCCCGTCTGGTCGACCGCACAGTCGTGTGCCGCAGCCTCGCATCCAGGGAATCTGCAGGTACCGCCACAAGCCTTCACGAACTCGGCGAGGTCGCAGGTCGGCCGATACTGGTCTTCGGTCGAGGTTCAGCACTGCACCAGTGACCTGATCTGTCTGCCATGAAGCACAAATTCGCTGAGATGTACACGGTTCCGCTGAAATCAGGCTGTTCTGAGCGGAACCGTGCACATCTCAGCGGAACGGTGTACATCTGGGCAGAGCCGCGCACGTCTGGGCAGAGCCGTGCACAAGGCGATCGCTCCTCCCAGCACGCGAACCAACCTCAGAGCATGTGGGCGCCATGACCCGAGAGCATATTTTCGCGCCAGACCATGAGATTCATGCAGCGAATCCTGCCAGAGCCTGACGAATGCTCTCGGAGCGACTCAGTCAGTCACATATTCCTTCACGTGAGGTCAGCTCCTCGACACTGGCCGGCTCATCTTCCGCGAACCTGAGGGCGATCTATGGCAAGGCTGCGCGCTTCGACCGGGCCGTCCCCGCCACCTCCTATCCGGCGAGCACCTCAGAATCCAGCACCGCGACCGCCCGCGCATCCTGGAAGTCACGCAGCCCGTCGAGCCCCTGCTCACGCCCCATGCCCGACGACTTGAGTCCGCCGAACGGCGCCCGCAGATCGAGCCGGTTCGCACCGTGGTCGTTGATCCATACATACCCGCAGACCAGCTGGCCGGCGACCCGCCGAGCCCGCGCCGCATCCATCGTCCAGACCGAGCCGCCCAGGGCCGCCCAGCTGTCGTTGGCAAGGCGCACCGCATCCGCCTCGTCGTCGAACGCCATCACCGGGATCACCGGTCCGAACTGCTCTTCGGTGACCACGCGCAGACCCGCATCGGGTTCGACCACGATCGCCGGCCGCACGAAGTTGCCCGCCGCAAGATCGCCGCCAGGCAGCTCGCCGAACTCGCGCACGTCGGCTCCTGACGTTTTCGCCTCGGCGATCAGCCCGTCGACGAACCTCTTCTGTTCCGCCGAATGCAGCGGCCCCATCGTCGTCTTCGGGTCGGCACCGTCGCCGAGCACCACATGGTCGAGCCGCGCAGAGAGCCCGGCCACCAGCTCGTCGAGGCGCGACCGGTGCACGTAGATGCGCTTGGCGTTCATGCAGATCTGTCCGGTCGAGTCGAACACCGCGTGGAAGAGCCGGTCCAAGTGCTCCTCGTCGAGCAGAGCGTCATCGAACACGATCGCCGCATCGTTGCCGCCGAGCTCCAGCGTCACACGGGTCAGCGTCGGCGCCGCGAGCTCCATCATGCGACGACCGCCGCCCACGCTCCCGGTGAAGCAGACCTTCGCGACATCCTCGTTGCGAATCAGTCCCGTCATGTTCGCGTCCGGCCCGGTCACGACATTCAGCACGCCTGCGGGCAGACGCTCGGCCACCCGCTGCACGAGCTGCGCCGTCGCCAGCGGAGCAGTCAGCGGCGGCTTCACGATCACTGTGTTGCCGGCCAGCAGCGCGTACGGCAGCGATGCCGCGAGAATCGCCAGCGGCCAGTTGAACGGCACGATCACCGTGGCCACACCGAGCGGCTGATAAGTCACCGTCGTCTCGACCGGGATGCCGGGTTCGGGGCGCAGCACGACATCGGCATCGACCTGGTCGACCAGCGTGAGCGCCAGTCGCCAGCGCAGCTCGAAGACGAGCGCGTCGACCCACGCCTCGGCCACGATCTTGCCGTTCTCTCGCGACAGCAGCGCGGCATCCGCATCTCGGTCTGCCGCGATGTCTGCGACGGCCTCGGTCATCAGGTCGGCGCGCTGCTGCGGGGTCAGCGCCGACCACTGCGCGAACGCCCCTTTCGCAGCGGCAACGGCGTCTGCCACGTCTGCTGGCGATGCCGCCGCCGCATGGCCGACAATATGGCTCGGCCTCGCCGGATCGATGATGGCCGTCGTCTCGTCGGTCGCGCGCGCGGCGCCCCCGATGAAGAGTCTCGAGCGCGTCTCGTCAGGCGTCGAATCGTTCTGGGGATGCGCGGTGTCAGTCATGCGGTCTGCTTTCAGTCGTGGGGTGGGCGCGGCTGGATGTTGTGCTCTGTGTGCAGGATCAGGCTGGAACCAACACTATCCCAGCTTCTGCGGTCTGGCCGTAGTGGTCTCCCTGCTCGAGCAGGGCGACGCGACGATTCCTGAGCGCAGACAGATCATGCTCGATCAACGAGACCGCATCGAACGCCAGATCGCCGAGCTGGAGCTCGCCCGCGAGGCGACAGATTTCAAGATCGCACGGTACTCCGCGCCGGAGTGAGCGGTCGGTGCGCTGCCGCGGCAGTGCTCATACTGCCTGGGCTGGTGCGAGGGTGCTGCAGCACTGATGCAGGAGCACTGGTGCTGCAGCACTCAGTCCCGGTACTGGTGGAGGACAAACAGTACTCAAACAGCCGCCGGGCAGCACTGCCCACCTCTAATTGGTCGAACGCGGCACCGCCCTACTTGCTTCAGTGCAACACGGATTTGTCGAGCGCGGCACCGTTCCGCTCAACCTCAGCTGATCTCGACAAAACCATGTACATCCGAGCGGATCCGTGCACCGGCACAAAGACTCATCAGCACAGAGTCAAAACCTGATGCGCCCTCATGCTGAAAGTCGCCACAGTACACAGCACTACATCGCGCGCAGAGCACGGTGCCTGCAAAACACTGCGCACAGATCAGCCCCTCAACGCAGAAATCCCGCCAGTTGCACCTGGCGGGATTTCTAATGTTACGAGCGATGTCTCAACCATCTCGTGTGGACCTGAGGGGACTCGAACCCCTGACCCCCTGCATGCCATGCAGGTGCGCTACCAGCTGCGCCACAGGCCCCTTTCGGAGCTTCAAAACACCTTACGGCGTTTCAGCCAACTCGATAATCTTAGACTGAACTGCTTGAAGATTGCAACCCGAGATCGACAAGTCCGTTCAGGCTGAGGCACGAACCCAGCCCGAGCAGACAGCTCCCTGCTGCGGCACTGTTCACCACAGCACTGTCAAACTATCCACGACGCCGCTCGCGCCGGCGCTCCATCCGTGCGCTGAGCCACACCCAGAACCTCTTCAGTGGTTTCAGGGCCTTCGCAGCCCAGGCGAACTCCGTCGCGAGAATACCGAGGCCGAAGAAGATCACGATCCAGCCGGGGCCGGGCAGCGGCAGCAGCACGATGCCGAGGGCCAGCACGCACCCGCCGACGCACGCGACACCCGCCCGCCAGATGCGCAGCATCCGAGGATGCCGCCCCAGCCAGCGACGAAAGGCACCCTGCTCTGGCGCATCAGCGTCGTCAGCCGGAGTCACGAGGTTCGCACCCGATTCAGCGCGCAGAGGTGCTCTCCACACCATCGTGCAGGTCAAGCTCGACCACCGGCGCCGTGTTCCAGATGCGTTCCAGGGCATAGAAGTCGCGCGACTCTTCCTGGAAGGTGTGCACGACCACATCGCCGAAGTTCTGCAGCACCCACTCCCCCAGCTCGCGCCCCTCGCGGCCTCGCATCTTCACGCCGTTCTCGACCATGGCATCCTGCACAGCGTCGGCGATGGCGACCACGTTACGGTCGCTCGATCCGGTGACGACCACGAAGATGTCTGCGAACGGATTCGTGCCCGAGACGTCGAGCGCGACGATGTCGTGCCCGTTCAAGTCGAGCGCGGCCTGAGCGGCGATCTGTGCCAGGCGTTTCGCCTCTGCGGTGGCCGTCATGCGCCGAAGATCCGCAGCAGCACGAACACGGTGGCGGCGATGAGCAGCACGCCGGCACCGATCAGCAGACCGATCGACAGCTTGTTCATGCGATCGTGCTGTGAGTTCTCGGGAAGAATGCGGTCGGTCTCGTAGCGACGCACCGTCTCGACGGCAGACACCGGCCGAGTCTCGTCAGTCACCGGCACCGAGTCGCTGGTGTCGGCCAGCGGGTCGCCGCGATCTTTCTCGTACGCCGCCGGGATGACACCGGTGTCGGTGGTCAGCTGCGGCAGTGTGATCGAACCGGTCGTGATCAGCACATCACCGGTCGAGTCGAGCGGCAGCGCGAGGCTGTTCTGCTCGGGTGTGCTCGGCAGCACAAGCACGCTGGCCGTTGCTGGCCCGGTCGTGATGGTCGGCTTGTTGGGGGCGATCCTGGCGTCGACGTCGCTGTCAGACGTCGCCGGCGTGATGATCACCGGAGTGCTCTCAGCCTTCGCCGGTTGGCTCGGCTGAGCTGCGGACTTCGTCACCGACGGGGTCGGAGCCGCTGCGCGAGGCTTCGATGAGGCCACCGGTGCATCGGCCAGCAGCGGCCGCCGGCGACGAGGTTCCGGCGTCGACGGCGTCGGGGACGCCGCGGCCGGTTTCGCTGCAGGCGTCACCTGCGAGCTGCCCGGCGTCGACGAGGGGCCGCCAACCGGTTTTGCAGCAGGCCGTTCTGCCGCCGGCTTCTCAGCCGGCTTCGGGGTGGGCTTCGCCTGAGCGGGCGCCGCCGACTTCACGAAGGCCGGACCTGCCGATGTGGCAGGAGCAGGCTGCGGAGCCGACTTCTTCGCCACTGCCGGACGCTGAACAGGTGCCGGACGCTGAGCCGATGCCGGGCGCTGAGCAGGAGTCGACTGTGCCGCCGCTGCCGGGGCGCCGTGCCGATGATGCGCTCGTTTCGACTGCCCGTCGGCAGCAGTGCTCTGTGCCGACTGCTGCGCCTTCGAGGCAGCACCCTGCCCTGAACCGGCTGCTGTCTGCTTCTTCTTTGCATCGCCGGAAGTCTTCGATGCGTCGCTCGGAGTCTTTGCCGCTGCGGCCTCGGAGGCAGCCAGCTGAGCCGCGCGCTCTCGTGCACGCAGCTCTCGCCGCGTCAGCTGATGTTCTTCGGCCACTTAGTCCTCATCCCGATACAGTCCGTATTTACTGATGTACTGGACAACGCCGTCTGGCACCAAGTACCACACGGGCTGACCACGGCGCGCACGCCGTCGACAGTCTGTCGACGATATCGCAAGCGCAGGTATCTCTAACAAGCTTACGTCGTCATGCGGCAGGCTCGAAAGTGAGAGCGGATGCCCGGGCCTGCTGACCGCGACGAAATGCGCGAGCTTCCAGAGCTCTTCGCTGTCTTTCCACGTCAAAATCTGGGCGATGGCATCGGCCCCAGAAATGAAGAAGAGCTCGGCCTCGGGGCGCAGACGATGCAGGTCGCGAAGGGTGTCAATCGTATAGGTGGGGCCCGCTCGATCGATGTCGACTCGGCTCACGGTGAACCTGGGGTTGGATGCTGTGGCGATCACCGTCATCAGGTAACGCTGGTCGGCACCGGTGACCCGGCGATCAGCTTTCATCCACGGCTGGCCGGTGGGTACGAACACCACTTCGTCGAGGTCGAACGCGTTCGCCACCTCGCTGGCAGCCACTAAGTGGCCGTGGTGAATCGGATCGAAGGTACCGCCCATGACGCCGATACGTCGACGCCGATGCGGGGTGGTCTGTGTGTGCACGCGACTGGCGGAGCTCAGTGCCCCTGGTGCGCCTCTGAACCGGCGGCCAGCTCGGGAAGCGGCGGAACGACCTCATCGTGATGCCGGTTGTTGACGTCACGGTAGCTGAACACGATGAGCCCGAGCAGGATGAAGACCACAGCGGCGACCAGTGCGAAGCCCCACGGAGGCATCGGCATCGAGTGCTCCACTGATTCAGCGGCAAGTACGTTCACGGCAGTTGCAAGCATTGTGTCCTCATCTTCTGACTACTCACCCCATGATAGAGGATCACGCGACCACTTCAGTACACACGCGCCAGCGTGCCCGCCCCGCGCCAGTCAGCGGTCAGTGTCTGATCTGGCCCTCGCCGCGCACCATCCACTTCGTGGTGGTGAGCTCGGGCAGGCCCATCGGCCCGCGCGCATGCAGCTTCTGTGTCGAGATGCCGACCTCGGCGCCGAACCCGAACTGGCCGCCGTCGGTGAAACGGGTCGAGGTGTTGACCATGACCACAGCCGAGTCCACCTCGGCGAGAAAGCGCTCGGCGTTCGCATAGTCTTCGGTGATGATCGACTCGGTGTGGTGCGTCGAGAAGTGATTGATGTGCTCGATCGCCTCGTCGATCGAATCGACGACGTGCACCGCCAGCTCGAGTGCGAGGTACTCCGTCTGCCAATCGGCTTCGGTCGCGGGAACGACCGAGGAGTCGATCGCCTGAACGGCCTCGTCTCCGTGAATCGTCACGTCTCTGTCGTGCAGTGCGGTCAGCACGGCGGGAAGCACTCGTTCGGCCGCGTCACGATGCACGAGTACCGTCTCGGCGGCGTTGCACACACTCACGCGTTGGGTCTTCGCGTTCACCACGATGTCGACCGCATGCTGCAGATCGGCACTCGCATCGAGATAGACGTGCACGTTGCCGTCACCGGTCTCGATCACCGGCACGGTCGACGTCTGCACCACCCGCTGGATCAGCGCCTTGCCGCCGCGCGGAATCAGTACGTCGATCAGCCCACGCGCATGCATCAGTGCGTCAGCGCCCGCGCGACCGTGGTCGTCGACGCTCACCACGGCATCCGCCGGCAGCCCGACCGAGGCGATCGCCTCACGCAGCACCTGCACCAGCACGTCATTGGTGTCATACGCAGCCGAGCCGCCGCGCAGCGCCACGGCGTTGCCGCTCTTGATCGCGAGGGCGGCGATGTCGACCGTGACGTTCGGACGTGCCTCGTAGATCACGCCCAGCACGCCGAAAGGCACACGAACCTGTTCGATGCGCACACCGTTCGGCAGCCGATGACCGCGCACGAGCGTGCCGATCGGGTCGGTCAGCCCCACCACGACGCGCACGGCGTCGGCGAGCGCTGCAATGCGGTCATGATCGAGGCGCAGTCGGTCGTGCATGGGCAACGACAGCCCCGTCTCGACCGCACGATCGAGATCGCGCGCGTTGGCCTCGAGAATGCGCGACTCGTTGTCGACGAGCGCCTGGGCGATCGCCTCAAGCGCTGCATCTTTGACGCCCGAGGTGCGTGTGGCGAGCGAGCGCCCGGCCTGCTTCGCTGCCTGCAGACGCGGCCGCAGAGCGGCAAGAGCCGCCTCGCCGGTGAGCGGTGAACGATCGTCGCGTGAGTGATCTGCTGACATGCCTCACAGTCTATGACACGGCGCCGACACGATCAGGCGCGATTCGCGTTCGGATCGTCCGCGTCGTTCTGGGCACCGGTCTCGTCGTCCTGCTGTGGATGCTGCAGTCTCGGCAGCAGCACGGTGAATGTCGTTCCGTGGTCGCCCTCCAATGGCCTGCCGTCGTCATCGAAGCGCTGCGGAGTCGACGCGACCGAGACGCTGCCGCCGTGTGCATGAACCAGCGCCTGCACGATCGAGAGTCCGAGCCCGGTCGACCCCTGCCCCGGGGTGCGGGAGTCGTCAGCTTTGACGAAGCGGTCGAAGATCGTGTCGACCATCTGTTCCGGAATGCCCTGGCCGTCGTCGCGCACTTGGATGCGCACGTCGTCGCCGACGATCGCAGCGCCGAGCACCACGTTCGTGCCGGCCGGCGTGTGTGTGCGGGAGTTCGCGAGCAGGTTGACCAGCACCTGACGCAGGCTGTTCTCGTCTCCCAGCACCTCGAGCGGCTGGCTGGCGTCGAGGTCGAGCTGCCAGTGGTGGTTCGGGCCCGCGGCGTGCGCGTCTGCCACGGCGTCGATCAGCAGCCCTCGCAGGTCGACCTCTTCACGCTCGATCACCGGCTCGTTGTCCAGACGGGCGAGCAGCAGCAGGTCTTCGACCAGGTCAGACATGCGCTCGGACTCGCTGCGCACGCGACCCAGCTGCTCGGCCGCATGGGGCGGCAGCGTGTCGGCATCGCGCAGCACGAGCTGCGTGTAGCCGCGAATCGATGCGAGCGGCGTGCGCAGCTCATGGCTGGCGTCTGCGACGAAACGGCGCAGCTTCGTCTCGCTGGCCCGTCGCACGCGGAAGGCGTCGTCGATGTGTGTGAGCATGCGGTTGAAACTGCCCGCCACGCGACCCACCTCGGTCACGTCGTCGACGAAGATCTCGGGAATGCGCTCGGTCAGCGCCGCGTCTCCGGTGGCGAGTTCGCGCCCGGCAACGCTCTGTGCGGTTCGTGCGACGACCTCGAGCGGATGCAGTGCGCGGCGCATGAGCATCCAGCCGAGCAGCAGCGCGCCGATGCCGGCCAGCGCGATCACGACCATCTGCACGACCATGTACTGCGTGATCGTATTGGCGACGGCCTCCTGTGAGATGGCGACGACCTGTCGAGCACCGGTTCGGTCGTTGATCGCGACGGCACGGTAGGTGCCGAGATCGGGCAGCGGCACGTCGTAGAAACCGCCGTCGACCGGCACCTTCAGCAGCATCGCGACCTGATCGGAGTCGAGCTGGTGGAAGGTCGGGGTCTCGCCGTCGTCGATGTAGCCGGCTCTGAGAGATCCCTGCCGCAGGTCGACGATGATGGTGTGCGCCCGCTGCGTGCGCACGTCGAGGCCTGGCGGAACCGGGTCATCGGGCCGCACTACGGCATCCCCTTTCGCCACATCAGTGGCGCGGGCACGCTCGGTCGCGAGACTCAGCTCGGTGTTGAGCTGCCCGTACAGCGAGGTGTTCAGCGCAGACGTGGTGACGGTCGCGATTAGGGCCACGCTCGAGAACAGCAGCGCAGCGAGCATGATCGGCAGTGTCTTGCTCAGCGGCAGCAGCCGCCAGTGCCGCAGCAGGCCTCGCCTCTTGCGACGGTAGGCGCCGGGCCTCGCAGCACGCTGGTGCGAGGTGCGCGGGCCCTCGCGATCGGTCATACCGCAGGCTTCAGCACGTATCCGACGCCTCGAACGGTGTGGATCATCGGCTCGCGCCCGTGGTCGATCTTCTTGCGCAGATACGAGATGTACAGCTCGACGACATTGACCTCTCCGCCGAAGTCATAGTGCCAGACGTGATCGAGTATCTGCGTTTTGGACATGACCTTCTTGGCATTGCGCATCAAGAAGCGCAGCAGTTCGAACTCGGTCGCTGTGAGCTTGATCTCGTCGCCGCCGCGGGTCACTTCGTATGAGTCTTCGTTCAGCATGAGATCGCCGACGACGACAGTGGGGTCGTGCTCCTCTTCGACCCAGTGCCGCGAGCGTCGCAGCAGCCCGCGCACGCGCGCCATGAGCTCTTCGATGTTGAACGGCTTGGTCAGATAGTCGTCGGCGCCCACGGTGATGCCGGCGATGCGATCTTCGACCGCGTCACGAGCGGTGAGAAAGATCACCGGGATGCTCTCGTCGATCTCGTGCAGCTTGCGCAGCACCTCGAACCCGCTGAGGTCAGGCAGCATCACATCGAGGATCACCACGTCGGGTCGGGTGGTGCGGGCAGCATCGACCGCTCCTCGGCCGTTGAGCGAGGTCATCACGTTCAGGCCCTCATAGCGCACGGCTGAAGCGACGAGCTCAAGCAGGTTCGGTTCGTCGTCGACGACGAGCACCGTCACATCGTGCTTCTCACTTCTGGCAGCTGACTCGTTCACAGGCTCTCCGATCTCTCTCACCCGGGCCTGAACCCGGGATCTTCGCGCGAGTGCCGACGATACGTCGTCCGGGCGTTCTCGCGAAGAACTGCTTCGAGCATACTGAGCGAATTCTGTGAGCGTCATGTGTGCGAGGTGTCCAGATCCTCAGACACTCAGCACATACGCGCCATTCAGTGCTCGTGGGTGACCGACTCGATGGTCTGCAGTGCTCCGGTGTCGGTGAGCTCGTGACCGAGCACCGGGCGCGCCTCGAACCATGTGCCGATCGACTGCCCCGAAAGCGCGTTCGAGACGTGCTCGGTCGAGGTGAGCAGCACCGGGATGCCCGCTTCGGTCGCGACCCGAGCCGAGGCGATCTTCGTGACCGCTCCCCCGGTGCCGACGCCGTTGACCGTCACCGGCGAGACCTCGATGTGTTCGAGATCGTCGTCGTGCGCGACGAAGTGCAGGGGCTTCGAGCCCTCGCGCTGCGGCGGGCGGTCGTAGAGCGCATCGACGTCTGAGAGCAGCACCAGCGCATCGGCCCGAACCAGCACCGCGGTGAGCGCCGCCAGCCGATCGTTGTCTCCGAAGCGAATCTCATGCGTCGCGACGGTGTCGTTCTCATTGATGATGGGCAGCACACGCAGATCGAGCAGTCGATCGATGGTCTGCTGCGCCTGACGGCGATGTCTGCGGTCGTCGATGTCGCTCGCGGTGAGCAGCACCTGTGCGGTCGTCACGCTGAAGGCGTCGAACACTGACTCGTAGCGGTACATGAGTCGTGCCTGACCCACGGCAGCCGCTGCCTGTGAAGTCGCCAGGTCGGCGGGTCGACCGTTCAGGTTCAGCAGCGGCAGCCCGGTGGCGATCGCTCCGGACGACACCAGGACGACCTCGACGCCCCCCTCGTGCAGCTGCGCCAGCGCCGACACCAGATGGCCGAGCTGGTGCTCGTTCTCACCGGTGATCGACGACGAGCCGACTTTGACGACGATGCGCCCGGCGCCGGGAATCCCAGCCTGCGAGATGACGCTGCTCACCGCTGCTCTCCTTCTTCGTCCGAGGTGTCCTCAGCGGCCGAGCCTGCGGCATCCGTCGTGTTCGTCGAGCCTGCGGCGGATGCACTGGTCGCCCTCGTCCGCTCTCGATCCTCCGTCCACAGGCCGGCTTCGCGTTCGGCCTGCAGTTCGGCTCGGGCAGCGGCCTTGGCATCCATGCGCTCGTAGTACTCGACGCGCTTCTCGGCACGGGTCGGGCGCGAGTGATCGCTCAGGCGAAGATCCTCGCCACGCGGCGCAGCGATCTCGGCGCCGGAGGTGATCGACGGCTCCCAGTCGAAGATTCGCTCGTTGCTGCCCGGCCCGATGACCACGGCCGATCCGGCGCGCGCACCGGCACGGAACAGCTCCTGCTCGATGCCCAACCGGTTCAGCCGGTCGGCGAGGTAGCCCACCGCCTCATCATTGTCGAACATCGTCTGGGCGATCCAGCGTTCCGGCTTCTCACCGAGAATACGGAAGTACTCGCCGTCCGGGCCGGTCTCACGAGAGATGGTGAACTCGGCCTCACGACGACGTGATCGCGGACGAATCACGATGCGCTCCGGCTGCTCAGCCTCGGCTTCGGCCTCGGCACGCTGTGCGGCCCGACCCTCGTCGACCAGTCCGGCCATCGCGAAGGTGAGCTCGCGCAGCCCGCGGCGTGTGGCCGCCGAGACCTGGAACACGCGGAATCCCCGCTGCTCAAGATCATCTGTGACGAACTCGGCGAGCTCTTCGGCCTCAGGTACGTCGACTTTGTTGAGCGCGACAAGCTGCGGGCGCTCGATGAGCGGCGTTTTGCCCTCGGCGACCGGATACTTCGCGAGTTCGGCCAGAATCGTTTCGAGGTCGCTGATCGGATCCCGATTCGGCTCGATCGTGGCGCAGTCGAGCACATGCACCAGTGCCTCGCATCGCTCCACATGGCGCAGAAAGTCGAGGCCCAGCCCCTTGCCTTCGCTGGCCCCTTCGATGAGCCCGGGCACGTCTGCCACGGTGAACCGCACATCGCCTGCCTCGACGACGCCCAGATTCGGAGCGAGCGTCGTGAACGGATAGTCCGCGATCTTCGGCTTGGCCGCGCTCATGGCTGCGATCAGGCTCGACTTGCCTGCTGACGGGTATCCGACGAGAGCCACATCGGCCATCGTCTTGAGCTCGAGGCGCACGTCGCCGCTCCAGCCCGGAGTGCCGAGCAACGCGAAGCCGGGAGCCTTGCGTTTCGTCGAGGCGAGCGAGTTGTTGCCGAGACCGCCGATGCCGCCCTGCGCCACCGTGTAGCGCATGCCCGGCTGGTCGAGGTCGATGAGCATCTCGCCATCCGCGTCGCGCACGACCGTGCCGACCGGAACGGGCAGGATCAGATCCTGCCCGGCATAGCCGTCGCGGTAGTCGCCCATGCCGAAGCCGCCGCTCTCGGCCCGCTGATGCGGTCGACGGTGGTAGGCCAACAGTGTGGTGGTCTGCGGGTCTGATTCGACGATGACGTTGCCGCCGTCACCCCCGTTGCCGCCGTCGGGGCCGGCGAGCGGTTTGAACTTCTCGCGGCGAATTGACGCACAGCCGTCGCCGCCGTCACCTGCTGTGACGTGCAGCACGACGTCGTCGACGAAGCTGAGTGCCATGTGATGTGCTCCTTAAGGTGCGAAAGAGGCGAGCTCGCTATGCGAGCCCGCCTCGATCATGCTGAAAAACGGAATGTCACTCCGCAGCGGTGAGAATGCTCACCACGCGGCGACGGCCCTTGCTGCTGAACTGGACTGAGCCGGTCTCGAGCGCGAAGAGCGTGTCGTCTTTGCCGCGGCCCACGTTGGCGCCGGGGTGGAAGTGGGTGCCACGCTGACGAATGATGATCTCGCCGGCGTTGACCTCCTGCCCACCGAAGCGCTTCACGCCGAGACGCTGAGCGTTTGAGTCGCGACCGTTGCGAGTTGAGCTCGCACCCTTCTTATGTGCCATGAGAGGACGCCTTTCGCTGTTACTTGATGCCGGTGATCTTGAGCTTGGTCAGCTCAGAGCGGTGCCCGAGGCGCCGACGGTAACCGGTCTTGTTCTTGAAGTGCTGAATGTTGATCTTGGGGCCGCGCAGGTCTTCGACCACCTCGGCGGTCACCTTGACCTTGGCGAGATCTTCGGTCTTCGAGGTGACCTTGTCACCGTCGACCAGCAGCAGAGCGGGAAGCTCCACAGCGCCCTGCTCATCTGCCTGAACACGGTCGACCGTCACGACAGTGCCGACCTCGACCTTCTCCTGACGCCCGCCGGCGCGCACGATTGCATAAACCACGTGTCATCCTTTGTCTTGAAGTCTGTGTTCACTCGCCGGCAGAACCAGCCCGAGCCAACACTCAATAATACTCAGTTGTGTGTGTGCAGGTCAAACACCCGCGACCGCGTGTCTCAGTCCTGACGCTCACCGCCCGGGCGCTGCCGAAAACTCTGGCCTCGCGTCTCTTTGGCTGCGTTCGGCGTGCGGGCGCCTTCTGGCAGGTGCGCGAGCACGTCTGCCAGCAGGGCGTCGCGGTCGACCGGCTGTTTCGGTGAGGCCTCGGCGGCAGGTTGGGTCTTCGGCTTCGGCAGATCCAGGTCGAGGTCGATGTCGGTGCGCGCCGGCCCTGCCGGAGCCGATGCACGACGCGACCGGCGAGCCGACGCGGGTTCCGAACGTCGCTGCGGATGCTCGCTCGACTCCGCCGACTGCAATGACTTCGCCTGCAGGTGCGGCTCGACGGGCTCTTGACGCTCTGCGGGTTCGTGTGCCGTCGCAGCAGGCCGAATTCGATCGGATGCGGGCGCGGCTGCGGCACCCTCCGCTGCGCTGAGGCCCGACTCTGCGTGCGAAGTACGGGCGACTGGCTCGCCAGAACGATGCTCGTGCACAGGCGCATGCGCTGCCGCATCGCCCGCAGCCACCAGAGGTGCAGACGCCTCGGCGGTCGGAGCAGAGGCGATCTGCGCGATCGTGCTGGCGGCGACCTGGGCGACGGCGTTCTTGACGTTCGCGTTCAGGGTGTTCTTCACCGGCTTGACAGCCTGGGTCTTCTTGCTGCGAGGTTTGCGAGCCGAACCGGATTTGCCGCTCTGAGAACTGTGCGTGCTTTGACCGGAGTCGGAGCTCTCGCCGAGCTGCGTGAACGTCTCGGCCAGCCCGATGCCGATCTTCTTGCGGGTCATCTGGATCAGACCCAGCGAGGTCACTTCGGCCACCTGATGCTTGGTGCGATCGCGACCAAGGCATTCGATCAGACGCTGCAGCACCAGATCGCGGTTCGACTCGAGCACCATGTCGATGAAGTCGACCACCACGATGCCGCCCAGGTCGCGCAGACGCAGCTGTCGCACGATCTCTTCGGCGGCCTCGAGGTTGTTCTTCGTGACCGTCTCTTCGAGGTTGCCTCCGGAGCCGACGAACTTGCCGGTGTTCACATCGATGACCGTCATGGCCTCGGTGCGGTCGATCACCAGCGAGCCGCCCGACGGCAGGAAGACCTTGCGCTCGCTCGCCTTCGCCAGCTGCTCGTTGATGCGGTAGGCGTCGAAGATGTCTTTGTCGCCGCTGTAGTGCTCGACGCGATCGACCAGATCCGGCGCGATCGTGTGCAGGTACTTCTCAATGGTCTCTTCTGCGTCTTTGCCGCTGATGACCATCTTCGTGATGTCTTCGTTGAAGACGTCGCGCACGACTTTGATGAGCAGATTCGGCTCGGTGTGCAACAGCGCCGGAGCCTGCTGCGTCTCGCGCAGGCGCTGGATCTCTTCCCACTGCTGCTGCAGACGGGTGACGTCCCGTTCGAGCTGTTCCTTCGTCGCACCCTCAGCAGCGGTGCGCACGATGACGCCCACGTTCTCAGGCAGAATCTCTTTCAGCGTCTTCTTCAGACGCGAACGCTCGCTGTCGGGCAGCTTGCGACTGATGCCGCTCATCGAACCGCCCGGCACGTACACCAGGTAGCGACCGGGCAGAGAGATCTGACTGGTCAGACGGGCGCCCTTGTGACCGACGGGGTCTTTCGTGACCTGCACCAGCACGGTGTCGCCCGCTTTGAGCGCCATCTCGATGCGCCGCTGCTTGTCGGTGACCTCGGCAGCCTCCCAGTCGACTTCGCCTGAGTAGAGCACGGCGTTGCGGCCGCGTCCGATGTCGACGAATGCGGCCTCCATGCTGGGCAGCACGTTCTGGATGCGCCCCAGATAGACGTTGCCGATCAGCGAGAGGTCTCGTGAGTGCGCTGCATAGTGCTCGACCAGAATGTCGTCTTCGAGCACGCCGATCTGGATGCGGTCGTCGGTCGAGCGCACGATAATCTGTCGGTCGACGGCCTCGCGGCGTGCCTGGAACTCGACCTCGGTGACGCTCTGGCGACGACGCCCGGCATCGCGACTGGCGTTGCGACGCTGCTTCTTCGCCTCGAGTCGTGTCGAGCCCTTGACCTTGGTCGGCGTCTCACGATGACTGCGCTGCCCGCTCTCCGGGCTCTGTTCGTCGGCGGTTTCGTCGCTCGTGCGCGACCGACGGCTTCCGTCACGCTTGCGGGTGCGACGACGCACGCTCTCGACGTGCTCGGGCAGCTCGGGCTCTTCGTCATCGTCGCGCTCGGGCAGCTCGGGCTCTTTGAAGGTCAGCTCGATCGGGGCGACCGTCTCAGCGACCGGCGCCGCCGGAGCTGAGATCGGGCCCGCCTCTCGAACGCTGAACGGCGAGAACGGCGTGATCTCTGCAAGGGGATCAGGCGCCGGCTCTGGTTCAAGTGCCTGCGCCGGCGTCGCTTCAGCGGCCGCCTCGGCAGCCGACTCGGTCTTGGTCGCAGCCAGCTCACCGGTGCCCTGAGCCGACACGTCGGCGGCTGCCTCGGCATCCGTCAGCGCTGCCTCTGCAGGCGCGGTCTCGCCCGGCGCAGCAGCCGCTCGGGCCGCATGGTCTGACGAGTGCTCGTCCGCTGTCGCCGATTCGTTGGAGCGTGCCTGTGCATCGGCTGTCTCTTCTGCCACTGCGAGCGACTCCTCGACCACTGCAGGGGCCGGAGCCTCAGCCGGGTTCGCCAGGGCGCCACGATCAGCATCAGACGACGCGGCCGACGCGACACCGGCGGCGGCGTGCTCGTTCACTGTTTCACCCTCGGCACCGTGGCGCGGCGCGGCGTCGCCTGACGTCTCGTCCGCTGACTCGTGGTCGCCGAAGGCAGACTTCGCCCGTCGGGTGCGCTTCGTACCGAAGAGCTGCCCGAACAGACCGCCCTTCCCATGTTCTTCATTACCCACCATCGCTGGTGCACTCCTGTATCCAGCCGCAGTCCCGGTCGCCCCGAGCCGGCTCCTCAAACTGTTCGCACGACCGCTGAGGTCGATGCGCCAAATTCAGCTCTATCGCAGGGCGTCCTGGCCCTGAACAGCATCTGCGTCGTTTTGACGACGCCTGTGATGCGCGTCTGCGCGTGAGGGCGACTCACGCGACCCAGCCCATTATCGCATGGAATCCGGTGTTCGCCGCTGCGTGCCATAATGGCGGCATGTCTGCAAACCGTTCGGGCACTGCCCTTCCCAAGCCGCTCGCCGTCACCATGGTCGTCATCGGCCTGGGCGGCCTGCTCGGAGCCTTCGAACTGGCCACTGAGTATGTCAAGACGTTGCAGAACCCCGCGTATACACCGAACTGCTCGTTGAACATCCTGGTGACCTGCGGTCCGAACATGCAGTCTTGGCAGGGCAGCCTCTTCGGGTTCCCCAACGCGCTGCTCGGCCTGATGTGCTTCATCTTCCCGATCGCCGTCGGAGTGAGCGCTCTGGCCGGGGCACGCATGGCACGGTGGTACTGGCAGCTGTTCAACCTCGGCATGCTCGGCGGCTATGTGTTCATCACGTGGCTCTACTCCCAGAGCATCTTCGTCATCGGCACACTGTGCCCGTGGTGCATGGAGGTCTGGTTCTTCATGATCTTCGGCTTCTGGTACATCACCGCCTGGAATCTGCGTGAAGGTCACTTCGGAAGCGGGCTCAAACGCTTCGGGGTCTGGCTCTTCCACTGGGCGTGGGTCGTCAGCCTGCTCAACCTCGTGCTGATCGCAGTGCTCGCCGAGATCCGTCTCGGCTGGATCGAGTTTCTGCTCTGACCGTCGGCGCGGCGCTCAGGCGCTGCGCTGACCTGCTCTGCTCATGTCTCACGGCGCCTTGCGCGCCGCTGAGCCCTGAAGATGACAGAAGGGGCCGCGCTCTGCAGTGCGCGGCCCCTTCTGTCATCTGCGCAGGTCAACCGCGCACGGAGAGGATCAGGCGAACCAGATGCCGATCTCACGCGCTGCAGACTGCGTCGAGTCAGATGCGTGTACGACGTTGCGCTGCACCGAGACGCCCCAGTCACGGCCGAAGTCGCCGCGAATGGTGCCGGGCGCTGCGACGGTCGGGTCGCTTGCGCCGAGCAGCGTGCGCACGCCGGGAACGACGTTGTCGCCCTCGAAGATCACGGCCACGATCGGCCCGCTGATCATGAAGTCCACGAGAGAGTCGAAGAACGGCTTGCCTTTGTGCTCGGCGTAGTGGCGTTCGAGCAGCTCCCGGGTCGGCTTCACCCACCGGATGTCTGCCAGACGGTAGCCTTTGCGCTCGATGCGGGCGAGCACCTCACCGGTCAGTCCGCGTTCGACGCCATCCGGTTTCACCAGCACGAGGGTGTGGTCTGGGGTGATCTGCTTCTGCTCTGCAGTGGTCATCTGTCGATTCCTTTCGGGTGTTTCGTCAGTGTTGGGTCGGTTGTTCATGCTGCACCGCTGCAGCTTCCCGGTCTGCGCGTGCTGCCGCGACCATGATGTAAATCCACAGGGCCAGGCAGATCAGCGACACGAAGAAGATGAACCCGCTGAAGAGGCCGGCGAGCAGCAGCACGACCTGCACCGCCCACCCGAGCCAGAGCCCGATGGGGCCTCGACGCATACAGGCGAGAGCGAGCACGAGCAGCAGCATCGAGCCGGCGCCGAGCCACCAGACCAGCGGCGACGAGATCAGCCGCAGCCCGAAGAGCACCAAGGTATAGAAGATGATCACGAACGACTCGAAACCGAGCATCACGCTGCAGAGCTTCTGACGAAGTCTCACACCGCTGCTCGGAACCGCACCGTCTGCGCTGTTCGGAGGTTTCATCGCCTTCATTCTACGTGCTGCGGCCCGATGGTCAGAACCGGTCTCCTGGCTCCGTGCTGTCTGGCCACATCTCGTTCGCGTCGTCGTCTTCGGCAGCCGACGCCTCAAGGGCTTCCTTCGCCGCCTCGACGTCGGCATCCGACGTCGCATCCGCTGCCACCGCAGAGGTGTCGGCGTCCGTCAGCGCGGCCACCTCGCCGATGACCGTGATCGACCCGGTGACGATGATGCCGGAGTGCTCGACCTCGCGTGCCAGGTAACGAGCCTCGTCCAAGGCCTCTTCGACATCGTCGACCACCCTGACCCGCTCTGTGCCGAACACCTCGACCGCCAGTGCGGCCAGGTCGTCTGCGGGGATCGCCCGAGGCGAGTGCGAGGCGGTCACCACCACCTCGTCGACGGCGCCGTCGAGCGCCTGCAGAAAGCCCTTCGCGTCTTTGTCAGACAACACGCCGATCACGGCGACGGTGCGATCGAAGTGAAAGTTCTCGACCAGCGCACGGGCCAGGCTGCGCGCTCCGTGTGGGTTGTGCGCGGCGTCGATGATGATCGTCGGGTCGGTGCCGACCACCTGCAGCCGACCGGGCGACTTGGCCGAGGCGATGCCCGGCTCGACGACATCGGCGCCCAGCGGCACGTCTCCCCCGCCCAGAAAGGCCTCGACGGCGGCGATCGCCAGCGCGGCGTTCTGCGCCTGATGCTCGCCGTAGAGCGGCAGCGCGAGATCGCGATAGGTGCCGGCCAGGCCGCGCACGTCGATCACCTGCCCGCCAACAGCCGGCTGCGCGCCCAACACCTCAAAGTCGGTGCCCGCACGCTTCAGCGTGATGCCCAAAGCGTCGGCTTTGGCCTGCAGCTCGCGCATCGCCTCCGGTGCCTGCGCGGCGGTCACCGCGATGGCGCCCGGCTTCATGATGCCGGCCTTCGTATGCGCGATCTCGGCGATCGTGCTGCCCAACACCTTGGTGTGGTCGAGCGCGATCGGCGCGAACACCGCGACGTCGCCGTCGGCGGTGTTGGTCGAGTCCCACTCCCCGCCCACGCCCACCTCGAGGCAGATCACATCGACAGGTGCGTCGGCGAAGGCCGCGAAGGCGAGCACGGTCAGCGCCTCGAAGAAGGTCAGCGCCGCCCGGCCTTCGCCGCGCAGCTGTTCGTCGACCATTTCGACGAAGGGCTGTACGTCCTCCCACGTGCCGAGCAGCCGCTCGTCGGTGATCGGCGAGCCGTCGATCACGATGCGCTCGTTGAAGCGCACCAGATGGGGGCTGGTGAACACTCCCACTCGCAGGCCCGCCGACGCCAGCATCGAGGCGGCGATGCGTGCCGTCGACGACTTGCCGTTGGTGCCCGTGATATGGATGATCCGGTACGACTTCTGTGGGTCGCCCAACAGGTCGAGCACCCGAGCGACCGCGTCCAGCCGTGGCTCGATGCGGTTCTCAGGAGCCCGCCCATAGAGCTGCTCGGTGAGCTGCTCGACACTGTTCGGGGCGAGGGCAGCCGTCGTGGCGTTGCGTGCGTCAGTCACAGGTTCAGGCCTTCTCGATCAGGATGCCGACCCGCTCGCCGTCGCCGACGGGCTGGTCTGCCTCGTCGCCGAGCGCTTCGACAGTGACGACATGGAGGTCGGTCGCGAGTGTCTCGGCGGCGATCAGGTCACGATTGGCCTCGAGCGCCGCACGCACAGCGTCTTCGCCGCCCAAGGTGAGGTGGATGCGATCGCTGATCTCGAGTCCGGCTGCGCGTCGTGCCTGCTGCACCTGGCGCACCGTGTCACGCGCCAGCCCTTCGGCGGCGAGCTCAGGGGTCACCGCGGTTTCGAGCAGGACGAAACCGCCGCCGGAAAGCAGCCCGACCGCGTGATCGGTGCCTCTGTCTGAGCTGGCGTCGGCGACCAGATCGATCGAGTACTCCCCCGGCTGCAGGGCGATGCCGCCCGAGACGACTTGGTCTCCCTCTGCACTCCAGTCGCCGGTCTTGGAGCCCTTGATGGCGGTCTGCACCTCGCGGCCGAGGCGTGGACCGCACACCCGAGCATGCACGGTCAGTCGCTTTGACACACCGAAGCGCTCTGCGGTCTGCTCGCTGAGCTCGACGAGGTCGACCGACTTCACGTTGAGCTCGTCACGCAGGATGTCGGCGAACGGAGCCAGCGCATCCGCGCCCGCCTCGACCACGGTGAGCTTCGACAGCGGCAGACGCACCCGCAGGTGCTCAGCCTTGCGCAGCGCGAGGGCGGCGCTCGAGACGTCTCGCACTTGATCCATCGCGGCGACCAGGTCGTCGTCTTTCGGGAACGCACCGGCGTCGGGCCAGTCCTGCAGATGCACGCTCTCGCCCCCGGTGAGGTCCTTCCAGATGCGCTCGGTGACCAGCGGCAGCAGCGGAGCGGCCACACGCGTGACCGTCTCGAGCACCGTGTAGAGCGTGTCGAACGCGTCGGTGTCTTCGCCCACCCAGAAACGGTCGCGACTGCGTCGCACGTACCAGTTGGTCAGCACGTCTGCGAACTGCCGCAGCGCGTCGGTCGCGTCGACGCCGTTGAGGCCTTCGAGCGCGACCTCGACCGTGCGCACCAGGTCACCGGTCTTGGCCAGCAGGTACCGGTCGAGCACGTCGGTCGAGTCGGTTCGCCACTTCGCCTCGTAGCCGGACGCCGACGAACCGGCGGGCCGTGCCGTGTTCGCGTACATCTGGAAGAAGTACCAGGTGCTCCAGAGCGGCAGGATGACCTGGCGCACGCCTTCGCGGATGCCCTCTTCGGTGACGATCAGGTTGCCGCCGCGCAGCACCGGGCTCGACATCAGGAACCAGCGCATGGCGTCCGAGCCGTCGCGATCGAAGACCTCGTTGACGTCTGGGTAGTTGCGCAGAGACTTCGACATCTTCTGCCCGTCGTTGCCGAGCACGATGCCGTGGCTGATCACGTTGGTGAACGCGGGGCGGTCGAAGAGCGCGGTGGCGAGCACATGCATGTTGTAGAACCAGCCGCGGGTCTGCCCGATGTACTCGACGATGAAGTCAGAGGGGTTGTGGGTGTCGAACCACTCTTTGTTCTCGAACGGGTAGTGCACCTGTGCGAAGGGCATCGAGCCCGACTCGAACCAGCAGTCGAGCACCTCGGGCACGCGGCGCATGGTCGACTTGCCGGTCGGGTCGTCGGGGTTCGGTCGGGTGAGCTCGTCGATGTAGGGGCGGTGCAGGTTGTCGACCTTCACGCCGAAGTCCTGTTCGAGCTGCTCGATCGAGCCGTAGACGTCGACGCGCGGGTACTCGGGATCGTCGCTCTTCCACACCGGGATCGGTGCGCCCCAGTAGCGGTTGCGCGAGATGTTCCAGTCGCGGGCGTTCTCGAGCCACTTGCCGAACTGACCGTCTTTGACGTTGTCGGGCACCCAGTTGATCTGCTGGTTGAGCGCGATCATGCGGTCTTTGACCTTGGTCACGTTCACGAACCAGGCAGGCAGCGCCATGTAGATGAGCGGCTTGCCGCTGCGCCAGGAGTGCGGGTAGGAGTGCTCGATGGTCGCCTGTTCGAGCAGACGGCCGTGCGACTTGACCAGTTTGATCAGCGTCTTGTTCGCCTCGAACACGTTCACTCCGGCGACCTCGGGCACGCTGGGCAGAAACTCACCCGCCTGATTGACCGAGAGCACGACGGGGATGTCGTACTTCTGGCAGGTCAGCTGGTCGTCTTCGCCATAGGCCGGAGCCTGATGGACGATGCCGGTGCCGTCTGTGGTCGACACGTAGTCAGCCACCAGGATCTGCCAGGCGTTCTGCGTGCCGTACTGCTCTGCATCGGCGAAGTAGTCGAACAGCCGCTCGTAACGCACGTGCTCGAGTTCGGCGCCCAGCAGCGTACGCTCCACGGCATCCTGCGCGGCCTCAGCGGAGTCATACCCCAGTGCCTTCGCATGCGAGCCGACCAGATCGCGGGCCAGCACGAACCGTGTGCCCGCAGGCGAGCCGTCGCCTGCACCGGCCTCACCGGCAGGCACGACCGCATAGACGATCTCGGGGCCGACCGCGAGCGCGAGGTTCGTCGGCAGCGTCCACGGGGTCGTCGTCCAGGCGATCGCCTTGGCACCCTCGAGCCCGAGCGCGGCTGCTTTGTCACCCGTCAGCGGGAAGGTGACCGTGACGGTGGGATCCTGACGCATCCTGTAGGCGTCGTCGAGCTTCGTCTCCTGGTTCGACAGCGGCGTCTGCTCGTACCAGCTGTAGGGCAGCACACGATAGCCGTCGTAGATCAGGCCCTTGTCATAGAGGGTCTTGAACGCCCAGATGACGCTCTCCATGTAGGTGAGGTCGAGCGTCTTGTAGTCATTGTCGAAGTCGACCCAGCGGGCCGAACGAGTGACGTATTCGCGCCATTCGTTGGTGAAGCGCAGCACGCTGGCGCGAGTCGCCTCGTTGAACTTCGCGATGCCGAAGGTCTCTTCGATCTCGCGCTTGTCGGTGATGCCGAGTTCTTTCTCTGCCTGCAGCTCAGCGGGCAGCCCATGGGTGTCCCAGCCGAAGCGGCGCTCGACGCGCTGGCCGCGCATGGTGTGAAACCGGGGAAAGACGTCTTTGGCGTAGCCGGTCAGCAGGTGCCCATAGTGCGGCAGGCCGTTGGCGAACGGAGGGCCGTCGTAGAAGACCCACTCGGGGGCGTGCTGGTCGCGTCGCTGGTCGATCGACTTCTGAAAGGTGTCATCGCCCTTCCAGAAGGCCAGGATGCCCTGCTCGACTGCGGGGAAGCTCGGCGAAGGCTGGACTGATTCGGGATGCTCGCTGCCGGGGCTGGGAAGCGGATAGACCATTGCGCGTGTCACTCTCGTGCTCGTTCACCTGCACGAGGACGCCGCCCTTCTGCGAAAGACGTGCGCGGTACCACCTCGCTTGCTCGCCTGCCTCGTCTGACGACGACACCGACGAACCGCTTCTCTTCGGCTGTCTCGGGCCGGACCCGTCTGGGTCTACTGCGCCTGTCGTTCGCGGCGACCTGCGGTTCTTCCAGATGCTCCCCGGTGATGGCCGGATCAGTGCAATATCTCAGTGTAGCGCGATCAGTCCGAGCCCGCAGAGGTCACGGAGCGCCCCTGCGATCAGGCCGCGCCTTCCGGTTCCGCTTCCGGCTCTGGCCCGAAGACGAAGCGACGACCCGTGATCTCGCTGACCACGATGCGCACGACGTTCTCTTTGACGGTCGGCACCCACGGCCTGAGCCCGGCCTGTTCGGCCGCTTCGAGTGCGCTCTCAGAGGTCAGCACCTCGGCGGTTCCTTTGGCCACGACGCTCCAACCGCCGGTCTCGGTGTACTGCTCTGTCTGGAAGGCGACCTTCGGGTTCGCCGTCACGCCGAAGAGCTTCGTGCCGGGAGCGGTGCGCAGCAGGATGCTGCGGTCGCGAACAGCGTAGTTCACGGGCAGCACCTCAGGGGCATCGTTGACGATGAAGCCGAGGTGGCCGAGGGTGTTCCTGGCGAACAGCTGCCATGCCTCGTCTTCGCCGACTCGAGTGATCACTGTGTTGTCTTCCATACATCACATGTACACCCTGTGGTGGGAAGAGTCCACTCTGAGCGGTCAGTACCAGCCGGTCGACTGAGAGTGGCCCCAAGCGCCGCAGGGCGTGCCGTAGCGACCGCGAATGTAGCCCAGCCCCCATTCGATCTGCGTCTGAGCGTTGGTTCTCCAGTCAGCTCCGACGGAGCCCATCTTGCTGCCCGGCAGAGACTGCGGAATGCCGTAGGCACCGCTGCTGCGGTTCTCAGCGTTGACCTGCCACCCCGACTCTTTCTGCCAGAGATTGACCAGACAGACGAACTGGTCGTTGCCCCAGCCCATCTGGGAGATGCGCGACTGAGCGTACGCCTTCGCCGCAGCAGGCGAAGAGCCACCGCTCGGCGCTGGGGCCGGAGCTGGTGCCGGTGCCGGCGCAGGAGCCGGAGTCGGCGTCGGCGCAGGAGCGGGCGCAGGACGGTTCGGTGCAGCTGGCGTCTGCGGCTGAGCCGGCGCGCTGCTGCGGGCTGGCGCACTGTCGGAGGCTGCGGCCTGCGGCTGGTTCGATGCGGCGATCGAGGCCGCCAGCTCACGCTGTCGTCGCTCCTCGGCCTCCTGCGCCGCAGTCGTGCGCTTGATGTCGGCAAGCTGCTGCAGCAGCCCCTGCTGTTGAGTCTGCAGAGCGCTGACAGCCGCGTCAGCCGAAGCGGATGCCGCACTCGCGGCCTGAGCGTCGCTCTCGGCTTCGCGGGCGAGACGCTCGCGTTCGGATTCGACCTGCTGCTGCTGGTCGGTAAGCGCCTGGAGCTCGCTGGCTCGCTGCCCTGCCTCGGTCATGCGCTGATCGGTCTGCTGCGAGACCTGCCCCAGTGTGGTCAGCCTCCAGAGCGCGGCAGAGGGATCGCGACTGGTCACGAGCTGCCCCGCCGGGTCTGTCTCCATCCCGGTGCCGCGCGCGAGCTGCTGCACTGCGGAGGTGCTGTTTCGACGAGCTTCGTCGGCGGCGGCGCGAGCGGTGTCGATCTGTCCCTGCAGCGCCGCCACCTGCTCGGTGGCCGTGGTGAGAGCCTGTTGAGCGTCGCTCGCATCGCCCTGTGCGCGTACCGCGGCGTCACCGGCTTCGTCGGAACGCTGCTCGAGATCATCGAGCTGCCCGTTGATCGCGTCGATCTGCGACTGGGTGTCACCGGCGGCGTCGGCACGGGCAAGCGGCAGGTCGACCCGCCCGGGGGCGAACGACGAAGGGGTGACCGCGAGAGCGGTCGCCAGCGTGCACGCAGCCGCAGACCCTGCCGCCCAGCGCAGCGGTCGTCGTCTCGAGGTCATCCGGTCTCTCACTCTCCTGCAGCAATGTGTCGTCAGACCGGGTGAGGCGAGAACCGTGCTCCGCTCGTCACGACGACACTCTCGACCCTAGTCAACCCATGCCGTGTTCGCATCTGCGTCTGCGAGGCCAGAGCGGGCGACCACAGAGATGATCCCGCCCCTGTCAGTACCTCAGGTGCAGTCCGTCGGCCAAAAGCTGGGCGAGCGCCCGCCCATCTTTGTCGGCGAGGTTGTCTGCCTGAGTGCGACACGAGAACCCGTCGGCCAGGTAGACGTAGTCACCGCCGCAGCTCTGGTCGGCCTCGCGCAGCGCCGGCAGCAGAGCGTTCTCGGCGACGGCGACCGAGGTCTCGTAGTGCCCCTTCTCCATGCCGAAGTTTCCGGCGAGCCCGCAGCAGCCGGCCAGCTCGGTGAACTCGACGCCGGCACGTTTGAGCAGCGCACGATCGGGGGCGAACCCGATCACCGAGTACTGGTGGCAGTGCGGCTGCACCACTGCCGTGGTGCCGTGCAGATCGGGCAGCTGCCAGTCGGGCCTCGGCCCGAGAGGTGCGGGGGCACTGAGCAGCTCAGAAAGGGTGAACACATGGTCGGCGACGACCTGCGAACGCGGATCGTTCGGCAAGAGGTGCAGCAGGTCGCTGCGCAGCACCGCCGTACACGAGGGTTCGAGCCCAAGGATCGGAATCCCGCGAGCCGCGAACGGCCCCAGCTTGCCCAGCAGATCTTCGAGCCGGGACCTCGCGCCGTCCAACTGGCCGGTCGTGATCCAGGTCAGCCCGCAGCAGGCGTTGTCCGGCGGCAGCACCACCTCATAGCCGGCGTCTTCCAGCACGGCGACGGCCGCCCGTGGAATCTCCGGCGCGATGCCGTTGCTGAACGAGTCGGTCCACAATACGACCGGGGTGCGAACTCCGGCCCGCCGCGCAGCCACCGCGCCCCGCCGCGCGTCACTGTCTGCGGCATCCACAGGAAGCATGCCCGTCGCCGCACCCGCTCGCCCGCCCACCGACGCGACCCAGTTGACATCGGTGAAGAAGTCATGCGAGCGTCGTCGACCGTCGCGCTTGAGCCAGCGCCCGAACTGCTGAGGGGCGAAGCCGGGCATGCGCCGACGACGATCCATGCCGCCGCCTCGGATGATCGCCTGCTGCACGCCGGGCACTTTCATGATCGCGTTGACCGCTGCCGGAGCGATGCCCACCAGGCGCAGCCAGCGCGGCAGCCAGCCCAGCGAGTAGTGCGATATGGGCCGCACCCGTCCCTTGTGTTTGTGGTACAGCACCTCAGACTTGTACTGAGCCATGTCGATGCCGGCCGGGCAGTCGCTCGAGCAGGCCTTGCACGAGAGGCACAGGTCGAGCGCGTCGGCCACCTCGGGGGCATCCCACCCGCCGTCGACCAGCGTGCCTCGGATCATCTCTTCCAGCACACGAGCGCGGGCGCGCGTCGAGTCTTTCTCGTCTTTGCTCGCCTGATACGAAGGGCACATGAACCCGCCGGCGGCGCGCATGTCGGCGCGGCACTTGCCGACGCCCATGCAGCGGTGCACCGCCGTCGAGAAGTCGCCGTGATCGCTTTCGAACGAGAAGCCGCCGGATGCCGGCACCGGCCCGGCGTTCGGGCGTCGCACGTGCTCGTCGATGGGATCAGGATCGACCAGCACGCCCGGGTTGAGCAGTGAATCGGGATCGAACACGCCCTTGACCCGGCGAAAGAGATCGATCGCGTCAGCGGAGTACATGCGCGGCAGCAGCTCGGATCGCGCCCGACCATCACCGTGCTCTCCCGAGAGCGAGCCGCCGTAGGTCGCCACGAGATCGGCGGCGCGCTCCATGAAGTCGCGCATCACCTGCGGGTCGCGATCAAGCGGGAAGTCGATGCGGATGTGTGTGCAGCCATCGCCGAAGTGGCCGTACATCAGACCGTCGAGTCGGTACTCCTTCATCAGCGCGTCGAATCGACGCAGATACTCGCCGAGGCGGGCGGGCGGCACGGCGGCGTCCTCCCAGTTGGGCCAGGCCTGCTCCCCTGCCGGCGTGCGACCACCGAGGCCTGCTCCATCTGCTCGGATGCGCCACATCGCGGTCGCATCGGGCCCTGGTGGGAAGACCGCGACCTCATCGCTTGCGGATGCCTCGGCGAGCTGGTGGGCGCGCTCGCGAGCATCGGCCTCGTCGACGCCGCCGACCTCGACCATCATCCAGCCGGCGCCCTTGGGCAGGTCGGGCACCGCACCGTCGCCTTTGTGCTGGCGCACCACGTCGACCAGCCTGGAGTCCATTCCCTCGATGGCTAGCGGCTTCAGCGGCAGAAGATTGACCACGTCGTCGGCCGCCTCGAACATGTCGGGGTAGCCCAGGACGACGAGGTGTGGGGCGGTCGGCACCGGCACCAGCCGAATGGTGGCCTGCAGGATCACGCACAGCGTGCCCTCCGTGCCCGCGAGCATGCGTGCCAGATTCTCTTTGCGCTCGGGCAGCAGATGCTCGAGCGAATAGCCTGACACCTGGCGGCCGAACGTGCCGAACTCTCGACGGATCGTGGCGAGACCGCCGTGAACGATGTCACGCAGCTCGGGAAACTCGTCGAGCCCGGTCGAGGCCGTGAACCGACGACCGGTGCCATCCACCACATCGAGATCGATCACCTGGTCGGCGCTGCGACCCCAGGCGAGCGCATGGGGGCCGCAGGCGTTGTTGCCGATGGAGCCGCCGATGGTGCAGCGCGTCCATGTCGAGGGATCTGGCCCGAAGCGCAGCCCATGCGGGGCGCCGGCCTTCTGAATCGCGGCGAGCAGCACACCGGGCTGCACGACGGCGGTGCGGGCTTCGGGATCAAGCGAAAGGATGCGATTGTAATGCCGAGAGGTGTCGAGCACGATGCCCGGGCCGATGGCGTTGCCTGCGATCGACGTGCCGGCTCCGCGCATGGTGACCGGCAGCTGGTGCGATCGGGCGATGCGCATGACTGCGACGATGTCTTCGGCCGTGCGAGGAAAGACAACCGCACGTGGAGCCACGCGATACACCGAGGCATCTGACGAGTACTCGGCCCGGCGGCGTGTGCCTGAATCCACATCGGCCGCACCACCGCTGAGCACACCCGCGATCTCGGCGACGACGTCAGCATCCAGCGCTGCAGCATCCGCCGGTGGTCGAAGCACCGGGGGGCCGGCCAATGTCGACATGCGATCTTCCTTTCGAGACTCCCCCGTGCGTCGTGGAATGAGTTTCGCGCTCATGCGCGCACAGCTCGAATCTTACAATGCACGCGACGAAGCGATCGGCGAGCGCACTCCCCAGACCTGCGAACCGCGCGTTCGAAGCCGGTTCGTCGAATCAGTAGTGCACTGAGACCGGAGTGCCGATCGGTGCGAAGTCGTAGACCGTCTTCGCGTCGGCCTCGCGCAGGTTCACGCACCCATGGCTCATGTCTGAGATGCCGAACTGGTTGTGCCAGTAGGTGCCATGCAGAGCCTGGTCACCGTTGAAGAACGTTGACCACTTGACGTTCGGCGTGCAGTAGTCGTACTGCGGCGTGCAGCCCATGCTCTGCACCGTCGTCTTGTACCAGACCTTGTAGTTGCCGACCTTGGTCGACGTCTTCGCCGCCTGCATCGCCCCGGAGTTCGTCTGCAGACCGGGAGACATCGGGAAGGTGGTGACGACCTGGCCGTTCTCGATCAACGAGGCCGAGCGCGATGCGAGGCTGATGTCGATCTTGCGGTCGACGGTCTTGGTCTCGAACGGCACTTCGGTGACCGGCAGGTCGAACGAGCTGTCGCCTGTGGCGGCCTTCGCGGCGACGTCTTCAGAGAATGACGACACATCGCCCAGTGTCTTGCCTGTGCTGCCAGGCACGAGCACGACGTTGGCGTCAGAGGCGAGCACGGTCTGCGTCTTGGGCGTCGGGTCGAGCTTCGTGGGTGCGTTCTGTTCGACGAAGTCGCTGATGGCCTTGGCGTCGTAGACCGCGGTGAACTGGCCGTCGCGGTCAGAGATCTTGACCCACGACCCGACTGTGACCGCATCGGCCGTGATCAGCGGCTTGCCCGCGGCCTGGAAGATCATCTTGCGCACGAGATGCTGAGCCGTGGGCAGAGCGGCCTGAGCCTGTTCGTCGGTGATCGTGGGCTGCACCTCACTCTGGCTCACGCGTTGGGCTGAAGAGTCGCCGTTGGCGAAGGAGTTGAGGAACGCAGTCTGCACGGCGGCCGCGTCGACTCCTTGGCCGGCCTTCCCGGGAACGACCGTGAATGAGGCCTTCGCCGGCTGATACTCCAGGCTCGGTTCAGTGACCGTGTATGCCGCTGGCCATGCGTCAGAGAAGAATGTGCTCTCTGCGGCTGCATCGGCTGAGACCTGCGGAGAGACGGTCGAGGCGTTGTTCCAGCGCCAGAACTGCCATGCCGGCTGACCTGCGATCACGTCATGCGCTGTCTGCTGCGCATCGATCTGCAGCCCCAGGTCGGCTGCGCTGACCTGCTGCTGAGTGCCGTCGAAGCTGAACGGCACCGAGTGCTGATCGAACTGACGTTGAATGGTCTGTGCCGCCTGTTCGCTGGTCTGACCGCCGAGATCTGCGCCGGCATACGTGACGCCAGGAGCGACGTGGTCACCTGAGTACCAAGCCCCAAAACCGAGGGCGGCCAGAACGAGCACGCCCACCCCGCCGAGAATGAACGGCGCCTTGCGACGGCGCTTGCGACCAGGCCCCGTTGTGCCAGAACTGCGGTCGGCTCCTCCTGCGGGCGGCATGCCGCCTGCGGCCGCGACATCGATCAGTTGGGTCGTGGGCTTGGCTTCCGGAGTCATCCCCGTGCCCGTGCCTCGATCCAAAGTGACGTTGTCCCCCATGGGCATGCTTCCTCTCGCCGTGCAGCCTCGCAAGCGAGACGGGCACTGATGTCTGTCGAATCATATTAGTACAGACAACCAAGCTCGACCGTGGACGAAACGCCCATGTGTATGCTGAATTGGATCGACGTTTCGTCGACTCGTATCCGACATTCAGGCACACAGCAGCCCATTTCGGCTCATGACGCGGTGCCGCACATACTGAAGGAGCACCTCAGGTGACCGATTCCGCTGCCAACGGCATCCCCGACAAACCCGCACTCGAAGGCCTCGAGCAGAAGTGGAACGCCAAGTGGGATCAGCAGGGCACCTTCCACTTCGATCGCGATGCCGCCAAGGCCAAGGGCGTCTATTCGATCGACACGCCCCCGCCCACCGCATCCGGCTCACTGCACATCGGCCACGTCTTCAGCTACACGCACACCGACGTGATCGCACGGTACCAGCGCGCGCAGGGCAAAGAGGTCTTCTACCCGATGGGCTGGGATGACAACGGCCTGCCGACCGAACGACGCGTGCAGAACTACTACGGCGTGCGCTGCGATCCCTCGCTCCCTTACACTCCAGACTTCGTTCCCCCGTTCGAAGGCGGCGACGGCAAGAGCGTGAAGGCCGCCGATCAGCAGCCCATCTCGCGTCGCAACTTCATCGAACTCTGCGAGCGCCTGACCAAAGAAGACGAGAAGCAGTTCGAGCAGCTCTGGCGCTCCGTGGGGCTCTCGGTCGACTGGAACCAGACCTACCGCACCATCGGCGACGAGTCGATCACGGCCAGTCAGCGGGCATTTCTGCGCAATGTGGCGCGCGGTGAGGCGTATCAGGCGGATGCTCCCACGCTTTGGGACGTCACCTTCCGCACGGCGGTGGCACAGGCCGAGCTCGAAGACCGCGAGCGCGACGGCGCCTATCATTCTCTGGCCTTCCACGGAACGGGCGCACATGACGGCGAAGACGTCATCATCGAGACCACTCGCCCAGAGCTGCTGCCTGCCTGCGTCGCGCTCGTGGCGCATCCCGACGACGAGCGGTACCAGAAGCTCTTCGGCACCACGGTGCGCACGCCGCTCTTCGGCGTCGAGGTGCCGGTGCTCGCCCACCGTCTCGCCCAGCCCGACAAGGGATCGGGCATCGCGATGATCTGTACTTTCGGTGATGTCACCGACGTGGTGTGGTGGCGCGAGCTGCACCTGCCGAACCGCACCATCATCGGCCAGGACGGTCGCGTCATCGATCTGAGCCCGGAATGGATCACCGACGAGCAGGGTCGCGAGGCCTTCGCTCAGCTCGTGGGCAAGACGGTGTTCTCAGCCCAGAAGGCCGTCGTCGCGGCACTCCAGGAGTCGGGCGAGATGCTGGGCGCACCCAAACCGATCAAGCATCCGGTCAAGTTCTTCGAGAAGGGCGATCGCCCGCTCGAGATCGTCAGCACGCGCCAGTGGTACATCTCGAACGGCGCGGGCGACGAGAAGCTGCGTGCCACGCTGAAAGAGCGCGGAAACGAGCTGGAGTGGCACCCGGCGTTCATGCACGTGCGCTACGACAACTGGGTCGACGGTCTCAACGGAGACTGGCTGGTGAGTCGTCAGCGCTACTTCGGCGTGCCGATTCCGGTCTGGTACCCGATCGATGCCGAGGGCGTCACCGACTATGAGCATCCCATCGTGCCCGACGAGTCGCAGCTTCCGGTCGACCCCTCGTCGCAGGCGCCCGCCGGCTTCGACGAGTCGCAGCGAGGACAGGCCGGCGGCTTCGTCGGTGAGGTCGACGTACTCGACACCTGGGCGACTTCCTCGCTCACTCCGCAGCTGGCCGGCGGCTGGGAGCGCGATCCTGAGCTCTGGGACCTCGTCGCACCCTATGATCTGCGCCCTCAGGCGCAGGACATCATCCGCACCTGGCTGTTCTCGACCCTGCTGCGCAGCGAGCTCGAAGATCACCGCCTGCCGTGGTCGCACACCACGATCTCGGGCTTCATCGTCGACCCCGACCGCAAGAAGATGTCGAAGTCGAAGGGCAACGTCGTCACCCCGCTGAGCCTGCTCGAGCAGTTCAGCTCGGACGCCGTGCGCTACTGGGCGGCTGCCTACAAGCTGGGCACCGACGCTGCGTTCGACCCGCAGAACCCGAAGCAGATCAAGGTCGGCCGCCGTCTGGCGATCAAGATTCTGAACGCGGCCAAGTTCGTGCTCGCCTTCGGTCAGGCGTCCCAAGGAACGCAGGCGACGAACCCGCTCGACATCAGCCTGCTGGCGACGCTGGCAGAGGTCGTCGAGCAGTCGACCAAGGCTTTCGACGCGTACGACCATGCTCGTGCGCTCGAAGTGACCGAGTCGTTCTTCTGGACGTTCTGCGACGACTACATCGAGATCGTCAAAGAGCGTGCCTACGGCGCGGCCGGCGACGCTGAGCGAGACTCGGCTCTGGTCACCCTGCAGACGGCACTCGAGGTGCTGCTGCGGCTCTTCGCGCCGTTCATCGTGTACGCAACCGAAGAGGTCTACAGCTGGACGCACGACGAGTCCATCCACCGTCAGCCCTGGCCGACTGCCGCCGAGGTGCTGGCTCCTGCGGCTCGCCCCGCCGAGCCAGCCGATGCTGCCGGCGACGATATCGACGAGGGCGGCGTGTTCGCGGCGGTCAGCGATGCGCTGATCACCTTCCGTCGAGCGAAGACCGAGGCGAAGGTCAAGATGCGCACCCCGATCGTGACGGCCACGCTGCACGGGCCGGCAGACCGCATCCAGCAGGTCGCTCTCGCGCTCGACGATCTGCGTTCGGTCGCCAAGGCAGAGCAGATCGTGCTGGCCGAAGACGGCGAGCAGTTCACCGTCAGCGATGTGGAGTTCGGCTCGCTCGACCAGTAGGCGGTCTGTGGCCGGCCGAGTTGAGAGGCGGATGCTCCGTGGCATCCGCCTCTTCGCTCATCTGTCGCTGTGATTCCGGCCGGGCTGTCACTTCCGCGAGGATCTGATGTTCATGTCAGATCCTTGGGTGGCCAGAATGCTGTCCATGGATCTGTTCATTGTCCAGTGAGGCTGGGTATCCGTGAACCGTCTGGCAGTTCCTGCTGGGAATATGTCGGGGTGTCTGGTGGGCAGGCGACGCGGGTGAAGGCGTCGGCGTGTGCTTGGGTCCCGAGGGTGACGGGGATATTGATGCATGTCCGTGCCTCCGTGGGTGCGTCAGGATCTTGGCGGGGTATGTGCCAGGGGTCAGCGGAACCGATACCGATAAAAACCACGAGGTGGAATAGGGAATGCTGGTCGTCCAATGATTCGACGGACAGCACACCGTAATGCACAGAGTCCCCACTGGCGACTTCTGGAGTTCTCAGCCAGTTCAAGACATCAGATTCCGTTGTGCTCAAAGGCACACCAGAGCCAAGCTTTCCTGCATCAATCGCTCGGTTCATACCTCCTACCAAGTCCTCGGAGAAAAAATTGATCTTCCGCAGCTCGCTCGGGCTTGGAGCAGGGGGATCGTCATCAGAACAACCACTCAAACAGAATGTCGCAGCGAGAACAGACACGAAGACCGCGCACAACCGCGCAACACCAGCGCACCAACGACGACACGGCATACTCATCACCTCTTGTTCAGGTGTCGGGGTACAGAGTTCAGGCGATCAGTCGCCGGCTGCACGAATGACGAACGCAGACGGCATCGCCTCGATCCTGCACGCAGACTGACTAGAGTCCTGCTTGTTCGGCAGTCGCGGGCAGCTTTGGTGGCCCGGCGCTGACCTCTTCCTCCATGGCGGCGAAGTCACCCCTGCGCGCGGGCTCAACGACTGCGTGATACCAACCGTCCGGGTTCGCATGATACTGAGTGGTCTGGGGGAGCGAAGTCCACTCTTTCAACTTGTCCAACGCCTTTTGCAGAGCGTCAGAGTCGCCTTCTCTCTGCGCTCTGACGGATTCTGCCTCCCACGCCCAGGCATAGAAGGAAAGGGCCTGCCCGACTCCCGTTCCGGCCTCGTACGTCAGCTCGACCTCACCGGCCCCGACCCCTGCAGACGATGGGTCTGTGGCGAAATCACTTCTGACCACCATCTCGGACAGTGAGGGCCATGAAACACCGTCTGGCAGCTGCAGGTCATTCGCAAGGCTGCCTTGGATCGCCTGTGTGTATTCGTCCTCGACTGAGGATAACGGCCCGGAGCTGGAGGGCACTTCTTGCTCTTGCGCCTCTTGCTCTTGTGCTGCTTGCTCTGGCGCAGCCGAATGCGAACTCAGCAGGAACACGGCGACTCCGATGACCACAGCGAGGAACCCGAGAGCCCCCAGAATGACAGACACTCTTCTCATATTCCCCACCCCTTTGACCTGCCCGCGACACCCGCAGTACGCACACTAGCAGAACCGAGCTTCCGAGCCGCTGACCGCAGGCACACGTTGGGCCCGTCTCGGTCTTCGTAGCGACGAGCGACGACCAGCTTGACGATCATTCGAATATATGTTCGAATCACATCATGCGCTGGCATGCACAAGAGACTGCACACACCGACCTCGATGCTCTGAGCGGACTCGACCGCATCGAAAGCCTCAGCGAGGTCACCCACGAAGTCCGCACCCCAGGGTTCGCAGACCTCGTCTACCACGAGGTGCTCGCACGTTCCGCGCTGAACCGTGTGCCAGACGCGAGCAGCGAGTTTCCCGGGGCCTACACGATCAATCCCTATCGCGGCTGTTCGCACGCGTGCACCTACTGCTTCGCTCGGGGCAGCCACCGGTACCTCGACTTCGACACAGGTCACGACTTCGACACGCAGATCGTGGTCAAGACGAACATCGTCGAACGCCTGCATCAGGAGCTGCGCACCTCGCATGTCGGCCGCGTGCCGTTCGTGATGCTCGGTTCGAACACCGACCCATATCAGCGCTGCGAGGGTCGCTACGCACTGATGCCCGGTATCTACCGCGAGCTCGCGCAGGCAGGCATCGGCTTCTCAGTACTGACGAAGGGAACGCTGATCAGACGCGATCTGCCGCTGCTCTCCGAACTCGCGACACAGGTGCCGGTGAGCGTGTCGATGTCGATTCCCATCGTCGACGACCAGCTGCGCCAACAGTTCGAGCCGGGCACCCCGAGCGCTCAGGCTCGACTGCGCACAGTATCCCGTGCGCGTGATCTCGGCCTCGACGTCGGAGTGTTCCTGATGCCGATTCTGCCACTGCTCACCGACAGCCGGTCAAGCCTGATGCACACTCTTCAGACTGTCGGAGAAGCCGGTGCCCACCGCGTGCTCTATCAAGTGCTGCACCTACGCCCCCACGTGCGCCCATGGTTCATGCGCTGGCTGCGGGAGTATCATCCCGACCTTGTCGACAGGTACACCGAGCTGTACCCGAAGGGAGACCGAGCGACCAGCGACTACCGGCGCCACCTCGCAGGGTTGATCAAGCCGTTGATCTCGTTGTATCGGCTCGACGGCTCTCAGCCTGGGGCACAGGCTGCTCCCATTCCCCGAGCACCTCGGCCGCAGCACCGGCGCGCAGCGAAGACGCGCAGCCGATCCCCGCTGGCGACTGACGCATCCGCGGTACCCACGCTGTTCTGAAACAGCTCACCGGAGTCAGCTCAGCTGAACCGCACACTCCTGTGCAACGCTCAGCCACGCCTCGACGTCGAGCAACGGGTCAGTGGTACTCGACGTCTTTCGTCTCGGGCGCGAGACGAATCGCGACCAGCGAGATCAGGCACATCACGGTCAGGTAGATGCCGACCCAGAATGCGCTGCCACCACCGAGGCTCCACAGCCAGACCGCGATGAACGGAGCCACTGCGGCACCGACGATCGCCGAGAGGTTGTAGGCGATGGCCGACCCGGTGTAGCGCACACGCGTCGGAAACAGCTCGGGCAGCGTCGATGCCATCGGCCCGAACGCGAAGCCGGTGAGCGAGAAGCCGACCACGAGAAAGACGATCAGCCCGGCGAAGCCGCCGCCGAGCAGCGGGCCGAACACGATGCCGAAGACCGCCATCGCCACGTTCACGATGGTGTTCAGCCGGCGACGACCGATGCGATCGGCGACGATGCCGCTGAGCAGCGTCGTGATCGTGAAGAAGACGCAGCCGAAGATCAACAGCAGAATGAACGTGCTGCGGTCATAGCCGAGACCGCCGGGCGTCTTTGTGGCCGGAGTCGTCCCGAAGGTCAGTGCGAAGGTGTTCACCAGATAGAACACTGTGTAGGTCGCCGCCATCAGGAAGGTGCCGATCACGATCTCGCGCCAGTAGCCCGTGAATGACGTCACGATGGGCTGCTTCTCGATCTCACCGCGGTCGACCACCTGTTGGAAGGCCGGAGCCTCGACCAGACGCAGCCGCACCCACAGGCCGATCGCCACCAGAGCGATGCTCACCAGGAACGGCACTCGCCAGCCCCAGCTGAGGAAGCCCTCTTCATCGAGCCCGAGCGCCAGCCACAGAAACACCAGGTTCGCCAGGATGAAGCCGAGCGGGGCTCCCAGCTGTGGAAAGGTTCCCCAGAGCGCACGCTTGGCCTTCGGCGCGTTCTCTGTCGCCACCAGGGCCGCGCCCGACCATTCGCCGCCGAGGCCGATGCCCTGGCAGAAGCGCATCAGCGCGAGCAGCGCCGGCGCCCAGTAGCCGATCTGGGCGTAGGTCGGCAGGCAGCCGATGAGGAACGTTGCGATCCCCATGAACATGAGTGAGGCGACGAGCGTGCCCTTGCGGCCGATGCGGTCGCCGAAGTGGCCGAAGAGCAGCGAGCCGAGCGGGCGCGCCAGAAACGCGACGCCGAAGATCGCGAACGACGAGAGCAGCTGCACGGTGTGATCGGGGTTGTTCGGATCATTCGGAAAGAAGAGCACCGGAAAGACCAGCACCGCGGCAGTCGCATAGGCATAGAAGTCATAGAACTCGATCGTGGTGCCGATCAGGCTGGCGACCAGCACGCGTGCGCGTGAGTTGCCTGTGGTCTGCGTGCCGGGTGCCGGCGACGTCGTCGTGCTCATATCTGTGACTCCTGAATTGGGTTGCGACCGCTGCCGGCGACCTCCACAGGTCACCGTCGGCCGTGAAACAGGGTACCCTACGACGCAGAGAAGACCGCTGATGACGGAAGGATCTCATGCAGATCGGCACCAGATGGAACGTCGGAGTGACTCCCCCGCTCGCCCTGCCCGACCCGATGCTGGCCGCGATCAGCGAGGTCGAGGCGGGCCTCGAACCGACACAGCGCGAACGCTGGTCGTGGACCTTGACCTGGCTGGAACGTCACCCCGTGGCCGAGCTCGACGATGGCACGACCATCAGCTGGCTGCCTGACATCGGTGAGGTGACCGTCGACCGACTCGACGAAGACGACGACGTCAACGGAGGCCCCTATGCCTGAACCGTCAGCACACCCGAATGCACGGCCGCAGCATCCGCTCGACCAGTCGGGCGCATCGCAGCCGACTGCGCCCCAGACAGCCGACTCGCGTCGAACCGCTGTGCTGAGCATCGACGACCGCCACACGCTCTGGAACGTGTCGCCCGAAGACCGGGCAGAGGCGCTGGCCACCCGACCCCTGCTGCTGATGCTGCACGGCTGGGGCGCGCGTGAGTCCGACATCCTGCCGTTGGCCAGCAGCCTGCCGCCCGAGTTCGTCGTCGCCGCGCCGCGTGCGCCGCTCGACGCGGGCAACGACTATGGCTTCGCCTGGTACCCGATCGCGGCTCTGCGTGAGCCTGCCACGGGCGGCGACCAGACCGATGCGCGCCCGGCGGTGGATGCACTGGTGCGGTGGCTCGACGAGGTCGCGCCGGTCGGCTCCCGCAGCGCGCAGGTCAGCGTGCTGGGTTTCTCGCAGGGCGGGCTGATGACGACCGAGCTGCTGCGCACGCACGCGCACCTGCTGCGTGCCACGGTGAATCTGTCCGGGTACGTCGCTCAGCAGCCGCGTGAGCTGGATGAGCTCCTGCGCGTCGAACGCCCGCCGGTGTTCTGGGGTCGCGCTGACCGAGACCCGGTCATTCCGCCGCACCTGACGCAGTTCACAGAGCAGTGGCTGCCCGCGCACAGCGCACTGGACGAGCGGGTCTATGCCGGCATCGGCCACGCGGTGAGTGCGCAGGAGCTGTCAGACGTCTCGGCATTTCTCGACGAGCACGTGCTCACGGAGTCGCAGGGCTGACCGGTCAGGCGGTCTTCTCAGCGGCGCGCTCGACCTCTTCGTGTGTGAAGACCTGCACCGAGTCGGTGCCTTCGACGGCCGCGGCCGTGACGAGGCACTTGGCGATCTCGTCGTTGCCGGGCACTTCGTACATCGCCGGGCCGAGCACGGTCTCGAGAATCGCACGAAGTCCGCGGGCGCCGGTCTTGCGCTCGACCGCCTGATCGGCGATCGCCGTCAGTGCGTCGTCGGTGAAGGCGAGATCGACGCCGTCAAGCGCGAACATGCGCTCGTACTGTTTGACCAGAGCGTTGCGCGGGCCGACCAGGATGTCGATCAGCGCGGCGCGATCCAGCGCGTCGACAGTGGTGAGCACGGGCAGACGACCGATGAACTCTGGGATCATGCCGAACTTGCGCAGGTCTTCTGGCTCGACCTCAGAGAGGATGTTCACTCGATCGGCCTCGGTCGACAGCGGAGCGCCGAAGCCGACGCCGTGCGCGCCGGAGCGATCGGCGATGATCTCTTCGAGCCCGGCGAACGCGCCGGCCACGATGAACAGCACGTTCGTCGTGTCGATCTGGATGAACTCCTGGTTCGGGTGCTTGCGGCCGCCCTGGGGCGGCACCGACGCGACGGTGCCCTCGATGATCTTCAGCAGAGCCTGCTGCACGCCCTCGCCCGAGACGTCTCGCGTGATCGAGGGGTTCTCGGCTTTGCGTGCGATCTTGTCGATCTCATCGATGTAGATGATGCCGTGCTGCGCGCGCTCGACGTCGAAGTCGGCGGCCTGCAGCAGTTTCAGCAGAATGTTCTCGACGTCTTCGCCCACATAGCCGGCCTCTGTCAGCGACGTGGCGTCGGCCACGGCGAACGGCACGTTGAGTCGCCGAGCCAGTGTCTGAGCCAGATATGTCTTGCCACAGCCGGTGGGGCCGACCATCAGGATGTTCGACTTCTGAATCTCGACGGGTTCGCTCTCGTCTGTGCTCGCGCCCGCCGCACGAATGCGCTTGTAGTGGTTGTAGACAGCGACGGCCAAATCGCGTTTGGCCGTCTGCTGCCCCACCACGAACTCGCCCAAGAACGCGAAGATCTCTTTCGGCGTGGGCAGTTCGGTCTGCTCGACGGCAGGCTGCTCGGTGAGCTCTTCGTCGATGATCTCGTTGCAGAGCTCGATGCACTCGTCACAGATGTAGACCCCGGAGGGCCCGGCGATCAGCTTGCGCACCTGTTTCTGGCTTTTGCCGCAGAAAGAGCACTTCAACAGATCAGACGTCTCACCGATGCGCGCCATACTCGCCGTTCCTTCCTGATGTCATCACACGAGCCTAGTCGCTGCCGCCGACACTGTGTGTCAGGCGGGGCGCTGCGTCTTTCGCGTCGTCAGCACCTGGTCGATGAGGCCGTACTCCAGCGCCTGCTCGGCCGTGAGGATCTTGTCACGATCGATGTCTTTGTGCACCTGCTCTTTGGTGCGGTTGGAGTGCAGCGACAGCGTGTCTTCGACCCAGTCGCGCATGCGCATGATCTCAGCGGCCTGAATCTCGATGTCTGAGGCCTGTCCGTGGCCGCCCTCGCCGCCGACTGCCGGCTGGTGGATGAGGATGCGGGCGTTGGGCAGTGCGAGGCGCTTGCCGGGTGCGCCTGCGGCCAGCAGCACTGCGGCTGCCGAGGCCGCCTGCCCGAGGCAGATGGTCTGCACTTCGGGGCGGATGTACTGCATGGTGTCGTAGATGGCGGTGAGAGCCGTCAGCGAGCCGCCGGGCGAGTTGATGTACATCTGGATGTCTCGCTCGGGATCGAGGCTTTCGAGCACGAGCAGCTGCGCCATGACATCGTCGGCAGAGGCGTCGTCGACCTGCACGCCGAGAAAGATGATGCGATCTTCGAAGAGCTTCGTGTACGGGTTCTGACGCTTGTAGCCGTAGGCGGTGCGCTCTTCGAACTCGGGCAGGATGTACCGAGACGAGGGCATCTCGACGCCGCTGGGCACGCCGCCGAACGGCATGCCGACAGGGGCCTGGGAAAGGTTGGGGAATCTCATCTGCATGCCCATCTCTCTGCGGTGCTGCCCGCTGTGTGACTGGTGCTGGTCGCCGAACTGGTCTGCCATGCTCACTTCTCCTCCGACTTGTGCGCCGTGCCGCCGCCACCGGAGACATTGAGAGCCGCCGCCTGGATGTGATCGACGAAGCCGTATTCCTTGGCCTCTTCGGCGCTGAACCAGTGGTCGCGGTCGCCGTCGATGGCGATCTGCTCGACGGTCTTGCCGGTCTGCTCGGCGGTGAGCTCGAAGAGGCGACGCTTCATGTCGCTGATCAGCTGTGCCTGAATGGCGATGTCTGACGCCGTGCCGCCGAAGCCGCCATGCGGCTGATGCAGCAGCACGCGCGTGTTCGGGGTGGCGTAGCGCTTGCCCTTCGTGCCGCTGGAGAGCAGGAACTGCCCCATCGAAGCGGCCATGCCGATGCCGACGGTGACGATGTCGTTCGGCACGAACTGCATCGCGTCGTAGATGGCCATGCCAGCGGTGATCGAGCCGCCGGGCGAGTTGATGTACAGATAAATGTCAGCGTCTGGGTTCTCGGCGGACAGCAGCAGGATCTTCGCGCAGATCTCGTTCGCGTTCTCATCGCGAACCTCGCTGCCGAGCCAGATGATCCGCTCTTTCAGCAGGCGTTCGTAGACCGATGCCTGCCCTTGGGGTTCTGCCATCTCCACTCTCCATTCCTCAGCGCGCCTCGACGGCGCAGGTGCCATGACGACACTCGAAGCTTCGTCGGCCCCGAGAGAGGCCGACATGTATGAATCTACTGGAATCCCCCGTCTTCGTTCGCGCTGTTCGCCGTCGGCAAAAGCTCGCCGTGACAACGCAAAAGCGGGGTGCGCCGCATTGGGCGCACCCCGCTTTTGCTGCGAGTCGACGGCGAACTACTCGGCGTCGGTCTCTTCTGCCTCAGCAGCGGTCTTGGCCGCGGCCTTCTTGGCCGGAGCCTTCTTCGCTGCGGCTTTCTTCGCCGGTGCCTTCTTCGCAGGAGCCTTGACCTGATCGAGGGCGTCCTCGGCAGACTCGTCAGAGGCGGGCGCTGCCGTCTCAGCGGTCTCAGCCTCGGCATCCTTCGGCAGGTACTCGCTCAGGTCGACGGCGTTGCCGTCGGTGTCGACGACCTTCACCTTGCCGAGCAGGGTCGAAATCGCCTTGCTGCGCGAGATCTCGCCGAACAGGGCCGGAAGCTGACCCTGCTCGCTGATGATCTTGAAGAACTCGTTGGGCTCGATGCCGTACTGCATCGACTGCTGCACGAGGTACTGCGAGAGCTCGTCCTGCCCCAGCTGCACCTGCAGGTCGTCGACGACCTTGTCGAGCAGCAGCTGAGTGCGGATGCCGCGCTCGACATCAGGGCGAACCTCCGCTGCGTGCGGATCGTCTTCGCTCTTGCCCTCCTGCTCGAGATGAGCCTTGACCTCGGCGTCGACGAGATCTTCGGGAAGCGGAAGCTCGACCTTTTCGAGCAGCGCCTCGACGAGCTTGCCACGGGCCTGACCGACCTGCTCGGTGCTCTTGCGCTTCGCAGCCTCGTCTTTCAGGCTGTCGCGCAGCTCGGCGATGGTGTCGTACTCGCTCGCCAGCTGAGCGAAGTCGTCGTCAGCCTCAGGCAGCTCGCGCTCCTTGACGGCGTTCAGCGTGACCTCGATCAGAGCGGTCTCGCCCTCGTGGTCACCGCCCACGAGCTTCGACTCGAACGTGGTGGTCTCGCCTGCGGTCAGGGTCTCGAGCGCCTCGTCGATGCCGTCGAGCAGCTGGCCCGAACCGATCTCATACGAGATGTTCGATGCGTCGTCGATGACCTCGTCGTCGATCTTGGCCTGCAGGTCGATCGTCGTGAAGTCGCCCTTGGCAGCGGGACGCTCAACCTTGGTCAGCGTCGCGAACCGCTCGCGCAGGTGCTCCAGCTCTTCGTCGACGTCAGCGTCGGTCACAGCCGCAGGCTCGACCTCGACGGTCACATCGGCGACGTCAGGCAGTTCGAACTCCGGGCGCACGTCGACTTCGACCGCGATCTTCAGATCGCCCTGCAGCGTCTCGACGTTCGGCAGCTCGACGATGTCGGCGTTGGGGCGACCCAGCGTCTTCACATCGTGCTCACGCACCGCACTCTGGTAGTAGGTGTCGAGGTTGTCGTTGATCGCCTGCTCGATGACGGCACCGCGGCCGACACGCTGGTCGATGATCGGAGCAGGAACATGTCCCTTGCGGAAACCAGGGATCTGGATGTTCTTCGAGATCTCTTTGTAGGCCTTCTCCAGTGCAGGCTTGAACTCTTCGGGAGTCACATCGATGTGAATCTTGACTCGAGTCGGGCTCAGCTGCTCAATGGTGCTGGACACTTATTGGTCTCCTCTTTCTTCGCGTTCCGCCGGATGGCGTCTTCGAGTCTTGCGACTCTGAAGGACGGTTCGCCGGCACGACCGGCCTGTCCGTCGGGATGACAGGATTTGAACCTGCGACCCCTCGCTCCCAAAGCGAGTGCTCTACCAAGCTGAGCTACATCCCGTTTTCATGCCTGTGCGACCCCAGAAGACCGCACTTCGCACGTGGCCTCGTCGAACGGCCCGTGCAAGTCTAGCGCAAAACAGGTATGCTCGTACCTCGTGCTCAAGTTGTCGTTGAGACATGCGGGCGTAGCTCAATGGTAGAGCCCCAGTCTTCCAAACTGGCTACGCGGGTTCGATTCCCGTCGCCCGCTCCATACCGGTTCCGCACAGATAGACGGAACCACACGCGACACCCGTCGTTGCACCAACTCGAAAACGTGAGTTGGTCGCAACGTCGGCAAAGACTAGTAGGCACTGAGTGTCGGTAAATGTGTTGGCGACACTGTCAGCGAGCGCACCAATTAGACGTGCACTGCCACATAGGCGTCGGGCTGACGTTTCGGGTTCGGGTACCACTCCCGCATCCGCTCCCCTGTCAAGAAGTCGCCGACTCCGATGAGCAGCACGCTGAAGACGATCTGCTCAATCGTCATCCAGAGCGGATACAGACCGGGCACCGCTGCGATGACCAGAGTGACCACAGGAAAGATCTGGCTGAAGAGGCGCAGACGCCAGTAAGCCCACCAGTAGCCGCGGCGTGCCGCCCAAGCGAAACCGAAGAGCGTGAACGTCATCAACAGCACCACGGTGCCGCGGAACCATGAGGCGGGCGTCACCAGACCATCCACATGACGAAATGCGAAAGCCACAACAAGCGTCGCGATGCCCACGACGACCTCGAGAGACAGCAGCAGAGCGATCGACCGCCAGACGCGCTGCGCGCCCTGGGGCGGAGCCGCCAGTCGCAGGGCCGCGTTCGACCCGCCGACCAGCCGTGAGCTCAGCAGCCGGTCTACCCGAGAGGTCGTCCAGGCTGGCTCGGTCGCCGGGGATGTCGCGTCAGAGGAGATTGCCATGACCGCAGTGTACGAATATCAGGTCGCCGACTCCAGATGGTGAAGATGAGGTTGTCCTTCGCCCGCTGAGGCAGGTCACTGCGCGCAGAGCTGCCTTCGTTCGCGCTGGCCGAAGTGTGCGCCAGGCAGACCGACATGCCGGAGTGCGTCAGCCAGCCCGACATGTCCAAGTGCGCCAGGCAGCCCGACATGACAGTATGGTTCGTTCGAGGCGCAGCCGCCGCAGGGTTCGGAGCGCCGGTGCGCAAGGATGCCTTGGCCCGGCCCCTAGAAACCAGACACTGGACACCGGACGCTGGAGACCACGCACTGGACACCGGACGCTGGAAACCGAAAACTGGACACCGCAACCAGACACCAGACACCGGAACGACTGAGAACGACAGAGAGGCCGCACATGGATCTCACCCGCATCACCGTCGCATGGACCGCGATCACCGTTGCAGTCGCAGGGATGCTGCTCGCGATGCGATCGGGAGCGATGATTTCTTCTGTGGTGCTGATCGTCGCCATGGGTTTCATGAGCCTCGTGCTGCTCTGCCTGGCGTGTGCCCTGCTCGTGCGCGGGATTCGCCCAGCTGACCGTCACGACCAGGCCGAGCACGCGAAGCTGGCTGCTCAGATGGCTGCGCTCTCCGAGCAGCAGCAGTCAGCAGCCCGACTCATCCGCGCGATCGCACGCGTCGAGGCGTCACACGATCTGCTGCAGTCTGCGGGGAAGGCGCGCGCCCGTGTCGACCTCGGGCGTGAGATCGAGCGCCAGCGTCGGATGGACGGCTCAGACGCAGCGCACTGATAGTACTGAGGGGTCAGACGACACGCTGATAGGCGCGTCGGACGACCGACGCCGCGGACGCGGGGAGGCCCCTCGAGGCAGCTGAACAGCCACAAGACGAGTAAGCAGAAGACCCAGCAGACAGAAAAAAGAGCAGGGGCTCGGTCGAAACACTGACCGAGCCCCTGCTCTCTGAAGTCGACTAGCTGTCAGTCTCGCAGCTCTTCTTTCGCGTCATTGCGCGCCTCGACCGACTCTTTCTCAGCCTCTGCCTTCTTGACGTTGGCCTCGGCCTTGACTTCGTCGGCCTTGTCCTTGATGCGATCGACGCCCTCGTGCACGGCGTCTCCGACCTTCTCGGCGCCGGCCTTCAGCGTCTCTTTGGCGTCTTCGAACACTCCCATGAGTCTCTCCTCTGCGTCCTGAGATACAGCTTCTGACGCACCTCACGATACTCATCTCTTACTGGGAAAGATAGCGAAAACGTCGTATTTCTTCATGGGCGAACGCCCTATTCCCACGAGTCCCTTAGCCAAGGCTCAACTGCATTGACGCTGCCGATTGAGGTGCCTAGTGTGATGTTCAAGAGTTCGAAAGGAGCCCTCAGATATGACTACATCAACCGTTGCACCCGTTCAGACCTCAGTAACCCCCGACACCGTTTCCGGCGTCGCCCAGTTCCTTCAGCCGGTCGTCGTCGAGCTGACCGCGCTCAGCGTCAATGCGAAGCAGCTGCACTGGCATGTGCGTGGCGCAAACTTCGGCCCGATCCACGAGCTGCTCGACGACCTCGTCGCCCATGCTCGCGACTGGGCTGATCTTGCCGCCGAGCGCGTCGTCGCTCTCGGCCTTCCGGTCGACGGCCGTCTGCAGACCGTCTCGGAGCAGACCACGTCGCCGGTGCTCGCCGACGGTTTCCAGCAGTCGCCCGACACCATTGCCGCCGCGATCGCCAACATCGATGCGGCTCTCAAGGTCGTTCACACCGCAGTCGTCGAGCTCGACGGCATCGATCTGTCGAGCCAGGACGTCGCGATCGAGATCGAGCGCGGGCTCGACAAGGATCGCTGGTTCTTCTTCGCACACATCGCTGAGGCGTAGTCCGGTCTTCTGAGTCACCCCCACGAACGGAAAGGGGCAGAGCCTTCGGGTTCTGCCCCTTCTTTCGTACCTGCTCGAGGTTGGGTGTCATCGACCCCTCACGTTGTCTCGGGTCCTCGGGGCCTCGGGGCCTCGGGTTATCCCGGGTCATCCCGGGTCATCGAGCCGTCGGTCTCTCTCCCCCCTCCCCCGCGCTTCAGGCTGTGGAACGGACCCGCCCCTCAGATCGAGACATGGCAAATGACGCCTCAGCACATCGAGACATGGAAAGTTCCATGTCTGGAAGCAGTTCGACGACAAATACCATGTCTGGATCCCGCCTAGAGCCAAATGGCATGGCTGGATGCCGTGCAGAGTCACAGCGCAGGGTCAAACGGCATGCCTGGGTGCCGCGCAGAGATGCAGCTCAGCCGCGCTGCGCCTCGTAGTCCGCGATCTGGCCGATGCGCCGCACATGACGTTCGTCACCGCTGAACGGCTCCTGCACGAACCACTCGACCAGCTGCGTCGCCTCGTCGACGGTGTGCTGCCGAGCTCCGACCGCCACGACATTGGCGTCATTGTGCTGCCGTGCAAGCTTGGCTGTCGCCTCGCTCCAGGCCAGCGCTGCGCGAATGCCGGTCACTTTGTTGGCGGCGATCTGTTCGCCGTTGCCTGAACCGCCGATCACGATGCCCAGCGCGAACCGTCCCTCTGCGGTGTCGGCTGCAACCGCTTCAGCCGCGGCGATGCAGAACGCTGGGTAGTCGTCGACCGGGTCATAGCTCTGCGGCCCGTGGTCGTGCACTTCGTACCCGAGCCCGCTGAAGTGCTCGATGAAGTGATGGCTCAGATCGAGCCCGGCGTGGTCGGTGGCGATGTGCAGAATCGGCAGCTGTGTCATACCTCCAATCGTAGTGAGTGCGTCGACTGCTCCGGCGCACACGCACCCGCACTCGCCTGTGGCGAACAGCGCCGTGACACACAGAGTTCGCTCATCCCCTGCGCCTAGACTGATGGCAGATGTCGATTCTCAGGATGGAGAGAAAATGCCCGGATTGAATCTCACCCGCGTCGAAGCCCAGGAACGTGCCGCACTGCTCGAGGTCGGCAGCTATGAGGTGACGCTCGACCTCTCCGGAGCGTCCGAGACCACGTTCCGCAGCACGACGCGAGTCGTCTTCGACGCCGCGGCGGGAGCATCCACATTCATCGATGCGGTCACCGACCAGGTGCACTCGATCACCTTGAACGGCGCCGACCTCGCACCAGAGGTCGTGAGCGACGGTCTGCGCATCGACCTGCCCGACCTGAACGAGCACAACGAACTCGTCATCGACGCCGACATGAGGTACTCGATCACCGGCGAGGGACTGCACCGGTTCGTCGACCCGGTCGATCAAGAGGTCTACCTCTATACCCAGTTCGAGGTGCCCGACGCACGCCGCATGTTCCCGGTGTTCGAGCAGCCCGATCTGAAAGCGTCGTTCACGTTCACCGTGACGGCTCCGGCGCACTGGACGGTCGTGTCGAACACGCCGGTCGCATCCTGCGTCGATGCGGCGGATGCTGCTTCGGGCCCGGCGAAGACGTGGCGGTTCGACCCCACCCAGCGCATTTCGAGCTATATCACTGCGATCATCGCCGGGCCGTACCATCACGAGCACTCGTCGCTGATCAGCTCGGACGGTCGCACGATTCCGCTCGGCGTCTACACGCGAACCTCGTTGGCCGAGCACCTCGACGCCGACTACATCTTCGAGAAGACCCGCGAGGGCTTCGACTTCTTCGAGCATCTCTGGAACGTGCCGTACCCCTTCGAGAAGTACGATCAGCTCTTCGTGCCCGAGTTCAACGCCGGCGCCATGGAGAACGCGGGCGCGGTGACCTTCACCGAGGCGTATGTGTTCCGCTCCAACGTGCCCGACGCCATGCGTGAGCGCCGCGTCGTGACGATCATTCACGAGCTGGCGCACATGTGGTTCGGCGATCTGGTGACGATGCGCTGGTGGAACGACCTGTGGCTCAACGAGTCGTTCGCCGAGTACACCTCGACGCTGGCCGTCGCCGAGGCGACCGAGTGGCACGACGCCTGGGCGACCTTCGCCTCGACCGAGAAGGCGTGGGCCTACCGCCAGGACCAGCTGCCCTCGACGCACCCGATTCTCGCTGCGATTCGCGACATCGAAGACGTGCAGGTCAACTTCGACGGCATCACCTATGCCAAGGGTGCGTCCGTGCTGAAGCAGCTGGTCGCCTATGTGGGCCGCCGGGAGTTCTTCACCGGCATTCACCAGTACCTGACCAAGCACGCGCACAGCAACACCGAGCTGCAGGATCTCTTCGTCGAACTCGAGGCCACCAGCGGCCGCGATCTGCACAACTGGTCGAAGAAGTGGCTCGAGACCGCCGGCGTGAACACGCTGCGCAGCGTCGTCGAGACCGATGCGACGGGCGTCATCACCGCGTACCGCATCGAGCAGACCGCGCCGGAGTCGCATCCCACACTGCGCCCGCATCGTCTCGGCATCGGGCTGTACGAGCTCACCGGCTCAGGCCTCACACGGGTCGATCGCATCGAGACCGACATCGACGGCGCCAGCACAGAGGTGGCCGCACTGGTCGGCAAGCGCATGCCCGACCTGCTGCTGCTCAACGACGACGACCTCACCTACGCCAAGGTGCGCCTCGACGATCGCTCGCAGCACACCGCACTCGAGCACCTCAAAGATCTGCACGACCCAACCGCCCGCGCGATCGTCTGGAGCGCGCTCTGGGACGCCACCCGCGACACCGAGTTCGCCGCACGCGAGTTCGCTCAGACCGTGCTGGGCAACGTCAGCGCCGAAGACCAGTCGACGACGCTGCGCACCGTGCTCGGTCAGCTGGTCACCGTGACCGGATCGTACGCCGCTCCCGACAGCCGTGCGAAGGCACGTGAGGCCGCCGCGAACGCCGTCTGGCAGCTCGCGCAGAACGCCGAGGCCGGCAGCGACCAGCAGTTCCAGTTCGTGCGCAGCTTTGCCGCACTCTCGGTCGACGCCGAGCACTTCGACGTGCTCGAGGCTCTGCGTGGCGGCAATCTCGTGCTGCCCGGGCTGACGATCGACACTGATCTCGACTGGGAGCTGCTCATCGCTCTCGTCGCCGCAGGGCGTGCTGGTGACCCTGAGATCGACGTCGCACTCGAAAAGGATCACACCGCGACCGGGCTGCTCTCTGCCGCGCGGGCTCGGGCGGCCATCCCCGACGCCGATCACAAGCTGCAGACCGCGCACCGCATTCACACCGACGAGTCGCTCACCAACCTGACCGTGCGCAACATGGGTTACGGACTGCAGCGCGCACTGGACACCCGTCTGCTCGACGGCCTGGTCGACGAGCACTTCGCCCATCTGCTCAGTGTCTGGAACGAGCGGTCGTATCACATGGCCGACCAGATCTTCGAGGCGACGTTCCCCGGCGCTCTGGCCGACGAGCGTCTGCGGCAGGCGGCCGTGACCTGGCTGGGCGATCATGAGGATGCGCCGCAGGCGTTGCGTCGAATCGTGATCGAGAACCTGGACGGAGTCGAGCGCGCTCTGAAAGTGCAGCGCCGTGACGCCGAGGCGGGTGCAGAGGGCGCGGCATGATCCTGGCCCAGATCGACACCCCGGCGTGGCTCGCGTCGATGTTCGCCTTCTTCGGCAAGTTCTTCAACGAGTGGAGCAAAGTCGGCAACATCCTGATGATCATCGTGGTCACCTTGGTGCTGCGCTGGGTCCTGCTGCTGATCACGAGACGCATCGTTCGCGGCATCGTGAGCGGGGTGAAGGGCAAAGAGGACATCACCAAGACGACCGACCTGCTCGTCTCGCCGCTGTCGAAGGCTCGCGTCGTGCAGCGCACGCGAACCATCGGATCGGTCACCTCGAACGTCATCACCTGGACGCTCGTCGTGATCGCCCTGATCTCGGTGCTCGGCGAGCTCGGATTCAACACCGGTGCGCTGGTCACCAGCGCCGGCATTCTCGGCGTCGCCGTCTCATTCGGCGCGCAGAGTCTGGTCAAAGACTTTCTGACCGGCATCTTCATGGTGTTCGAAGACCAGCTGGGCGTCGGCGACGTCGTCGACCTCGGCACGGTGAGCGGCACGGTCGAGGCGGTCGGGCTGCGCGTCACGAGCGTGCGCGCCGCCGACGGCACGCTCTGGTACGTGCGCAACGGTGAGATTCTCAAAGTCGGCAACCAGTCGCAGGGCTGGGGTCGCGCCATCGTGCAGGTCGACCTGCCTACCGACTCTGATTTCGAGGCCGTGCAGGAGCTCATGCTCACCGCCAGCCGCGAGATGATCAAAGAGCGCTACTGGCTGCGCAAGATCGAGGGCAAGCCAGAGCTTTGGGGCATCACCGCGCTTGCCGGCGACACCATGGTCGTGAAACTGGCGATCAAGACGCGCCCCAGTCAGCAGGACGACGTCGCTCGCGAACTGCGCCTGCGCATCCTGCGGCTGTTCAATCAGTACGACGTGCACACCGCCACCACATCGACGCTGCGGGCCACCATCGAGTCGGACAACCCTCGCGTCAAGGGGCGGACGATCGCCGACCCGCTGCTCACCGGGCGTGGCGAGCAGGAGGCCCCGGTGCACGCGACCACTGCCGAGATCGACGCGGCGACGCGCGGTGTGCCCGACACTCCGGCCGAGCGGCGCAAGGCGAAGGCGCGTCTTCGCAAACACCGCAAGGCGGCGGCACAGCGCGCAGAGCACGAGCAGCCGGCGCGACCGCAGCATCCGCAGCAGCACGAGGTGCGCCCTGAGGCGCGGCAGCATCCGGACAATGACTGGCAGCCGCCTCGCCGTGAGCATCCCTCCGACGAGAAAGGCCCCGAACGTGGCTGAGACAGTCTTCGACGAAGTGGGCGGGCAGGAGTTCTTCGAGCGCCTCGCTCACGCCTTCTATGTGCATATTCGCGAAGACGAAGTGCTCGCGCCGATGTATCCGGCCGATGACTTCGCAGGGGCTGAGCGCCGATTGGCCCTCTTTCTGACGCAGTACTGGGGCGGCCCCACGACCTACAGCCAAGAGCGTGGTCACCCCCGCCTGCGCATGCGGCATATGCCGTTCAAAGTGAATCCGGATGCCCGAGATCGCTGGAAGCGCTGCATGGCGGCCGCGCTGGACGAGGTTGCGCCCTCCCCCGCCGCACGCACGATGCTGTGGGACTACTTCGACCGCGCGGCGCAGGCGATGGTGAACACCTTCGAAGAGTGACCCCGCCCGGCCGAGGTGCCGGCCTCGTCGGTCAGAGCCGACTGGGCAGTCGTACGATGGCGTCGCCGAACGGTGCCGCGGCTCGCTGCCACATGCCGTTGTGGAAGAGGCGCACGATGCCAGTCTGCTCCTGCTGCGACGGCAGAAAGCCGAACGCGTCGAGCGTGAACGCGAGGCCCGAGGTCAGCCCTGCCAGTGCATCCGCAGAACGGCCCCAGACGCGCCCACGCAGCTCGTGCACGGCCAGCTCGCCGGCCAGCTCGGGCACGCCCTGCGCGATCTCGTCGATGCCGGCGCGAGCCACCTCGCGCACCTGCTCGACCGACACCTCGGCGACGCGCTGCCAGCCGGATCGCGGCGGAGTCACCGCAGTCCACACCTCGTGCACTTCGACGGGCGGCGTGCGCAGCGTCGTGTCGCCCTCGCGATGCATGCGCACGAGACGGTCGCTCAGCGCCTGAGCGGGCACCACGTACTGCAGCCGGGCAGGCTTCGCCAGCGGCAGCACCTTGACCCCGAGCAGGGTCGGTGCGGCGTCGCTGAGACCCGCGGCGAACAGCGGTGACGCGGTGGCGACCAAGGCGCGGTCATGCGCCGAGAGCCAGACTGCGGCCCCGTCGTCAAGGCGACGCGCCCGCGCGACGAACTGCTCGAGGTCGGCTACGACATGCGCATCCAGCAGATGGAGGCGGTCTGGCCCGGGCGCGGCGCCGGGGCGCGAGAGCAGGCTCGAGATGTCGAAGGCCTCGTTTGCGTCTGTGCCGCCCATCGGGTCTGTCTCAGAGGCGGAGTGAGGAGCTGAATCAGGAGCTGAATCAGGAGCTGAGTCAGGTGTTGAGTCAGGAGCTGAGCCTGGTGATGAGTCACTGTCGCCGAATGCCATGCCGACAACATATACCAGCGACGGCGGCCGTGGTCAGAGCAGCTGTTCGGCCGTGCCTATAATCCGAAGGTGCGATGTTCGTCGCGAGCCAGCTCGCGACAGTGCGCTGTTCGTCGCGAGCCAGCTCGCGTCGGTGCGCTGCACGACGGGCCGTGCTGACGCATCCGCCGTCAGATCATGGCTGAACGCGCTGCACGCTTTGCCCAGTCCTGCGGGCTCTGCCCTTCGTCCGCTGTCACAAAGGAGTCATCAATGGCCGCTGACCGGTCTTACGCACTCGACAACATCGCGCCTGTTCGGCACATCGAAGACGTGCTGCGCCTCGAAGAGGTGGCTGCCGCGCATCCCGGCGAGCAGGGCTTTCGCGGCCCCTCGCACTGGATGCCGACCGGACGCGTGTTCGGCGGACAGATTCTGTCGCAGGCGCTCACCGCCGCGAGTCGCACTGTGCCCGACGGCCGGTTCGTGCACTCGCTGCACGCCTATTTTCTGCGCGGCGGCGACATCGAGCTTCCGGTCGACTTCTCGGTCGAGACGCTGCGCGACGGGCGCTCGTTCAGTCAGCGCCGCGTGCAGGCGTATCAGCATGGGGAGCCGATTCTGTCGCTGATCACGTCATTCCAGACGGTGGATGCGGGGCTGCAGCATGAGATTCGGCCGCCGGCCGGCATCCCCGGCCCGGACGAGCTGCCCACCACCGAAGAGACGCTGCGCGGTGCTCCCGAGGCGTTTCGACGCTACTTCACCGACTATCGTGCGTTCAAGATGCGCCATTACCCGTCGCCGATCTATGTGAGCGTGCCGAAAGAGGATGAGGACATTCCCTTCCAGGCGGTCTGGATCAAGACGCGGGAGGCATTGGGCGACGACCCTGCGCTGCACGCGGCGGCTCTGGCATATGCGAGCGACTACACGACCTTTGAGCCGATTCTGCGGCGGCATGGGATTCCGTGGGCATACCCAGGGCTGAATACGGCGAGCCTCGACCACGCGATGTGGTTTCACCGGCAGGCACGAGCAGACGAATGGGTGCTCTATGTGCAGGAGTCGCCGACTGCCCAGGGCGGCCGCGGTCTCACTGAGGGACGCATGTTCACGCAGGGCGGCGATCTGATCGCAACTGTGGCTCAGGAAGGCCTGGTGCGGCTGCCGCAGTTCAAGCCCGAGAACCTCAAGAAGGCCGAGTAGCGCGGAGTCACGGCGACGAGCGCCGAGGAAGCGGGGGTTCTGGCACTCGTTTACCGACCGAGGTCTGCGCTCGCTGACCAACCGAGGTCTACGCTCGACGACCAACCGACTTCTGCTCGCGCTAAGTGTGCAGAACCCGCCGCACCGTCGCCGAGAGTACACAAACCACTCACGCCTTCGCCGAGAGTACAGAACCTGAGACCTCGCACAACTGATGCCCACACCTTCTACACACTCGACAATCAGGACCACCCTGCCCGTCGCCGAAAGTGCAGAACCTGAGACCTCGCGCCGCTGATACCCACACCTTCTACACACTCGACAACCAGAACCACCCTGCCCGTCGCCGAAAGTGCAGAACATGCCACGCCTGACGGCAAGAAGAAAGGGCCCTGTTCCGAGATCTCAAGAGATCTGGAACAGGACCCTTTCGAACACCCTGCTCAGCGGCTGTATACGGGTTGACCGAACGCACAGCTCAACCTGCGTGCAAGAATGCCCATGCCCATGCCCATGCCCATGCCCATGCCAGGCTCGCACAGGTGCAGGCCGACCGAGCACACGGCTGTGTCAGAGCGTAGGCGACTGAACGAATCAGTCTCGCGTGAGCTTGCGGTAGGTCACGCGGTGCGGGCGAGCAGCATCCTCGCCGAGGCGCTCAACTTTGTTCTTCTCGTACGCATCGAAGTTGCCCTCGAACCAGTACCACTTGGCTGGATTCTCGTCGTCACCCTCGTACGCGAGAATATGCGTCGCGATTCGGTCGAGGAACCACCGGTCGTGGGTGATGACCACGGCGCAGCCGGGAAAGTCGAGCAGTGCGTTCTCGAGGCTGGACAGCGTCTCCACGTCCAGGTCGTTGGTCGGCTCATCGAGCAGCAACAGGTTGCCGCCCTGCTTCAGGGTCAGCGCAAGGTTCAACCGGTTGCGCTCACCGCCCGAGAGTACTCCCGCAGGCTTCTGCTGATCGGGGCCTTTGAACCCGAACGCCGACACATATGCACGGCTGGGCATCTCGACCTGGCCCACGTGAATGTAGTCGAGCCCGTCAGAGACGACCTCCCAGACGTTCTTCTTGGGATCGATTCCCTCGCGCCCCTGGTCGACATACGAGATCTTGACCGTCTCGCCGACCTTGAGGTTGCCGCCGTCGAGCTTCTCTTGCCCCACGATCGTCTTGAACAGCGTGGACTTGCCCACGCCGTTCGGACCGATGATGCCGACGATGCCGTTGCGCGGCAGCGTGAACGAGAGATCGTCGATCAGCACGCGATCGCCGAAGCCCTTGTGCAGGTGCTCTGCCTCGAGCACGATGTCGCCAAGGCGCGGGCCCGGCGGAATCTGGATCTCTTCAAAGTCGAGCTTCTTGGTCTTCTCGGCCTCGTTGGCCATCTCTTCATAGCGAGCCAGACGAGCCTTGCTCTTGGCCTGCCGCCCCTTGGGATTCGTTCGCACCCAGTCGAGCTCGTCTTCGAGGCGTTTCGCCAGCTTGGCATCCTTGCGGCCCTGCACCTCGAGACGATCTTTCTTCTTCTCAAGATAGGTCGAGTAGTTGCCCTCATAGGGGTAGGCACGACCACGGTCGAGCTCGAGAATCCACTCGGCGACGTGATCGAGGAAGTACCGGTCGTGAGTGACCGCGAGCACGGCACCCGGGTACGAATGCAGGTGCTGCTCGAGCCAGAGCACGCTCTCGGCGTCAAGGTGGTTCGTGGGCTCGTCGAGCAGCAGCAGATCAGGCTTCTTCAGCAGCAGCTGACAGAGCGCCACACGGCGGCGCTCACCTCCCGAGAGATTCTTCACAATGGCATCAGACGGGGGCAGTCGCAGCGCATCCATCGCCTGCTCCAGCTGTGAGTCCAGATCCCAGGCATCGGCCGCATCGATGTCTTCCTGCAGCTTGCCCATCTCTTCGAGCAGCGCGTCGTAGTCAGCATCAGGGTTGGCCAGCTCTTCGCTGATCTGGTTGAACCGATCGACCTTGCCTTTGAGCTCGCCGACTCCCTGCTGCACGTTCTCGAGCACGGTGAGCTCGTCATCGAGTTCGGGCTCCTGCTGCAGAATGCCGACAGAGAAGCCTGGCGTGAGCCGCGCCTCACCGTTGCTCGGCGTGTCGAGCCCGGCCATGATCTTGAGCACGCTCGACTTGCCAGCGCCGTTCGGTCCGACCACGCCGATCTTCGCGCCCGGCAGGAATGCCAGGGTGACGTCGTCGAGGATGACCTTGTCGCCATGCGCCTTTCGGGCGCGCACCATCTGGTAAATGTATTCAGCCATGCGCACCATTCTATGGGTTGGGAGCCCGTTCATGGAGCTGCCGCGCGACCCGACAAGAGGTTCCGCTGCGGGCGAAGCCTCCCCGCGCGCCGCTTCGTCGCGACCGCATCTTTGTCGGACGGCTCGTGTGGCGACACTCATGCAAGGGCACCTTCAGCGACACTGCCGGAAGCTTGTGCGGCGACACTCGTGCAGGGGCACTTCAGGTGCACTCATGCAGGGGTACAGTCAGCAGCACTGCCGGGGGCTACCCCAGCGACGCTACTGCAGGGGCACCGCAGCGAGGCTACTGCAGCGGCACTGTGTTGCCAACGAGACAGGAGCCGTTGATCGGCGCAGCCACCACAGCATCGAATCGCCCGCGATGATACTGCCCAATCAGGCACTGATCGTCGATCTTGACCGAGACCGACAGGTTGTCGGCATCCAAGTCTTTCGGCGTGTGATCAGGAGTGACCTGCATCTGGTCGTTGGTGACCCCGACCGAGTGCACGGCGTCGACGACGGACTGTGTCGTCGGCACTTTGTCGTCATCGGTCAGCGGCTGCAGCAGTGACTGAAACGCCGGCAGGTTCTGTTCCGCGGTGCCGCCGGGCACCCAAACCGCAGCGCTCGGAGCAGGTGCTTGAGTCGACGCCGAGCCGTTGTTCGTTTGTGCGCAGCCAGCAAGTGCGGCCATCGTCAGCACCCCCGCGAACACTCCCGCGACGGCAGAACGGGCACGGAAGACTCCGACCGATTCTCGGTGAGAAGATGACTGACGACGAGAGCTGGCGGTTCGAATGGTCACCCGCCTAGCGTAGCCGCCGCCCGGTCGCTTTGCATGCCCGGCTCATTCCAGCCTCGAGGCTGTGCGGATGTGTCGGTCCAGTTGTCGCTGTGGTCTTCGAGCCCGCCGTGTGACGCAGCGTCATCGACCGCACCCGTCGTGGAACCGCTGCCTTCCACTGTCTGCCCATCAGATTCAGACGTCAACGCTGCGGCATCGACGTGCACCCGACCGGTCGCAGACGCTGTGCCAGCGTCAGACGTACCTGTGCCACCCTCAGGCGCACCAGTGGATGCATCTGCATCTGCCGACGGGAAGGAGTCTTCTGCACCAGAGACCTCGCCAGGCGCGCCCTCCTGCTGCAGGTGAGCTGGAGGCTGACGTTCGGGTTTGGTCAGCGCACTGATGCCCCAGACCAGATCGTGCCCCATATTGTCTGCGACGATCTCAACAGTGGTGCCCGAGCGTTCTTCGTTCTGCCACTGCTTGACGCGCAGTCTGCCCTGCACCAAGACCCGCTGACCTTTGAAGAGACTCTGCTGTGCATGCGTGGCCAGCTGCCGGAATGCGGTCACTGTGAACCAATTCGTATCGCCGTCGACCCATCGACCCTCTTTCTGGTCGAAGCGTCGCTGGTTCGATGCGAGCCGAAACGAAGTGATGGGCTTGCCGTCTCGGGTGAAGTTCGTCTGCGGCTCAGTGGCGACCAGGCCGTTGACTGCGATGGTGTCGATGCTCATGGCGGGCTCCTTCAGGATGCGACCCGACCCGGTGGTCGAGTTCCTGTTGCCAGCATCGCCAGTCGTCATCACCATCGCAGCTCTGGGCACGCGAGTGTGCACAACTTCGACCACTGCACCCGGCTGTGCGGACTGCATCTGCCAGTCATTTGCCCCAACGCACCTGCGATCGCCTCACAGATGCAGACCCGCTCACATGGGTGCAAGGCCTCAACCTCTGGCAGGTTCCAAGCCGAGGTCGATGCAGACCCGCTCACACAGGCGCAAGAGATGCTGCGGCCGAGGTCCAGCACCGCTCAGCAATCAGTCAGTCGACGAAGAGGTCGGCGAAACGCCGCCGCACCTTGGCCACCTTCGCAGGAATCACCGCCTGGCAGTAGCCCTGCCCCGGGTTCTTCGCGAAGAAGTCCTGGTGGTAGTCCTCGGCCGGCCAGAACGCGCCGAGCGGCTCGATCGTCGTCACGATCGACGCATCCCACCATTCCTGGGCACGCCGGATCGCGTGTTCGAAGGTCTCACGCTGGGCGGCATCCGCCGGGAACATCGCCGAGCGGTACTGCGTGCCCACGTCGTTGCCCTGCCGGTTCAGCGTCGTCGGGTCGTGCAGCGTGAAGAACACGTCGAGCAGCGTGTCGACGGGCAGCTGCTGCTCGTCGAACACCACTTTGACCGCCTCGGCGTGCCCGGTCGTCCCAGTGCACACCAGCTCATAGGTCGGGTGCTCGACGCTGCCGCCCACGTATCCGCTGACCACCTCTTCGACACCACGCAGATGACGAAAGACGGAGTCAAGACACCAGAAGCATCCGCCGGCGACGACGATCTCAGCCATGCGATCAGCCTCCGATCAGCGCCTGCAGCGGACCGCGTGCGAAGTACACCGCGAAACCGATCGAGACGATCCACAGCAGCGGCGAGATGTGACGTGCCTTGCCCGAGATCGACCGCACCAGCACCCAGCTGATGAACCCGACGCCGATGCCGTTGGCGATCGAGTAGGTCAGCGGCATCACTGTGATCGTCAGGAACACCGGCAGCGCTGCCGAGTATTCGCTCCAGTCGATGTCTTTGATCTGCGACACCATCAGCGAACCGACGGCGACCAGCGCGGCCGAGGCGACCTCAGCCGGCACGATCGTGGTCAGCGGGCTGAAGAACATCGCGAGCAGGAACAGCGCACCGGTGACTACTGAGGCCAGACCGGTTCGTGCACCCTCGCCGACGCCGGCCGCCGAATCGACGAACACTGTGTTGGCCGAGCCAGAGGTCGCACCGCCGGCCGCGACGGCGACGCCCTCCATGACCATCGCCGACTTGAGTCGAGGAAAGTTGCCCTTCTCATCGGCCAGGCCGCCCGCCTTCGCGAGGCCGGTCATCGTGCCCATCGCGTCGAAGAAACTGGTGAAGAACAGGGTGAAGATCAGCATGATCGACGACAGGTAGCCGATGCGACCGAACGCGCCGAAGCTGAAGTTGCCGACCAGGCTGAGGTCAGGCAGCGAGAACAGGCTGCTGGGCAGCTGCGGCACGCTGAGGCCCCAGCCACCGGGGTTGTCGACCGAGCTGCCGAGGTGCAGCACCGCCTCGAGAATCATTGCCACGATGGTCGAGGCGACGATGCCGATCAGCAGCGCACCCTTGATCTTTCGGGCCATCAGCACGCCGATGATGATCAGCGACACCACGAACATGACGACCGGCCAGGTGTGCACCGAGCCGCCCTCGCCGAGCTGCACCGGGGGCGAGTTGAACCCCGTCGAGCGCACCAGCCCCGAGTCGACGAAGCCGATGAATGCGATGAACAGACCGATGCCGACCGTGATGGCCGTCTTCAGCTGCTGCGGAATCGACTCGAAGATCATCGTGCGCAGCCCGGTGAGCGACAGAATCGTGATGACGATGCCGTTGATCACGACCAGTCCCATGGCCTCGGGCCAGGTGACCTCACCGACCACGCTCACGGCCAGGAACGAGTTCACACCGAGTCCCGCTGCGAGCCCGAACGGCAGGTTTGCCACGAAGCCGAAGAGAATGGTCATCACGCCGGCGGTCAGTGCCGTCACCGCTGCGACCTGGTTGTTGGGCAGGAAGCCGCCCGCGACGTCTACGGCCGCCTGGTCGGGCGAGAACCCGCCGATGATCAGGGGGTTCAGAATGACGATGTAGGCCATCGCCACGAAGCTGACCAGCCCGCCGCGCACCTCGGTGCCGACGGTCGAGCCGCGCTTGGCGACGTGAAAGACGCGTTCGATCCACGCAGGATGGCTGGGTTGCGTCTGCTGCGGAGTCGTGTGCGACTGGTCGGTCATGTCTGTGGAGCCGGACAAGGGCTTCCTCTCTCGCTCATGAGATCTTGACGTGGCGTCTGGTGTCACGCTGCTCGCTCTGAGCGAACGCCGAAGGATCACATGTCTGCTGCGAGAGCGAACGGGGATCCGCTTCGACTATCCTGCGTCAGAGCTTCACCAGTTTAGCGCGCGCCAGCAGCAGATAGACCTCGCAGCCGAGGCAGTAGCCGAAGACGCCGTTGAGAAAGGCTGCGACGAACGCGACGGCGGTGGGTGCGAAGAGCCCCCACGGCACACCCAGCAGCGCCAGCACAAGGGCGACTGCGGTGAAGACGAACCCCACGAGCTGTGCGAATCGCGGCGGCCTCGGGTTTTCGAGCTGTTCTGGTGGTGCCAGTCTCGGGCGAACCACAGCGCGAAACAGTACGGAGTACGGATGTGTCTTCGCCCCCAGAAACGCGCCCCAGGCAAAGAGCAGCGTCACGACCAGCAGCAGCCAGAAGCTGGGGCGTGCCAGCACCCCGCCGGTCTCGCCGGGTCGGATCCCGGGGCCTTCGACCAGGTTGAGAAACAGCACGACGAGCAGCAGCACCCAAGTGATGTTCGCCCCGAAGCGCGGTGCCCTGGGGTCGATGCCCGGCCCGTTCGGCTGGGCCTGCAGGGTATACGTCTTATCGCCCATATGAGCCTCCTCTGGATCCCTCGATGCCTGCCGTGTGCTCAGCTCCCGTGGCCAGTAGGTCGTCGATCAGCTCGCGGTAGCGACTCTGCGTCGCAGGCCCCTCGACCCGGCCGGCCTGAGAACCGTGTGCATCGAAGAACAGCACCGTGGGTGTGCGTCGAATGCCATAACGTCGAGCGGTGTCGAGATCACTGCCGACGTCGATCTCTACGAAGGCGATGTCTGGATCGGCCGCGCTGATCGCGGTGAGCGACCGGCGCACTGATGGGCAGTGGGCGCAGACTTCGGTCGACATCTGCACGATCGTCGCTCGCAGGCCGAGCCGCCCCAGCACCGGGTCTGCAGTGGTCGTCGCAGGATGCCATGGTGGCGTCTGCTGAGATCGGTTGCGCACGAGTCGCCCCTGCCGCAAGCGCCAGAGCAGACCGAGCGCTGTCGCGATGAGGCAGAGGCCCGACAGAACGAAGACGGCGGTGAGTGGTGACATTGTGGTGGCAGCCTATGTCGCTTCGCCCTCCCACAGCCTCTCGGCTGACACATGGCGCAACGTTCATCACCCGGCCGCATGACACGGCGTGGCGAACCCGCGGTTTCGCTGAGACTCCACCGGGGTTAGCATTAAGAAGTGCAGAAAGCCCTACTTCTCGAGAACATCCATCCGCTTGCCGTCTCAAATCTGAAGGCCCGAGGTTTCGAGGTCGCCACCGTCGGTGGTGCGCTCGACGAAGACGAGCTCATCTCGAAGCTCGCCGACGTCTCGGTGCTCGGCATTCGATCGAAGACCCACGTCACCGATCGCGTGCTCGCCAACGCCCCGCAGCTCGAGGCGGTCGGTGCGTTCAGCATCGGCACCAACCAGATCGACCTGCCTGCAGCCGCAGAGCGTGGCATCGCAGTCTTTAACGCCCCCTACTCGAACACCCGCTCGGTCGTCGAGCTGGTCATCGGCGAGCTGATCATGCTCGTGCGCCACATTCCCGAGAAAGATCGGATGGCGCACCGAGGCATCTGGGACAAAGCTGCGACCGGCTCGCACGAGGTGCGTCACCGCACCCTCGGCATCATCGGCTACGGCAACATCGGCGCCCAGCTCTCGGTCGTCGCCGAGGCCCTCGGTATGAAGGTCGTCTTCTACGACCTCGAAGAGAAGCTCGCGATGGGCAACGCCGAACGCCGGCACACGCTCAACGAGCTGCTCGAAGAGAGCGACGTCGTGACCCTGCACGTCGACGGCCGCAAGTCGAACACCAACTTCTTCGGCACCGAGCAGTTCGCCGCCATGAAAGACGGCGCGATGTTCATCAATAACTCACGCGGCCACGTGGTCGACATCGAGGCTCTCTACGACGCGGTCAAGAGCGGCCACGTCGGCGGTGCGGCGATCGATGTCTACCCCGCCGAGCCCAAGAAGCGCGGCGACGCCTTCGAGACCAAGCTCGCCGAGTTCGACAACGTCATTCTCACCCCGCACATCGGCGGTTCGACCGAAGAGGCCCAGCGCAACATCGGCCGCTTCGTCTCGGGCAAGCTCATCGACTACATCAAGCACGGCGACACCAGCCTGAGCGTCAACCTGCCGGTGCTGACGCTGCCCTGGACCGACGGCATCCACCGCATCGCCCACGTTCACCGCAATATTCCGGGCGTGCTCGCAAAGGTCAACAACACACTCAGCGATCTCGGTGTGAACATCGACAGCCAGGTGCTCGCCACCCGCGGCCAGATCGGCTACGCAGTGACCGACGTCAACGCCTGGGTCGAAGAAGAGGTGCTCGAGGTGCTGCGCGGCATGGATGAGACCATCCGCCTGCGCATCATGGGCTAACCTGGATCAGCCTCGACAACGGCGGTCATCTGCTCTCACTGGAGGGCCGGATGACCGCCGTTCTGCTCAGCGCACGTGGTCGAAGAGTTCGCTCGTGATGTAGCGCTCACCGGTGTCGGGCAGCACCGCGGCGATCGTCTTGCCCGCATATGCGGGCTCGGCCGCAAGTCGCGTCGCGGCCAGTAGTGCAGCACCCGACGAGATGCCGACGATCAGCCCCTCGAGTCGTGCCGCGCGCCGCGAGGTCTCGATGGCCTGATCCTGCTCGACGGCCACCATGCGGTCGATCACCTCGACGTCGGTGACCGGCGGGGTGCCGTCGCCGCCGGTGATGCCCTGAATCTTATGCGGCTGCCACTCGCCGCCACTGAGCACCGGCGCCTCGGCCGGCTCGACCCCGATCACCTCGATATCGGCCTTCACCTGTTTCAGGAACCGTCCCGCACCACTGATCGTGCCGCCGGTGCCGGTCGTCGCAACCAGGACATCCACCTCACCGTCGGTGTCATCCCATATTTCGGGACCTGTGGTGCCGAAGTGGACCCTCGGGTTGGCCTCGTTGCCGCCCTGCCCCGTGAGCACCAGGCTCGGGTCTGCTTCGAGTATCTCGCCCGCCCGCTGGTTGGCACCGCCCATGCCTTCGTCACCCGGAGTGAGCACCAGCTCGGCACCGAGCGCCTTGATCAGGGTGCGCCGTTCGAGCGAGACGTCGTCAGGCATCACGATGACCACACGGTAGCCGCGAACCGCTCCGATCCAGGCCAGGGCGATGCCGGTGTTGCCGCTCGTGGCCTCGAGAATGCCCCTGCCCTGGCCGAGGCTGCCGTCAGCTTCAGCGGCGCGCACGATCGACAGCGCCGTGCGGTCTTTGATGCTTGACGCGGGGTTGAACGACTCAAGCTTCGCCAGCACGCGTGTGCCCTGCTGTGCATCGGCGGTCAGGCGGTTGACCTGGACGAGCGGAGTGTGACCGACGGCCTCGGTCAGATCGTGAAAGATTCTCGGCATGCCTCGCATTCTATGGTCTCGTCATCACGTCTGGCGTTCTCTGACGAACTGCGTCGCCGTCTCGGTTCTCGGCTCGGTTCTCGGCTCGGGTCGCTGGTCGGGTCGCGGCCCGTGGGCAGAGGCAATACGGTGCACCGCCGCTGCGCTCGGTGTATCATCGTTGGGTGCCGACTGCGGCGCCTCTCCCCGTAGCTCAGTGGACAGAGCAGAGGGTTTCTACCCCTTGTGTCGCGGGTTCAAATCCTGCCGGGGAGACTCAGAACCACTTGGAGGCCTTGTGCCACACGGCAAGAACATCATCTGGATCGACTGCGAGATGACCGGCCTCGACCTGCACAGAGACGAGCTGATCGAGATCGCCGTGATCGCGACTGACGAGAATCTCAATGTGTGCGATGCGGGCATCGATCTGATCATCAAGCCGTCGGCGGATGCGCTGGCCGGCATGAATGACTTCGTGCGGAACATGCACACCGAGTCGGGTCTGCTCGACGAGCTCGATGGCGGGATCTCGCTGGCCGAGGCCAACGATCAGGTGATGGCGTATGTGAAGAAGCATGCGCCGCGACCGCAGGCGAACCCGCTGGCCGGCAACTCGATCGGCACCGATCGCGGCTTCTTGGCCCGCGATCTGCCCGAGCTGGACGAGCACCTCAACTACCGCAACATCGACGTGTCGAGCCTCAAAGAGCTTGCACGACGGTGGTTCCCGAGAGCGTACTACCACTCCCCCGACAAACATGGCGGTCACCGCGCGATGGCCGACATCATCGAGTCGATTCGCGAGCTCGACTACTACCGTCGCACCTTCATCGTGGCCGAACCCGGGCCGACGAGCGCCGAGGCGACGGCCGCATGCGAGGCCTCGGAAACCCGATTCGCGTCGCTGCTGCAAAACCAGTAAGATGAAACGCGCTGCGTTCGAGCGATCGAGTGCACATGGTGGCTATAGCTCAGTTGGTAGAGCGCCGGCTTGTGGTGCCGGATGTCGCGGGTTCAAGTCCCGTTAGCCACCCCAGTAAGTATGCGGGATGTAGCAGGTTGCAGCAGTTGGCGGCTACACCTGCGACGATACTTGCCTTAAGACCTACGTTCAGGCCCCGCCGTTGGAAGAACGGCGACGTCACCTACCGCACGCAGTTCTGAGTCAACGGGCACATGATGCCAGAGGCCTTCACAGAGACAAGACCGCGTCGAGATTCGACGGCCTCGTCGACCGCACGACGGAGTCAGCGAGCACTGCCGATATTCCGATCTTGTTCGTCTCCTTGGACCATGCGGGTCACTTCCTCGAGCGAGAGAAACTTCCCGTCAGAGTCCAGCCGTGCGAACACGTACACCTCTTGCTCGACTGTTGACTCGTCTCGTTTTGTCACAACCACACGGTGTCTCTCCGCATAATGGTCACCATCGGTGAGCTCATCTAACACCTTGATCTTCGCGCTGCTGGTGATGACCCGAAGGTGTTCGATGTGTTCAGCGAACTGCTCACGCGTGGTCCAATCACCATTGGTGCACTGACGGTATTTATCGCTGAAGTGACGGTCCAACAGTGTCTCGAGAGATGATTGGCGGTCGTTGAGAAGGTCGGACAGTGCGAGCGCAAGTGTGGTCATTTGGGATTCTCAATTCAAAGTCGACCAAGCGGGCTACAACCCCTAGTGATAGCACAAATGGCAGCCTTGACCATCATTGCCTCGAATTTGCGTTCAGCCCCACAGAGTCACTTCACCCAAACAGTCTGAGCGAGCTGTAGCTCCGCGTTCTCCTCCATGCCAGGGGCGTAAGCCTGTTCGACGTCAATATTCATCTTAGAAGTCAGGGTCAGAGCGGACAAAACGACCCAGCATCCTGTCCCAGAAGCTCTCATCGCCCGGCGATAGTGGGCGTTGATCGACCCCGTGTTCGGTGTTCAGAATCCTCCCGATTACGCAGACAAGGGAAAGATCTGAAGAACTCCCCTGCGACTGCGCGTCAGTACCGTTGGGTCTTGGTCCTACCTCATAGGCTAAACGAGCTTGCCACAATCCAATGAGGGGGAAACGTGCCCGAGATCACCGAGCGTCTGAACAGCCTGGCCACAAAGATCGATAAACAGCGCGACGCGATCGAAACCGAAGAAGCCACAAAAAACGCATTTGTGATGCCCTTCATCTCGCTCGTGTTGGGGTACGACGTCTTCAACCCGAACGAAGTAGTGCCCGAGTACACCGCAGACATCGGCACGAAGAAGGGCGAGAAGATCGACTACGCGATCATCAAAGACGATGTCGTGCAGATTCTCGTCGAGTGCAAGAAGATCGGCGAAGATCTCAATATCAACCATGCCTCACAACTGTTTCGATACTTCGCCGTCACGAATGCACGCATCGCAATCCTGACTAACGGTGATGAGTACAAATTCTTCACCGATCTTGAGAAGCCCAATCGAATGGACGAGAAGCCGTTCCTCCGATTCCAGGTGTCTGATCTGGATCCCGTCGTCATCCCCGAGCTCAACAAGCTCACAAAAGAGGTCTTCGATCTCGACTCCGTCTTGAACGCCGCTGAAGAACTCAAGTACGTCGGTGAGCTCAAACGTGCCCTGGCCGCTCAGTTCAAAGCACCTGATGACGACTGGATCAAGATGGTCGCTTCGCGCGTGTACGACGGATCCTTCACACAGAAGGTGCGCGACCTGTTCTCAGGTCTGGTACCGAAAGCCATGAAACAGTTCTTGGCAGACCAAGTCAACGACCGGCTCAAGGCTGCCTTGGGCAGCCAGGCCTACCAGACCGAATCCGATGACGCATCGGTCTCCGGGCCCGCGGCCAGCGCCAACGTGGCACAGGCCAGCGTGGATCATCCTGACGAGAAGTCGGACAAAGGCATCGAGACCACTTTGGAAGAGATCGAGGCCTATCAGATCGTGCGAGCCATCGTCTGCAGCGAAGTCTCACCAGCACGCATCGCCCAGCGCGACACAAAGTCTTACTTCGGAATTCTACTCGACGACAACAATCGCAAGCCGATCGCACGTCTTCATTTCAACACCGGGCAGAAGTACATCGGGCTCTTCGACACCGAGAAGAACGAGACTCGTGAAACGATCGACACCCTTGACGAGATCTACAAGTTCGCCGACCAACTCAGAGCCACCGCACACTTCTACGACTGATCCGTGCCTTCGAACCCTCGCTGGCCAGTGGCAGGCGCTGTCCCCACAGCCTGCTCTCAGCCACGGTAGGTACACTCATGCGACCAGCCGCGAATGAAGGAGCGACTCGCCAATTGGGTTCAACGCCGACCGCACGCCGAGCACCACGACACCGTTCGATCCGCCGTCACGCGCGCTCGCATCCGCGCGCTGACGACCCTGGCGGGGCCGCACCTCGCCGCCACAGGCCGCTCGCCGATCAGCCCACCACACCGCTGGCCGGTGTGATCGTCAATGAGGCGAGCGCCTCATGACTGGGCTGCTGCTCTCTCTGCTGCTCGGCGTGGTGCTGATTCTGGTCATCATCGTCGTCAACGGCTACTTCGTGGCGCAGGAGTTCGCCTATATGTCGGTCGACCGAGCCGGCCTGGCTGCCCGAGCCAAGACGGGCGACAGGCGCGCCCAGCGAGCTCTCGCCGTCACCAAGCGCACCTCGTTCATGCTCTCCGGCGCGCAGTTGGGCATCACCGTCACCGGCCTGCTCGTCGGATACATCGCCGAGCCACTGATCGGCGACTCCCTCGCCCAGATCTTCGGAGGCCTCGGGGTACCCGCCGCCGTCACGATTCCGGTGAGCACCATCGGCGTGCTCGTGATCGCCACGATCGTGCAGATGATCTTCGGCGAGCTGTACCCGAAGAACCTCGCGATCTCGGCGCCCGAGCCGCTCGCACTGCGGCTGGCCCGCTCGACGCAGATCTACCTGGCCGTCTTCGGCTGGCTGATCACCGTCTTCGACGTCGCGGCCAACCTCTTCGTGCGTCTCATCGGCGTCAAACCGGTGCACGACGTCGATTCCAGTGCCTCGCCTCAAGAGCTGCGGCGGGCTGTCGCCGACTCCCGCGAGAGCGGGCATCTGCCGGCAGATCTGGCCGTGCTCATCGATCGTGTGCTCGATTTTCCCAGCGACGACGTCGAACACGCGATGATCCCGGCGTCGCGCGTCGCGACGGTGACGCATGAGACGACCGTCGCCGAGCTGCGGCGCGAGATGGCCCACGGGCACAGTCGTTTTCCGGTGCTCGACGATCGCGCCGACCCCTGCGGCGTGGTGCAGCTGATCGATCTGCTGCGACACACCGGTGCCGAGACAGACCCCGTCTCGGTGATCATGCGCACCCCAGTGCTCGTGCCCACCCTCATGCCGCTGCCCGCCGCGCTCGATGAGATGCGCGAGGCCGGTGCACAGCTGGCCTGCGCCATCGACGAATACGGAGGCTTCGCCGGCATCATCACCACCGAAGACGTCGCCGAAGAACTCGTCGGCGAGATCACCGACGAGCACGACGGAGGCCGCGAGAGCGCGCTCCACCGCATCCACGTCGATCAGCCCTCGCAGAGCTGGGAGGTCGGCGGCGACACCCATATCGACGAGGCGTCCCGCATCATCGGCAGACAGCTGCCCGAAGACGACGTCGAGACCGTCGCCGGCCTTGCGATCAGCGCGAGCGGCGCGTTTCTCGAACCTGGCGACACTGTGACCGTCGTGCTGCCCGAAGATCCGGCAGACCTCGCCGAGGGCGAACCGGTGCAGCGAGAGCTCGAGATCACGGCGCTTGAGGTCGAGCGGCTCGTGCCGAGCCGGCTGCGGCTGCACCTCATCGAGCGAGATGCGGATGCGGTGGACACGCACCCTGCCACCCCAGACACCGAGGGAGGCCACCGATGACGCAGTCACCGCTCTTCGTCGTGATCGCGACCACCGTGCTCATCGTGCTCAGCGCATTCTTCGTTATCATCGAGTTCGCGCTGCTGGCCGCTCGCCGCCCCAGGCTGGAGGCAGACGCAGCGACGAGCCTGCGCGCACGAGCCGCGCTGCGCGGCATGAACGAGCTGACGATCATGCTCGCCGTGGCCCAGTTCGGCATCACGATCTGCACGTTCGCGCTGGGTGCGATCACCAAGCCCGCGGTCGACGCGTGGCTCAGTCCGATCCTTGCGGCCTGGGGCGCGCCAGAGTGGCTGGCAGACAGCGGAGCCTTCGTGCTCGCCCTGCTGTTCGTCACCTTCCTGCATCTGGTGATCGGCGAGATGGCTCCGAAGTCGTGGGCGATCGCCCACCCTGAGGCAGCTGCGAGCGCCGTCAGTCTGCCTGCCCGCGGTCTGGCCTGGCTGCTGCGCCCGCTGCTCGTCTGGATCAACCGCATCGCCAACCGTCTCGTCGCCGCCAGCGGCTACTCCCCCGCCGAGTCGCGCAGCACCGGGGGTCAGAACGTCGAGGCGATTCGTCATCTGGTCGAGCATTCGGCCGCCGTGGGCACGCTCGACGATGCGTTCCGTGCCCAGTTGGCGCAGGTGCTCGATCTCGAGCGGCTGACGGTCGCCGATCTGCTGCCTGCCGCACCATCGCATCCTGCCGCCGTCACGCAGGATGCGACCGCGGCAGACGTGCGCGACGTCGCCGCCGCCTCGGGTCACCTGCGGGTGCTGGTGGAACGCTCCGGCACTCCCGGTGTGGTGCACGTGCGCGACCTGCTGCTGCACGACGACGACGATCGCATCGACGACCTGGTGCGAGAGCCGTTGGAGTTCGCCGTCGACCTGCCTGCGCATGCGGCCCTCGCGCGGATGCGAAAGACCGGCCGCCAGTTCGCCGTCGCCACGAGAGATGGTGCGTTCGTCGGCGTGGTGACGATGTCTGATGTGCTGCGACGGGTGCTGCCGAACGGGGCCGGTCTGCGGCTGTGACGGGTTGCTGGCCTGCGCCGATTGGCCGGAACCGCCACCAATTGGTGAGAACCGACCAGTTTTTGTCCAATCGGCGCAGGTGCGAGCCAATCCGTGGCGGCAGCCCGGCCTACACCGTTTGGTTCAGCCACCACCGATCGCTCGGTACCACGACTGATCGCTCCAGATTGGCAGGTTTCCGCGCAATCGGCGCAGGTGCGGAGCGATCTGTGTCGGCCTCGCCGACGTGAGTCAGGATGTGCCATGCGCTTCGCGAAAGGCTTCACTCTCTGATAGGCAGATTTTGTGGCGAAAACAGCTCATTCCCACACATTTTGCGCAGCGACGCGAGTGGCAACATGCCGAGTGCGTACTTCGTGTGAAGTCGAGCACGAAAGTGCAGAAGAAGCTGGAAAAACCGTGTGAAGGGCACGACTTCTAAGCTCTCGACGAGAGCAAACAGGTTCTGCACACTCGACGTGCCGAAAGTCCAACGGTTCTGCACACTCGAGAACCTCGACGCAGACCAAAACCGCAGGTTCTGCACACTCGAGAACCTCGAGGCAGACCAAAACCGCAGGTTCTGCACATTTGACGGCAGCACAACAGCCCATACAACCGGTTCTGCCCAGTGAGATCGCTCCGCACCTGCGCCGATTGGCCGGCACCGCCACCGATCGCTCCAAATTGGCGGGTTTCCGCGCGATCGGTGCAGGTGTGGAGCAATCGGCGCAGGTGCGGAGCGATCCGTGTCGACAGAGAAGCTACCTCCCCGCCAGTTCTGTCGCACGCGCCGTACCGAACGCGAGACAATGGGATGGTGAGCACCGAGACAGACCGCACCATGGCATCCGCCGTTCAGGCCACGCCTAGGCCAACCACCGCACAGACCACACCAAGCCAAAACCTCACCAGCACCGTGCCAGAACCACGCGCCGCAACAGATTCGAGCCCCGCCATCTCAGCACCCGAGATCAACGTCACCGACACCGCCCTCATCTTCGAAGGAGGAGGCATGCGCGCCGCATGCACCGCCCCCGTGGTGGCCGGCCTCGTGCGCGAGAACATCAACTTCGGCTGGGTCGGCGGGGTCTCGGCAGGCTCATCGCACACCGTGAACTACCTGAGCCGCGACCCGCTGCGGGCACGCAAGTCGTTCGTCGACTTCGGCGCCGACCCGAACCTCGGCAGCATCGGCACCTGGCTGCGCGGCAAGGGCGCCTTCAACTCCGACTACATCTATCACCACACCTCGAACCCCGGCGAGGCGCTGCCGCTCGACTGGCAGATGTACCGACGCAACCCCGCGCAGTTCGCGATCGGCGCCTTCTGCGCTGACACCGGCGACACCGTCTACTGGGGCCGCGACGACATCGCGAGCTTCGATGGTCTGCTCGACCGTGTGCAGGCCTCGTCGACGATGCCGATCTTCATGCCTCCCGTGCACCTCGACGGGCGCACCTACGTCGACGGTGCCCTCGGCCCGACCGGCGGCATCGCGTTGGATGCTGCCCGAGCAGCCGGGTTCGACAAGTTCGTCGTGGTGCTGAGCCGTCCGCGCGACTATGTGAAACCGCGGTTTCGGGCGGGCGCTGCGGCCCGGCTGGCGTTCCGGCGCTTTCCCGCGGTGCCGGCTGCGCTGGCTGCCCGACCCGAGCACTACAACCGCACCCGGGCCGAGCTGTTCGAACTCGAACGAGCCGGCAGGGCCTACGTGTTCGCGCCGGCCGGGCTCACCGTCAGCAACCAGGAGCGCGACGTGGCGAAGCTCGCGCAGTCGTATGCCGAGGGTGCGGCGCAGTTTCGCAGCGAAGTCGACGCGATCAGAGAGTTCGTCGGTCTCGCACGTCCTGCACAGGCGTAGCCTGAGGCTATGAACGTCGCCCCTGCCGCACTCCCCGACCTCGCTTCGATTCCCGCGCTGGAGCCGCTCGCCCACGCCGACACGATTCTCGTGTTCGACGGCGAGTGCGAGTTCTGCCGGCGCTGCGTCGACATCTTGCAGAGCCTCGATCGACATGATCGCGTCTACTCCGTGCCCTCGCAGAACCTGCCGGTGCGCGAGGCGCTGCGTCTCTCGGCCGACGAAGCCGCCGAATCGGTCTGGCTGTACGTGAGGCTGCCCTCTGGCCGATGGATGCGATGCTCAGGCGCCGCGGCCGTCGACAGCGCATTGGACATCGCGTTGGGCGGGCGTGTGCTTCGCACGATCTATCATCTGCCCGGTGTCGCCCGTCTGCAGGAGCACCTCTATCGTCGAGTCGCCGACGGCCGCGGCCCGAGCTGCAGCCTGTCAGATCAGGCTGCCACAATCTCAAAGGAGTCTTAGCCCACATGCGCATCTTCCCCTGCCCGGCCTGCGGTTCAATCGTCTATTTCGAGCAGCGCGCCTGCACGGAGTGCGGAACGGAGGTGGGTTTCTCAAGGGCAGACCGCACCATGGTGCCGCTGACGGACGGGGCATGGATCGACGACAGCGCAGACCGCTGGCATCACTGCGAGAACGAGCGCATCGGCTGCAACTGGCTGGCCGCATCTGCCGACACTCTGTGCTTCTCATGTGCGCTCACGCGCAGCGTTCCCGACGACCTCGACGAACGAGTGATCCGGCTGCTCGCCGAGACCGCCGAGGCGAAGCGGCGGCTGGTCTTTCAGCTCGACGACCTGGATCTGCCCATCGTCAGCCACTGCGAGCAGCCTGACGGCGGGCTCGCATTCGACCTCGACGCTTCGACCGATGACAAAAAGGTGATGATCGGCCACATGAACGGCGTCATCACCATCGACATCACCGAGGCGCAGGATTCGCACCGTGAGGCGCTGCGCGCGCTGCTCGACGAGCCGTACCGAACCATGCTCGGGCACTTTCGACACGAGATCGGTCACTACTACTGGCAGGCACTGGTCGCTCAGCACGATGACTGGCTGCAGCGCTTTCGCGAGCTCTTCGGTGACGAGCGACAGGATTACGGCGCAGCACTCAACGCGCACTACGGCGATGACGACGACGAGCGGCGGCAGGATCGCGCCACACGCAGCGAGAATTACATCTCGCAGTACGCGATGACGCATCCTTGGGAGGACTTCGCCGAGACGTTCGCGCATTTTCTGCACATCGCCGACACGCTGCAGACCGCTGCAGCACACGGCCTGCAGCTGCGCTTTCCTGATTCCTGGCCAGACAGAGTGAGGGTCGAGCAGACGTCGATTCCCACGCTCGCCGGGGCACCGACAGCAGACGCAGCAGACCTCTTGTCGATCTGGAATCCGCTGGCGACCGCGCTCAACCGAGTGAACCGCTCGATGGGCAAGCACGACCTCTACCCGTTCACCATCACCGATCAGGTCGCTGACAAGCTGACCTACGTGCTCGAGTTGGTGCGCCACTTCGCCGGAGACAACTCGGTAATCACCTCGCCCACGCGCTGAGCGACAAAAGTACCCCCAGGGGTATGTTGTGCTACGCTCTCACATATACCCACCAGGGTATTCAGATCACCTGACCGCAGAATGACCTGGACGTCTCACGGCTGAGCCGTCGACACGGTCTCTGTCACAGATCGCACGTAACGAGGGGAACACCATGCGCATCATCATCGTGGGAGGCGTCGCAGGTGGCATGAGCGCCGCCGCACGCGCCCGACGACTCGACGAATCGGCCGAGATCATCGTGCTCGAACGCGGCGATCACGTCTCGTTCGCCAACTGCGGGCTGCCCTACTATGTCGGCGGCGAGATCGCAGACGAGTCGAAGCTGCTCGTCCAGACCCCAGAATCGCTGCGCGCTGCGCTGAACCTCGACGTGCGCGTGCGCAACGAGGTGACGGCCGTCGACATCGACGCTCGCGAGGTGACCGTGCGCACCGACGACGGTGACGAGACGCTGTCGTACGACGCGCTGATCCTCTCGCCAGGCGGGCGCGCGCGGCATCCGCAGATCGAAGGCATCGACTCGCCGCGACTGCACACGCTGCGTTCGGTGCATGACGCCCTCACGCTGCGCGAGCAGGTCACCTCGGGAGCCCGCCGCGCCGTCGTGCTCGGCGGCGGCTTCATCGGCATCGAAGCCGCCGAGAACCTCGCCAGCGCCGGCCTCGAGACCACGCTCGTGCAGGCGGCGTCGCACGTGCTCACGCCGCTCGAGCCCGAGCTTGCGGTGCTCGTGCGCGACGAACTCGAGTGCATCGGCGTCGACGTTCGCGAGCGCACCACGGCCGTGAGCATCCAGACGGGCGTCGATCACGACGTCGTCTCACTCAGCGACGGCACCGATGTGCCCGCCGATCTGATCGTGCTGTCGGCAGGGGTGCGACCCGACACCGAGGTGTTCGAGCGGGCGGGCATCGCCTGCGAGCGCGGCGCGATTCTGGTGGACGCCGCCGGCCGCACCAGCGCACCCTCGGTCTGGGCGGTGGGTGACGCGACCGCCAGCGTGGATGCGGTGACCGGTGTGCGCCGACCCGTCGCGCTGGCTGGGCCTGCGAACCGGGCCGGGCGGCTCGTGGCCGACAGCATCCTGCGCGATGGCGACCCGCATCCGCTGCCGAAGCCGGTCGGCACCGCGGTGCTGCGCATCGGCGGGCTCACGGCCGCGTTCACCGGGGCCAATGCCGACGCGCTGCGCCATGCCGAGATCGACTTCGAGACCGTGCATCTGCATCCACTGCAGCACGCGGGCTACTTTCCCGGCGCGCAGGCGATGCACATGACCGTGCACTTCAGGCGACCCGACGGGCTCGTGCTCGGTGCGCAGATCGTGGGCGCCGACGGGGTCGACCGCCGCATCGACGTGCTCGCCACCGCAATTCGCGCGCAGATGCGCATGGTCGACCTGATCGATCTCGATCTGGCCTACGCTCCCCCGTTCGGGCAGGTGAAAGACGCTGTCAACCTGGCAGGCATGGTCGGCGAGAACGTGTTGAACGGGCAGCAGCGGCTGTGGCATGCGGCTGATCTCGATGCGGTGATGCGCGAGTCGCTCGTCGTCGACACCCGTTCACCGCAGGAGTTCGCCGACGGACACCTTGCCGGCTCGATCAACGTTCCGCACACAGTGGTGCGCGAGCATCTGGCCGACATCGAGCTCGCTGCCAGAGGTCGGGCGGTGCGCACGCTCTGTGCCGCCGGCGTGCGCTCGCACATCGCGACGCGCGTGCTGCTGCAGCATGGTCTCGATGCGGCGATGCTCTCGGGTGGCATGCAGACGCTGCGCGCGGCCCTGCGCGCCGAGGGCCGCGAAGAGCTCATCACCACTCCGGGTGCGTTCACCCCGCCGACCCCGAAGCTCACATCGAAAGGAACCCAGTCATGATCAGTGACGACCCTCAGGCTGTTCGCCGCATCGTCAACCGGCTGCGCCGTGCACGTGGCCAGCTCGACGGTGTCATCAACGCCATCGAGAACAAGGCTCCCTGCCGTGACGTGGTGACGCAGCTCTCGGCTGTGACCAGCGCCCTGGACCGGGCGGGCTTCGCAATCATCTCGACTGCAATGCGCGAGTGTCTGTCCGAAGATGCAAAGCTGTCCGATGAGGAGTCGTCTGGTACCGAGGTTGCGAGTGACGCTTCCTCTGCCAAAGGGAGCCCCACCCGAACCGGCGATGCCAAGCTGACCACCGCGGAGCTCGAGAAGCTCTTCCTGATGCTCGCCTGAGCATCCACGACGACGACCACACACTAAGGAGACCACGATGTGCCAACAGACTCGATGCAAGACCTGCGGCAAGATCACCTGGCGCGGCTGCGGCCAGCATGTCGACCAAGTCATGCGCGGCGTGCCGAAAGACCAGCGCTGCCCGGGGCATGAGCAAGAGCAGCAGCACGCAGGCTGGTTCGCCAAGATCTTTCGGTGAGCAGACCCTCTGCGGGCGCATACGGCTGCCGAAGTCGCCATGTCTTGCCCGGCGATCGAATCGTGCCGCCTCGCACGCTGGCCCGCTTCGCCGTTGACCCACTCACACTGAACGGATATACATAGACGATGGCTACTCAAGAGATCACAGTCGAGAACATCAACGAGACAATCACCGGCAACGACATCGTGCTGCTCGACTTCTGGGCGTCATGGTGCGGCCCGTGCCGCGCATTCGCGCCCGTCTTCGAGAACGTCTCAGAGAAGAACCCCGAGATCGTGTTCGGCAAGGTCGACACCGACGCCCAGCAGGAGCTGGCGCAGGCCTTCCAGATCAGCTCGATTCCGACGCTCGTGATCTTCCGCGAGCAGATTCCGATCTTCGCTCAGCCCGGTGCGATGAACATCGCTCAGCTCACCGAGATCATCGAGAAGGTCGGCCAGCTCGACATGAACGAGGTTCGCGCCGAGATCGCACAGCAGCAGGCATCGCAGCTGGCGACGGAAGAAGGTTCTCAGGGCGCACCGAGCGCACAGGCCGCACAGGCCTCAGGCGACGAAGCGTAGACCACGGGAGACGGCGCTTAGACCGCAGATATATCGAACCGCCCAAGGCCGCGCTCTCTCACGAACGGGCGCGGCCTTCGAGTATCAGTCCTGGTTCGCGTCTGCCTCGAACAGGTCGGTCATCAGCTGAGCCGATTCGGGTGCGCCGGCATCGAGCGATTCGACGTCACGCAGCCTGCGCTCGACCGCACGCGTGCGCCGACCGGCCTCGTCGACAGTGCGCTGGGCCGTCTGCAGCTGCTTGCTGAGCTTCTCCCACACCTGCCCGTACTTGCCGAACTCGGTCTTCGCAGCACTCAGGATCTTCCACACCTCAGACGTGCGCTGTTCGATGGCCAGAGTCTTGAAGCCCAGCTGCAGACTGTTGAGCAGCGACATCAGCGTCGTCGGCCCGGTCACCATGACGTGGAACTGCGTCTGCAGGTCGCTGGCCAGCCCCGGGCGGCGAATCACTTCGGCGAAGAGACCCTCAGTTGGCAGGTACATGATTGCGAAGTCGGTGCTGCGCGGCGGATCGATGTACTTGCTCGCAATGGTCTTTGCCTGCAGGCGAACTGCCTTCTCGAGGCTGCGGCCGGCAGCCTCGATGCCGCTGGTGTCGGCGGCCTCCTGCGCCTGCAGCAGACGCTCGTAGTCTTCTTGTGGAAACTTCGAGTCGATCGGCAGGTAGACCACCGACGTCTCGTCACGCCCTGGCAGCCGCACGGCGTATTCGACGTTCTCGGTGCTGCCGGGGCGAATGATCACGTTGCTCTCGTACTGATCGGGCGCCAGCAGGTCTTCGAGCTGACGCCCGAGCTGTACCTCTCCCCAGCTGCCGCGATTCTTCACGTTGGTCAGCACGCGCTTCAGGCCGCCGACATCGGAGGCGAGCGTCTGCATCTCGCCGAGGCCTTTCTGCACCTGTTCGAGCCGATCGCTGACCAGTCGGAACGACTCGCCCAGGCGCCGTTCGAGCGTGCCCTGCAGCTTCTCGTCGACGGTGGCGCGCATCTGTTCGAGCTTGCGTTCGTTGTCGGCCCGCAGACGCGCGAGCTCTGTCGCCAGCGTCTCATTCAGCGTCTGCATGCGCTCGGCGAACGAAGCCAGCCGCGTATCGACCGCCGCCCCCATCTCGTGTCGTGCGCGGGCAGCATCCTCACGCTGCAGAGCAGCTGCCTGCGACTGAGCATGCTCAAAGGCCTGCAGGCGCTGCTCGACCACCTGCGAGTTCTGCACGAGCTGCTGCCCGAGCGCGTGCTGCTGGGCGTAGAGATCAGGTTTGAGCTCGCCCACGGCCGCACGCACCTCGCGGCCGAGCGCACGCGAGTCGACCGCCGAAGCATCCCCACGACCCCCGCGCAACAGCAGGACGATGACGATCAGGCACAGCACGGCGATCAGCCCCAGCAGAGCCAGCATCAGCACGTTCATTCTTGTCGCTTCCTCACTCTTGACGGCCATGGCGCAGGCGAGGCTGCGTCGTCATGAGCTTAGAGCGACCCTCAGACATCACTCGTCGCTGCAGGGGAACCGGCAGCGGCGTCACGCCTGACGCCCCGCTGCAGCGAAGCCTCAGTGCCCGGCGGCCTGCAGCTGCTGGTCGATGATCTTGCTGAACGCCGCGACTGGCTGGGCGCCTGAGACGCTCTTGTCTCCGATCAGGAATCCCGGCACGCCGTCGATGCCCTGCTGCTGCGCGTCGGTGGTGCTCTGCTGCACGGCCTGGCGCAGGTCGGCGCGATTGAGGTCTGCCGTGAATCGATCCATGTCTGGCACCTTGGCCGTCTGAGCGAAGGCGATCAGGTGGTCGCGGGGCATGTCTGGGTGCCCGCTCTCCGGAGCCGCTGCGTAGAGGGCTTCGAGGTACTCGACGTAGCGGCCCTGCTCGCCGGCGGCCCGTGCGGCGACCGCGGCGTCGACCGACTGATCTCCGAAGAAGGCCACATCGTGAAACTCATAGCGCACCTTGCCCGTGTCGACATAGTTCTGCAGAATCGTCGGCAGCGTCTGGTTCGCGTAGGCCGCGCAGAAGGGGCAGCGCAGGTCGATCCACTCGACGATGGTCACAGGTGCGTCGATGTCTCCGACCGCCATGGGATCGTTCTGCTGGTGACGGGCTGCGCGATCGGCCTGCGTCGTCTGGGTCGCGGTCGGCTCAGACTGCCCGTTCGACTGTTTGAAGGCGAGGGCGACGACGGCCACCAGCGCGATCGCGAGCACGATGGCCAGAATCGCATTGGCGATGTGCGCTCGGCGCAGGCGGCGGTTCAAGTCGTCGATCAGCAGCGCGGCGGGCTTTCGCCCACCTTTCGAGTTGGGGCGGGAGGCTGGCTGAGTGGTGTGCGACGAAGTGGGCATAATGCCTCTCAGGTTACCAGCCAGCTGTGAGCACCCTGATCTGTCCAGCCAGCCGACGGGGCCTCCGTGACATCTCTCCTGATTCCACGACCTCATACCCACTCCATATTCCCCGGCTCATCACCCGGCCCCTGGCCCCCTCATCGGGACATGGCAAATGCACGCCCACAGCATCCAGACATGGCAAATACACGCCCACAGCATCCAGACATGGAACTTGGCATGTCTCGAAGGGCTGAGACGACATTTGCCATGCCTCGATACCGCTCAACCCCGGCGACTACCCTTGAGACATGTCTTCCACTCCCTCAGCCCTGCCCGCCGAATGGTTCGACCAGCTGCGCCGCTGGCCCGATGTCGAAGCCGACAATCTGCAGGCCTCGGACGCGACCGACCGGCTGCTGCTCGCCGAAGCCGCTGAGCAGATCGCCGCGAGCGCACCGGGCGAGGTGGTCGTGCTCGGTGACACGCACGGCGCTCTGACGCTGGGTGCGCGGATGCTCGGTGCAGTCGACGTGCGCGTGTGGACTGACGCGCTGGTCGCCGAGCAGGCCATCCAGGCCAACGCGATGCGGCTGGGTCTCACGGATGGATGGCGCACGGTCGCACTCGATCCCGAGGAGTTCGCCGGTGCTCGCATCGTGCTGGCACAGCTGCCGCGCAGCCTCGATCAGCTGCGACTGCTGGTCGACCTCGTCGCAGCACACCCGGCCGAAGGCGTACAGGTCTACTGCGGCGGGCGGGTCAAGCACATGTCGCTGAGCATGAACGACGTGCTCAAGTCGCGTTTCGGGCAGGTGCACGCCTCGCTCGCCCACCAGAAGTCGCGTCTGCTGCTCGCCAGCGAGCCCCTCGCCGAAGACAGCACGGCAGACACTGCCCGCAGTGCTCACAGTGCCAGCACGGCGAGCGCCGCCCCACTGCCCTTCTCGGAAGCCGAGGTCGATCCGGGCCACGGCATCGCATCGATCACTGTATGCGCAGTGCCCGGGGCCTTCGCCGGAGCTTCGCTCGACATCGGCACACGCGCGCTGCTGCCCTATCTGTCACAGGCAGCGCAGGATGCGGTGGTCCGGTTCTTCAAGCAGCAGCGGGCCGAGAGCGGCTCGAGCGACCAGAGACCGGTGGCCGTCGACCTCGGGTGCGGAACCGGCATCATCGCGACCGTTCTCGCCCAAGCCGATGCCCGACTCCGCGTGATCGCGACCGACCAGCTGAGCAGCGCCGTCGCATCCGCACGGCTCACCGCCGCTGCGAACGGTCTCGCAGATCGCATCGAGGTGCGCCGCGACGTGCTGCTGAACGAGATGGAAGACGACAGCGTCGATCTCGTCGCCTGCAACCCGCCGTTCCACGTCGGAGCGGCCGTACATACCGGCGTGGCGCTCGAAATGTTCGAAGAGGCCGCACGAGTGCTACGACCGGGCGGCCGACTGCTGACCGTGTTCAACTCGCACCTGCACTATGCATCCGACCTGCAGCGCATCGTCGGGCCCACGCGACAGCTCGACCGCAACCGCAAGTTCACCGTCACCGAGTCACGCGCCCGCTGACAGGGGCCAGCCGCTGCCCGATCGCGTAAACCGCGCGCACGCCTCGGTCGGGCAGCGGCTGCGTGACGGATGGGTCTCGCCACAGTCCGAAGACTCCCCACCGACGCCACACGCACGAAGAAGGCCCGCCGACACGTTCGTCGGCGGGCCTTCGGCGGCTGGGCGTCAGCGAATCAGTAGTATTCGCCCTGACGGAAGTTCCAGCTGTTGAAGTGCTTCGAGAGAATCGACAGAATGCGATCCAGGTAGAGGCCCTTGCGAATCAGCGTCGGGCAGGGGGTGATCGAGCGGTCGCCATGCTGCTCGGGCACGATCTTGCCCTCTGCATCGACCATCGACACCATGACGCCCTGCTCGTAGCGGGTCTCTTCGGTCTCGTTCGGCTGAATCGACTTCACGTAGTCGTTGGCCTCGATGATGAGGTCGGCGCTGTCGTGAATGCGATCGCCGATGCCGTCGACCTTGCCGCGGTTACCCTTGCCAGACGGGTTCGCCGAGCTGGCGAAGGCGAGCTTGCCCTGCTCCCACAGCGCGGCCGCGAGGTTCTCGCCCGGCGTACCGAAGCGGATGACGAAGCAACTGGTGCCGCGCACGTCGCGTGCCAGCTCACGAGCGTGCTCGTCGGGGATGAACTCGAGAGCGTCTTCGCGCCACGGCAGGATGCAGCCCATCAGGATGTCTTCATCCCAGTGCTGCTGGTAGTAGGCCTCGATCTCAGGGGTGAGCTGTGCGAGACGCTTCAGCTGCTCCATCGACCCGCAGAGCACGACACCCGGCTTGTTGCGGTTGCGCTGCTTGGCCTCGAACTTGCGCTCGAGCCCTTTGCCGTCAGAGGTCATGATGATGTAGCCGACCTTGGTCGGGCTCACGATCATGCCGCCGTCGCCGAGAAGGATGTCAAGCCCCTCCTGCTGCACGCCGCCGTTCCAGTGGATGGTTTTGGTCTCGTTGCTCATCTCGCCTTCATTCCTGCTCTCGGGATCCGTGCTGTGCACGGCCACTCATCTTACCGCGGTGTCTGCCGCGCTCACTCGCCGGTGACGTGCTCGCCCTCGCCGACCCAGGCACGCAGTTCGTCGACGCCGTCGAAGCGCGACAACGCTTTGCGGTGCCCATACGGCGTGTGCGCGAAGTAGTCGGCGTACGGTTCGAGCTGCACCTCGATCTGCTCCCCCGCATCGAGGTTCTGCTCGACGACGTCGATCACCCCGGTCGCCACGAAGACGTGCACGAACCACTCGATCTTCATCTCGGGCTGCCGCACCTCGAGCAGACGCCAGTTGCGAAACGCGTATCCGGTCTCTTCTCGCATCTCCCGCTTGGCCGCATCCAGCACCGAGGCATCCTCGGGCTCGACGCCGCCGGCCGCGACGCCGCCCATGCGCACCACGCCGTTGGGCTGGTGCTCGTTCTCGGTGATCACGTTGCCGTCATCGTCGATGCCGATGACCACGACGGTGTCAGCGCGGCGCAGCATCTCGAAGGTGGCCGTCGACCCGTCGAAGAGCGTCTGCGGCCACTGATACGTGTCGAAGATCACTCCGCGAAAGACGAGCTCGGCCTGCTGCGGAATCAGGTGGGCGCTCTGCGGCAGCCAGCGTTCGGTCACTGCTGTGCACGCTCCAAGATCAGCTCGCGCACACGCTTGGCGTCTGCCTGGCCGTGCATGGCCTTCATGACCGCCCCGATGATCGCACCGGCCGCCTGCACCTTGCCGTCTCTGATCTTGGCGAGCACATCGGGCTGAGCCGCGAGGGCTTCGTCGATCGCCGTGGTGAGCGCCGAGTCGTCTGAGACGACCGCCAGACCGCGCTTGTCCACGACCTCGCGGGGGCTGCCCTCGCCGGCCAGCACGCCCTCCAGCACCTGGCGCGCCAAGCGGTCGGTCAGGGTGCCCTCGTTGATCAGGGCATCGATCTCGGCGACGTCCTCGGGCGTGACGCTCAGGTCGGCCACCTGCTGCTCGAGTGCGTTGGCGATGCGGCTGATCTCGCCCGTCCACCATTTGCGTGCGGATGCCGCAGTGGCGCCCGCCTCGACCGTCGCCTCGACCTGGTCGAGCAGACCGGCGTTGATGATGTCCTGGAACTCGCGAGAGCCGAGGCCCCACTGCTCTTTGAGGCGCCGACGACGGATCACCGGCTGCTCGGGCAGCGTGGCGCGCAGCTCTTCGACCCGTTCGGCAGGCGTCACCACCGGCAGCAGGTCGGGCTCGGGCATGTAGCGGTAGTCGTCGGCGTCGCTCTTGATTCGACCCGAGATCGTGACGCCGCTGGCCTCCTGCCAGTGCCGGGTCTCCTGCGTGATGGTGCCTCCGGCGCTGAGCACGGCGGCCTGACGCTGAATCTCGTAGCGCACCGCCCGCTCGACCGAGCGCAGCGAGTTGATGTTCTTCGTCTCGGTGCGAGTGCCGAGCTTCTCCTGCCCGCGGGGGCGGATGCTGACGTTCGCGTCACAGCGGATCGAACCTTGGTCCATGCGTGCGTCAGAGATTCCGAGCGCCTTGACCATGTCCCGGATGGCGGCGACGTAGTCGCGGCCGATCTCAGGCGCGCGCTCTTCGGTGCCCATGATCGGCATCGTCACGATCTCGACCAGCGGCACGCCCGCGCGGTTGTAGTCGACCAGCGACGAGGTCGCACCCTGGATGCGCCCCGAGCCGCCCTGATGGGTCAGCTTGCCGGCGTCTTCTTCCATGTGCGCACGCTCGATCGGAATGTGCACCACAGTGCCGTCTTCGAGCTCGACCTCGACCGACCCCTCGTAGGCGATGGGTTCGTCGAACTGCGAGATCTGGTAGGCCTTGGGCAGGTCGGGGTAGAAATACTGCTTGCGCGAGAAGCGGCAGACCTCGGCGATGCTGCAGCCCAGCGCGAGCCCCAGACGGATGCTGTCGGTGATGGCCTGTTCGTTGACCGTCGGCAGCGTGCCGGGCAGGCCAAGGCACAGGGGCGTGACGTTGGTGTTAGCGCCGTCGCCGAACTCGTTGGGAGCCCAGCTGAACATCTTGGTCTTGGTGTTGAGTTCGACGTGCACCTCGAAGCCGAGCACGGGCTCGTAGAGTTTGATGGCCTCGTCGTAGTCGAGCAGTTCGTCGCTCATCGTGCCGCTCCTTCTGAATCGTGAGCCGTGGCATCCGTCGCGGTGCCGCCCTGGGCTCCTGAACGCACTGCCAGCTGCGGAGCCTGATCGATGATCGGGCCGCCCCACTGCTGCTCGAGCAGCGTCTCGACCGCACCGGCGAACTCGTAGAGACGAGCGTCTTCGAATGCCGGAGCGAAGGTCTGCAGACCGACCGGCAGACCGTCTTCGGCGGCGAGCCCGATGGGCTGGCTGATCGCGGGGATGCCTGCGAGGTTCGCGGGGATCGTGGTGATGTCGGCGAGGTACATCGCGAGTGGATCCGACAGCTTGTCGCCCAGCGGGTAGGCGGTCGTCGGCGAAGTCGGCGAGATGAGCACGTCTGCCTCGTTGAAGGCCGCTTCGAAGTCACGCTGGATCAGCGTGCGCACCTTCTGCGCCTTGCCGTAGAACTGGTCGTAGTACCCGGCGCTCAGCGCGTAGGTGCCGAGCACGATGCGGCGCTTGACCTCGGGGCCGAAGCCGGCCTCACGAGTGGCGGCCATCATGTTCTCGACGGTGGGCTTGACGCCCTCGGGCAGCACGCGCAGACCGTAGCGCACGCCGTCGAACTTGGCGAGGTTGCTCGAGGCCTCGGCCGGCAGCACGAGGTAGTAGGCCGAGACTGCGTACTCGAAGTGCGGTGCCGAGACCTCGACGACCTCGGCGCCCTGTGCGGTGAGCAGGGCGACGGTCTCGTCGAAGCGGCTGCGCACGCCGGCCTGGAAGCCGGGCTGATTCAGCTCGCGGATGATGCCCACCCGCAGGCCCTTGAGCGATTCGCCGGTCTGCCCGCGACGTGCGGCTGCGGCGAACGAAGGCCATTCGGTGGTAAGGCTGGTGGAGTCTTTGGGGTCGTGCCCCTTGATGACGTCGTGGATGAGAGCGGTGTCGAGCACGTTGCGCGCGACCGGACCGATCTGGTCGAGCGAGGATGCCAGAGCGATCGCTCCCCATCGCGAGACGCCGCCGTAGGTGGGCTTCACACCCACGGTGCCAGTGAGTGCGGCAGGCTGGCGGATCGAGCCGCCGGTGTCGCTGCCGAGCGCCAGCGGAGCCTCGAACGCGGCCACGGCCGCAGCCGAGCCGCCGCCCGACCCTCCGGGGATGCGATCGAGCGACCACGGGTTGTGCGTCGGTCCGTATGCGGAGTGCTCTGTCGTCGACCCCATGGCGAACTCGTCCATGTTGGTCTTGCCGATGATCACGGTGTCATGCTGACGAAGGTGCTCGACGGCTGTGGCGTCGTATGGCGGGTTCCAGCCCTCGAGAATGCGCGAGCCCGATGTGGTGGGCTGCCCCTTCGTGGTGAGCACGTCTTTGACGGCCACCGGCACGCCCGCGAGCTGGCCCAGCTGCTCGCCGGCTGCTCGCCGCCGATCGACGTCGGCCGCGGTGGCAAGCGCCTCTTCGGTGTTGACGTGAAGGAAGGCGTGCACGTCTGCGTCGACGCCCTGGATGCGATCCAGGTGCGCCTGTGTCGCCTCGACGGAAGAGATCTCGCCGGCAGCAAGCTGCGCGGCGAGCTCTGAGGCTGGAAGTCTGGTCAGGTCGGTCATTTCATCCGTTTCTCTGCGGGCTGGTGATGCGCGCACATGCGACGATGCGTTCTGAGGTGTCGTCCGTGCGGCGAAAAGCTGGGTTCGGCCGGGTCGCGACGCGGCCTCGTCCGGAATGGGTCAGGCGCCGAGGATCGACGGCACGCGGAAAGAGTTGCCGTCGCGATCGGGGGCATCGGACAAGGCTTCGTCAGGGCTGAGCGTCTCGCCGACCACATCGGGGCGAAAGACGTTGGTCAGCGGAATCGGGTGACTCGTCGCCGGCACGTCGGGAGTGGCGACCTCATTGACCGACGCGACGGCCTCGAGAATCTGCTCGAGCTGCGGCGTCAGTTCGTCGAGTTCTGCTTCAGAGAGTGCGATGCGAGAGAGGCTCGCGAGATGAGCGACTTCGTCGCGGGAGATTTCAGCCATGCATACCAGTGTAGCCAGTTCGCCCGCCTGCGATCAGCGCGCCGCAGGAAGATGTGCCGGCAGCTCGACGGAGCGCTCCGTCGAATTGCCTCGCAGCGGGGGCGATCGTACAATGACGCACCAATGTCCCCCGATAATCTTCCTCCCGCATCCGATCACCATGTCTCGCCCTCGGAGCCCTCGTCGGCTTCCACGGTGCGAACGCCCGCCTCTCAGCCGGCAAACTCCGACAGAACCGCCGCGATGCCCGGCGGCTCGCCCGAGAAGAGGGTGCGCCTGATCGTCTTCATCGCCACGATGGGTGCGATCGGCTTCGGCTACGACACCGGCGTCATCAGCGGTGCGCTGCCGTTCCTCACGCTGCCGCAGAGCGAGGGCGGTCTCGCGCTCACACCCCTGCTCGAAGGCATCGTCACCTCGTCACTGGTGTTCGGCGCCGCTCTCGGCGCCGTCGTGGGCGGCAGACTCGCCGACGGCATCGGCCGACGCCGCTCGCTGCTGCTGCTCGCCGCGATCTTCGTGATCGGGTCGGTGGGCACCGCTCTGGCGCCCACGGTGACGGTCATGGTGATATTCCGCATCGTGCTGGGGCTCGCCGTCGGCGGCGCCTCCACAGTCGTGCCCATCTTCATCGGCGAGGTCGCGCCTCCGGACAAACGCGACCGTCTCGTCTCGCAGAACGAGCTGATGATCGTGACCGGTCAGCTGCTGGCCTACACGTTCAACGCGATCATCGCCGCGGTCAGCGACTCGCACGGCACCTGGCGCATCATGCTGATGATCTGCGCGATCCCTCCTGTGCTGCTCTTCGCAGGCATGCTCTTCGCGCCCGAGTCGCCGCGCTGGCTCGCTGCCAACGGGCAGCAGAAGCGCGCCTGGCGTGTGCTCCGGCTGCTGCGCCCGCGGCCGCAGGCGGCCAAAGAGGTGAAGGCCATCACCGCCTCGATCGAGATCGTCAAAGACGAGCCGAAGGCATCATGGCGCGATCTGAGAGTTCGATGGATTCGCCGGGTCGTGCTGATCGGCGTCGGCCTCGGCGCCGTGCTGCAGCTCTCCGGGGTGAACTCGGTGATGTACTTCGCCCCCACGATTCTGCGTGAGAGCGGGCTGGGCACGCAGGCCTCGCTGGTCGCTACCATCGGCAACGGGGTCATCGCCGTGATCGCCGTGCTGATCGGCATCAAGTCACTCACGCGACTGCCCCGACGCCGCATGCTCACCATCGGTCTGAGCGGCATCGTCTCAGCACATTTGCTGCTGGGGCTGGCCTTCCTGCTGCCCACGAGCTTCGCCCGCAGCATGCTGATCCTGGCCCTGATGATGGTCTTCCTCTTCTTCATCCAGTCGATGGTCGCCGTGGTCTACTGGCTGATGATGAGCGAGCTGTTCCCCCTGCGCATCCGTGGCTTCGCCGCCGGCATCGCCATCTGCATGCAGTGGGTGTTCAACGGCGCCGTCGCACTGCTCTTTCCGAGTCTGCTCGACGCGATCGGTGGCACGACGTTCTTCATCTTCGCCGCCGTCAACGTGCTCAGCCTGATCTTCGTGCTGACCGTCGTGCCCGAGACCTATGGTCGCTCGCTCGAGCAGATCGAACAGGATCTGCAGCGCACCGAGTGATGCGCTGCGGCGTCATTCGGCCGTTTCGTGCTGGGTGCCGTCGTGTACCTCGCCGACGAGCACTTCGATGATGTCTTCGAAGAACAGCACCCCGGTCACATGGCCGCTGCCGTCGGAGACCCGGGCGACGTGCGCGCCCTGCCGCTGCATGATCGTCAGTGCGTCTTCGAGTTCGGTGCCAGCGCTGATCGTGATCAGCGGCCGGATGCGATCGACCGGAATCGGCGAACGGTAGCGGTCGGCCGGCAGGTCGAGCACGTCTTTCAGATGCACGTAGCCGACGAGCGCACCCTGCGGCCCGCGGATGAGGAAGCGGGAGAAGCCGTCCTCCGCGACGGCGTCCTCGACGTCGTCGGGCGTCGCGCTCTGCGACAGGGTGCGCAGCTGGGCGGTCGGCACCGCGACATCCACCGCACGCTTCTCGGTGAACTCGAAGGTGTTGCCGAGCGTGCCCGCACGGTCGTCGAGCGTGCCCTCCTTCGTCGACTCGGCGACGATCGTGGCGACTTGGTCGAGGGTGAATGCGGTGCTCGCGGCGTGCTGTGGTTTGACCCCGAACACGATCAGCACCAGGTCGGCGCCCTTGTTGAGCGCCCAAATCACCGGTTTGAAGATCTTGTCGAAGCCGACCAGCGGCGTCGCCAGCAGCAGCACTGCGCGATCCGGAACCGAGAACGCGATGTTCTTCGGCACCATCTCGCCGAAGACCACGTGCAGGAACGACACCAGCACCAGCGTGATCACGAAGGCCACAGTGCCCGTGACCGCATCGTTGAGCCCGAGCCAGCCGAGCGGCACCTCGAGCAGGTGGTGAATGGCCGGCTCTGAGACGTTCAGAATCAGCAGCGAGCAGATGGTGATGCCCAGCTGAGTCGCCGCCAGCATGAGGGTGGCGTGCTCCATGGCCCACAACGCGGTCTTGGCTCGGCGGTTGCCTGCCTCGGCCAGCGGTTCGATCTGCGAACGGCGAGCGGTCACGACGGCGAACTCCGCGCCGACGAAGAAGGCATTGCCGAAGAGCAGCACGACCAACCAGAGAATTCCTGCCCAGTCATTCATCGTGCGTCACCGCCTTCCTGCGCGCGCTCGTGCGCAGCGGCGATCTCGACCAGCGGCGCCGGCGCGAAACGCACCCGGTCGACGCGGCGGCCGTCCATCACCGTGACGACGAACGTGCCGACTCCGGGCTCTTCGACGGCGTCGCCCGGTTGTGGGATGCGCCCCAGGCGTTCCATCACGAATCCGCCCAACGTGTCATATGCACTGCCTTCGGGAAAGCTCACCTGCACCTGTTCGGCCATCTCGTCTGCGCGCAGCAGACCGGGCAGCAGCCAGTTGCCGCTGCGAGTGCGCACCGCTCCCAGACTCAGTCGGTCGTGTTCGTCCGCCACCTCGCCCACCAGCTCTTCGACCAGGTCTTCGAGCGTCACGACTCCGGCGGTGCCGCCGTATTCGTCGACCACGACGGCCATCTGCAGACTGCGGCCGCGCAGTTCGCCCAACAGCGTGTCGAGTGACATCGTCTCTGGCACACGGGCGATCGGCACCATGAGCGCTTTGACCTTCACCTGACTGCGCTGGTCGCGTTCGATACCCACGGCCTGTTTCACATGTACGAGGCCGAGCACGTCATCGCCGTCGCGACCGATCACAGGAAACCGCGAGAAGCCCGTTCTGCGGGTCAGATCGATGACGTCCTGCGCGGTGTCGACGGCCTCCACGTGCTGCACGCTCGGCCGCGGGGTCATCACGTCACCGGCCGTCAGCTCTGAGAAGTCGAGCGTCTTGGTCAGCAGCGTCGCCGTCTGCGAGTCGAGGCTGCCGGCCAGCGCGGCGCGTTTGACCAGTGACGAGAGCTCCTCGGCGCTGCGTGCCGATGAGAGCTCCTCCTGCGGCTCGATGCCGAAGCCGTGCAGCACCAGGTTGCTGGTGTCGTTGAGCAGGATGACCGCTGGTTTGAAGATGGTGGTGAACACCAGCTGAAAGGGCACCACGATCCTGGCCACCACCATCGGTCGGGCCAGTGCGAAGTTCTTGGGCACCAGCTCGCCGAAGAGCATGGAGAGCACGGTCGCCACGATGACCGCGAGAATCGAGCTGATCGTGCCCGCCCAGGGCTCGGGCAGGTGCATCAGGTCGAATAGCGGCGCCATGAAGGATGACAGCGCCGGTTCGAGCGTATAGCCGGCGAGCAGCGTGGTCAGGGTGATTCCCAGCTGCGCGCTGGAGAGATGCGTGGCGGTCTGGCGCAGCGCACCGATGATGCGCTCGAGTCCTTTTTCACCGCGATCGCGACGTGCTTCGAGGTCAGCACGGTCGATGTTCACCAGGGTGAACTCGGCGGCCACGAACATGCCGGTTCCCAAGGTCAGCAGAATGCCGATCAGGAACAGGATGAGGTCGTTCAACGGATCGCTCACCAGCTCTCGGGGAGGGCACGGCCCTCTTCGTATCCGGCAGCCGACTGGATGCCGATGGTCGCGCGCTCGCGGAACTGGGCGAGATCGGCGGCACCGGCATACGTCGCGGCAGAGCGAACGCCTGCGGTGATCTGGTCGAGGATGTCTTCGGTCGACGGAGTGAGCGGATCGATGTAGAGCTTCGAGTCGCTGATGCCCTCAGAGAAGATCGACTTGCGAGCCTGCTCCAGCGGGGTGAGCTTCGCGAATCGGCCCGCGACCGCCTTCGAAGAGGCCATGCCGTAGTTGCGTTTGAAGAGACGCCCGGCCTCGTCACGCTCGACGACGCCCGGAGACTCGATGGTGCCGGCCAGCCAGGAGCCGATCATCACGGCGTTGGCTCCGGCGGCGAGCGCCAGCGCGACGTCGCGCGGGTAGCGCACTCCCCCGTCGGCCCAGACTCCGGCGCCGATCGAGCGAGCGGTCGTGGCGGCCTCGAGCACGGCTGAGAACTGTGGCCGACCGACCGAGGTCATCATGCGGGTGGTGCACATGGCCCCCGGTCCGACCCCGACTTTGACGATGTCGGCACCGGCGGCGACGAGATCTTCGACCCCCTGCGCGGTGACCACGTTGCCGGCGACCACGGCGTGGGTCTTCGAGACGCTGCGCACCGCTTCGAGCGCGTTGAGCATCTGTTTCTGGTGGCCGTGTGCGGTGTCGACCACGAGCACGTCGACACCGGCGGCGATGAACGCCTCGGCCCGACCCGCGACGTCGCCGTTGATGCCGATCGCCGCGGCCACCCGAAGGCGCCCCTGCGCATCGACGTTGGGGCGGTACACCGTCGAGCGCATCGCCTGCTTCTGGTTGACCGTGCCGAGCAGACGGTCACCGTCGAAGACGGCCGCGAGCTGGTGACCACGATCGTGGAGGGTGTTGAAAAGCGTTTCGGCGTCGGGTACTTCGCTCTGCTGCAGCACCGGCTGGTCGCCATGGACGAGGTCGCCGAGCCGAGCGTCGTCGAGTGCGCGAGAGAGCACCGTGGCAGACAGAACGCCGACGAACCCGCCTTGGGCATCCTGCACGACGAAGCCGTGCCCTTCTGCCGGAGGGAGCATCCGCTTCGCCTGGGCGACCTGCAGGTCGGCGTCGACCAGGAAAGGCGAGGCGAACCGAGACGAACGCTCTTTGACCCAGGCGACCGCATCGAGCAGAGACTGTTCGTCCATGTCTTGGGGCAGCACGCCGAGACCGCCGCGGCGTGCCAGAGAGGCGGCAAGCCGCGGGCCGGTGACGGCGTTCATGTTCGCGGCGACGATCGGCGTGGTCATTCCGGTGACGTCGTCGCTGGCCAGATCGACGCGCAGACGTGACCCGACCTCGCTGCGCGAGGGAATCAGGAAGACATCTGAATAGGTCAGATCGTATTGGGGCCGCGAATCATAGAAGCGCATGCAGTCAACGCTAGTGCATCGCTTTCGGTTGCTGGTGAGCTGCGGGCGCTGGTTCCACGCCCCGGCGATCGGTTCCAACATCTGTCGGAGAATCATCGACGTCGAATTCGGCCGTTCGGGGAATGCCGGTAGGGTTGTCTCGTCAGCATTTCGATGAAGAGAGGCGATTGTCTTGGCCACCAGCGGATCAGGCAGCTTCGACCCCCAGGAATTCGGGGCCAACCAATGGCTCGTCGAGCAGGTCTACGAGCAGTTTCAGAAAGACCCGGCTAGCGTCGATAAGGAATGGTTGCCCATTCTGCAGAACTATCGCCCCGACAGCGCGGTGAAACCCGCCACAGAGCAGCCGGCGCCCGCCAGCACCGGAGTCGAGCACGCGCCCTCGGGCGGTGCGCGTCTCTCCGACGGCACGACCGATGCACGTCTCGATCGGCAGGCGCAGCTGGCTCAGCAGGCCGAAGAAGACCTGCACAGCACGCCGCACCCCGGCCCTGTACCCCCGGTGCGCTCGACGCTGCCCACGGCGTCTCCGTTCCCGACCGCCTCGATTCCGATCGTCGGCGACCTGCCGGTGGCTCGCACTACGAACTTCGCCCCTGCGCCGAAGCCGATTCCCGCTGATCGCAACACGCAGCTGGCCAAGCCCGTCGGTGAGACTGCCGCAGAGCCCGACGCTCGCGAACCCGTGGTCACCCCGCTGCGTGGCATGCCCAAGGCGCTTGCCCGCAACATGGACGAGTCGCTGACCGTTCCCACCGCGACCAGCGTGCGCACGATCCCGGCGAAGATCCTCATCGACAACCGCATCGTGATCAACAACCATCTCAAGCGCTCGCTCGGCGGCAAAGTGTCGTTCACACAGATCATCGGCTGGGCGCTCGTCCAGGCGCTGAAGAGCTTCCCCAGCCAGAACGTCTACTACGACGTGGTCGACGGCAAGCCGTCGGTCGTGCAGCCCGCGCACATCAACCTCGGCATCGCCGTCGATGTGCCGAAGAAAGACGGCACTCGAGCGCTGCTGGTGCCCGGCATCAAGCAGACCGAAGAGATGGACTTCGAGCAGTTCATCACCGCCTACGACCAAGTGGTCGACAAAGCCCGTCACAACAAGCTGACCGCCGATGACTTCAGCGGCGTCACCATCTCGCTCACCAACCCCGGAGGCATCGGAACGGTGCACTCCGTGCCGCGCCTGATGAAGGGGCAGGGAACGATCATCGGCGCCGGCGCGCTCAACTACCCCGCTGAGTACTCCGGCGTGAGCGCCGAGACGATCGCCAAGCTGGGCATCTCGAAGGTCGTCACGCTGACCTCGACCTACGACCACCGCGTCATCCAGGGTGCCGGCTCCGGCCAGTTCCTCAAGATCGTGCACGAGCTGCTGCTCGGCGACCACGGCTTCTACGACGACATCTTCGAGTCGCTGCGGCTGCCCTACGAGCCGGTGCGGTGGGTGCCCGATGTGGCCATCAACTCGTCTGACGAGGTCGGCCGTGCCGCCCGCGTGCAGCAGCTGATCCACGCCTACCGGGTGCGAGGTCACCTGATCGCCAACATCGACCCGCTGGAGTACCACCAGCGCCGCCACCCCGACCTGGACATCCTGACGCACGGCCTGACGCACTGGGATCTCGACCGGTCGTTCGTGACCGGAGGCATCACCGGCGCTCCCACTGCCAAGCTGCGCGAGATCTTGGGTCAGCTGCGAGACAGCTACTGCCGCAATGTGGGCGTCGAGTACATGCATATTCAAGACCCCGAGCAGCGTGAGTGGCTGCAGGATCAGCTCGAACGCCCGTACTCCAAGCCCGGGCACGACACACAGCTGCACATCCTGAAGAAGCTCAACGAGGCCGAGGCTTTCGAGACCTTCCTGCAGACGAAGTTCGTCGGCCAGAAGCGCTTCTCGCTCGAAGGCAGCGAATCGCTCATCGCCCTGCTCGACGAGGTGCTGCAGCGCGCGGCCGACGAAGAGCTCGACGAGGTCGGCATCGGCATGGCCCACCGCGGCCGTCTGAACGTGCTGACGAACATCGCCGGCAAGACCTATGCGCAGGTGTTCCGCGAGTTCGAAGGCACCCAGCCGCAGCAGACCGGCTCGGGCGATGTGAAGTATCACCTCGGCACCGAAGGCGTGTTCACGAGTGAGCAGGAGCGTCAGGTCAAGGTGTATTTGGCCGCGAACCCCTCGCACCTCGAGGTGGTCAACACGGTGCTCGAAGGCATCGTGCGCGCCAAGCAGGACGCACAGCCGCACAAGACGTTCAATGTGCTGCCGATTCTGGTGCACGGCGACGCGGCCTTCGCCGGCCAGGGCTCGGTCTACGAGGCTCTGCAGATGTCGCAGCTGCGCGGATACCGCACCGGCGGCACCATCCACGTGATCGTCAACAACCAGATCGGTTTCACGACCAAGCCGTACGACGGTCGTTCGTCGGTCTACCCGACCGATGTCGGCCGTACGATCCAGGCGCCGATCTTCCATGTGAACGGCGATGACCCGGAGTCCGTCGTGCGCGTGGCCGAACTGGCCTTCCAGTACCGGCAGCGCTTCCACGGCGACGTGCTCATCGACATGGTCAGCTACCGTCGTCGCGGCCACAACGAGGGCGACGATCCGTCGATGACCCAGCCTCTGATGTACGGCATCATCGAGTCGAAGCGCTCGGTGCGTGCGCTCTACACCTCGGCGCTGATCGGTCGTGGCGACATCACGCAAGAGGAGTACGACAAGGCCGACGCCGACTTCCACGCGGAGCTCGAGCGCGCGTTCAACGAGACGCACGCCGCCCAGAAAGAGTCGTACGAGGAGTCGCTCGGCGCAGGCGGCCACACTGCGCGTGCGATCAACGACATCCAGCTGCCCGAGGCACAGCAGCACGAGGCTGCAGCGGCAGGCGGCACCTTCGAACGGGCCACCAGCATTCCGCAGGCCCTCGTCGAGCGCATCGGTGACGCCCACGTGGCGGTGCCTGAGGGTTTCACCGTGCATCGCAAGCTCAAGAAGGTGCTCGAGAAGCGCTTCGAGATGTCACGCAATGGCCATATCGACTGGGCGTTCGGCGAGCTGCTCGCCTTCGGTTCGCTGCTCGTGCAGGGTGTGCCGGTGCGCTTCACCGGTCAGGACTCCCGTCGCGGCACGTTCGTGCAGCGCCATGCGGTGCTGCACGATCAGAAGAACGGCCAGGAGTGGTTCCCACTGCTGAACCTCGCCAACGAGCAGGCCGGCTTCTGGATCTACGACTCACTTCTCAGCGAGTTCGCAGTCATGGCGTTCGAGTACGGCTACTCGGTCGAGAACACCAAAGCGCTGACGCTGTGGGAGGGCCAGTTCGGCGACTTCGCCAACGGCGCTCAGACCGTCATCGACGAGTTCATCAGCTCGGCTGAGCAGAAGTGGGGTCAGCGTTCAGGGCTCGTGCTGCTGCTGCCGCACGGTTACGAGGGTCAGGGCCCTGACCATTCGTCGGCACGTATCGAACGGTACCTGTCGCTTGCCGCGCAGGAGAACTTGATCGTGGCCCAGCCTTCGACGCCGGCCTCGCACTTCCATCTGCTGCGCCGTCAGGCGTTCAGCCGGCCACAGCATCCGCTGATCGTGATCACCCCGAAGTCGATGCTGCGTCTGAAGACGGCGGTGAGCCCAGTCGAAGACTTCACGCACGGCCAGTTCGAGCCGGTGCTCGACGAGACCCGTTCAATCGACAAGAATGCGGTACGTCGCGTCGTCGTGGTCAGCGGCCGTCTCTACTGGGAGATGCTGGCCGCGCTGCAGAAGTCAGGTGACACCACGGTCGCACTGGTTCGTCTTGAGCAGTACTACCCGCTGCCTGAGGCAGAGCTTCGGCGGGTGCTCGCACAGTATCCGAACGCCGAACTCGTCTTCGCGCAGGACGAGCCCGAAAACCAGGGTGCCTGGCCGTTCCTCGCACTGCACATGCCGAAAGCCGTGGGCGACCGAGAGGTGCAGGTCGTCTCGCGCGAGGCCGCGGCTTCGCCTGCGACCGGCTCGCAGTTCAGGCACAAGCAGCAGGAAGCAGACCTGATCGAGCGCGCCTTCGGCTGATCGTCGCCGCAGACGTGAAGAGGCCCGGCCGGAGAAAATCTCCGGCCGGGCCTCTTCACGTTGTGCGATCGTCGCGGCGGGCCGTCAGCGAAGCCGACGCAGCCGACGACCTGAGCGACGCAGCGAGTCAGTCTTCGACGTACAGAATCAGTGTTCGGCGTGCAGGGTGCGCAGACGTGCCACCACCCGGCGCTTCAACGCCTCGGGAGCCTCTTCACGACACCCTCGTAGGATCACCTCGGTGAGCACCATGCTCACCTGGTGCTCGCTGGTGCACTCCGGGCAGGTGCGCATGTGTTCGTCGAAGACCCTCGCCTCATCGGCCGTGAGTTCGGCATGCACGTACTCTTCGATCTGTTCACGCACATGCTCGCACTCGGTGATCGCCGCATCGTTCTCGCTTTTGCGAATCATTTGTCGTTCACCGCCTTCTTCTTCGCCGTCGTGCTCTTCGCACGTGTCGACCGCTTGTTCGCCGCCGACTTGTCGCTGAGCCCGAGCTGCTTCGCATAGTCGGCAAGCTCGGTGCGCAGCAGCTTTCGACCGCGATGCAGGCGCGACATCACAGTGCCGATCGGGGTCTTCATCACGTCTGCGATCTCTTGGTACGAGAAGCCTTCGACGTCGGCCAGCAGCACCGCCAGCCGAAAGTCTTCGGGAAGGTTCTGCAGCGCCTCTTTCACCTGCGACTCGGGCATACGGTCAAGGGCCTCGATCTCGGCCGACCGCGAAGACGTCGCAGTCGCCGACTCGGCACCGCCCATCTGCCACTCTTCCAGAGCGTCGATGCTCTCAGTGCCTTTGGTGCGCTGCTTTTTGCGATACGTGTTGATGTACGTGTTGGTCAGAATGCGGTAGAGCCACGCTTTGAGATTGGTGCCCTGTCGAAACGATCCGAACGCCTGGAACGCCTTGGCATATGTCTCTTGCACGAGGTCTTGGGCGTCAGACGGGTTTCGAGTCATGCGCATCGCCACACCGTAGAGCTGGTCGATGAACGGCATGGCCTGCTGCTGAAACAGCTCGCGACGTTCGTCTGCCGACAGCCGTGTGACGTCGAGCGGAGCCTGCGTCGGCTCTTCGGGCAGCGGCTCAGGAGTCGAGCTCTGCGAACTTTCGTGATCGGTGGTCGGGGATGTCATCCTGCCCAAGTCTACCGGTCTCTCTGCGAGACATGTCGCTGTCAACGGATGCGTCCTCTCGCCTCGCCTGTGCAGTCACTGCTGCCGATACACTTAACAACGATGCAGATACGTGGCTATTCCAGAGACGGCGAGCGCGCCGCGACCGATGTCCCTCCCACACGACCATGGGTGGCCCCCACCTCGGCTGGCCCTGTGACCGGAACGGTGCGCATTCCCGGTTCGAAGTCGCTGACGAACCGCGAGCTGGTGCTGGCTGCTTTGGCCGACGCCCCCTCAGTGCTGCGAGCGCCGTTGCACTCCCGCGACAGTGCTCTGATGATCGAGGCGCTGCGACAGCTCGGCGCCCGCATCGAGCCGGTGGCGGATGCCCCGCGCGACCCCGCCTCCCCCGCTGCGTCCGCCTTCCTCACTGGTCTGCCGACCACGGCATCCGCTGCCGCCTCGACGGATCGCAGCGGCGACCTGCGCGTCACTCCGATCACCGACGTGCACGGCAGCGTCTCGATCGACTGCGGCCTGGCGGGCACGGTCATGCGCTTCGTGCCGCCGATCGCAGCGATGGCGATGGGGCCAGTCGGCTTCGACGGTGACCCGCACGCCCGGCAGCGGCCCATGCGGGCGATCATCGAGGCGCTGCGACAGCTCGGCGTCGACGTGGCCGACGACGGTCGCGGCGGCATGCCGTTCACCGTGCACGGCACCGGATCGGTGAGCGGTTCGCACATTCGCATCGACGCCTCTGCTTCGAGTCAGTTCGTCTCGGCTCTGCTGCTTGCGGCGCCCCGGTATCAGGGTGTCACGACGATCGAGCATGTGGGTGATCGCGTGCCCAGCCTGCCGCACATCGAGATGACGATCGCGACACTCGCCGAGCACGGGGTCACTGTCGAGCGACTGGGGCCCACCTGTTGGCGGGTGGCCGAGCAGCCGATCGCCGGAGCCGATGTGCGACTCGAGCCGGATCTCTCGAACGCGGCTCCTTTTCTGGCCGCGGCCCTGGTGACCGGCGGTCAGGTCTCGGTCGACGGCTGGCCCGCCAGCACCACACAGGTCGGGGCGCTGCTGCCCGAGCTCTTCGCTGCGTTCGGCGGTCGTTCCGAACTCGCAGAGGGTGTGCTGACGCTCAGCGGCAGCGGCGAACTGCATGGCGCCGATCTCGATCTCTCAGCAGCCGGCGAGCTGGCTCCGACCATCGCGGCAGTCGCGGCACTGGCTGACACACCGAGTCGGCTGCGCGGTATCGCGCATCTGCGCGGGCACGAAACCGATCGTCTCGCGGCGCTCGAGAACGACATCAACGGACTGGGCGGCCGGGCGAGACAGACCGACGACGGGCTGATCATCGAGCCTGCCGAGCTGCACGGGGGGTCGTGGCAGGCCTATGCCGATCATCGCATGGCCACGGCCGGCGCAGTGATCGGACTGCTGGTGACCGACGTCGAAGTTGACGACATCAACTCGACCGGCAAGACCCTGCCCGACTTCGCAGGAATGTGGTCGGAGCTGGTCGAACCTCCGAAGACCGACCTGCTGAGTCTGGGCATCTGAGATGACCTGGACAGAGAGCGACGCCGAAGAGCGCGGGCTGTGGGACGACTATGACGAGTCGGACGTGCGGGTGCGGCCGAACCCCAAGGCCAACCGTCCGCGCAGCAAGAGACGACCTGCGCACGACGACGCGCAGCAGGCCTTCGTCATCGCGGTCGATCGCGGTCGCTACCAGCTCGAGGTGGCATCCACCGGCCAGCCGGTCACTGCCGCCCGGGCACGCGAGCTGCGCCGCAAACAGATCGTGGTCGGCGATCGTGTGGCTGTGGTCGGCGATCTCAGCGGAGACGACGGCACGCTCGCCCGCATCGTGCGTGTCGAGCCGCGCACGACGGTGCTGCGGCGCAGTGCCGACGACATCGACTCAGTCGAACGTGTGGTGGTGGCCAACGCAGACCGGCTGATCATCGTGGTGGCCGCCGCGCAGCCGGATCCAAGCCTCGGATTTATCGATCGGTGCATCGTCGCCGCGCTCGACGCCGGCATCGTTCCCATCGTGGCCGTCACGAAGACCGACCTGGCGAGCGCCGCGCCGGTGCACGAGCATCTCGCGGGTCTCGATATCGAAGTGCTTGAGAGCCGTGCCGACCGCTTCGCGAGCGATGCTGTGATCGACGTCGCCCTCGGGCACATCGCGGTGCTGATCGGACACTCGGGCGTGGGCAAGTCCACGCTGCTGAACGCGGTGGTGCCCGAGGCCGATCGCGCGACCGGGCACGTCAACGCGGTGACCGGTCGAGGCCGGCACACGTCGTCGTCTGCGCTGGCCTGCCGAGTCGAGGCGGTCGCGGCGAATGCTGCGGATACCGCGGATACCGCGGATGTCGGAGCCGGTGAAGCCGGAGCCGGTGAAGCCGCTGCCCCAGGCCGCTCGAATCGCGGAGGCGGCTCGCGCGACTCGGCTGGCGAGCGCGACTCGGCGGTCGCCATGGCATCCCACGACGACGATCACGTCGCGGTCGACGCACGCCACGGGTGGCTCATCGACACACCGGGAGTGCGATCGTTCGGGCTCGGCCATGTGCAGGCCGATCGGGTGTTCCAGGCATTCCCAGATCTCGAGTCGCTGGTGCCGGTCGTCGCGCAGACTCCCATCGAGCAGCTCGACGCAGACGAGCTCGCAGCGGGGCTGCCCTCAGAGCTGCATCAGCGCGTGCATTCGCTGGTGCGGGTGCTGCGCAACCTGCACGATCGCCCGAAGTACTGACCGCGAGCCCTTCGACGGGTCGTCGGAACCTGTCGGCGTGCCGACAGCAGTGCGATTGAGCGGGCGCGGGTACCCTTGAGGCATGTCGTTCACGCTCGCGCAGGATCTCTCGTTCGCTCTCACTCTGGCTGATGCCGCCGATCAGGTGACCACCTCCCGTTTTCGCGTCACCGATCTCGACGTGCAGACCAAGTCCGATGACTCAGAGGTCACCGATGCCGATCTGGCGACCGAGCGCCGGCTGCGCGAGCTGGTCGCCGAGGAGCGCCCCGATGACACCGTCTACGGCGAGGAGTACGGCGGCGAGCGCCAACCCGGCCGGCAGTGGATCATCGACCCGATCGACGGCACTGGCAACTACTTTCGCGGTGTGCCGGTGTGGGCGACGCTGATCGCTCTGGTCGTCGACGGCGAGCCGGTCGTGGGCGTGGTGAGCGCTCCGCTGCTGGCGCGGCGCTGGTGGGCGGCGCAGGGTTCTGGAGCGTTCGGCGTCTTCGCAGACGGCGAGCCAGAGCGGCTGCAGGTGTCTGCGGTCGATCGGCTGAGCGACGGCTTCGTGAGCATCGGCAGCCTCGACCAGTGGGATCTGGTCGACCAGCGCGCCGAGGCGATCGCTCTGCTCGACGCGTCGCACCGGCATCGGATGTTCGGCGACTTTCTGCCGTACATGCTGGTCGCAGACGGTTCGGTGGATGTCGTGGCCGAGCCCGATCTGAAGCCGTACGACATGGCGGCGCTGGTTCCGATCATCACCGAGGCCGGGGGGCGGTTCAGCTCGACCGCGGGCGTTCCTGGCATTTGGGAGGGAGCTGCCCTCGCCACCAACGGTCGTGTGCATGACGAGGCTCTGCGTGTGCTGAACCCGCGCTGATCTGAGCTGCCCCCCTGCTCTCTGCCTGTCTGCTTGGCTGGCTGGCAGGGCTGGCTGCCTGCCTGGCTGGCCGCCTGGCTGCCTGGCTGGCTGGGCTGGCTGGCTGGGCTGGCTGCCTGCCTGGCTGGCTGGCTGCCTGGCGCAGACGCGCCGATGCCGTCTCTGCACAGATGCCAGGTGCCTCGCTGCCTGCTCACATCTGTCAGAATCGGGTCGCCCGTGTGTGCGTCTGCGGCGACGCTGAGGACATGAAAGTCACACTCAAACCGCAGGGTTCCGCGCAGTTTCTCGCCACGCTTCCGGCGCTCACCGGCTTCATCGCCCATGAGAGTCTCGTCGCCGTGTTCTTCTCTGGCAAACGCAGCATCGGCTCGTTTCGCCTCGATCTGCCCGCCGACGGCGATCTGGTCAGGGCTCGGGAGTTCGCCGATCTGGTGGTCGACACCCTCTGCCGGGTGCCCGGATGCACTGGGGTGGTTCCCGTGGTCTACTGCGACCGTGCCGTCGGCGACAGCACCAAGCTGCCCTATTCGTTGCTGTGGTCGCTGCTCGAAGAGTGTCTGTCTGATTCCGAGCTCGACGTGCTTGACGCCTGCTGTGTCGCGGGCGACGGTTGGGGCAGCTATCTCGATGCCGATCTGCCGGCCGGTGGCAGAGACCTCGCTGAGATCGAGCAGAACCCGATGCGCCTCGACGCCATGATGGCCGTCGAGCGCGAGATCGTCGATCTCGAAGCGATGTCCGAACTGCCGCCCCGTGACACAGCTCTCGCTGCAGAGACGTCGAAGGCACTCGCGGAACGCCTCGACGGGCTGCCCGAGAGCCTCCGGCTGCACGAGACGATTCAGACCCTCGGCCTCGATCTCGAAGCGCTTATTCGGCACGCCTCGCTCGGCGTCCCGCCCCCAGGTTCTGATCGCACCGAACCGGTCGACCGACTGCTTGATTTCTGCACCGTCGCCCGCCTCGACATCGTGCGCGAGATCTTCCTGGTGGGTCTGGCGTTCGGCCCCGAGGCGCTGGGGCTGGCCGCTCAGGAGTCACAGCACACGCGTGTTCGTCACACGAACCTGGCCTCCGTCGCGTATCGACTGAAGAACACGCTGACCGAACTCGTGCTGCGTGGTGTCCCTGCGGCCCCACCCGACCGCGAGCGAATGCGGTCTGCTGTGCATGTGCTGCAGCGCTGCTGCGCAGCAGCCGATCCCGCAGTGCGTGCAGATCTCGCTGCGATGATGGCATGGCTCTGGTGGGCGATCGGCATCGGCAGTGTGGCCGAACGGCTGCTCGTGCAGGTGCTCGACCATGACCCTGACCATGGCTTGGCCGGCGTCTTCGCCGACCTCTGCTGCGGATTCGGCGCGCCAGCCTGGCTCGTTGAGCAGAGCTCGACTGCAGAGTCAGCCGTGTAAGGGCGCAGCTCTCGCCGGGCCTACCGCCATGCCTGGCCCACCCACTGGCCCGGCCTGCTCCGGCTTGGCCCTGCCCGGCTTGGCCCGGCCCGCTCCGGCTTGGTCCAGCCCGGACCGGCTTGGCCCTGCCCGGTCCGGCTTCGCTCAGCTTGCCCCAGCAGCATCCGCCCACACACCGTTGGCACCGCGCCACCGTCACATCACCCGGCATACCTCAGCGGCCACACGGCCATCCCCACCGACCCGCGGAGATCTGACGTTGCCCCATCGAGATCCGCCATCGAGACATGGGAAATGTCCCCCACCGCCATCGAGACATGCCAAGTTCCATGTCTCGACGGCCGAGAGCAGCATTTACCATGTCTCGACGGTCGAGAGCAGCATTTGCCATGCCTCAATCAGAAAGGAGAGGAGGCTGGCCCTGGGAAGGGTGTGGCACACGAGGCAGAGCGCTCAGGCAGGCTGCACTGAGACAGGTCTTGGCCAGCCAGGCCATGTCGCGATGACCTATGGGGGCAGTCAAGGCCGTGGTCTGACAGACCTTGGCCAGGCAGGTCAGTGCGACACAACGGGATTCGGTGTGATCGACCGTACGGCCTCGGGCAGTGCTGCCGCAAGCTGCAGAGCTGTGAACGGCCCCTGCGCCAGCTGACCCGCACGGCCGTGCAGCCACGCACCGGAGGCTGCAACGCTGACGAGAGCGTCCAATGTCGGAGCCTCGGCGCGGGCAGCCAGCAGCGCTCCCACGACACCGGTCAGAACGTCGCCGGTGCCTGCGGTCGCGTGCCACGGCGTGCCGGTCGTCACCAGCGCAGTCTGAGTGCCGTCGGAGACCACTGTGTGCGCGCCTTTGAGCAGGACGACTGAACCCGTTCGCTCGGCCAGCGCGGCAGCCGCTTCGACGTGACGCTCCACTGCATCCGCCGAGCGACCCGGGGCAGCGGCCTGAGAAGGGTCCAAGGCAGCGCCGGAAGGATCCAAAGAGGCACCGCGCAGGCTCACACCGCTGCCAGACTGCTCCGCATCAGCAAGCTCGTCGAGCGCGACGTCGACACCGAGGCGCTTCGCCAGACGGCGGAACTCCCCCAGATGCGGCGTCAGAATCCACCGGTGCTCATGGTCGAGGGCAGCCTCGTCGATGGCTGCGAGCGCACCCGCATCGACCACGGTCGGCACACCGCTGATCAGCAGATCGTGCACTCGACGAAAGAGCTCCGGGTCGCCAGCCTCGGCGCTCACCTCGGGCAGACCGCTGCCGACGGCGAAGGCATCGGTACGCCCCTCCGTCGTCACCGCCTCAGGCGCGAAGTCGAGCACTCGGTCGCGCACGCTGTCATCGCCCAGCCAGCGGAGCATCCCCAAACCGGTGTGCAGCGCGCCGGCGGTGCTCAGCACGGCCGCGCCCGGAAACTGCGGCGAACCGGTCATCAGCCCGAGCACGCCACGAGAGTACTTGTGATCGTTCGCATGCGGCCAGCGGTAGGTCACGGCGGTGTCGACGGCCGTCCAGAGACGCGGCCTGGTCAGTGCGCGCGCAAGCTCGGTGGCGGGAGTGGTCTTGTCGTTCATGCGTTTCGCTCCTCGGCCGCCAGCATGAAGGTCGCGATCAGCTGCGACAGCGCCCGGAGGTCGCCGAGATGCACCTGTTCGCGTACAGAGTGCATCGAGAGCAGCCCCACACCGACGTCGACCGTGCGCAGACCCAGACGTGTCGCCGTGATGGGCCCGATCGTGCTGCCGCATGGCACGTCGTTGTTCGAGACGAAGGTCTGCACCGCGACTCCGGCGGCCTCGGCCAAGCCGTGCCACAGTGCCTCGCCGGCGCCGTCAGTGGCATACCGCTGCTGAGCGTTGACTTTGAGCAGCGGGCCCCGGCCGGGCCTCGGCAGGTGCTCTGGATCGTGCTTGCCCACATGGTTCGGGTGCACGAGGTGCCCGGCATCGCTCGACAGCACCCAGGAGTCGGCCCAAGACTGCAGCCGCTGGCCAGTGGTCGCTCCGCGGCCTTCGGCGATGCGCAGCAGCACTTCTTCGAGAAACGGCCCCGCGGCGCCAGAGCGCGTGGCCGATCCGACCTCTTCATGATCGAACGCGGCGAAGACGCTGATGTGTTCACTGGTCGCAACCAGACGCTCGCCCCTGCTGCCTCCGGCCACAGCGGCAAGCGCTGCCAGAGCCGCGTAGACCGACGTCAGGTTGTCGAGCCGACCGGCGGCGAGGAACTCTTCATGCATACCGAGCAGCGCTGCAGGCTGTGTGTCGGTGAGGAACAGATCGGCACCCGTGACGTCGCCTGGCTCCAGGCCCGCACGAGCCGCGACGTACCCGATCAGATTAGCGTCGCTGCCATCGCTGCCGTCGACGGCATCAACGGCCCCGATCACCGGCGCGGTCTCTCGCTGTCGCCCTATCGTATGATCGCTGTTCGCGCCTCGGTCGAGGTGAATCGCCAGATTCGGGATGCGCGCAATGGCCCCGGTGCGCACCAGATGGGCCCTCCCCGATCGGTCGAAGACCCTGCCTGCGACCGCCAGATCACGGTCGAACCAGGTGCTGAGCAGCGGCCCACCGTAGATCTCGACGCCGGCCTGCTGCCACCCCTGTGTGACGAAGTCTGGCGTCGGCTTCAGCCGGAACCCCGGTGAGTCGGTATGCGCGCCGATCACACGCAGCGGCGTCGTCGCGATAGCCCCTTCGGGCACGACCCACGCGATCACCGCACCGTCGCGCACCACCACGTAGCGTCCGGCTTCGCTCGGCCACTGGTCGCGCTCGTCGAGTCGGGTGAATGCTGCAGCCGTCAGCCGTGCGGCGACGGTCTCAGCCGCATGATACGAGGTCGGGCTGTGCGCCAGAAAGGTGCGAAACCCGTCAGCGAACGCGGTTCGTGCGGAGTCTTGATCGCTCATTGTCAGCTCTTCTCATTCTCAGCGGGGATCGTCAGCTCGCGTTCACCGGAGCGATGGGCTCCCTGCCCCTCAGCCCCTTGCGGCGCACTGGTGTCAGTGGACAGAGTGTCGCCGCCCGACTCGATCTCGCCGACCACCGTCGCAGGATCATGCAGAAAGTCACCGAACCGTTCAGCCGGAATCATCGGGATGCCCAGCTTCTCGGCCTTGGCGAGCTTGCTGCCCGCGCCGCTGCCGAACACGACTGCGTAGGTCTTCTTCGACACACTGGATGCCGCACGAGCGCCGAGCGCGATCACGGCTTCTTCAGCCTCCTCGCGGGTGTATCCCGGGACGGTTCCGGTGACGACCACGCTGCGACCGGCCAGAGGCGCCTCGGAGTCGACGTCGGCATCCCCATGCGGCCCAGGGTGCCCGGGGGTCGCCCACTGCACGCCAGCCGCCCGCCACCGCTCGACGATGTCGATGTGCCAGTCGATCGTGAACCAGTCGCGAATCGCCTCGGCGATGATCGGACCCACGCCGTCGACTGCGGCCAGCTCGTCGGTCTCGGCGGCGCAGATCGCATCGAGCGACCCGAAGTGCCCCGCGACCGCACGGGCAGCGACAGGCCCGACGTGGCGAATGTTCAGGGCCACGAGAAGTCTCCACAGTGGCCGGGTCTTGGCCTCGTCGATGTTCGCGAGCATCTTGTGCGCGAGTTCGCTGGGCACCGAATGCTCGTCGCCGCTGAACGCCGCCTCGTCGGGCCCCGCCCATTCGCCGTCGCTCTTGCGACGCTGACGTCTGAACGGCGCTCGGATGTCGGGCTCGCCTTCGTCGGTCTGCTTCGGCAGTCCCGTCTCGGGGTCGGTCACCTCGACACGCACCGGAAAGATATCGGCCAGCGTCAGATCGAACAGTCTCGCCTCGGTCGTCAGCGGCGGCGCGGTGGGCGCCAGCGGATGCGTCAGAGCGATCGAGGCGACTTCGCCGAGGCCTTCGATGTCGAGTGCGGCTCGCGATGCGAGATACTCGAGGCGACCCGCCACCTGCGCCGGGCACGACTGCGTGTTCGGGCAGCGTACGTCGATCTCGCCGGGCTTCGACGGGGCCAGCACCGCACCGCACTCCGGACAGTGCTCAGGCATCACGAAGGCCCGTTCATCTCCGGTGCGCAGCTCCACCACCGGCCCGAGAATCTCGGGAATCACATCGCCGGCCTTGCGCAGCACCACGGTGTCACCGATCAGCACGCCCTTGGCCTTGACGATCTCTTGGTTGTGCAGCGTCGCCTGACGCACCGTCGAGCCCGCGACGTGCACGGCTTCGACCACCGCATAGGGCGTCACCCGGCCGGTGCGTCCGACGCCCACACGAATGTCGACGAGCTTCGTGTTCACCTGCTCGGGCGGGTATTTGCAGGCGATCGCCCAGCGCGGCGCCCGACTGGTCGCTCCAAGTTCGTCGTGCAGTGCGAGCTCGTCGACCTTGACCACGACGCCGTCGATCTCGTGCTCGATCTCGGCACGGTGCTGCCCGTTGAACGCGATGAACTCGTGCACCTGGTCGATCGAGGTGAGCAGTCGGTTGTGCGTCGAGACCGGCAGACCCCACGAGCGAAACAGGTCGTAGATCTCGGACTGGCTGGCCACAGGCGGGTCGGGCCAGGCGCCGAGTCCGTGCACGAGCACGGTCAGCGGGCGGGCCGCAGTGACTCGTGGGTCTTTCTGCCGCAGCGAGCCGCTCGCCGCATTGCGCGGGTTCGCGAAAGTCTTCTTACCGGCGTCGGCCAGGCTGGCGTTGAGCGCATGGAAGTCGGCGACGCGGAAGAACACCTCGCCGCGCACTTCGACCAGCGGCGGATGCCCTGTGCCGGCGAGCTGGAACGGCACCGCATCAATCGTGCGTACGTTCTCGGTGACGTCTTCGCCGACGACACCGTCGCCGCGCGTGGCAGCGCTGACCAGTCGACCGTGCTCGTAACGCAGATTGATGGCGAGACCGTCGATCTTCAGCTCGGTCAGGTAGTGAAAGGCACGCCCGGCCAGACGCCTCTCGGTGCGCATGATCCATTCGTCGAGCTCGCCGATGCTGAACACGTCGTCGAGGCTCAGCATGCGTTCGGCGTGCGTGACCGGGGCGAAGCTCGACCCGTCGGGGCGCCCGCCCACGGTCAACGTCGGGGAATCCTGACTCTGCAGATCGGGAAACTGCTGTTCGACAGCGGCCAGCTCGATCTGCAGCTGGTCGTACTCTTCGTCGCTGACCAGCGAGGTGTTGCGTTCGTAGTAGGCGTCGCGCAGTTCGAGGATGCGATCGGTGAGCTCGCGCACCAGCTGTGCGGCGTCTTCGTGAGTCAGCCGGGCGATCTGCGCGTCGTCGAGCGGGGCGCTCATGATGCCAGGGCCTGGTTGGAGAGCTGAGCGCCGTCAGACGAGAGTGTGTCGGCCGCGACGGAGCGGTCGATGGTGAACTGGCCCAGCACGCGCTCGCCCAGATACAGCACCGCCGACTGCCCGGGGGCGACACCCATCAGCGGGTCACGCAGCGTGACGACGGTCTCACCGTCGACGATGCGCACTCGCGCCGGAACCGGGTCGCCGTGCGCACGAACCTGCACCATGATGTCGAGACCAGAGTGCACCTCGGCCGGAGGCTCCCCGGCCCACGACTGACGGCGTCCGCCGATCTCGCAGACGGCGAGCGCCTCATGCGGCCCCACGACGACCTCATGCGTGACGGGGCGCACCTCGAGCACATACCGTGGGCGACCGTCGGGAGCCGGCCGGCCGATGTGCAGACCGCGACGCTGCCCCACCGTGAAGGTGTGCGCACCTTCGTGATGCCCCAGCACCTCACCAGAGCGGTCGACGATGTCGCCGGGGGCGGTGCCGACCTTGTCTTCGAGCCAGCCGGCGGTGTCACCGTCTGAGATGAAGCAGATGTCGTAGCTGTCGGGTTTGCTCGCCGTCTCGAGCCCGCGACGGGCCGCCTCGGCACGCACCAGGTCTTTGGACGGCGTGTCGCCGAGCGGAAACAGCGCGTGCTCGAGCTGGGCGCCGGTCAGCACGCCGAGCACATACGACTGGTCTTTGGCCCAGGCGGCCGCACGGTGCAGCTCTCGGCGGCCGTCGGCCGCTGTCACGATCTTGGCGTAGTGCCCCGTGCACACCGCGTCGAAGCCGAGGGCGAGCGCCTTCTCGAGCAGCGCCGCGAACTTGATGCGCTCGTTGCAGCGCAGGCAGGGGTTGGGGGTGCGCCCTGCCGAGTACTCGCTGATGAAGTCGTCGACGACGTCTTCTTTGAACCTCTCGGAGAAATCCCACACGTAGAACGGGATGCCCAGCCGTGCGCACACCCGCTGCGCATCGGTGGCGTCTTCGACGGTGCAGCACCCCCGAGAGCCGGTGCGCAGCGTGCCCGGCATGCGTGAGAGCGCCAGATGCACGCCGACCACGTCGTGGCCGGCTTCGACCATGCGCGCGGCCGCGACCGAGGAATCTACCCCACCGCTCATCGCCGCTAGTACCCGCATGTTCGCTCCTTCGTTGTCTGGGATTCGCCTGCCGGCACGGGTCACGTGCGATCGACATCGTTCCGTGTCGTCAGCAGGCCTCTGACGTCGTTCCAGTGTAGCCGCGAGCGCCGACATCGCATGCGCCTGGAGACGCGCACTCTCGGCCTTCGCGAGATCAGTAGATTGTGGGCGCGTTCGCGCTCATGCCAGCCTGACGCGCTCGCCGATAGACCTCGGGCAGCACCTCGAGCACGGAATCCACATCATCTTCGCCGGTGTCTTCGCCCAGAGTGAACCGCAGGGCCGAGCGGGAGTCCTGCTCGTCGAACCCCATAGCCTCGAGCACGTGGCTCGGCTGGGGTATGCCCGCGGTACACGCCGATCCCGTCGACGCGCGCACTCCGGCCGCATCGAGCAGAAACAGCAGCGAGTCTCCTTCGCAGCCGGGAAACACGGCATGCACGTTGCCGGGCAGCCGCTGATCGCCACGGGCGCCGGTCACGATCGCCTCGGGCACTGCGCGGCGGATGCCGAGGATCAGTCGGTCGCGCAGCTCGGCGAGCCGGCTGGCGTGGGCGGAGAGCCGGCCGACGACGTGCTCGGCGGCGACTCCGAAGGCGGCGATCGACGGGGTGTCCAGTGTTCCGCTGCGCAGACGGCGTTCCTGACCGCCCCCGTGCAGCAGCGGCACCGGCGTCACATCGCGGCGCAGCACGAGCGCTCCAGTGCCCAGGGGCCCGCCGATCTTGTGCGCCGAAACGCTCATGGCCGCGATGCCGAGTTCGTGGAAGTCGAGAGGCACCTGCCCGTAGGCGGCCACCGCATCGACGTGCACGGGAATGTCGTGTGCACGGGCGATCTCAGCGATCTCACCCAGTGGCTGCAGCGTGCCGACCTCGTTGTTCGCGGCGATGACGCTGATCAGAGCGACGCGTGCACCCTCAGCGTCGACCAGCTCTCGCAGAACGGTCAGGTCGATGCGTGCCTCTCGGTCGACCGGGATGCGTCTGACCCGCGCGCCCTGCGTCTGCTCAAGCCAGCGTGCAGAGGCCTCAGTCGCATGGTGTTCTGCCTCGGCAATGACCACGAGCGGACGGCGCCCGTCTGCCTCACGCCACCAGTAGATGCCTTTCACCGCCTGGTTGATCGACTCGGTGCCGCCGGCGGTGAAGACGATCTCGGCGGGGTCGGCGCCGAGCGACGCCGCGACCCGAGCACGCCCCTGTTCGACGAGCGCGCGCGAATGCTGGCCGGCGGTGTGCACAGCAGAGGCGTTGCCCACCACCTGCGCCGCATGCACATAGGCGTCGAGTGCCGCGGGCAGCATCGGGGCGGTTGCTGCGTTGTCGAGGTACGAGGCGTGCGAGTCGGTCACGTTCAGAACAGCAGGCTGGCGAGCCTGGTGCGTGCGGCGTTGACCCGAGGATCGGTGTTGCCGGTCAGCTCGAACAGCCCGATCAGCCGCTGCTGCAGCGGCGTGCGATCGTCGGGGTTCGCCCAGAGGGCTGGCTGCAGCAGCACGTCGAAGGCCTTCTCGGGATCTCCGGCGAGCCATGCTCGGTCTGCCTGCTCAAGTGCGCTGCTGAGCTCGGCATCGTCGACGCTCTGCGCTTCAGGGGTGCCCTGATCGACCTGTTCGAGACGTGCGCGCAGGTGAGACAGCAGCAGACCGTGGCGAGCGAACTCGTCTTTCGGCGACTCGTCGAGAATGCGCTGGAACGCATGCGAGGCGTCGGCAAGGCGGCCCTCGTCGAGTGCCTGCTGGGCGGCGACCTGCTGCGGGGTCAGCTTCGGCTCTTCAGGCTCTGCGTCGTCGTCGCTCGGAACTTCGACGACCTCGGTGACCCCCTGCTGCTCGGCGACCTGCAGCACCTGCGAGATGACGGGCTCGATCTGGGCGCGATCGGCGAGGCCCTCGAAGAGCGGCACCGGCTGGCCGGCGATCAGAGCGAGCGTGGTCGGCAGTGTGCGCACGCGCAGAGCCTGAGCGATCTGCGGATGCTGCTGTGCGTCGACGATGCCGAGCAGCAGCCGCCCCTGCTGGGCGACGACCAGCTCGGTGAGCGTATCGACCAGCGGCTGATCCTGTGGTGTTCCGGAGACGAGTGCGAGCAGCAGCGGAGTGCGCGTCGAACGCTGAACGCTCTCGCCGAAGGTCTGCTCGTCGAGCCTGGTCACCAGCGCAGCACCTGCTGATCCGGCTGGGCTGCTCGAAGCGGCACCATTTGTCGCGTTCGGGCCCGATGCCGCCCCCAGATCGATGGCTCCGTGTGCGTCGGGAACTCCCGTCACACCCGTTGAAGCGTTCGGCACATCATGTGCGCTCATGTCACAGCTCCTTGATTGATTCCTGCTGCCACGTGTAGCCGACCAGTGTCGCCTTCTGCGTGGCGTCTTTCGGCACTCGGAAGACCAGCATCGTGCTGTACACGCGCTGGAGGCCTTTACTCGTCTCGTTCGAGCCGATCACGGCGCTGTCTGCTGCCGTGAGGTCTTTGATCACGCCGTTCTCTTTGGCGGGCTTGACCTCCCACGTCTCATTGACGCTGACGAACACGAGACCGTCGCCGTCGGCGGTGGTCAGTGCCACGGGGGCCGAAGCACCCGGCGGGTAGGTCACGTTCAGCTGACCGTCCTGGCCGAGGTTCTCGCGCTGCTGCGTGACTTTCTCACGACGACGCTGCAGATACTGGTCGTTGGCGATGTCGAACTGTGCTGCGAACTGGCTGGAGTCGCCGTTGGCCAGCAGATCTGCATAGTGTTCGCCGACGACTCCGGGGGCGATCGCGAGGTCGCTGCTGTCGTTCGCAATCACCTGCGAACCGACCAACTCGCTGGGCAGGTCAGGAATCGGCGGGATCGGATTGTTGATCACCGTCTTCAGCTTGTAGTTGTCGCGGGCTGTCTCCTGCTGCAGCAGCAGCAGCCGCTTGGGCTGCCCCTCTGCCTGATCGTCCTGAACTCCGACCAGCACCGTGCGAGGGAAGTCTTTGCCGGACTGCGGCAGGAACACGTTCATGGGCGACGAGACGATCGGATCGATCGCCGGTTCGTCGGCGAACTTCGACTTGATCGCGTAATAGCCCTGTCGTGCGGCGAGAGCCTCACCCGTGAACCTGCCGTTCAGCATGTTCGGGTCGAGGGCGGCATCGGCCTGGCTGGCGGTCGTCGCAACCTGGTCGAGGATGGTCTGGAAGTGCGCCTTGAGCACGGGAGTCGCGGACTGGTCGTTGTCTGCGGGCGCTTCGGAGCCGGCAGAGCTCGGCGATGCCTGATCCGGCTGGGTGCAGCCGGTCAGTGCCAGCACGCCGGCGACGCCGAAGACGAAGAGCCCGCGCAGCGGCCTCTTGCCTCGGTTTGAGCGGCCCAGGCTGGAGCGACTCTTGGCGCCCTCCGCTGCCGTGTCGGGCTCCTTCGACGTGGCGTCTTTCGCGGCTCCGGAGGCGGCTCCCGACTTGGGCGCCGCAGCGTCAGGTCGGCTCTCGTCTGAGGGCTTCGTGGCGGAGGACCCGTCGCTCGACGGCTTGGCCGGCACGACGGGAGCCTTGCCCGCCTCGGTCTCGTAGTCATCGCCCGGCACGACGCCGCTCTTCAACGACTTCGTGTCTTCCGAGGCGAGACGTTTGCCGCGGTGCGTGCGGCGACGTGGGCCGCGGCGGTTCGCGATGCGATCGATCAGCAGCAGCACGAACCCGCCGAGCAGCAGCACATAGCCGATGATCTGCAATGGCCGCACCCATGGCGTCGGGTTCACGTTCGGCCAGCTGATGCTGATCTCGGTCGGTGCCGGATGCTCTCCGTCTGATGCGATCAGCAGCGAGGACGTCTGCACCGAGTCGACCTCGAGTCGAAGCTGGCCGTCTGCGCTCTGTTCGGTCGTCCAGAGATCGGAGCCTGCCGGGTTCGGCACAGTCTGCTCTGTTCCCCCAGTGGTCACACCGAGGTCGCGATCCGCTGCGGTGATGCGGTTGACCGATGCGTCGGCGACCCACGCATCCACGTCAGAGGAGGGCCCGGCTGCTGCGAAGACACGCTGCGGGCCGGTGACGACCACAGTGGCCTTGCCGTCGTGCTGTGCGAGGGCTGAACCATCGATGACGGCGACCGGTGCAGAGGCGGTGCCCTGTGTGGCGGTATCGACTGATTCGACGATCTCAGCCGGCGGGCGCCAGATGGTCTGCTGGCCGAAGCCGACGATCAGTGCCAGGGCCGCGATGGCGAAAAGCACGACGGCGGTATAAAAGCGCAAAGTTCAGACCCTTCCAGTTCTTCCCATAAGACCCTAGATCATAGCGTTCGTCTTTGAAAATCATCTATGGATGCGCTGAGAGCGAAGCTCCCCCGTCGCAGATGGCGATTCACTGCGCGATCACGCACGGTCGAGAACCACGGGTACCCTTGGCAGAGAACTGTGCGACTTTCAGCACAGATGTGCGTCGGCACACGAACACGAGGAACAGAGGAACGGCTGATGAGCGCTTCGACACCAGAGGACGCCGCGCAGACCACTGAGGCGCCGAAGCCGGAGCCGACGGCTCCGCCGGCCACGCACGAGACAGATGTCGTCGCCCCGAGCCCCCATCGCATCCGCACCATGCGTCTCAGCACCGACAACGTCTTCGGCATCGCCTTTCTCGGCACGCTCGGCGTGCTCGTCGCTCTGGTGCTCGGGGGCATGGTCGCGACCAGCGGCATGGTCATCACCTACATCGGCGCCGCACTGTTTCTCGCACTCGGGCTCGACCCGGTCGTCCGGCTGCTGTGTCGCACCGGGATGCCACGAGGCGTCGCCGTGCTGGTCGTCTTTCTGTTCTTCGTGCTGGCCGTCGTCGGTGTCGTGCTCCTGCTGATCCCCGCGATCAACACGCAGGTCGACGAAGCCATCCAGAACACGCCGGTGCTCGTGCACGTGCTCACTCAGCAGGAGTGGTTTCAGAGCATCAACCAACAGGTCGACGGTGCTGCCGCGGGATGGCTCGATGCTGCACAGCGCTTCGCCTCAGACCCGCAGAACATGCTGCAGGTCGCCGGTGGGCTCGTGACGGTGGGAACCGGCCTGGCCAACTTCATCGCGGCGACGGTCATCATCGTCGTGCTCACGCTCTATTTCATGGTGTCATTGCAGGGCCTGAAACGGGGGCTCATCTCACTGCTGCCGGCTTCTCGTCGCAGCCGCTTCACTCGCCTCAGCGACCGCATCTTCGACAACGTCGGCAAGTATGTGATGTCGCAGACGATCATCGCACTGATCAACGCGGTCTGCGCGTACATCGCGATGTCGATACTCCAGGTGCGCTTCCGCGAGGTGCTCGCCGTCGTGATCTTTCTGTTCGCCCTGCTGCCGCTGGTCGGCTCGCTGACTGCGGCGACGCTGACCACGCTGATGACGGTCGTGACTCAGGTATTGGCGAATCCAGAGAACGTGAACCTCTGGCCGGCGCTCTTCATCATGATCTACTACCTGATCTACATGCAGTTCGAGGCATATGTGCTCACGCCGCACATCGTGAACCGAGCCGTACCGATTCCGGGCGTGATCGTGGTGATCGCCGCACTGCTCGGCGGCACGCTGCTCGGAGTCTTCGGGGCGCTGCTGTCGATTCCGGTGGCAGCATCCGTCATCCTGTTGGTGCAGGAGCTCTGGGTGCCGCGGCAGAACAAGCGCTGACCGCGTCGCTCACTCGCTGGGCGTCGGCCATTCGGTCGGCAGCGGGAGCGCGCTCGGACGCATCGCGCGCACGATCACTGTCAGCACCTCCCGAGTCTGCTTCTCACCGATCCAGAGATGTCGGCCGTCGGGAATCACGATCAGTTCGGTCTCGGGCACGACGCTGAACCGTTCTCGAGCCTCGGGCGGGCGCAGAAAGTCGTCGTTCTCTGGAATGACCGCGATGAGCCGCCGGCCGGCGCCGTGCCAGCGAGCGAGTTCGGATGCAGTCGTGCGGTGCAGCGGCGGTGAGAGCAGGATGGTGCCGTCTGCGGGATAGTCCAGACCGTACTTGAGCAGCAGTTCGGTGCCGAACGACCACCCCAGCTGCCAGATGTGCGGGAGCCCTCGCTGCTCGGCGAATCGCATGGCGGCTGCGACGTCGTACCGCTCGGTGATTCCATCGCCGAACGTGCCCTCGCTGGTTCCACGAGGGCTCGACGTTCCGCGGGTGTTGAATCGCAGCACGGCGATGTCAGCCATTGCAGGCAGCCGCCAAGCGGCCTTGCGCAGGATGTGCGAGTCCATGAAACCGCCCTGAGTGGGCAGAGGGTGAAACGTCACCAGCGTCGCCGCTGGATCGCGATGAGCCGGGAGTGAGAGCTCCCCGACCAGGGTGAGACCGTCGTCGGTCTGCAGCGTGATCTCTTCGGAACGTCGTGGCAGCTCGGTATTGGCGCGGATCTTCTGCATGTCGCTCATGGGAGCACCTCGTTCTGGTCAGCCGGACGACCGACAAACGGCAAATCGGGTATCAGTACCAGCCGACCGACTGCGAGTGACCCCATGCGCCGCAGGGAGTGCTGTAGCGACCGGCGATGTAGCCCAGCCCCCATTCGATCTGTGTTGCCGGGTTGGTCTGCCAGTCGGCGCCAGCCGATGCCATCTTGCTGCCCGGCAGCGACTGTGGAATGCCGTAGGCTCCCGAGCTGCTGTTCTTGGCGTTGACACGCCATCCGGACTCTTTCTGCCAGAGGCTCACAAGGCAGACGAACTGGTCTGCTCCCCAGCCACGCGCCTGAACCTGGGCCCAAGCCTCAGCCTGGGCGCCAGTCGGGTTCGGTGTGGCCGCAGGCGTCGATGCAGCATCACTCGCCGCAGTGTCACTCGCCGCAGCGGCAGTGTCGGCTGGGACCGGTGCCGGTGGCGCCGGTGTCTCGGCCTTCACCAGGTCGGACTGCATCGAAATGACCGCAACCGCCGCCTGGACGCTCTGGGTGTCGATGGCTGTGTTGGATTCCTGCGACGCGGTCTCAGTGATCGAGGACACTTCGTCGGCATATGCGGTGTTGACCCCACCGGCTGCAACGAACATCAGTGCCCCCGCTGCCCCGACGGATGCGGTGCGGATGAATGCGCTCACGGCTGCCATTAGCGTGCGCCAATCTTGGAGCTGCAACCCCACTGGCCCCAACCAGCTCGAGCCTGCAGGCCAGATGCGATCTCGATCTGCTGTTCGCGAGTGGCGCCGTCAGCTGTCGGCGCGTACTTAGTGCCACCCGAGGCCTGCCACGTCTGCTTTGAGAACTGCAGACCGCCATAGTAGCCATTTCCGGTGTTGATGTTCCAGCGGCCGCCTGACTCGCACTGCGCCATGCGATCCCAGACGCTGCCGTCACTCGGCGTCGCAGCGGCGGGGGCACTCTTCGGCTGTGCGTCGCGCTGCTTCTTCGCAGCGTTTGCGTCCGAACTGTCATCCGTGCTGTCGGCCTCCGGCTGTGCCGCAGGAGGCGGTGTGACCACACGGGTCTCGGCCGCAACGACCTGCTGAGGTGTGTCGATGTTCGACGTCGTCACCTGCGTTACAGGAACAGAACCGGCGAACGCCTGACGCTGCAGGTTACCGGCGATCTGCGGCAGATTCGCCTGGACCACGCTCTGCTCACCTGCAGCGCCGTGCGCCTCGACGTTCACGGTCGAGGCATGGGCGGAATCGGTGACCGCACTGTGTGCACCGGAACTCACCAAGGCGAAAGCCACGGCACCGGCGATGAGCGTTGAGGAAGTCTTCAAAGAAACCATACATTTCCACCCTAGCGTGTCTGTTCTGTACCGTCCAACGTCAGCACTCTGCCCACAGCCCTGTCTCAGCGGCAGCTCAGAGAATGGCCAGCATGATCTCGACAGTGCGATCGAGCACGGCATCAACCTGGCGTTCGTCATAGCCGTTGCCCTGTCGCGCGAAGACCGCGTCTCTCACCTCTGAGACCTCGAGAGGTGTGCCGATCCGAAAATACGCCACGATGCGGTCGGCGAGCTGATCGACCTGCTTACGCGAGTATCCGACTCCGAAGACACCGACGCGACGGAACCGATGGCCTTCGGGCCGCAGCATCCTGTCTACGACGACTCGAGCCTGCTCCCGCGCTTGGTCCTGCCATGCCTCGTCGCCCATCGCCGCGTGTGCCTCGTCGCGCTCTCGCTGAGCGAACGCGTCTTCGAGTCTGTCGAGAGCCGCGTCGACCTGAGCCGGCTCATAGCCGTCTTTGACTACGTCGAAGGCGGTGGCTCGAACCGTGTCAGAAGTCACATCTGCGCTGCCGGAATCGTATGCCGCTCGGGCCCGTTCGAGCAGATCGTCAACCTGGTCGATGTCATAGCCGCGCTTGCCTTTGGGTACTCGCTCGAAAACAGTCGTCACAGCCCCATTCTGCCAAAGACAACGCAAAAGTGCGTTCAGGCGGCAAGCGTGGCGAAGAGTAGAAAGAGCAGAAGGGCCATCGGCATAGACGGAATGATCGCGTCCAGGCGGTCCATGAACCCCCCGTGGCCGGGAATCCACCGACTCATGTCTTTGATGCCCAGCCAGCGTTTCAGCGACGATTCGACGAGGTCGCCGACGGTCGCGGTGACCATCAGCAGCGGTCCGACGATCAATCCCACCCACCACGGCATGCCGGCGATCACCCAGACCGAGAGTATGGCGGCCACGGTCGAACTCACCAACGCGCCGGCCTGCCCCTCCCAAGTCTTCTTGGGGCTGATCCGCGGTGCCATTGGGTGACGGCCGAAGAGCACTCCGCTCGCATAGGCGCCGGTGTCATTGCACACGACCACGATGAGGGCGCAGATCAGCCACTTCACGCCGCCTTGATGAGTGACCAGGAGCGCGGCGGCGGAGAGACTCATCGCGATATAGACGATCAGCGCAGTCGACCAGCCCACAGCCGTCCACGGCGACTGACCGCGGATGCGGTGGGTGACGATCTGCCAGAGGGCGGCCAGCACCAGTGCTGCGAGCCCGGCCCACAGCAGAGCCCATCCCCCGAGGAGGAACGCGATGCCCGGCAGGAGCCCGGCGACGATCCCCAACATCCATGGCGAGACCAGGATTGAGCGAAACAGCAGCGCTTGGGCGGTCTCTGCGACGGCGAGACCGGTCGCGACCATGAGCACCACGACGAACGCATGCTGACTGAGCAGCAGACTGCCCAGGACCACCGCTCCGATGAGCAGAGCAACGCCGATCGCCAACGGCAGGTTGCGCCCTGCCTTCTGCTCGAGGCGCTGGTTCGCCTGCTCGAGCTGTTCGACCAAGGCCTTCGCCTGGGCCTGATGACGGTCTCTGTTGGTGCTCACGGTGGTGTCTGCCAGCTGTGCTCCGAGGTCAGACCTCGAGCAGCTCGTTCTCTTTGCGCTCGAGTGACTGATCGATCTGCTCGACATGCTGCTTCGTCACAGCTTCGAGGTCTTTCTCGCCGCGGGCGATCTCGTCATCGCCGACTTCGCCCTTCAGCGCGTCGAAGTCGTCTTTCGCCTTGCGGCGCAGGTTGCGCACGACCACGCGCGCCTCTTCGGCCTTCTGCCGAACCAGCTTGACGTACTCTTTGCGTCGCTCTTCGGTGAGCTCGGGCAGCACGACGCGAATGAGATCGCCGTCGTTGGTGGGGTTCACGCCGAGGTTGGGCTCGTTGCGAATCGCCTTCTCGATCTCGTGCAGGGCAGACTTGTCATACGGCGTGATGATCAGAGTGCGCGCCTCGGGGTTCTGCAGCGAGGCGAGCTGCTGCAGCGGCGTGGGCGTGCCGTAGTAGTCGACCGGGATGCTGGCGAAGAGGGCGGGGTTCGCGCGCCCTGTGCGCACCTGTGCGAACTCGTCTCGTGCAACCTCGACCGCTTTGGCCATGCGCTGCTTGGTCTCGTCAATGATGTCTTTGATCATGATGTCTCCTCTGTGCCGATGCTCGTGGGTGTGCAGTCGCTCAGGCGTCAGCGCTGACCAGAGTGCCGATTTCGACACCCTGAATGGCCCGTGCGATGTTCTCGTGGTCATCCATGCCGAAGATGCGCATCGGCATGGCGTTGTCCATGCACAGGCTGAACGCGGTCGAGTCTACGACCTTGAGACCACGCACCAGTGCGTCGTTGTAGGTGATCGCCTCGATCTTCTCGGCGTCGGGATGTGTCTTGGGGTCGGCGGTGTAGACGCCGTCAACGCCGTTCTTGGCGAAGAGCACCTCGTCGCACTTAATCTCGAGCGCACGCTGCGCCGAGACGGTGTCGGTCGAGAAATACGGCAGACCGGCACCTGCGCCGAAGACGACGACACGGCCTTTCTCAAGGTGACGAATGGCACGAAGAGGGATGTACGACTCAGCGACCTGTGTCATCTGGATCGCAGACTGCACTCGGGTGTCGACGCCTGCCTGCTGCAAGAAGTCCTGCAGGGCCAAGGCGTTCATCACGGTGCCGAGCATGCCCATGTAGTCGGCCCGGGCACGCTCCATGCCGCTGAGCGACAGCTCGGCGCCACGGAAGAAGTTGCCGCCGCCGACGACGATCGCGACCTCGACGGTGCGCGATGCAATGGCGACCTGGTGGGCGATGGAGCCGACCACGTCGGGGTTCACGCCCAGAGCACCCGCTCCGAACGCCTCTCCAGAGAGTTTCAGCAGAACTCGTCGACGTCGTTCCATCACCACATGCGCTCCTTCATACTGAGACGCCGGTCATGGCGGCCGCGTCACTGTGCTCTGTAAGTCTAGGGGGCGGTCCCGGTTTTGCCGCCGTCGAGGGCGGCGATGCTGTCTGACAGCGGATGCCCACACTGCCGAGACCAGTCAGCGGGGGCATACATGAAGGTGGCCCGGCACTCGGCCGGGCCACCCTTGAAGCGTCAGGCTCCGACGCGGAAGCGGACGAACGAGTTGACCGTCAGCCCGGCATCCTTCAGCACCTGAGCAATGCTCAGCTTGTGATCGCGTGCGTAGTCCTGATCGGGCAGCACGATCGTCTTGAAGAAGCCGTTGAGGCGTCCCTCGACAATGCGCGGCAGAGCCTTCTCAGGCTTGCCCTCGTTGCGCGAGGTCTCTTCGGCGATGCGACGCTCGTTCTCGACGTCTTCAGCCGGAACCTCTTCGCGAGTCATGTACTTCGGATCGGCGAACGAGATGTGCTGCGCAATCGAGTGCGCGGTCTCGCTGTCGTCACCGTCGTACGCGACGATCACGCCGAGCTGCGGAGGCAGATCGGGGTTCGTGCGGTGCAGGTAGACCGCGAAGTGCTCGCCCTCGAGCTGAGTCAGACGACGCAGCTCCACCTTCTCGCCGATGATGGCGCTGGTGTCGGTGATGAGCTCTTCGACGTTCTTGCCCTCGACCGGAGCGGCAAGCGCAGCGGTGAGATCGGCGGCGCCGACCTCGGCGATCGCGGCGAGCACCTGCTCGGCAAGCTCGATGAAGCGTTCGTTCTTGGCCACGAAGTCGGTCTCGCATGCCAGCTCGATCAGGTACGCGCGGCGCCCGTCGACCTTGGCGGCGATGAGCCCGTTGGTCGTGGTGCGACCTTCGCGCTTCGCGACGCCCTTCAGGCCCTTCACGCGCAGCAGCTCGATAGCCTTCTCGACGTCGCCTTCGGCCTCGTCGAGCGCCTTCTTGCAGTCGAGCATGCCCGATCCGGTGCGCTCGCGCAGGGCTTTCACATCAGCGGCAGTGTAATTCGCCATGTTCCTGTTTCTCTCGCTCTCTCGCGTTGGGTTGTCTCGAAGACTTACTTGTCAGCAGGGGTCTCAGCAGCAGGCTGCTCAGCGGCTTCAGCTGGCTTTTCAGCAGCGGCCTCAGCCGGCTTCTCAGCAGCTGCCTCGGCGGGCTTCTGCTCGTCCTGCTTCAGCAGCTCGCGCTCCCACTCGGCCAGAGGCTCGGCCTCGCCGGCCTCTTCGTCTTTGCTGTGACGAGCGACCAGACCGGCGGCAGCAGCGTCGGCGATGATCTTGGTGAGCAGTGAGACCGACCGGATTGCGTCGTCGTTGCCCGGGATCGGGTAGGCGATGTCATCGGGGTCGATGTTGGTGTCGAGGATGGCGACGACCGGGATGCCCAGCTTCTTCGCCTCCTGCACGGCGAGGTGCTCTTTGTTGGCGTCGACGATCCAGAGGGCCGAAGGCGTCTTGTCCAGGTTGCGGATGCCGCCCAGGGTCTTCTCGAGCTTGTCTTTCTCACGCTTGAGAATGAGCAGCTCTTTCTTGGTGCGACCCGAGCCGGCCACGTCGTCGAAGTCGATCTCTTCGAGCTCTTTCAGACGCTGCAGGCGCTTGTGCACGGTCGAGAAGTTGGTCAGCAGACCACCGAGCCAACGGTGGTTGATGTACGGCTGGCCGACGCGCGTCGCCTGCTCGGCGATGGCCTCCTGGGCCTGCTTCTTGGTGCCGACGAAGAGGATCGTGCCGCCGTGAGCGACCGTCTGCTTCACGAAGTCGTAGGCCTTGTCGATGTAGCCGAGCGACTTCTGCAGGTCGATGATGTAGATGCCCGAGCGCTCGGTGAAGATGAAGCGCTTGACTTTCGGGTTCCAGCGGCGGGTCTGGTGCCCGAAGTGCACGCCGCTGTCGAGCAGCTGGCGGATGGTAACGACGGCCATTGCCGTGTCTCCTGTTCTGCGTGTGTTCACACGCCTCTTGCGGTTGAGCGGTCACCGGGTTGGTGGCCCCTGGTGCTCATGACTCACCTCACCACCGAAGTGGACCGTTGAGGCTGTGTCATCTGTGCGAGCACGCGAAGTCAGCAGATTGCTCTACTGCTGTCGACAATCATAGCCCACGACCGTGCCTTTCCGCGCCTGCCCTGTGAGCGCGTCCTCGTGACGCGACCTGCCCGTGTGAGTACGCACATCTCTCGCCGCGCTCTCCCGTTCTGCACAGCGGTGGCTGGAGTGCTTCTTCGCCTGAGCCAGCAGCGTTTGAATCGCTCTATGAAGACAGAAGCGAGCACACACGGCCGAGCCCTTCTTCGAAGACGTTCCTCGCTTCGCCGAACCCTTCGAAACTCGTCGATGCGCCTGCGCTCTGCTGGTCGTCGCGGCACGCTCATGACGCTGTGCCTGCTGTTCACCGTCGGCGTCGTCCTTTCGACGCCGGCAGCCGCCGATCTGCGGCCTGGTGCAGCGATGCCCGCACACACTCCCTGCAGCGATCTGCCGTGCTGGTCATGGCCTCTGCCTGCTCCGAGAACAGTGGTCAACCCATTTCGCGCACCACCGCATCCATACGGAGCGGGCCATCGCGGCATCGACGTCGCCGCAGCCGAAGGCACCGAGGTGCTCGCCGTCGACGACGGCACGGTATCGTTCGCCGGCCAGGTGGTCGATCGCCCGGTCGTAACGGTCACGCACGACCATTCCTGGCGTTCGAGCCACGAGCCGGTGCTGCCCGCTGTGGCGCAGGGAGACCACGTCGTACGGGGGCAGGTCATCGGGCACGTCGCCTCAGGAGGTCACTGTGTCGGGTGCCTGCACCTCGGGGCCCGTCACGTGGATGACTACTACTCTCCCCTTCTGCTGATTGAAGGATCCGACCCGTCGGTGCTGCTGCCGCTGCCATGACCTTCGGGTCGCATCACCGTCTCGCTCGGCTTCATTCCGAGCCCTTCGACTGCGACGAGCATGGCATCGATGGGCCGGCTGCGATGGATTTGGCTGCGATCAGGCGCGGGGATGCGCCTGCAGGTACGACGAGGCGAGCTGCTCGACAGAGACGTGCGTGTAGATCTGCGTCGTGCCGATGCTCGAGTGCCCGAGCAGGGTCTGCACGGCGCGCAGGTCGGCTCCCCCGTCGAGCATGTGCGTCGCAGCGGTGTGACGAAACGAGTGCGGGCCGGCATTGCGCGCGCCGACCGCTGTGAGTGCCTGTGTGACGACGCCGTGTACCGTGCGTGCGTTGATCTGGCCGCCTCGCGCGCCGAGAAAGAGATGATGCCCCGCATCAGGATGCGCTGCGCGCGCTAAGAGTGCACCTCGCGCCGTCTCAAGGTAGTGGTCGATCGCCGCGAGCGCGATGTCGCCGATCGGTACGACACGCTGCTTGTCTCCCTTGCCGACGACGGTGATCAGCCGGTTGTCGCGGTCGATGTCGTCCAGGGTGAGGCCGACCAGCTCGGAGACGCGCAGTGCAGAGGCATAGAGCACTTCGAGCATGGCCCAATCGCGTACTTTCACCAGGTCACCGGATGCCGCCGCCTCGTGGGCATGGTCGAGCAGCGCCCGCATCGTCTGGCGACTGTGGACGACCGGCAGGGTGCGACCGGTCTTCGGCACCTGGAGCCGCGCGGCGGGGTCGGCGTCGACGATGCCCTGTTCGAACGCCCAGCGCCCGAACGATCGTGCGACGGTGGAACGGCGCGCCAGGCTCGTCTCGGCGAGACCACGCTGCGAACTGTGCCACAGCCAGTCTCTGAGGTGATCGAGGCGCAACTGGCCGATAAGGGTCACCCGCGTGTCGGTGAGATCGGCAGCGAGGTCTTTCAAGTCGTTGCCATAGGCCTTCACCGTGTTCGCTGAAAGACCTCTGACCACCCGGAGTTCGCTCAGGTAGCGGTCAATCGCCGCGGCGACAGAGATCTCAGCAGTCATGCCACCAGAATGCCACGCGGTCAGCCGCGCAGCCACGCGCCGCCGCCACGATGGCAGGCCAGCTGCAGCAGCTCCAGCTCGTTCAGACACGATCTCACGGTCGTCAGCGGCATGCCGGAGAGCTGTGCGATGCCCAAGACGTCCTGCGCCTGTCTCGGGTGCAGCGCGTCATGCACACGCACCAGTTCAGGGCGCAGACCGTCGGTCTGTACCTGCGCCATCTCAAGCTCGGGCTGAGCGGTGAGCATCGTCAGACAGTCGTCGGCTCCAGTCACCAGCGAGGCGAGGCCGTCGCGGATGAGGTGATTCGTTCCTGCGGACATCGCAGAGAAGATCGACCCCGGCACGGCTGCGACATGGCGCCCCAACTGTGCCGCATGATGGACCGTGTTGATCGCCCCAGACCTGCGGCCGGCCTCGACCACCACTGTCATCGCTCCGAGCGCAGCGATCACTCTGTTGCGCTGCAGAAACCTCCACCGAGTCGGCGGAGTGCCCGGAGCCTGCTCGGCGATCAGACAGCCGCGGTCGGCGATCTCGCGCAGCAGCTCTTCGTTGCCGGCCGGGTACAGTCGATCGATGCCCCCGGCGAGCACCGCCACAGTGTCGCCCTGCAGGCTGAGCGCCGCGCGGTGCGCCTGCCGATCGATGCCGTAGGCGCCGCCTGAAACCACGCTGAAGCCGTGTCCTACACACCCCTGCACGAGTTCGGCGCAGGCTTCCAGCCCGTAGCTGCTGGCCGATCGTGCACCGACGATCGAAATCGTGCGAGGCCGGGTCAGCAGCGTCGGCCGGCCAAGCGCCCACAGACACATCGGGGCGTGTTCGGCGAGATCTGCGAACCGTGCGGGCCACGACGCGTCGCCTGGAATCAGCAGCGTCGCGTGCAGACTCGCCGCCGAAGAGAGCGAGTCGAGAAATCTGCGGTCGCCAAGCCGAGGGCTCCAACGCCGCAGCGCTTCTCGATACTGCGAAGTCTGCGCACCGTGTCGGCTCGAGTCATGCTGCGCTCGGATGTCGACGACGACCTGACGCAGCGCATCGACCACCCCGTGCTGACGCACCAGACTCCCGGCGACGCCGTCTCCCGGCTCGATCAGGGATGACCACCAGGCCGCAGCCAGGGCCGGTTCGATCGACTCCGCACGACCCGACTCGTGCAGCGCGTGCAGCTGGGCCGTCACCGCTGCTGTTTCTGACGACGTGAGCCCATGCACGTCGGCCATGATGTCGACGAGTGACCCGTTACCGATCATGTTCTCCTCCTCCCCGCCACGACATCGCCCTGGCTATGTGCTCGCTGTCTGGTGACCGATCGCCGGCGAGATCGCAGAGCGTCCAGGCGATGCGCAGCAGCCGGAAATATCCGCGCAGCGTGATGGTGCCGAGATCGAGTGCCCGGTCGAGCGTTGCCGTCGCCTGTGACGCGAGCCGCAGTCGACCGCGGAGCGTCTCGCCCGACACCTGACTGTTCAGCTCGTGCCCGAACGGCCGAAGCCGCTCGGCACTCGCCGCTCTGGCATGCTCGACCTGCACCCGAGCCTCAGCGCTGGTCAGCATCTCGGCGTCGTCGATCAGAGCTCGGTGGCTGCGCACCCGACCGACGCCGACTCTGAGATCGACTCGATCGAGCAGCGGGCCGCTCAGCCTGGCCAGATACCGTCTGCGCTGAGACGGCGTGCAGGTGCACGTGCTCTCTGGCTCGGTGGCATACCCACACGGGCAGGGGTTCGCCGCCATCACCAGCTGAAAGTCGGCCGGCAGGCGACCCACGATCCCGGCCCGGTGCAGCGTCAGCGTGCCCGTCTCGAGACATTGCCGCAGAGAGTCGAGCACATGGGTTCGGAACTCGGGCGCCTCGTCGAGAAAAAGCACTCCGTGTGCGCTCAGTGACACCAGCCCAGGCCTGAGTGAGCTGCCTCCCCCGATCAGCCCGGCCAGGGTGAGGCTGTGATGCGGCGCCTCGAACGGCGGCTGAGTCGGCAGTTCGCACACGCCGGTTCTCGAAGTGAGTGAGCGCACGGCGGTCACCTCGAGCTGCTCGCGCCTGCTCAGCGGGGGCAGCAGCGTCGCCAGACTGTTCGCCAACATCGACTTGCCCGCTCCCGGGCTGCCGGTGAGCATCAGATGATGCCTGCCGGTCGCAGCGACGATCAGCGCTTCGACGGCATCATGCTGACCCACGATCTCGCTGAGGTCGGGTGGCGTGTGCACACGCTCGGCGTTCGAAGGGGTCGGCTCATCAGCCTCGTCAGCAGACTCGCCACGCTGCGATCGCTCTGGCTGGGGCGCAGGCGGCCGGTCTCGTGGGTGCGGCTGGGCGCCCAAGAGCCGAATCAGCTCGATCAGATCGTCGACGCCCACGACATGGATGTCGTCGACGAACCGCGCCTCGGGCAGATTCTCGCGCGGTACGACCGCTTTCGTCACGCCGCCGCGCACGGCGCCCAGCAGTGCCGGCAGCACCCCGGGAATCGGACGGATACGGCCTTCGAGAGTCAGCTCGCCGAGCACCACGGTGTCGCGCGAGGGATGCGGGGGTACGATGCCCTGCGCGATCAAGACCGCCACGGCGATCGCCGCATCAAAGGCGGTGCCATGTTTGGGCGCACCGGCCGGCACCAGGTTGACGGTCAGCCGGGTATCCGGATACGGCTGGCCGGTATTGCCCAATGCGACACGCACCCGGTGCTCTGCCTGTGCGACGGCGGTGTCGGCCAGGCCCACGATGCGGGTCGCGGGAAGTCCCGCGCTCACGTCGGCCTCGATGTCGATGAGGCTGCCTTCGATGCCGGTCAGCGAGACCGCTCTGCACATGCCGAGGGTCATCGCACACCTCGTCGATGCTCCAGATGCAGACCGTCTCGGCGCATCCGCACGCCGATGGCGTCGATGCGCACCGGCCCGGGCCATGCCTCGTTGCTCTGCAGCCAGCGCCCGACCAGAGTGCGCAGCTGACGCATCTTGCGGGCGTCGATCGCTTCGAACGGGGTGCCGTGCTGGTCTCCGGAACGCGTCTTCACCTCGATGAAGGCGAGCGCATCACCGTCACGAGCGATGATGTCGATCTCTCCCGCACGGCCGGATCGCCAGTTGCGGTCGACGATCGTGTAGCCCAGATCGGTCAGAAACTGCGCAGCGAGTGACTCACCCCGTCTGCCGAGCGACAGACGGGAGTCGGTGGCCTTGCCCGGTCGTTTCGCTGCGCCTTCGGTGGTCTCGCGTGCTGTCATGCCACCAGTCTCGGCATGCGGCGATCACCCCGGCCAGAGCCATCACGGCACTGTGCAGAGATCCCAGCGGCACACCAGGCTGTGCAGAGAGCGTCGACGCGTCAGAACGTCGGGCGCTGTGCCCATTCGAGCACTCGAAAGACGTTCAGAAGACTGAGATCACTGTTCGTCGAGCGAGAGTTCGCTCGGCAGCTCAAGATCATGAGCGGCGAGCTCCTCCACGTTCACATCTTTGTACGTGAGCACCCGCACCTGTTTGGCGAAGCGATCGGAACGGTAGATGTCCCAGACCCAGACGTCGGTCAGATTCAGCTCGATGTAGAAGTCTGGCCCGACCTCGCGCCGCTCAAGCTTGACGTCATTTGCCAGGTAGAAGCGCCGTTCGGTCTCGACCACGTACTTGAACATGTGCACGACGTCGCGGTACTCGCGGTAGAGCGAGAGCTCTGCCTCGCGCTCGTAGTCGTCGAAATCCTGAGGATCCATATCGTCTCTCACTCTAGCTGCCCTTCTTGCTCTTGTCGCCTCTGCTGCCAGGCTGGTGCAGCCAAGTCATGCGGTGCAGCACAGATGGTCCGTGCTCGGCGATCGCAGCCATGTGCACGGCGCTGCCGTAGCCGCGATTGGTCTGCCATGAATACTGGGGGTACTGCTCGGCGTACACCGCCATGCGGTCATCGCGATCGACCTTGGCGAGCACGCTCGCGGCCGCCACGGACGCGCAGTCGCGGTCAGCTTTGGCTCGAATCACCACACGCACCTGGCACGGTGCCTGCAGCCCTGCGGTCAGCCAGTCAGACGAGCCGTCAAGAATGACCACCGCCTGCGCCTCGCGGGGCTGCTCCGCCAGCAGCGCACCGACGGCGCTCGACGCCGCCTCGCGCAGACAGGTCACGATGCCGTCGCCGTCGATGCGAGTGTTATCGACAGAGGCAACCGTCCAACCGGCCGCCCACTCCCGAATCGGCTCGACCAGGGCATGGCGACGACGGTCGGTGAGCGCCTTGGAGTCGCGCAGACCTGCGGGCCAGACTCCGGCATCCGCACATATCGCGACCGCCCCCACCGTGACCGGGCCGGCAAGCGCACCGCGACCGACCTCGTCGCAGCCGATCACGAGTGTGGCACCGTCGGCGAAGAGCCTTGTCTCGAGTTCGAGAGTGGGGTCGACCGCCGCCATCACTCAGCCGACGAAGACTGATCGGGAACGTCTGAGAACACCTCATGGTGTGCGTCGATGCCCTGCCAACGCGACGACGGCCATGAGATCACGAACGCACGACCGACGACCTGATCGACCGCGACCATCCCTCTGCCGGGTTCGTCTGTGTGTGCGCTCGAATCGCGCGAGTTGCCCCGGTTGTCGCCCATCATCCAGAGCGAGTTCGCGGGCACGGTCACGTCGAAGGTGCGCGCGCACGAGGCGTTTCCCGGAGCCAGATACGACGACTCGTCGAGCTGCACGCCATTGACGCTCAACGGCCCGCCGACGTGCTCGCACACCAGGTGGTCGCCTTCGACGCCGATGATGCGCTTGACTAGATACTGGTGGCTGTCAGAGTCACCGAGGCCGACGAACGTGAGAGCGTCCTGGATGCCCTTGCCCAGACTCCAGCCCTGTGCCGCAGCCGACGGGGCTGCCAGCCAGCCGCCCGGATCCTGAAAGACCACGACGTCGCCCCGCGAGACGCCGAAGGGCTTCGGCTGGAGTCGGTTGACCAGCACACGGTCGCCGACCTGCAGCGTCTGCTCCATCGATCCCGAGGGAATCGAGAACGTGCGCACCAGGAACGTGCGCAGCAGGGTCGAGAGTATGAGCGCTACGACGATGATCACGACGATGTCGCGCAGCATGAGCAGCGTGCGCGATGCGCCCGATCGCCCGTCGCCCGGGGTCTGCGACTCTTCTGAGTCAAGCACCTCTTCGCCGCTCACCGGTTCGCCTCTCTCTCATTCTCTGCATTTGCCGACCGAGACCGGCATGATGACGACAACGGCCAGCGGGCGCCGCACTGCGACGCATCCGCTGGCCGTTGAACGTGATTGGATCAGCGCTTCTCGCGGATCTTGGCTGCCTTGCCGCGCAGTGAGCGCAGGTAGTACAGCTTTGCGCGACGAACGTCGCCGCGCGAGACGAGCTCGATCTTGTCGATCACCGGCGAGTGCACCGGGAAGGTACGCTCGACGCCGACCTGGAACGAGATCTTGCGCACGGTGAAGGTCTCGCGCACACCGGCACCCTGGCGCTTGAGCACGACGCCCTGGAACACCTGGATACGGCTGCGGTTGCCCTCGATGATGTTGACGTGCACCTTGACGGTGTCACCGGCGCGGAAGTCTGGGATGTCGCTCTTCAGCGATGCTGCGTCGACTTTGTCCAGTGTGTTGCTCATGAGTTCTTCGCTCTCTGCACCTGCCGCAGGTCAGGAGCGTGAATACGTAACGATTCGGATTGTGTCGACGATCGCTCCCCTGCGGCAGAGACAAGCCGATGACACAATCTCTCATCTTGCCACATGCCGAGGTGAGCCGCAAACGTCTGCCCGCACTGCGCCGGATGCACCGCCCGCGCCCGCCTCTGCGTCTCAGCCCCAGCGCCAAGACTGCGCTCAGCCGCCCCCGTCAGGGCAGCAGGTCGGGTCTCATACGCCGAGTGCGGGTCACGCTCTGATCGTGCTGCCACTCGGCGACGAGACGGTGGTTGCCGCTGAGCAGAACCGGGGGCACTTCAAAGCCGCGCCATTCAGCAGGCTTCGTGTAGCTCGGGTGCTCGAGCAGGCCGCGATTGTGCGACTCTTCGACCAGCGACTCGGGATTGCCGATCACGCCGGGCAGCAGGCGGGCGACGGCTTCGACGACGACCAGCACGGCGACCTCGCCGCCGTTGAGCACGTAGTCGCCGATGCTGATCTCACCGGTGCGCCAGTGCGCTGCGGCGTAGTCGACGACGCGCTGATCGATGCCTTCGTAGCGGCCGCAGCAGAAGACGATGTGGCGTTCGTGAGAAAGCTCGACCGCACGCTGCTGGGTGAACACCGCGCCGGCCGGAGTGGTGAACAGCACCAGGGGATCGTCGGCGTCGGCCAGCACGTCGTCGAAGGCCTCACCCCAAGGCTCGGGGCGCATGACCATGCCCGCTCCCCCGCCATATGGAGTGTCGTCGACCGTGCGGTGCGCATCGTGGGTGTATTCGCGCAGACTGTGCACGCGCAGATCGATGATGCCTCGATCGACCGATTTGCCGACCAGCGACAGCTTCAGCGCGTCGAGGTATTCGGGAAAGATCGTGATGACGTCGATGCGCAGGCGCGCAGGCTCAGCGGCGCTCATACGTGGTTGGTGCGGTCGGCTTCAGGCGCAGCCTCATCGTTCGATGCGGAACTCTGCGCCTTCTCGGCGGATTTGGCATCAGGCGCAGCCGTGTCTGAGCCGGGCGCAGACTTGGCCGTCAGCTCTGCCACGACATCCGCCACCTCTTGAGCCGGCACCTCGTCGGCCTCGTCTTCGCCGTCGTCGGCGGGCTCGAACAGGCCGCCGGGCGGGGTGATGGTGACGGTGCGCTCGTCGAGATCGACGCCGCTCACAAAGTGTTTGACGAAGGGCAGCAGCACCTCGTCGCTCTCGGTCTGAATCGCGAGGATGTCCTGGCCGGGCAGGTGGTCGACTCGCGAGACCGTGCCGACGGCTTCGCCGTTGCGCATGACGACGAGATCGACGAGCTGATGGTCATACCAGGCATCGGCCTCATCAGGCAGCTTGGTCTCATCCTGATCGATGGTCAGAATGGCTTTGGCAATGCTCTCTGCCGCCGTACGATCGGGAATCTCAGCGAAGAACGCGACCGGGCTGGTGTTGTACCAGCGCAGCTCGCGCAGAGTGATGGTGCGGCCGTGCCATGAGGAATCGGCAGGCACCTGAAGATTGAATGTGGCGCCCGGAACCAGTCGCCGCTCGGGCTCATCGGTGTACAGCTCTACCTTGAGGCCACCTTTGAGCCCGTGCGGCTTGGTCAGACGGGCGATGCGAAGCTGCAGCATGACCTAAGCGTCGGTGTCGACGATGTTGACCCGCACGTGACGGCCGTCGGCCAGAGCGTCGACCACAGTGCGAAGTGCCTGTGCCGTGCGCCCTGAACGACCGATCACGCGGCCGAGGTCATCGGGTGCGACACGCACGTCGATGACCTCTGCCCGAGCGGTGTGCCGCTCGTCGACGGTGACGTCGTCAGGGCTGCTGACGATGCCACGCACCAGATGATCAACGGTCTGCTGCAGCATGCTCACGCCTCGTCGGCTGCGTCAGCGGCAGGCTCGGCTGCGGCCTCTGCGGCAGGAGCGGCCTTCTTCTCGGTCTTGGGCAGCAGCACCGACTTCTTGCTGGCGTCCCGCTCGAACTTCGCCTTGGGCTCAGGTGCCTTCACCGTGCTCTTGGCGTCTTTGTCGCCCTTGAACTTCGCCCAGTCACCGGTCAGGGTGAGCAGCTTGAACATCTGGTCAGAGGGCTGTGCGCCAACTGAAAGCCAGTACTGTGCGCGATCTGAGTCGATCTCGATCAGCGAAGGGTGACGGGTCGGCACGTAACGGCCGATCTCCTCGATGACGCGACCATCGCGCTTGGCTCGTGAATCGGTGACCACGACGCGAAACTCGGGTGCGTGGACCTTGCCGAAGCGCTTCAGACGGATTTTGACAGACACAATGCTCCTGTAATTCAGATTCGATTCGAACCCAGTCGTGGGTGTGGGGCCTCACGACGGAAAGCTCTGGATGATCGAGGGCATGCAGATGAGAGGGTCTGCGCACCCACGGGTTACCGACTGTCTATTGTGCCACACTCCGCAGCGTTTGTGTGTCACATGACGTTGTGACGCGCCATGACTTCGCGCGCACAGCGCAGACCACTACGCTTTACCCATGCGCATCGACTTCGCTCAGTCCCGCCCATCGACGCTCGGCGTCGAGTGGGAGGTCGTGCTGATTGACCGCGGCACTCGGCAGCCCGCCTCTCGAGCCGCCGAGATCCACGACGCGCTGCAGGGCACGCCGGTCGCCGCCCGCCTCGACCAAGAGCTGCTCGAGAACACCGTCGAGATCGTCACCGGGGTGCATGACACCGTGCCTTCGGCATTGGGTGAGATCGAGCAGGTGAGCACGTCGCTCTCCGAGGCAGCCGACGAGCTCGGCCTGGGAATCCTCTGTGCCGGGGTGCACCCGTTCGCCAAGGCGACGCAGCAGCCGTACACCTCGAACGAGCGCTACCAGAAACTGATCGACCGCACGCAGTGGTGGGGTCGCATGATGGCGATCTACGGTGTGCACGTGCACGTCGGCGTCGACGACCGCCGCAAGGCCGTGCCGCTGGTCAACGGTCTGCTCGGCTACCTGCCGCACCTGCAGGCGCTGAGCGCTTCGAGCCCGTGGTGGGAGGGCGTCAACACCGGCTACGCATCGAATCGCGCGATGATGTTTCGTCAGCTTCCCACCGCCGGGCTGCCGCCGCATGTCGAGACGTGGCAAGACTTCGAGGCCTTCGTGGCCGGCGCCCTGCAGACTGGAGTGATCGACCAGCTCAACGAGATTCGCTGGGACATACGGCCCGCGCCGAAGTTCGGCACCGTCGAGAACCGTGTGTGCGACGGGCTGCCGACACTGTTCGAGGTCGGGGCGCTCACCGCGTTCATCCAGTGCGCGGTCGACGAGCTCAGCGAGCAGATCGAGGCAGGCATGGTGCTCGATCGCATTCCAGACTGGGCGATCGCAGAGAACAAGTGGCGCGCGGCGCGCTACGGCCTGCCGACGGTGTTCATCGCCGACCACGATCTCAACGAGCGCAGTGTCATCGACGACACCCTGGAGCTTCTCGATCGCTGGCAGCCTCGCGCACAGCGGCTGGGCTGCGCCGAACAGCTCGCGGATGTCGAGTCCATCATTCGCGGCGGTGCGAGCTACCAGAGACAGCTGCGCGTCGCATCACGGCACGGCGATGACCTGAATGCCGTCGTCGATGCGCTGATGGCCGAGTTCGAGGCCGGGCGGCCGCTCGACCGCTGACCAGACTCAGCCGCTGCGCGCCGCCTCTCCGGCAGTTCGGGCAGCGCCACGACTCAGGGCCAGAGGGCTCGATCAGCGATTGAAGAGGCCGCCGAGGCCGGGCACCTCGTTCGGATCGATGCGAGGCGGCGCTCCTGCGGAGTCTCCCGTGCCCTCGTCACCGGCCGGGCCGCCAGCCGCGCCGAATGCCGAGCCCGCAGCGCCTGCTCCGAATGCGGAGGCCGCCTGCGTGAGCGAGCGTTCGGTCGCCTTGGACTGCTGGTCGCGAAGCTCGGCCTCTTGCTGAGCGCGCTTCGCCGGGTTGCCGCTCTTAGCCTTACCCTTCTTGCCTTTGCCTTTGACGTTCTTGCGTTTGGAGCCTCCGTGCCCCATGGCTCCCATTCCGGGCAGGTTCGGCACACCGCCGCGGGCCACCGACTTCATCATCTTGGCCGCCTGTTCGAAGCGCTGCACGAGGCTGTTCACTTCGCTGACCGTGGTGCCCGAGCCCTTCGCGATGCGCAGGCGCCGTGAGCCGTTGAGCAGCTTGGGATTCTCGCGCTCGGCCTTGGTCATCGACTGGATGATCGCCTCGGTGCGGGTCAGCTGCGACTCGTCGAACTGCTCGAGCTGCTGGCGCATGCCTGCTGCTCCGGGCATCATGCCGAGCAGCTTCTTCATCGAGCCCATCTTCTTGATCTGCTGCATCTGCTGCAGAAAGTCGTCGAGAGTGAACGCCTCTTTGGCGATCTTCTCGGCGACTTTGCGCGCCTCTTCTTCGTCGAAGGTGCGCTGAGCCTCTTCGATGAGCGTGAGCACGTCGCCCATGTCAAGAATGCGTTTGGCCTGACGATCGGGGTGGAAGATCTCCAGGTCGTCGAGACGCTCACCGGTCGAGGCGAAGAGAATCGGCTTGCCCGTGACGCTCACGACAGAGAGGGCGGCGCCGCCGCGGGTGTCGCCGTCGAGCTTCGAGAGCACGACACCGGTGAAGTCGACGCCCTCGTTGAAGGCCTGAGCCGTGGCGACGGCGTCCTGACCGATCATGGCGTCGATCACGAAGAGCACTTCGTCGGGGTCGATCGCCCGACGAATGTCGCTGGCCTGCTTCATCATCTCGGCGTCGACGCCGGTTCGGCCGGCCGTGTCGACGATGACCACGTCGTACTGCTTGTCGCGAGCGTACGAGATCGAATGCTTGGCGACTTTGACCGGGTTACCGATGCCGTTGCCGGGTTCGGGGGCGTAGACCGGCACGCCGGCCTGCTCGCCGACCACCTGCAGCTGACCGACGGCGTTGGGACGCTGCAGGTCGGCGGCGACGAGAATCGGCGTATGGCCATCTTTCACCAGGAACTTGGCAAGCTTGCCCGCGAAAGTGGTCTTGCCTGCACCCTGAAGGCCGGCGAGCATGATGACCGTCGGCGGCTGCTTCGCCAGCTGCAGCCGTCGAGTCTCGCCACCGAGGATGTTGGTGAGCTCTTCGTCGACGATCTTGACGACCTGCTGGGCGGGGTTTAGCGCCTGGTTGACTTCGTCTGAGAGCGCACGCTCGCGCACTTTGGCGGTGAAACCTTTGACCACGGTGAGCGCGACATCGGCGTCGAGCAGGGCGCGGCGGATCTCGCGCACGGTGGCGTCGACATCGGCCGGAGAGAGCTTGCCCTTGGTGCGCAGGTGCGCAAAGGTCTGGACCAGCCGTTCAGAGAGGTTCGAGAAAGTAGCCATATCGGGTCGATTCTAGCCGACGCGGGCGCATCACGCGGGGTCGGCTCTCAGCGCGTGCTCGGGACGCCCGGAATCTGAGATTCGACAGGGCCCGAAGCGCACCGAGAGCCCGGGGGGCTCACCCGAAGATCGCACGCACCTCGCGGTAGCGCTCAGACGGCACCTGCTTCGTCTCAGCCAGCTCGGCGAAAGGCACGCTGACGATGTCGGTGCCGCGCAGTGCCACCATGCGCCCCCACTGGCGACGAGCGACGAGCTCAACGACTTCGATGCCCAGTCGCGTGGCCAGCACACGGTCGAACGCGGTGGGCACTCCCCCGCGCTGAATGTGGCCGAGAACCGTCGCCCGGCTCTCGATTCCCGTGCGCTCCTCGATCAGCGGGGCGAGAACCTCCCCGATGCCGCCGAGCCGGGCACGTCCGAATCCGTCGAGGCCCTTGTCAGAGAATGCCTCGTCCATGTCGGGCAGTGTGAACCCCTCAGCGACGACGACCATCGGCGAACGCCCACGATCGCGCACCGAGGTCACCCACGCGCAGATCTGGTCGAGGCTCTCGGCCTGCTCTGGAATCAGAATCGCATGCGCGCCGCCGGCCGTGCCCGCGTGCAGCGCGATCCATCCGGCGTGGCGGCCCATCACCTCGAGCACCATGCAGCGCTTGTGCGCATTGCCGGTCGTGCGCAGCCGGTCGATCGACTCGGTGGCGATCGACACCGCAGTGTCGAACCCGAAGCTGTAATCGGTGCCGTCGAGATCGTTGTCGATCGTCTTCGGCACCCCGACGATCGGAATGCCGTCGTTGCGCAGCAGGTTCGCCGCTCGCATCGTGCCGTCTCCGCCGATCGCGATCACCGCATCCACACCGTGCTCGGCCAGGGTGCGCAGAATGTTCTCGGGTCGGCCCGCCTCGGTTCTGTATGGGCCGATGCGCGAGGTGCCGAGAATGGTGCCGCCCTCTTTGGCGAGCCCGCGCACCCGAGCGCGATCGAGCGTGATGTAGTCGCCTTCGATCATGCCGCGCCAGCCGTCGAGAAAGCCGACGAACTCCTGCCCGTAGACCTCGGTGCCTTTGAGCACCGCGCCTCGGATCACCGCGTTGAGCCCGGGGCAGTCACCGCCAGACGTGAGGATGCCGATGCGGCGCGGCATCTGTTCCAGAGCGGTCGGGTCGGTCAGTGTCTCCATGTGGCTCCCCTTCGAACGGCGGCTGTCGTCGGCTGCTGCGACGTGCACCACCCAGCGTATCGGCACAGAATGACGACACTATGAACGGAGCCGCTCACCTCTCCGTCGGAATCGGCTTGCGCGCGAGCCATGCCGCGACGAGCGCTCCGCTGATGTTGTGCCAGACAGAGAAGACCGCAGGTGCGAGCGCGGCAGCGGGGTTGAAGTGCACCGTGGCCAGCGAGGCTGCCAGCCCCGAGTTCTGCATTCCCACCTCGAACGCCAGCGCACGGCGCGCGGCGTGATCGAGGTGCACCGCTCGCCCGGCGAGATAGCCGAGCAGCAGCCCGATGCCGTTGTGCAGCACGACTGCGAGAATGATCAGCAGCCCTGCCTGCGCGAACGCGGCCGCGCTTTTGCCCATCACCGCAGTGACGATCGTCGCGATCGCGATCGCCGACAGCCATGGCAGCACAGGCTTGATGTAGTCGATGATGCGCCCGAACAGGCTGCGCACGATGACACCGGCGATCACCGGCAGCAGCACCGTCTTCAGGATGTCGAGAAACATCGCCTCGACCGGAATCGACATGTACTGCCCCGCGAACGCCAGTGTCAGCAGCGGCATCAGCAGAGGTGCGACCAGGGTCGAGACGGTCGCCACAGACACCGAGAACGCCACGTCGCCCTTCGCAAGGTACGTCATCACATTCGAGGCGGTGCCGCTGGGCGCACAGCCGACCAGGATGACGCCAACGGCCAGTTCGGCGGGCAGCTGCAGCGCCCACACCACGAGCAGCCCGGCCAACGGCATGATGACATAGTGCGCGACCAGTCCGAGCAGCACGACCAGCGGCCGTTTGGCGATGCGTTTGAAGTCGGCGCCGGTGAGGGTGATGCCCATCAGAAACATGATCAGCCCCAGCAGATACGGCACGATCGGGGTGATCGGGGTGAACGTCGCAGGCAGGCAGAAGCCCAGCACTGCGGCGACGATCACGATCGCTGGGAACACCGTCACGGCGAGAATCGCGTTGCGATCACGCTTCGGCCGTTGTGCGGATGCTCCGCTGCCGGAGCGCTGCAGAGGTGCGTCAGGTGATGGTTCGGTCTGGTCGGTCTTCTTCACGGCGCACAATGCTACTCTCCGCGGTCGTGTGCCCCGTCTGCCGCACTCGGGGCTCTCTCCGGCCGTTGGCTGCCTCGCCCTGCGACGGCGGATGGGCAGGGAGAGCCGAGGCTTCTGCGCGTGGCGACCAGAGCATCCGGCGAAGGCTACAGTGGTGTCGATGCTCCCCAGCTCTTCTCTCTTCGCCGACGACCTGATCGCCTGGTATCTCGATGAACGCCGCGATCTTCCCTGGCGCGCCGAGGAGGCGACGCCATGGGGCGTGCTGGTCAGCGAGTTCATGCTGCAGCAGACGCAGGTCGACCGTGTGCTGCCGCGCTGGCACGAGTGGATGCAGGCGTGGCCGACGCCCTGCGACCTTGCGGCTGCGAGCGCCGGCGATGCGATTCGTGCGTGGGATCGGCTCGGGTACCCGCGTCGGGCGGGCTGGCTGCACGCTGCCGCCCAGCAGATCTGCGCCGAGCACGCGGGCGAAGTGCCAGACGACCTCGACACACTGCTCTCGCTGAAGGGCGTCGGCGACTACACCGCCCGCGCCGTGCTGGTCTTCGCGTTTCACCAGCGGCATCCCGTCGTCGACACGAACATTCGTCGTGTGCTCGCCCGAGCCGTCGACGGCGAGGCGGAACCGGGCGCCCCAAGACCGGCGCACGACCTGCCGGCGATGTCGGCGCAGCTGCCGCAGGACGCCGAGCGCACGCGCCTGGCCACCTACGCGTTCATGGAGCTCGGAGCACTCGTCTGCACCGCCCGCACACCGAGTTGCGAAGTCTGCCCGATTCGTTCGCGGTGTGCATGGGTCGCAGCCGGGTCACCGCCGTCAGCGGCGCCGAAGCGTCGCACACAGGCGCGATTCGAGGGCAGCGACCGGCAGGCGCGCGGCCGCATCATGGCGCTGCTGCGGGCCGCCCGCGAGCCGATGGCGGTCAGCGCACTGCTGCAGGATGCTCCGGATCGCCCGCAGGCCGAACGCGCGCTCGCCTCTCTGGTCGCCGACGGTCTCGCCGTCGAGAGCACGCACGATGGCGGGTTCCGGCTGCCCTGAGTCGCCGACGGCACGCGGCCGCCCACCGCAGGCTGTCTTCGGCGGCTACCCCACCAGCTCGGCGGCGAAGGTGTTCGCGTTGAAGGCTGCGATGTCGTCGATGCCCTCACCGAAGCCGATCAGTTTGACCGAGATCCCGGTGGTCTGCTGCACGCCCACGACGAAACCGCCCTTGGCCGAGCCATCGATCTTCGAGAGCACGATGCCGGTGACGCCGGCATGGTCGATGAACGCCTGGGCCTGGCTCAGCCCGTTCTGCCCGGTCGTGGCGTCGAGCACCAGCAGCACCTCGGCGATCGGTGCGAGCTTCTCGACGACGCGGCGAATCTTGGTGAGTTCGTCCATCAGACCGGCTTTGGTCTGCAGGCGGCCGGCGGTGTCGATGATGACCACGTCGGCGTCGACGTCGATGCCGTGCTGCACAGCCTGGTACGCGACCGAGGCTGGATCCTGCCCCTGCTGCTGCGGCCGCACCACCTCGGCGCCGGCCCGCTGGCCCCAGGTGGCCACCTGTTCGACGGCGGCCGCACGGAACGTATCGGCCGCACCGATCACCACACGCTTGTTCGCCCGCGTGATGAACCGTGCGAGCTTGCCGATCGTCGTCGTCTTGCCGACGCCGTTCACCCCGACCACCAGCACGACCGCAGGCAGCAGGCGGCCGGTGGCAGCATCCTGCGGGCGGGTCAGACGCAACGTCGGGTCGTTCGCACTCAGCCGCTCGGCCAGCTCGTCACGCAGCACGTTGCGCAGCTCGCGTTCGTCGGCGATCGCCAGTCGCTCCACGTTCGAACGCACCGCCTCGACGATCGACTCTGACGCCTCAGCGCCGAAGTCGCCGAGAATGAGGCTGTCTTCGAGGTCTTCCCAGCTGCTCTCGTCGATGGGCCGCGTGCCCTGAAAGAGAGTGCGCAGACTGCCTCGCAGTGACCATTTGCTCATTTCCCGCTCCTGTCATGACCGTCTTGCTCATCGCGCCTGTCGTCGTCTGCCGCCCGGTCGCCCTCGCCCGCAGTGTGGTCGGCATCGTATTCGTCGTGCTCCATGCGCTGTCCAACCACGGCCGACACACCATCCTGCCGCATCGACACACCATACAGTGCGTCGGCAATCTCCATCGTGCGCTTCTGGTGGGTGATGACGATGAGCTGGGAGTCTCGCCGCAGTCGTTCGAACACCGAGAGCAGACGCCCCAGGTTCGCGTCGTCGAGCGCGGCCTCGACTTCGTCCATGATGTAGAACGGGCTCGGTCGGGCGATGAAGATCGCGACCAGCAGAGCGACCGCCGCCAGCGACCGCTCACCGCCCGAGAGCAGCGAGAGCCGGTCGATCTTCTTGCCTGCCGGCCTGATGTGCACGGCGATGCCGGTGGTCAGCGGATGCTCTGGGTCGGTCAGCGTCAGCGACCCGCGCCCGCCGGGAAACAGCACTGGGAAGATCTCGTCGAAGGCCCGCTGCGTGTCGTCGAACGCCTCTGTGAAGATCGACTGCATCTTCTCGTCGAGCTCGTCGCTGATGGCGATCAGATCGGCTCGCGTCTTGCGCAGATCGACGAGCTGGTCGTTCATGTAGTTGTACCGCTCTTCGAGCGCGGCGAACTCTTCGAGCGCGAGCGGGTTCACCCGCCCCAAGCGGCTCAGCGCACGCTGGGCCTTCACCAGCCGCAGCCGCTGCTGCTCATGGTCGTAGGGCACGGTCTCGACCGTCTCGTCGGCGTCGGCCCACTCGCCCGTCACCGGAATCGGCAGGTGCGGCCCGCTCTCGGCGATCAGCACGTCGACGTCGATGTTCAGTTCGGTGCGCACGCGTTCTGCGGCCGAGTCGCGGCGCACCCGCTGCTCGTGCTCACGCAGCTCGATGCCGTGCGCGCGTTCGGCGAGCAGTTCGAGCTGATGCTGCTGCTCGGTGATGCGTTCGCGCAGCTCGCGCAGCTGTCCGTGCTGCTGGTTGCGGGCCACCTCGTGCTCGGCGACGGTGAGTCTCGCCTGCTGCAGCGACGTGCCGATGTGCGCCATGATGTCGGGCAGCAGCGCCTGCACGTGCTCGGCGCGCTCCAGCTGGATGCTGCGGATCGCCTGCTCCCGAGCCTGTGCCTCGGCCTGCGCCTTCGACTGCTCGGCGTCGCGCTGCAGCGTCTCGGCGCGACGCTGTTCGGCCTTCGCGCGTTCGCGGGCGGTCTCGACCGAGACGCGCACCTCCATCTCGTGCGCTCGAGCCGCTTCAAGTGCGTCGAATGCAGGCTGGCGGTCGATGGGGTCGCTCAGCGGCTGCGGCTCGGCGTCGAAGGATGCCAACGCCGCGTGCGCCTGCTCACTCGCGTCGGTCGCCTCGTCGAGTCGCGTTCGCGCCTGCTCGGCCTGTGTCGTGAGACGCGCGAGTTCCGCCTCAGCGCTGTCGACCTGAGCACGCAGCGATCCGAGCCGTTTGGCCGTCTCGGCCGCGCGAGCATCCGCCGCACGCAGCTCGGCGAGCGCCTGATCGCGTTCGGCGCGCCGGGCATCCCGCTCGTCGCGGGCGACGTCGATGCGCGCGCTCGCCGACGCGACCGAGGCACGGGCCTCATCGGCGGCGCGCAGAGCTTCGTCACGCTGCGCCAGCAGCTGCAGTCGTGACTGCCCGGCATCGCCGCCGCCGCGCACCAGCGCACGGCCGATCACGTCGCCCTCGGGTGTGACGACCTGCCAGTCTCCGGCGGGCAGTGCGTCGAGCACGGCGACCGGGTCGACCACTGTCGCAGCGCTGTCGGTGACCTCTTTCTCTCGAACGATCACAGTGTGGGCGAGGCGCGCGAGCACTCCGGACGGCCCTTGTGCGACATCGGGCGCCCATGCCACCCCGGGCGGCAGCGTCGGACGGTCACTCAGTGCGCCTGCGGTCTCAGGCGCCGCGGGTTCGGCGACGACGCCGGTGACCTGTCCCAGATCACCCGCGCGGGCATCGCCCAGAACGGCTGCACCAGCTGCGCTGGAGTCGACCAGCAGCGCATCGGTCAGCGCGCCGAGCGCCGCGGCGACGGCCGCCTCGAAGCCTGCCTGCACCTGCAGTGCGTCGGCGACGCGCCCGCGCACGCCGATGGTCTCGGCATGGATGATCTGTGCCGAGCCGTCGCGCGATTCGAGGGCCATGGCGAGCGCCGCGGCACGGGCCTGCTGCGAGTCTGCCTCAGAGGTCGCCTTCGCCTGCAGATCGCGTGCTGCCGTCAATGCCCGTTCGGCGGCTTCGAGCCGGTCGGTCGCGGCACGGTATGCGGCGTCGAGGCCCGTGGTCAAGCTGCCCGATGTGTCTGACCCGTCAGGCGTCGGCTCTGCCGTCTGTTCGGCGGCGGTGGCCTCGGCGAGCGCCTGTGCCCGCTGGTCGCGGCGCTCGGTCGCCTGCTGCACCGCCGAGCCCTGCGACTCGACCTGTCGTTCAGCGGCCTCGACCTTGCCTGCGGCGACTTCGACGGCGTTCGCGAGCGCCGATCGACGCAGTTCGTGGCGGCTGATCAGAGCGGCCTGCTCGGCGATCTGTGCGTCGACGGCCTGCAGCGCGTCGAAGGCCTCGCGGGTGGCCGCCCGCTGCTCGTCAAGAGCTGTCGACAGCTCGGTCGCACGCTCGGCGAGCTCTCGTGCGGCGCTCCGAGCGCTGTCGGCCTGATCGAATTTCGCGGCGACGTCGAGGTCGAAGGTCTGCGGCCGCACCGAGAGCAGCGCGACCCGCTGCTCGGCGATCGATCGCAGCGAGCGAAAGCGTTCGGCCGCCGACTCCAGGCGGTGCACGACTGCACGCGAACGCTCCAGCTCGTCTGAGACCGTGGTCGCCTCGAGCTCGGTCTGACGGCTGCGGCTCGCCGCGACGGTCTCGCGCAGCACACCCTGCTCGTTCTCAAGAGCCTGTCGCTGGGTCGCGAGAGTGCCCAGATCGGTGTCGAGCTCTACGATCTCGGCGGCGAGCAGCCGAGAGGTCGCGTCACGCACCTCGGCCTGGATCTGCTGTGCCGAACGTGCGATCTCGGCCTGGCGGCCGAGGGGCTTCAGCTGGCGTCGCAGCTCGGCGGTGAGGTCGCTCACCCGCTGCAGGTTGGCCTCCATGGCATCGAGTTTGCGCACCGTGCGCTCTTTGCGGCGGCGGTGTTTGAGAATACCGGCGGCCTCTTCGATGAAGCCGCGGCGCTCTTCCGGCGACGCGCGCAGCACCTGATCGAGCTGCCCCTGGCTGACGATGACGTGCATCTCGCGGCCGAGGCCCGAATCGCTCAGCAGCTCCTGCACGTCGAGCAGTCGGCACGACTGCCCGTTGATCGCGTACTCGCTGCCGCCGTTGCGAAACAGCGTTCGCGAGATCGTGACCTCGGTGTACTCAATCGGCAGCGCGCCGTCGGTGTTGTCGATGGTGAGTTCGACCTGGGCGCGGCCGAGCGGCCCCTTCTTGGCAGTGCCTGCGAAGATGACGTCTTCCATCTTTCCGCCGCGCAGCGTCTTCGCACCCTGCTCGCCCATGACCCATGCCAGGGCGTCGACGATGTTCGACTTGCCCGACCCGTTGGGGCCGACGACCGCGGTGACTCCAGGCTCGAACTCGAACGTGGTCGCGTGCGCGAACGACTTGAACCCTTTCAGGGTCAGTCTCTTCACATACACGTCGAAGGCTCGCTTTCTCTGGGGCCACCTGCCGTCAGCCTGGTCGGTCGGCGGTCTTCCTCGCTGCATACAGGCTACCGGGTGCGCTCCCGGCGCCTGCACCATGGCATCCGCTCACCGTCTCGCGCGCCCGCCCTATTTCGCCACCTGAACCAGGCGGGTCTGCCCGCCGGCAACGAGATAGCCGCGCCCTGCTGGCCACCGAGACGTGTCGTCGGCAGGCACGTTCGCCCTGAGGTAGCGGTCGCTGTCATCGGTCTCGGGGCGCAGCAGCAGACCGCATCTGATGGTTCGCACGGCGCCGTGCAGCTCCCAGGCGGCGGGCAGCGTGGCTGGGTCGACGTCGACCAGGCAGGTGATGCTCTCTCGTCGGCAGTGTGCGACAAGTGCAGCGAGACGGGACTCGGCAGGGGTGCCCACGAAGTCGGCGGTGTGGTCGATCACGATCATCAGCTGATCGCTGTCGAGCGCTGGCCGTGTGGGCTCTGAAGTCTGGGCCGACTGCTTCGGCTGCACGTCGGTGCGTCTGGGGGCGGCAGACAGCCAGTCGTCGTCGGCAAGCCAGCCGGCGGTGTCGAACTGCGCCAGACTCGGCCGTTCAACCGGGGGCTCAACCGCCCCCAGTATCTCGTCGATCACGGTGATCACCTGGGCTTCGTCGTTCGCGACGCGCGACCATGAGATCGCCGCGTCGAGGGGTGACGTCTTCGGCGTGATGAGGATGCTCTCTGCCGCAGGCCGGGTTGTCGCGAGTGCTCGTGTGAGCACACCGAGCACCGCGGAGTTCTCGTCGCTCGAGCGCCCCTGCACCAGAAACGGCTCGTGTGACGGCAGACCGACCGGCGCGAGGGTGTCGTCAGCCACTGCGAAGACCGGAGCCTGATCGACGTCGAAGGCCGGCAGCGAATCGAGCGCGACCGTCTCGGGCAGACGACGGATGCTCGGTGTCGGCTCCGACCCCATGTCGGCCAGACGCGCGGCCACTTCGGCGAGCACCGCGGCCTGTTCGGTCACGGTGACGGCGCCGTGTGGCACCCCGATCTGCGTTTCGAGCCCGCCGCAGATGCCGCCGATGACGATGCCGCGGCCGGGAGGCGCATCATCGAGCACGCTGGTGTCGATGTCGAGCAGGCCGCCGAGGGCGGCATCCGTCATCCTGAGCGCGAGGGTCTGCCCCAGGCTGGACGCGATGGTCGCGGGCAGCCCGCTGGGTCGACTCGTGGTGAATGCGAAGTGGATGCCCACGTCGCGCCCGGACGCGAACAGCGCGGCAAGCGAGCCGATCACGTCGAAGCCTCGCGCGAACTCGTACTGCTCTTGCATGGCCGCCAGGTCGTCGATCAGCACGTAGACCCGGGGCAGACCGTCGGCTGTCGCCGTCGGCAGTTCGTCGATGGCCGAGGCTTTGGCTCGTCGCAGCAGCGCGATGCGCTCGGTGGCAGTGGCGTCGAGCTGACGCAGCAGGCGTTGGATGCGTTCGCGATCGTCTGCGGCGATGACCGCACCGACCGTCGGCAGCGTGTCAAGCTGTTCGAGCCCGGCCCCAGCGGCATCGATGACATAGATGTGTGTGGCCGCAGTGCCGCTCGGCCGATCGCTCAGCTGCCAGGCAAGGGTGCGCAGCACCTGCGTGCGGCCCGAGCCGGCGCTGCCGATCACGCATAGATCTGCTGCCGCTGATGCTGCGGGTCGTCGGCCAGCCCCAACACGATCTCGTGGGCACTCTGCGGTTGCTGGGCTGTCTCAGTGCTCGCAGACGGCCCAGACAGCCCAATCGACCCACAGGTTTCAGACGACTCAGGCAGTGGCAGCGCGAGCCGACTGGGCAGCGCGTCGAGCCACGGGCGACGCGGTGCATCAAGCCGCAGCCCCTCGGCGGCGGCGAGCATCGCGTCGCGCATGGCCTCGATCTCACGCTGCGCCTGCGCACCAGTGCGGTCACGCGTTGCGGGCTGCAGCCATTGTCGAGCCGTCTGAAAGGGCAGCTCGGCGATCGTGATCTGTGCGGCTTCACGGCCGAGGATCATCGGTGCGCCCAGATACGCCGTCTGAAAGTGCTGCACGCGCCCAGGACCGACGCGCACTGCGGCTCGACCTGGGGTGCTCGCCGAGAAGTGCGCGGCGTCCGGTATGCCCAGCACATCGGTACTGTCCTGCTCGTCTGCCATCCGCAGGGCGACTCGCAGGTTCGCATTGGCTCGAAGGTTGTCGTTGACGACGCCCGACGGGCGCTGGGTCGCGAGAATCAGGTGCACCCCGAGCGAGCGTCCGCGGGCCGCGATGTCGACGATGCCGGTGACGAACTCGGGCACGTCAGCCACGAGCGCGGCGAACTCGTCGACCACGATCACGAGCGTGGGCGGGGTGCGCGGGTCGCGCAGACGCTCCATGCCGCGCAGGTCTTTGGCTCCGACGGCATTGAACAGGTGCTCGCGTCGGGTGAGCTCTGCACGCAGCGATATCAGAGTGCGCTGCACGAGGTGCGGGTCGAGGTCGGTGACCAAGCCGACGGTGTGCGGCAGACCGACACACTCGGCGAATGCCGCCCCGCCCTTGTAGTCGACGAGCAGAAACGTCAGACGATCAGGTGCGTACTCAGCGGCCATGGCCATGATCCACGTCTGCAGGAATTCGCTCTTGCCACTCCCCGTCGTGCCACCCACTAAAGCGTGCGGCCCCTGTTCGCGCAGGTCGAGGGCGAAGGGGCCGTTCGTGCCGACGCCGAGACGTGCGGTCAGCCCGGAGCCGGCGTTCAGAGCCTGCGCCCGAGTGCCGCCAGTGCCCCACCCGGACATCAGCGAGTCGTTGGCCTTCCAACGCCTTTCGATCGCCAGCGGCTCTGAAAGGTCGGTGTCGCCGATCTCGCTGAGCCGCACGCGAGCAGGCAGGTCGGTCTCGTCGACGACGAGCGCACCGCTGTCGACCAGCGGAGCAAGTGCGCGAGCGATCTGAGTGGCGCGGTGCGCATCGAGTCTGTCGAGTCTGGTGACGGGAATGCTGCTGGCCGAGCGCACGCGGTGCAGCGCAGCGGTGAGGTCGTCGCCGATGTGCAGCCAGGTGCGGCATGCCGCTGGCAGAGCCTGCGCCGACTCGCCCAGCCAGAGCACATGCATATCGACATCGGGCCCCGCCTCGGCGATGTGCACAAGCCTGGCGGGGTCGACGCCGGGGTTGCCGATCACGACGGCGATCACCACAGGCGAATGCTCAGGCGGCGCGGCGGCTTCGTGATGATGCCGAATCGGGCGCTCCCCCGCCGGCAGGTGTGAGCGGGCCTGGCCGCGCGTCGGCGACATGCTGCGTTCTCCGAGCACCTCTTCAAGTCGCGTCGTCAGCTGCTGAGCACCTTCGGCGGTGCTGGCCAGATGGTCTCCCGAGATCGGCGAATGTGGCGAGGCGGTGTGCGGCAGCCACTTGAGCCAGCTCCAGCCCGACAGCTGATGTGGCTCGCAGAACGCCGCCACCACGACATCCGCAGGCGAATGCGACGTGGCGACCTGAACGATCAAGGCACGCAGAGCCTCTTCTGCGACACCGGCAGACCCCGTCACACCGATCGCACCGGCGCTCGACAGCTTCTCGAGTACGGGCACGTCGCTGATCGTCTCGAAACGGTCATGCAGATCGACGATCTGCGCCCAGATGTCATCGGGCAGCTCGCCTCGTTCAGCGGCCGGAATCGCGGTGAGGCTCAGATCAGTACCCGCCCCGAAGCGAAGTTCGAGAAACGTCTGGTGTTCGGGCCGTCGGTTCCAGAGAGCCGCGCCCGAACCCGGATTCGCCTGTTGACGCACCGCTCGCTCACGCTGCTGCTGCTCGGCGAGTTCGTCTGCGAGTTTGCGCACCGACTGCCGGTATTCGGTGAGTTCACGCCGATACTCACGCCCCGAGACGAAGCGACTGTCGAGCCAGGTCGCAGCCAGTGTCAGCGGAGAGAGCACGACGAGAATCAGGCTGTACGGCGACTTCGTGAGCGCGAACATCGCGATGCCGCCGAGCAGCGGTGCCAACGCCGCGAGCACGGGCATGCGCGACGAGTGCTGCCGGTGCGGCTGCGCTGGCAGCGCAAGATCTCTGGGCTCGAACCGTGGCACGATCTCGGGTGCCGGAATCACCGCGACCCGAGGCGCGAGAGCAGTCTCGCTCTGCATCTGTGTGAGCCCCGGTGCCAGCGCGTCGTAACGAAACAGTCTGGTGCCAAGCGTCAGCCGGTCGCCGTTGCGCAGGGGCGCATCCGTGACGATCTCGTCATTCACCTCGATGCCGTTGGCACTGCCGAGATCGTGCACAGAGGCGGTGCCGTCATCGGCAATGGTGATCTGAGCGTGGCGGCGCGACACATCGCGCGTGGTCAGATGAACCCTTGTGGCGGGGTCACGACCGATCAGATTCTCACCCACGACCAGCCCGTAGGCACGTGGCGTTCCCGAAGTGTCAGAGCGACGGCGGCGCGACGGCGCGCCCGCCTGCCCGGGTGGTATGAGCTCGATGAGGTGACCCGCCAGCGGATACTGGCGCCGTGCATCGCTGTTGGGCGCTGCATCGTCGACGACTGAGACGATGCAGCCCGGCTGCAGCGCAGACTCGCCCAGTGTGCGATGCCGGTCGAGAATCAGCGGCGTCGACTGGCTGGCGATTCTGACCCGCAGCGTCGCCTGTGCCTGGGCTGTCGGCCCTATGGTGCGCAGTGGATGTGACGGCGGAAGATACCCGCGCAGTCGATCGGCGATCTCGCCGAAGAGTGTCGCGGTATCGGTGGTGATGACGATATCGGTGCGTTGCGTGCCGGTATCGAGAGTGCATGCGATGCGCACAGACGGCCCCTTCCCCCCCTGCAGTTTCGACGGTCTCGGTCGCGATGACTCAGCGCCGCTCGATGTCGAATCTGCTAGCCTGTTCGCAACTTTATCGACGAGGCGGAGCGTCGGTTTTCGGCGATGTGGATAACTGGCAGTTCGTGACCGACCTCGGCCGGTACCTCACTCAGACTGCTGCCGCACTCGAGCAGGTCGACCAGGATCTCGCCTCGAAGATCGGCTGAGCGGCTCGACGCAGACGAGTTCGTTGGTTTCTGGGGGGGTCATTATGACGGTTGCGATGCTGCGCCTCGATCATGCCGTGCTCAGCGACGTGAGCGCACGGTTGTCTGCCTGCAGCGCAGAGCCTGCGCTGAGCGCGCTGCGCCATATCGTCACGGCCGAGGGCGTTGACTACGGTGACGCAGATGTGCAGGCAGCGCTGTCAGACGCCGGCTGTGCGCTGTCTCAAGCCGCAGTCGTCGTCTACGAGGGCACCGGCTATGGCAGCACTGCGGCGGCTCGAATCTCGTCTGGCGTCATTGATGCCGACATGGCAGCAGGGCTGGCTGCCGACCAGCTTTCTCGCGGTGGCGGTGGCATGTGATCAGTGTTGACGTGGTGTTGACCGGGGATCATCCAGGGCGTGGTGATGCTGCCGGGATCGACGGTCTGGCACGACATCTGCAGTCGCAGGGCTCTGCTGTGCGTGATGTGTCTGAGCGTGTCGGCGGGGCGATCGGTGCTCTCAATGGGCAGTCGTCGTCAGCGTGCGATCGGCTGGGCATGCTGTTGACTCGACCACGCGATCTCGCATCGCATCTGGCAGATGCGGCGGATGCTGTGGCTGTGGCCCTGCGAGACTACGGCGAACGTGTGCGGCAGGCACGTTCGCGCGGTGACGCCGTGCGCGACCGAGTCTCTGATCTGCTGCGCCAAGTGGATTCCTGCGCGTTCCGGTTGCAGGCATGCGGCGTGCTGGTGTCGAGCAGTGACTGGCATGCGCCTGCGTCGGCGATGATCAGCCCGGTGCCCGGGGTCGCAGCGGATGCGACCATAGAGCAGCAGCGCGCCCACGACCAAGCCGTCGGCAGGGCAGATCAGGCTCGCAAAGTGATCGCTCAATGGCAGCGAGTAGAATTCGACATTCAGCAAGAGATCGCCGCCTGGCAGCACCTGCAGGCCGAACGTGCCACAACCAATCAGACCATGGCCGCCCGCGTTCGTGGCATCAACCTCGTCGCCCAGGTCGGGCAGACCCCGTACGGCAACGGCCTCGTCACCATGCGCGCCACCTACGGCTGGGCCGAAGACACGCAAGCAGCCACCGCGTATCTCACACAGATCAGCGGCGCTCCCGCCGACGTCGCCCGCTACTGGAACACACTCGACGACCACACCAAACAGACGCTCGTCGACGCCGACCCCGACCTGATCGGCAACCTCGAAGGCGTCGAATACCGATGGCGCGACGTGGCCAACCGGGCACGCATCACACGAGACTACGAACAGGCCAAAGCCGACTACGAGGCCATGCTCAACAGCTCAGACCCAGATAAGCCGGATTGGGCCGATGTCGCAGACCGCCTCGCGAAGTATGAGGCTCTGTACCATCTGATCACTGACGAATCGTCATCCCAGAGCGCGCAGGTCGCATTCTACGACCCCAGCGACCGGCAGAACCCCTTGGCCGCTGTGGCCAACGGTGACCTCGATCGCGCAACGACCATCAGCACACTCGTACAGGGCATGGGTTCCAGCGTACGCAGCGTCGAAGGCGCCTTTCGCGCACTGAGCGGGTTCACAAACGCCGCCCGTGGAAATGTGGGAGTGGTGTGGAACGGATATGAGTCCCCAACACCTGCAACGGTATTGGAGAATGGATATGCGCAGAGTGGCGGCGAACAACTGGCTGCATGGCTAACTGAACTCCACCATGGATATTCTCGCGCCGGAACCGCCGCCACCCCAGACAGCCGTTCACCTGCAGTGTTGAACGTCGTCGCCCACTCCTACGGCACCACCGTCACAGCCTTCGCACTCAAGCTTCTTCATGAGGTGGGCTCAACAACACGCGTGCACGACTTCGTATCTCTCGGCTCGGCTGGTCTTCCCGACGGGGTGACGAATACAACACAGCTCGCCGCCGACACGGTCTACGCCACACAGGCCGACCAAGACCATGTCGCTGAATGGGGGCGCCCCGCTCCCGGAGCGCACAGCGAGAACCCGGTCGAAGACGTTGAAGGTGTTCGAGTGTTCTCATCCGAAGCAGACCCTGCACAAGGCACCAAAAGCGTCACCGACCATGATCTGACACCCACGGACGGAAAAGTCGCCTACCTCGACCCCGAAGCAAACTCAAGACGAGAGGCGTCGAAAGTCCTCGTTGACGGTGACGATTCGATCGGGACAGTAATGACTCGGGAAGAGATCACTCGGCAGCGACTCGCGCGTGCCTGGGATGCCTACGATCCGGACTTGGAGTGAAGACTTCCGCTGCAAGTTTGAGGAGGAACTCGATGTCCAGTCTGAGACGATTGTGCGCCTTAGTAGCATCACTCGTAGGGTGCGCCCTGTTGGTGGGGTGTTCGTCGCTGCCGCTGTATTCGGCGCCGAAGACCTATGCGCAGCCTGAAGGGGTCTGGGCTGACCCTGCCGATGCGAAGGTCGAAGCGTTCCGTCTGATCGACCTGATGCAGGACGCCGTCGGATACGTCCCCGTCAACACCTGGGAAGCACCATTCACTATCACCCCGTATTCGACCAGATGCGAGTCATCAGCAGGAACATTCGTCATGCGCGCATCGGGCGTGCGTGCGCAACAGATCCCGGATTCCATGCGTGACACGACCGCAGTACACGGATGGGCGATCATCGATCACATCGCCGCAGCACTCGACGCAGCCGGATACGGACCCGTGCAAATCCAGGGAGCTCGCGACGGCAACGGCGACAACCTCAGCCACGACGGCGCCGACACCGCTGCTGCAATCGCAGAACGAGACGACGGGCTGCTCATCCTCGTGACCAACTACAGCGCCTACGTCATGCTTGAAATCTACTCGCCGTGCTACGACAAGCAGTCTGTGTCTGACGATGCTGTGTACCCGTACCCGACTTGGGACTATCAGCAGCACCCGATTCCCGGCGTCACCCATCTCGATGGGAAATACGCACCCTGGGCGGCCATCGCCACCCAACACGAACTCACCGAACAGCAGACCGAACACCTCAAACAAGAATGGGAATACTACGGCGGCGCCACCACCACACCCGCACCAGACCCCACACCACAAGACCACCAAACACCAACACCAACACCAAGCCCAAGCCCCAGCCCGACACTGGCGCCCACGGCAACATCCACCCCTCGCAGACCATGACCCACACCCAACAGCCACGCCCTCGCACAGCATCACTACTCACCAGTATCACCATGGCGTGCGCCCTGTTGGTGGGGTGCTCGTCGCTGCCGCTGTATTCGGCTCCGAAGACCTATGCCCAGCCTGAAGGGGTCTGGGCTGACCCTGCCGATGCGAAGGTCGAAGCGTTCCGTCTGATCGACCTGATGCAGGACGCCGTCGGATACGTCCCCGTCAACACCTGGGAAGCACCGTTCACTATCACCCCGTATTCGACCAGATGCGAGTCATCAGCAGGAACATTCGTCATGCGCGCGTCGGGCGTGCGGGCGCAGCAGATCCCGGATTCCATGCGCGACACGACCGCAGTACACGGATGGGCGATCATCGACCGCATCGCCGCCGCCCTCGACGCAGCCGGATACGGACCCGTCAACATCCGCGGCACCCGCGACGGCAACGGCGACGACCTCAGCCACGACGGCGACGACTTGGCCAGTGGCCTTATGGAGCACGAAGACGGGTTATTAATCAAGTTCGTCAATTTCGGCTCCGATATTGAGTTCACAATCGCCTCTCCCTGCTACGACAAGCAGTCTGTGTCTGACGATGCTGTGTACCCGTACCCGACTTGGGACTATCAGCAGCACCCGATTCCCGGAGTCACCCATCTCGATGGGAAATACGCACCCTGGGCGGCCATCGCCACCCAACACGAACTCACCGAACAACAAACAGAACACCTCAAACAAGAATGGGAATACTACGGCGGCGCCACCACCACACCCGCACCAGACCCCACACCACAGGACCACCAAACACCAACACCAACACCAAGCCCAAGCCCCAGCCCGACACTGGCACCCGCGGCAACTTCCAGCCCGAGGCCCGAAAACTGACGAGCTATCGCTGGCCAGCGCGCTCGGCTGCGATCGGCAACAGCACGTCGCGGCTCAACGGAGCAACCTCCACACCCGGCCGTGCCGGATCTGCCCAGACGACCTCGGCGATCTCTCGATGCGCGCAGAGGGCTGCAGCATCGCCGAAAGGAGTTCGAACGAAGTAGGCGTCAGCGTCGACACGCGTGTGATCCTCGTTCAGCGCAGGGGCATCGAATCGCCCAAGATGTTCGAGATCACTGGGGTCTAGGGTCAGGCCCAGCTCCTCCCCGACCTCCCGCACGACTGCCTGCAGTGGCGTCTCGCCAGGTTCGAGTTTGCCGCCGCACTGCATGAAACCAGTCGTGCCTCGTTTGCGCACGAGCAGGGTGCGGCCAGCGCTGTCGTTAAGCACCATCGCAGCGATGCGCAGCACGTGTTCCTGGTCGTGATTCTCAGCTTTGTCGTTCATGGCTTTCCTCTTTCTATAGAAGCTCTGCAGCGAGGTCAGGTGCAGCAGCGCAAGAGTGACTGATCCGCACAGAAGTGCTTACCACCGGCACTCTAGCGCTGAAATCCGCAGGTACTGGCACTCCCCGCTCGGTCTCACCTCAGCCGCTGGCAGTACGTGCACAGATGCGAATGCCGATTCATGAACGCCACGCGCTTGATCGGCCTCCCGCACCGCGGGCACGGCTGCCCGGTCTGACCATAGGCGCTCAGTTCGATGGCGAAGTACCCCGACTCCCCGTTCACATGCTTGTACTGCTCGTCGAAGCTCGTGCCGCCGACGGCGACCGCCCGACGCAGCACCGCGACCACCGCATCCACCAGACGCAGCGCACGCGCCTGACTCAGCGAGTCGGCCGGCTGTTCGGGGTGCACCCGCGCTGCCCAGAGCGATTCGTCGGCATAGATGTTGCCGATTCCCGAGACGGTGGTCTGGTCGAGCAGCACGCGCTTCACAGCCGACCGGTGACGTCGGATGCTGCGCGCCAGCCGTGCACGATCGAAACCGGCTTCGAGCGGGTCGGGTGCGATATGCGCGGCCTGCCGCGGCACGAGACCACGCAACGCGAACCGGTCGGCGACGAGGACGTCGACCGCCAGCGACCCGAAGAGACGCTGATCGTGAAAGCTCAGCTCGCGGCGTCGGCCCGACTCAACGACCGTGTCGATGCGGATGCGCTCATGTCGCAGCGGCGGCGCGTCAGCAGACAGGTCGTGGGCGAGCAGCTGCCCGCTCATGCCCAAGTGCGCCAGCAGCGCGGGCGGCGGGGCCGATTCGACTGAGGATGCGTCAGCGAGTTCCAGCGGAATCCAGAGGAATTTGCCACGTCGCTGCGGCTGCCCGAGGTGCGCGCCGATCAAGGTCTGGATGAAGTCTTGGCTGTCGCCGGGATGGCGTTTCAGCGAACGCTCGTCGAAGACGCGAACCGCGTCGATTCGATGGCCGGCGAAGAGATGCTCGATGCCGAGGCGAACCGTCTCGACTTCTGGAAGCTCAGGCATCCGCTTTCTTGAGCTCGGCGTCGGTGATGCACTTCCAGGCGTTGAAGGCCGCGGCCATCTCGGCCTGCTTCTTGCTGGTGCCTTCGCCGTCGCCCTTCACCGTGTCGCCGCAGTGCACGCTCGCGGCCCAGCGACGCTCATGGTCGGGGCCCGTCGACGAGACGGTGTAGACGGGAAATGGCAGACCGTGCTCTGATGCGGATTCCTGCAGAGTGGTCTTGGGATCCATGCGCGCCGCCAGCGTCTCGATGCGCGGCAGCAGCGGTGAGAGCAGGCAGAGCACGAACGGCCGTGCCTTCTCGAGCCCACCGGTCAGGTAGGTGGCGCCGATCAGCGACTCGACCATGTCGGCCAGCAGAGAGGCCTTGTGGTGACCGCCGGTCAGCTCTTCGCCGCGCCCCAGCAGCAGGTAGCCGCCGATGCCGCGGTCTTCTGCGATGAACGAGAGCGCATTCGTGCTGACGATCGCAGCACGACGCCGCGAGAGCTCCCCCTCAGAGAGGTCTGGGAACTCGTGGAACAGCAGGTCTGTCGCAACCAGCTGCAGCACGGAGTCGCCGAGAAACTCCAAGCGCTCATTGGTTGGCAGACCGCCGTTCTCGAATGCGTACGACCGATGGGTCAGTGCGCGCGTGAGATAGGGCTCGTCGATCTGCACATCGAGCCGCTCCAGCAGCTCGACTTTGTCACTCTCGTTCACCGCTTGCTCCGCGTATGACTACGCGTCAGCGACCTTGCGACCCTTGTACTCGAAGTAGAGCGGGGTGCCGGCGGAGTCTTCGACGACCTTCGCGCGGTGCGGCAGGCTGTAGACGACCTTGCCGTTCTCGACGGTCTTGACGAGGTTGGGCACCTCGGCCTTCCACTGTGAGCGGCGGCTACGGGTGTTGCTGCGTGAGAGCTTGCGCTTTGGCACTGCCATGATCGATCATTCCTTCTCTGAATCGGCACGCGACGACGACGCGTCGTTCGGTAACTGAGCCAGTTTACCCAGATCTGCCCATCGTGGATCGATTTCGTCTGCGACAGCAGGCTCGATCGGGTCTCCGATGGAGTAGATCTCGGCAGCAGGCTCGTCTCCCACTGGTTTCAGAGGAAGATTCAGAACGATCGCATCGCGGATGCTCTGGCTGAGGTCGACATGTTCGTTCTGCAGAACCTGGATCTCGCCGTCGCCGTCATCGCGTGTTAAAGCTGCTTCTGAATCAGGATACGCGAAAAGGTCACGGAATTCGACTTCATCACGCCAAGACAGCGGCTCGAGCGTGCGCGAAGACTCCCCCACCACCTCGAAATCGATCGTGGCGGTGACCAGAATGCCCTCGTGCACCGACTCGAGTCGCAGATCTGCCTCGATGGGCGACCCTTCGGTCACCCGTGCCAGGCCGACGCCCAGATCGGCCTCTGCCGGCACCGTCACCTGCAGGCTGCGCATCGCGCCGGGTTTGCCGACCAGGTCATGAACGTTGATGAGATAGGGGTTCGCCATGGTGCCCAAGTCTAGACCAGCGCGAGGCAGCAGCTCTGCGACGTTCAGCCGTTCGTCGCCTGCACCTGTTCGGCGATCGAGGTGATCACCTTGGGGTCGGCCACGGTCGTGGTGTCGCCGATCAACCGGCCCTCGGCCAGATCTCGCAGCACTCGTCTGATGATCTTTCCCGACCTCGTCTTCGGCAGGTCGTTCACGATGTAGACCCGCTTGGGCCGGGCGATCGCGCCGATCTGCTGCGCGACGTGCTGCCGCAGCTCAGCCGGAGCATCTGCCGTCGAGACCAGCTGCTGGTTGCGTTTGAGCACCACGAAGGCGATCACGGCCTCACCGGTGTTCTCGTCGGCCACCCCGACCACGCCGGCCTCGGCGACCGCATGATGACCCACCAGTGCTGACTCGATCTCGGCTGTCGACAGGCGGTGCCCTGAGACGTTCATCACGTCGTCGACCCGACCGAGCAGCCAGATGTCGCCGTCGTCGTCGTACCGGGCGCCGTCTCCGGCGAAGTACCGATCGCCGAACGTCGCCCAGTAGGTGTCGACGTAGCGGCGGTCGTCACCCCAGATGCCGCGCAGCATCGAGGGCCACGGCCGATTGGCGACGAGCAGCCCGCCGTTGCCGTTGCCCACCGGGGCGCCACTGTCGTCGACCACGCCGAGACTGACGCCGGGCACCGCCTTCTGCGCACTGCCCGGCTTCATGGTCGTGACGCCGGGCAGCGGCGACGCCATGATCGCGCCCGTCTCGGTCTGCCACCAGGTGTCGACGATCGGCGCCGCGTTCGAGCCCACCACCTCGCGATACCAGAGCCAGGCCTCGGGGTTGATCGGCTCGCCCACGCTGCCCAGCAGACGGATGCTGCTGAGGTCATGATCGAGCACGACCTGCCGCCCGACCCGCATGAATGCGCGAATCGCCGTCGGCGCGGTGTACAGCGTGGTCACCCCGTACCGCTCGACGATCTGCCACCAGCGACCCCAGGTCGGCGTCTCGGGCGTGCCCTCGTACATCACCTGGGTGGCCCCGTTGACCAGCGGGCCGTAGACGAGATAGCTGTGCCCGGTGATCCAGCCCACGTCGGCCGTACACCAGAACACGTCGGTCTCAGGCTTCAGGTCGAAGACGACCCGATGCGTGAACGAGGTCTGTGTGAGGTAGCCGCCCGTGGTGTGCAGAATGCCTTTGGGGCGCCCAGTGGTGCCGCTCGTGTAGAGAATGAAGAGCGGGTTCTCGGCGGGAAAGCCCTGTGCCTCGTGTTCGGCGGATGCTGTGGCGACGGTGTCGTGCCACCAGAGATCCCGCCCGTCGGTCCAGTCGACGTCGTTCTCGCCTCGACGCACGACGAGCACGTGCTCGACGCTGTGCCGCCGCTCCGGGTGCAGGCCGAGCGCGGCATCCACCGTCGGTTTCAGCGGCGAGACCCGCCCCTTGCGCCAGCCGCCGTCGGCAGTGACCACCAGCCGCGCCTCGCAGTCGTCGATTCGAGCCCGCAGACTGTCGGCGCTGAACCCGCCGAAGATGACGGAGTGGATGGCGCCGACGCGGGCGATGGCCAGCAGCGTCGCGACGGTCTCGGGAATCATCGGCAGATACACTGCGACCCGATCGCCCTGCCCGATGCCGAGCGCGGTGAGCACGTTCGCGGCGCGCTTCACCTCATCGAGCAGCTGGGCATAGGTGATCGTTCGTCGATCGCCCGGCTCTCCCTCCCAGTGCAGCGCGACTCGGTCGCCGTTGCCTGCGATCACGTGCCGGTCGAGCGCGTTGTACGAAGCGTTGATCTCGCCGTCGTCGAACCATTTCGCAAAGGGCGGGCTGCTCCAGTCGAGCGTGCGGGTGAACGGCTTGTGCCAGTGCAGCGTACGAGCGCGGTCAGCCCAGAACGCCTCTGGATCGGCCTCGGCCTGCAGGTAGACGTCTGCGGTGCAGTTCGCCTGTGCAGCGAACGCCTGATTGGGAGGAAACCGATCGACGAGATCGAGATGGTGGCTTTCGATGACGCCATGCTGGTCGGTGATGAAGATGCGGTTGATCTGAGCCGTCGCTGGTGCTGGTTCGTTCATGGGCCCTCCTCGTTGAGCGCTCCACGGTGCCGAGCGGTGCCCGAAGTCGGTTCGTCTCTCACCTCGAACGGCCCCATTGCCGTCAGAGACGAATCCGGTTCGCGACACCACACCGTGATGGGTAGCTGTCAGACTAACGCAGCGCCCCGAGCGCACCACACGTGAGAACGGTGTTGCAGCGAGAAGAAATGCATTCCTGCACGCCTGGCGAAGAACCGAGGTTCTGCCGGCCGGCTCGCTCAGTGATCGGCTGTCGGCCCGTCACGACGCATCAGGCGAGCCGGGCGCACCGCACCGGGGCCGAACCGGTCGACCACGGCGTCTACCGCCTGATCGGTGACACGCCACTGGTCGTCGTCGCTCCACAACGCGGTCTCGGCGCCGTCGGCTCCGACCGGCGCGAGCTGTTCGAGCCGCACGCCGATCAGTCGAATGGCGCTGTTGGCCATGCCCGACTCGTCGAAGAGACGCCAAGCGGTCTCGAACACTGTGCGACCGGTCTGCGTGGGCTCGCGCAGCGTCTGCGAGCGGGTCACCGTGTGAAACGCGGCATCGCGCACCTTGATCGCCACGGTGCGCGCCACGGTGTGATGCCTGCGCGCTCGGGCGCAGGTGCGTTCGGCCAGATCGAGCACGGCTGATCGCAGCCGGTCGCGACCCTCGTTCGTCGCCGCGTCGATGTCGTCGTCGAAGGTGCGTTCGTGCCCGATCGACTTCTCAACGCGGCCGGGACTGACCGGTCGTCCGTCTCGACCGTGGGCGAGCTCGCGCAGACGCGTGCCTTGGGCGACGCCGACCGCGCGCAGGAGCACCTGTTCGGGGGCCTGCGCCAGATCGGCGACCGTCATCAGCCCGAGACGCTGCAGCTTCTCGGCGGTGCGACCGCCCACACCGGGCAGCGCGCCGACCTCGAGCGGTGCGAGAAAGGCCAGCGTCTGGCCAGCGGGCACGATGAGCATGCCGTCGGGCTTCGCCATGCCAGAGGCGAGCTTCGCGACGAACTTCGATGTGGCGACGCCGACCGAACAGTGCAGCCCGGTGGCCGCGAACACTTCGCCGCGAATGCGCTCGGCGATCTGGCCAGCCGACCCGAACAGCCGCTGAGCACCTCGCACGTCAAGATAGGCCTCGTCGACGCTGACCTGCTCGACCAACGGGGTGAAGCGCTGCAGCACCTGCATGACCGTGGCCGACGCGGTGCGGTAGCTCTCGAAGTGCGGTTCGATCAGCACGGCGCGTGGGCAGAGCTGCCGGGCACGGGCCAGCGGCATCGCCGAGTGGATGCCATAGCGGCGGGCCTCGTAGGTCGCCGTCGTGATGATGGATCGCGGCCCATCGTGGGCGACGATCACCGGAAGGCCGTGCAGATCGGGCCGTTCGAGCAGTTCGACGCTCGCGAAGAAGGCGTCCATGTCGATGTGCAGAATGTGTGCGGTGCCGTCGTCGACCGACGCGTCTGAGACGCGACGGTGCGAGCCGTCCTGTCTGCTCACCGACGGCCTTGGTCAGGCAGACTCGTCCGGCTCGGTCGTTGATCTCTGCAAGCGCTCTCGAACCGGCTCACTGCTGCCTCGAATGTTCGCGATAGTGGCGCGCGACCGGCTCGGGCACGTACGGAGAGACGTCACCGCCGAAGTCGGCGAGTGTGCGCACCAACGAGCTCGAGACGTGCGAGTGCTCGGGCTCGGGCAGCAGAAAGACCGTCTCGACCGCACCGAGGTTGCGGTTCACGATGGCCATCGGCGTCTCGTAGCTGACGTCGAGATCGCCGCGAATGCCCTTGACCAGAACGTTGGCCTGCTGCTGGTGGCAGTATTCGACAAGCAGCCCCTCAGAGAGAGTGTCGACGCGTACCTGCGTCAGGCCGGCATCGTCGAGTGCGGCGCGCAGAAACTCGACACGCTGACGCAATGAGAAGGCGGGGGTCTTCTTGGGGTTGTGCACCACGAGCGCGATGACATCGTCGAAGATGCGCGCTGCCTTGGCGAACACGTCAAGATGGCCGAGGGTCACCGGATCGAACGAGCCCGGGCATACAGCAGTCGAAGTCATGGCAACAGCGTACGCTGCACCACCGACACATACGGTCTCGGTGTCGGCCCCGGCGCCCTGGCCCCCGCTCAGGTTCGCGGCACGACCGTCTGCAGGCTGATCGCGCCGCCACGAGACAGGCCGCGAGGCAAGGCACGACGCTCTGTTACGAAGCACTCAGGTAGTGCTCGTCGGTCTCGGCGACCGCAGCGCGGATCGCGCGTTCGAGCGCCTCGGGCAGCGGCTCGCCGGTCTGCAGCTGCTCGTGAGCGGCCTGGCGTGCCTGCTCGATGATCTTGGCGTCGCGAGTGACCTGCAGCGCGCGCAGCTGCGAACGAGAGCCCGACTGTGTGGCGCCCAGCACGTCGCCCTCGCGTCGCAGACTCAGGTCGAGCTCGGCGAGTTCGAATCCGTCGGTCGTGTTCGCGACGGCGTCGATGCGCGCTCGGGTCGGCGTGCCCTCGGCTGCCGTCGTGACGAAGAGCGCCAGCGACGGATGCTCGCCTCGTCCGACGCGCCCACGCAGCTGATGCAGCTGAGCGACGCCGAAGCGGTCGGCGTCGAAGACCACCATCGCGCTGGCGTTCGGCACGTTCACGCCGACTTCGATCACCGTCGTGGCCACCAGCACGTCGAGACGACGCTCGACATAGTCGCGCATGACCTGTTCACGCTCTTCGGGCTTCATCCGGCCGTGCAGCGCCGCGACGCGCAGGTGTCTGGTCGCCGGGTGCTCGGCCAGCACGCGCAGCACCCGGTCGACGCTCCAGCGTTGCGCCGGCACGCCGGAGGCTCCGACGGCCGTGCCTGTGCCGGATGCGCCGACTGCGCCCGGTGCCGCTGCCTCGGCGTCGTCGATGAGCGGCGCGACGATGTAGCCCTGTCTGCCCTTCTCGACTTCTTCGGCCAGACGCTGCCAGACGCGCTCGATCCAGGCCGGCTTCTCGGCGAGCGGCACGACGAAGCTGGCCACCGGGCGGCGCCCGGCTGGCAGCTCGTGCAGCGACGAGATGTCGAGGTCACCGAAGACGGTCATGGCGACGGTGCGCGGAATCGGCGTGGCAGTGAGCATCAGCACATGTGGATGGTGCACGCCCTTGGCCTTCAACGCCTCGCGCTGCTCAACGCCGAAGCGATGCTGCTCGTCGACGACGACCAGCGCGAGATTCTCGAACTGCGTGGAGTCGCTCAGCAGCGCGTGCGTGCCGACGATCAGTCGTGAGCGGCCAGAGGCCACTGCCAGAGCCGCGTGACGACGTTGGGCCGTGGGCAGACTGCCGGTGATCAGCTGCGGCATCAGTCGCTGCCAGAGCTCATGCCCGAGCATGCCGTGCAGGCTCGCCAGATGCTGCGTGGCGAGCACTTCGGTGGGCGCGATGAGCGCCGCCTGCCCGGCGCCGTCAGCCGCCTGCAGCATGGCCCGCAGTGCGACGAGGGTCTTGCCCGAGCCCACCTCGCCCTGCAGCAGCCGATTCATGGGCGATCCCTGTGACAGCTCTGCGCTGATGGTCTCGCCGACGGCCCGCTGACCGGCGGTGAGGTCGAACGGCAGGATGCGGTCGAGCTCGTCGAGCATGCCGCCCGGCACGTGCGGAAACGCCTCGGCGTGCTGTGTTTCGAGCTCGGCGCGCTGACGCAGCAGTGCGGTCTGCAGCACATAGGCCTCTTCGAAGCGCGCTGAGCGCAGCCCGACGCGCAGCTGCGCATCGTCTTTCGGTCGGTGCACCGCTTCGAATGCGGCGCGTCGGTCGAGCAGCCGATGTCGGCGCCGCACGGCCTCGGGCAGCAGCTCGGGCAGATCTGCGAGACCGTCGAGCACGATGCCGATGCTGTTCGCGGTCTTCCAGCTGGGCAGGGTCGACGTGGCGGGATAGATCGGCAGCGGCTGACGTGCCCACGCGTCGGCCTGGTCGTCGGCGGCTTCGTCGACGACTGGTGCGTCTGAGGCCTCTGAGGCGTCTCCGTGATCGCGATCGGCCGTGTCCCGCCGGCGATCTGTGCCAGCGGCCGGTTCAGCGGCGAACAGCTCGTAGTCGGGGTGCGCGAGCTGCAGTGACCCGCGGTATTCTCCGATGCGCCCCGAGAACACGCCGCGCGCACCGGGCTGCAGCTCGGCGGCACGCCATGGCTGGTTGAAGAAGGTCAGGGTGAGAAAGCCCTGGCCGTCGGTGATTCGCGCCTCGGTGATCTTGCCGTGGCGTGCCCGCATCTCACGTTCGCGCGTTTCGACCACCTCGGCCACGATGGTGACCTGCTCGCCGGGGTGCAGAAACCGAATCGGGGTGAGCTCTCCGCGATGCGCATACCGACGCGGAAAGAGGCTCAGCAGATCGCCGACGGTGCGCACCTCGTATGCACGCGTGAGCGCTCGCGCGGTCTTCGCACCGAGTACCCGCTCAAGCGGGGTCTCGAGCGCGTCTGCAGGCATGCTCTCAGTGTAGAGGCACGCTGTGACACTCGCCGTGGCACAATGACCGCATGACTCGTCTGATCGCCGGCGTCGCCGGAGGCCTCTCTCTCGCGACTCCGGATTCGCGCACCCGCCCCACCACAGGTCGTACCAGAGAGGCGCTCTTCTCGCGTCTCGACGCGAGGCTCGATTTCACCGACCTGCGCGTGCTCGACCTCTACGCCGGGTCGGCGGCGCTGGGCCTCGAAGCGATCTCACGCGGAGCCGAAGAGCTCGTCGCCGTCGAGGCGGGCCGCACCGCCGCATCCGTCGCCCGTCGCAACGCACAGGCCGTCGGCGACGCGCTCGACCAGGCCTCGGCGCGACCGGCCCGCATCACCGTGGTCGAGCAGCGAGTGCAGAGCTGGCTGTCAGGTGCACCGGCCGCACACTTCGATCTCGTCTTCGTAGACCCGCCCTACGACGTCAGCACCGCCGCGCTCGAGACGCTGCTCGTCGACCTGCTGCCGGCGCTCTCGCCGCTGGCCGACGTCGTGATCGAACGCAGCTCGCGAACGCCCGATCTGCACTGGCCTGCCGGGTATGTCGGGCAGCCGCCCCGCCGCTATGGCGAGACGGTGCTGTGGTTCGGCGAGTCAGAGGATGCACGGGTAGGCTGACAGGGTGTCTGCCCGTCGAGAGAACCCGTCCGTTGCCGCTTGCGAGCGTTCAGCCGTGCGCGGCGCACCGACAGTGACCGACGCTCGCTCTCGTCGTCGGTGCTTGATGACTGCGCTGGCGTCGATCGGCGCAGTCGCTGCGCTCGCGCCCGCGCTGAGCGGATGCACCGGTACCGTTCCGATGGAGCCTGCGCCCAAAGCCGATGACCCGGCTTGCGCAGAGATTATCGTTCGTCTGCCTCCGACACTGGGCGAGCAGCAGAAGCGCCGCACCAATGCGCAGGCGACCGGGGCTTGGGGCAAGCCGGCGACGATTCTGCTGACCTGCGGGGTCGTCGAGCCAGAGGTCAGCAGCCAGAGCTGTGTGACCGTGAACGACGTCGACTGGCTCGTCGACGACACAGACGACCCGACCTACCGGTTCACCACCTATGGCCGCAGCCCGGCCACTGAACTGGTCATCGACTCGACTGCGGTGTCAGGCAACAGCGTGCTCGCCGAAATCTCGCCGGCGGTGCAGCGCATTCCTGCGACGAAGCACTGCCACTGAGGTCTCAGCGCAGCGGCTCGTGTTCGAGTGCCTGATCGATGAGATCGGTGATCAGATCTCCGTAATCGAGGCCGGATGCGTGCCACAGCTGGGGGAACATCGAGATCGGAGTGAACCCCGGGATGGTGTTCACCTCGTTGACCACGACCCCGTCAGAGGTCAGGAACACGTCGACGCGACACAGGCCGTGGCAGTCGAGAGCCTCGAACGCCGCTTTGGCCACTCGACGCAGCTCGGCGAGCTCGTCGTCGGTGACGCCTGCCGGGCACACCGTACGTGCCGGGCTGTCGGCCAGGTACTTGGCCTCGAAGTCGTAGAACCCCTCGCCTGAGACGACGATCTCGCCGGCCACCGCGCTGACGCGGGTGCCGGAGCCGTGCAGTGAGCCCAGCACGCCCAGTTCGATCTCGCGACCGGTGACCCCTGCTTCGATCAGTGCTTTGTCGTCTTCGGCGAACGCGATCTCAAGCGCCGCATCCAGCTCGGTGTCGCTGGTCACCTTCGAGACGCCGACGCTCGAGCCCGCACGGGCAGGCTTGACGAAGAGCGGCAGGCCGAGCCCTGCCGCTCGACCGTGCACCTCTGCGGGTGCGACGCGAAATTCGTCGGGGCGCACTGTCACGTAGCGGCCGACGTCGATGCCGGCGGCCTCGAGCACGATCTTCGTGTACTCCTTGTCTGTGCCGACGGCAGATGCGAGCACCCCCGACCCGACATAGGGCAGATCGGCCATCGCGAGCAGCCCCTGAATCGTGCCGTCTTCGCCGAACGGGCCATGCAGCAGCGGCAGCACCACATCGATCTCGCCGAGGTCGGTGACGGTGCCGTCATGGGCGATGGCACGCAGGTGGTGATCCTCTGTGCCGCTGGGCCAGATCACGGTCGTGTCAGAAGGGGCCAGTTCGGGCAGCTGTCCGTCGACGAGCTGAAAACGCTCGGCGTCGTCGGGCTGCAGCACGAAACGCCCTGAGGCAGTGATGCCCACCGGCACCACGTCGAAGCGTTCGCGATCGATCGCGCCGAGCACGCCGCCTGCCGTCGCGACGCTGATCGCATGTTCGCTCGAGCGACCGCCGAACACGACCGCGACTCTCTGCTTCGTCATCGGATCTTGTCTCCTCCGGCCGTGGCATCGGCCAGGGCCTCTTCGTTGCGGGGTGTGATGTGCACGGTGAGGTCGGCCGGATTCATGCGCCCGTCGAGCACCTGAGCCACTTGGCTGACGATCGGCATCTCGACACCGTGCTCACGGGCCAGATCGAGCACGGGCCGCACAGATCCGATGCCTTCGGCCGTCTGCTGCATGCGATGCACGACTTCGTCGAGCGGATGCCCTTGGCCGAGCAGACGCCCGGCGGTGTGGTTGCGTGACAGCGGCGACTCGCAGGTGGCGATCAGATCGCCGAGTCCGGCGAGCCCGACCAACGTCTCAGGTCGACCGCCGAAGGCCACGGCGAACCGACTGATCTCTTCGAGCCCGCGGGTGATGATCGCGGCCTTCGTGTTCTCGCCGTAGCCGACGCCCGCGACGATGCCGACGGCCAGCGCGATCAGGTTCTTCAGCACCCCGCCGTACTCCGTGCCGACCACATCGTCATTGGCGAATGCCGAGAAATACGGATTCGTGACGTGCTGCGCGACCCACTCCGCCAAGGCCAGATCGGTCGACGCCACGGCCGCGGCCGCCGGCTGCTCCGAGGCGATCTCACCGGCGATGTTGGGGCCGCTCAGCACGCCGAGCCGTGCGATGTCCCAGTCGATCTCGTTGACGAGCACCTCGCTCATCCGCAGCATGGTGCCGCGTTCCAGCCCTTTGATCAGGCTGACCAGCACGGCGTCACTGGGCAGGTGCTCTCCGATCGCCGAGAGACTCGCCCGCAGCTGCTGCGAGGGCACTGAGAGAAAGACCAGGTCGCTTCGCGACAGTGCGGCTGACGGATCTGTCGTCGCGTGCAGCGTCTCGGGCAGCGTCACATCGGGCAGGTACTGCTCGTTGCGGTGCTGCTCGTTGATCTGCGCAGCGACCTCGTTGCGCCGGGCGAGCACTGTGGTCTCGCAGCCCGCGTCAGCGAGCACCTTCGCGAAAGTGGTGCCCCAGGAACCGGCGCCGACGACCGCTGCGCGGATCACTTGACGTCTCCGGCGGGCTCGATCGGTTTGGGCCCACGCAGGGTCTCGACTTCGGCGGTGATCGCAGCCATGACATCCGCCGTCGCCTCGGCGAACTCGGCACCGGTGCGCAGGTTCGCGAAGCGCTCCGCGGGAATCGGTTCGCCGATCTGCACGGTGAAGTGTTTGCGGGGAAAGATGTGCAGCCCTTTGCCATACGGCGGCAGGATCTCTTGAGCGCCCCACTGCCCCACCGGCACGATCGGCACGTTCGCCTCTTGAGCCAGGCGCACCGCACCACTCTTGCCCTTCATCGGCCAGAGGTCGGGGTCACGCGTCAGCGTGCCCTCCGGGTAGATCTGCACGGTCTGTCCTTTCGCCAGCCACTTGGCCGCCGATTCGACCGACGCACCTCCGTGGCCGTGACGGTCGACTGGGATCTGACCGGAGTCGCTCAGCACCCAGCCGACGATCGGCAGTTTGAACAGCGAGGCCTTCGCCATGAAATGCGGCATGCGACGCGCCTCCCAGACGAAGCGGATCATCAGCAGCGGGTCGAGCTTGGTCACGTGGTTCGCAACGAGGATGTACGGCCCATCGGGCAGACGGTCGAGTCCACGGAACTCACAGCGCGCAAGGATCTTCGACACCGGCACGATGATCAGCGCCACGACGTACGCGATCAGGGGGTACTCGGTCTTGCGCCGTCGTTTTCTCGTCATGACCTCGCCGGTAGTGTCTTCGGGCGCCAAGCGGCGCGCTTGTCCTCGAAGCGGCTGATCGCCTCTTCGTCTCGCAGGGTCAACGAGATGTCGTCGAGACCTTCGAGCAGCCTCCATCGTACGTCGTCGTCGATGCCGAACGAGAACTCCTCATCGCCGACGCGCAGCGTGCGGGCGACAAGGTCGACCGTCGCCTCAAGCCCTGGGTCTTCGTCGATCAGCGCCCAGACCCGTTCGGTGTCCGCCTCGCTGAGCACTCCGGCGACCAGCCCTTGTTTCCCGGCGTTGCCACGGAAGATGTCGCCGAATCGCGGTGAGAAGACGGCGCGGAATCCATAGTCGTGCAGCGCCCAGACGGCATGTTCGCGCGACGAACCGGTGGCGAAGTCCGGGCCGGCGACCAGAATGCGCGCCGGTGCGAACGCGGGGTCGTTCAGCATGAAGTCCGGGTTCTGCCGCCAGCGGTGGAACAGCGCGTCTTCGAAGCCGGTCTTGGTCACACGTTTCAGATAGACCGCAGGCAGAATCTGGTCGGTGTCGACGTTCGACAGCTTGAGCGGCGCGACGACGGCGGTCAGCGTGGTGAACTTCTCCATGTCAGCGCACCTCCAACGGCAGCAGCCGGGTCTGTGGTTCGGGCATCGGTCGTGCGCTCTCCGGATGCTCGCCGAGCGGAGCGAAGTGCCTGCTGCGCCGCAGCTGCTCGTTCGAGATGCCCAGATCGCTCGGTGACGACAGCGTGCCGCGAACAGCGGTGGCGGCGGCGACCAGAGGCGACACCAAATGAGTGCGCCCGCCCTTGCCCTGTCGGCCTTCGAAGTTGCGGTTCGACGTCGACGCCGCCCGCTGCCCGGGTGAGAGCTGGTCGGGGTTCATGCCCAGACACATCGAGCAGCCTGCGAAACGCCACTCGGCACCGAATGATGTGAAGATGCGGTCGAGCCCCTCGGCCTCTGCCTGCATGCGCACTCGTGCCGATCCCGGCACGACCATCACGCGCAGCCCCTCGGCCTTGCGCCGTCCGTCCATCACCGAGGCGGCCTGTCTCAGGTCTTCGATTCGCCCGTTGGTGCATGAGCCGATGAACACAGTGTCGACCGCGATGTCGCGCATCGGGGTGCCGGCTTGGAGCCCCATGTACTCGATCGCACGGCGGGCTTCACGCTGGTCGTTCTCGTCGTCGTAGGATGCCGGATCGGGCACCGATGACGACAGCGCCACGCCCTGGCCGGGGTTCGTTCCCCACGTCACGAAGGGCTCCAGCGTGTCGACGTCGATGTCGACCTCACGGTCGAAGACGGCTTCGGAGTCACTGTGCAGCGTGCTCCAGTAGGCGACTGCGTCGTCCCACTCCTGCCCCTGAGGAGCGTGCGGGCGTCCTTTGACATAGGCGAAGGTGGTCTCGTCTGGAGCGACCATGCCGGCTCGGGCCCCGGCTTCGATCGACATGTTGCAGATCGTCATGCGACCCTCCATCGACAGCGCCCGGATGGCTGATCCGCGGTACTCGAGGATGTATCCCTGACCTCCGCCGGTGCCGATCTTCGCGATGACGGCGAGGATGATGTCTTTGGGCGTCACTCCGGGGCGAAGCCTGCCTTCGACGTTGATCGCCATGGTCTTGAACCGCTTGAGAGGCAGCGTCTGCGTCGCCAGCACGTGCTCGACCTCGCTGGTGCCGATGCCCAGCCCGATGGCGCCGAACGCGCCATGCGTCGAGGTGTGCGAATCGCCACAGACCACGGTGATGCCAGGCATGGTGAGCCCGAGCTGTGGGCCGACGACGTGCACGATGCCCTGGTCGTCGTCGCCGAGCTGATGCAGTCGCACGCCGAACTCTTTGACGTTCTGGCGCAGCGTGTCGATCTGCACGCGACTGACTGGATCGGCGATCGGGCGGTCGATATCGATCGTCGGTGTGTTGTGGTCTTCGGTTGCGATGGTCAGATCAGGCCGACGCACAGGACGACCAGCCTGGCGCAGGCCGTCGAACGCCTGCGGACTCGTCACCTCGTGCAGCAGATGCAGGTCGATGTAGAGCAGGTCTGGTGCCCCGTTCTCACCTGCTGTGACGACGTGGGCGTCCCAGATCTTCTCGGCCAGTGTGCGAGGGCGAGATGCTGAGTGCTGTGTCTCTGACATGTTGGTCATACTCTTCTCCATTCGGCTTCAGACCACGGTGAGACTCCGCGACGAGTGGATCTGTCAGAACTCGATCTCGTCGCGGCACCCAAGAAGAAGCCGCTGGAACTGCATGGCCGAGATTTTACCACGCAGGTCGGCAGCAGCCTGCGTCCGCCTGCGAGAGGAAGCTCAGAGACGCACGCCCGGCATCGGCCCTCGTTCCCCGCTTCGCCGTGCGTCTCGACGAGCTTTCATCAGACTCGCCACGGTGGCGGTGACCATCGACACCAAGATGACCGAGAGTGATGTCCATGTGCTGATCTCAGGGGCCCAAGTGATCGGCTGACCGCCGTTGACGAACGACAGCTCGTTCACGTGCATCGCGTGGAAGACGAGCTTCACGCCGATGAACGCCAGGATGAATGCGATGCCGTACTTGAGATATTCCAGCTTCTCGAGGAGTCCGCCGAGCAGGAAGTACAGCTGGCGCAGGCCCATCAGGGCGAAGACGTTGGTGGCGAAGACCAAGAAGGCGTTCTGTGTGATGCCGAAGATCGCGGGAATCGAGTCGAGTGCGAAGAGAAGATCAGTGCTGCCGATCGCCAGAAAGACGATGACCATCGGCGTCCAGAAGCGCTTGCCGTCAATGGTCGTGCGCAGCTTGGAACCATCGAACTCGTCGGTGATGGCCACACGCTTGCGAAGCGTGCGAATGAGCAGGTTGTCTTCTTGCCCCTCGTTGTCGTTCTCCTTGCCGAACGCCTGCTTCCATGCGGTGTAGACGAGGTACGCGCCGAAGAGGTAGAAGACGAAGCTGAAGCTCTCGATCAGCTGCGCGCCGAGCAGAATGAACACGCCACGCAGCACCAGCGCCACGATGATGCCCACCATGAGCACCTCCTGCTGGTACTTCTTCGGCACACCGAAGCGAGACATGATGATGACGAAGACGAAGAGGTTGTCGATGCTGAGCGAATACTCAGTGAGCCAGCCGGCGATGAACTCGCTGCCGTGCTGGGCATCGCCGATGACGAACAGCGTGCCGGCGAAGATCAGCGCCAGCAGCACATAGAAGCCAACCCAGAGGCTCGCCTCTTTCATCGATGGCACGTGTGGTCGTTTGACGACCAACAGCAGATCGGCCACCAGAATCAGCAGCATGACGATCGTCGAGCCGATTTCGAACGAGACGGGCAAAACGGGTTCCATAGACGGAGGTTTCCTCTCGAGGCCGGTCAGATGCACCGACCGATGGTGCACTGGTATGGCCGAAAGTCTCTCCCACGTCGCTCGGACGCCCGCCGGCCGGTCAGATGATGGCATCTGGCGTATTGACGACCAAACGATATCGGGATACTCCCCTTCGCAGGTGGCAACTCTAGCATGTCTCGCCGAGAGCCACAGCGGTATAGTCGGCAGCGTCGCGTTAACCCCACTAGACCTTGTCAGAGGAGAGCACCATGACGACGATCGCTCAGAATCTCATCGACACCCTTGAACAGAACGGTGTCTCACGAATCTACGGAGTCGCAGGTGACTCCCTCAACGGCATCACCGATGCCATCCGCACCAGCGACGGCATCGACTGGGTACAGGTGCGTCACGAGGAGTCAGCGGCCTTCGCCGCAGGCGCGGAGTCGCAGCTGACCGGAGAGATCGCCGTCTGCGCCGGCTCGTGTGGCCCGGGCAACCTGCACTTGATCAACGGACTCTTCGACGCCAACCGCTCCCGCACTCCAGTGCTCGCCATCGCCGCACACATCCCCAGCGAAGAGGTCGGCACCGGCTACTTCCAAGAGACCCACCCGCAGGATCTCTTCCGCGAGTGCAGCGTCTACGCCGAGCTGGTCTCGAACGCGAAGCAGATGCCTCGGCTGCTCGAGATCGCCATGCGCACGGCGATCGAGCGTCGTGGTGTCGCCGTTCTCGTCATCCCCGGAGACGTCGCACTCACCGAAGCTCTCGACAGCCGTGTGACGAAGATCGCACCGACGCATCCCGTGGTGCGCCCCAGCGACGACGAGCTGCAGAATCTCGCGAACGTGCTCAACGGAGCCGACAAAGTGACCATCCTGGCCGGTGCCGGCGTTCAGGGCTCGCATGACGAGCTGGTGCAGATCGCAGACACGCTCGGCGCGCCGGTCGTGCACGCGCTGAGAGGCAAGGAGTTCGTCGAGTACGACAACCCCTTCAGCGTCGGCATGACCGGGCTGCTCGGCTTCGCGTCGGGGTATCGGGCCATTGATGCGGCTGACGTGCTGCTCATGCTGGGCACCGATTTTCCGTACCCACAGTTCTACCCCGAGAATGCGACTGTCATCCAGGTCGACATTCGTGGTGAGCAGCTCGGGCATCGCACACCGCTCGACATCGGTCTGGTCGGCGATGTCGGCGACACTGTGCGGGCTCTGCTGCCTCTGCTTGACCGCAAGCAGAACCGCGAGCATGTCAAAGACGCGCTCAAACACTACAAGTCGACTCGCGCGAAGCTCGACGAACTCGCGACCCCGGGCCGCCGCGATCACGGCCCGCTGCATCCGCAGTACGTCGCGAAAGTCGTCGACGAACTCGCGTCAGACGACGCCGTGTTCCTGGCCGACGTCGGCTCTCCTGTGGTTTGGGCCGCACGCTATCTGACCATGAACGGCCACCGCCGTCTGCTCGGCTCGTTCACGCACGGGTCGATGGCCAACTCTGTGCCACAGGCGATCGGCGCGCAGATGGCGTACCCAGATCGCCAGGTCGTCACGTTCAGCGGTGACGGCGGACTCACCATGATGCTCGGCGACCTGCTGACGCTGACGCAGTCGAAGCTGCCGGTCAAGATGGTCGTCTTCAACAACTCGTCGCTCAACTTCGTCGAGCTTGAGATGAAGGCCGCTGGCTTCGTGAACTACGGCACCGGCCTGGAGAACCCGAACTTCGCCGACCTCGCCAATGGCGCCGGCATCTTCGGCCAGCGCGTCGAGCGTCCGAGCGAGCTCAAGCCCGCCCTTGAGGCGGCATTCGCCCACGACGGGCCTGCGCTGATCGACGTGGTCACCAACCGGCAGGAGCTCTCAATGCCTCCGACGGTGAAGGCGGAGCAGATGAAGGGCTTCGCGCTGTACGCCATCCGCACGGTGATGTCAGGACGCGGCGACGAGCTGCTCGACCTCGCGCAGACCAACTGGCGTCAGCTGTTCTGACGCACTGAGACGGCGACGCGCCGACGATTCTCTTTGGTGCATGACGAAGGGGCTCGCCCCGGAATGAGGATTCCGGGGCGAGCCCCTTCTGTGTCTACAGACTGAACGGTGTCTGCAGACTGACGAGGCGCACCTGCTGCCGCAGGCCTGACCCGTCAGCAGCGATCAGTGACCGCCGTCGAAGTTGGCCTCGTCGAACGGATCCTTGCCGCTCAGCACCTTCTTGACCTGCTCGTGATCGATCTCTTTCGTCCAGGTGCCGACGAGCACGGTCGCGATCGCGTTGCCCGCGAAGTTCGTCAGAGCGCGAGCCTCAGACATGAAGCGGTCGATGCCGACGACGATGCTGACGCCGTTGACCAAGTCGGGACGAGCCGCCTGCAGACCGCCGGCCAGCGTGGCGATGCCGGCGCCGCTGACGCCCGCAGCTCCCTTCGAGGCGATCATCATGAACAGCAGCAGACCGATCTGCTCCTGAATCGACATCGGGTTGCCCATGGCGTCAGCGATGAACAGCGACGACATCGTCAGGTAGATGGCCGTGCCGTCCAGGTTGAAGGAGTAGCCGGTCGGCACGGTGATGCCGACGACCGCTTTGTCGACGCCCAGGTGCTCCATCTTGCCGATCAGACGCGGCAGTGCGCTCTCTGATGACGAGGTGGCCAGAATCAGCAGGAACTCCTTGCCCAGGTACTTCAGGAACGAGAAGACGTTCACACGTGCGACGAGCCAGAGGATCGCTCCCAGAATGACGAAGACGAACAGCGCACAGGTGACGTAGAAGCCCACCATGACCGAGACCAGACTGCCGAGACCGCCCCAGCCGGTCGCTCCGATCAGGGCGGCCAGACCGCCGAACGCACCGATCGGCGCCACCCACATGATCATGCTCAGAATGCGGAAGACCACTTTCTGAATCGCACCGATGGCCTTGAGAATGGGTTCGGCGGCCGATCCCATGCCCTGCAGGGCGAACCCGGTGAGCAGTGCGACGAACAGCCCGGGCAGTACGTTGCCGCTGGCGAACGGCTCGACGAGGCTCGCCGGAATGATGCTCAGTATGAAGTCTGTGAGATTAGTTGCCTCACCGCTGGCACCGGGGATCTTGGCCGGGTTGGCAAGCAGCTCGGAGACGTCCAGGCCGGTGCCCGGCTTGATGATGTTGCCCACCACGAGACCGATCGCGAGGGCGACGACTGACATGATGATGAAATACCCGAGGGCCAGCCCGCCGATCTTGCCGACGGTGGCGGCTTTGGCGATCGAACCGATGCCGAGCACGATCGTGCAGAAGATGATCGGAACGATCATCATCTTGATCAGCGAGACGAACCCGGTGGCCAGCGGCTTCATCGCCACGGCGGCATGCGGCGCCACGAACCCGAACACGATGCCCAGGACCGCTGCGACGATCACCAGCACGTAGAGCCACGTGGTCTTCGGCTTTTTCTGTTTGGGCCGGTCGACGCCGCCCTTGGACTTATCAATCTGTGTGTTCATGACTGATCGCTCTTTCACTCTTCCCCATTGAAGCGACGCACGATCGCGGTGACCGTGTGCTGACGTCGGTGGTCAGGCCAACGACGAACGTATACACGATACACCTGTCGAGCAGCTGTCCGACTGCTACTGCAACGCCGATGTCAGACGACAGATGTTGTCGGCCATGCGCTTGTACCACGGGCGCGTGCTCCACTCGCCCAGAGTCAGCTGAACGCTGCTGCTGCGATAGAGTCGCGCGATGTCGCCCAGCACGTTCGCCGTGGCTTCGCCGTAGAGCAGCACTGTGACCTCCATGTTCAGCGTGAACGAACGCATGTCCATGTTGCTCGAGCCGAGAGCCGAGACCTGATCGTCGACGATGACGTACTTCGTGTGCAGCAGCGCCGGTGCTCGATAGCGCCAGATGCGCACTCCCATTTGCAGCAGCTGTTCGTAGTAGGAGCACTGCGCATGATGTACGAGAAACTGGTCTGCCATCTCTGAGACATAGAGGTCGACATTGATTCCTCGAGCGCGAATGTTCGCCATGGCGTACAGCATGGCGTCGTTGGGCACGAAGTAGGGGCTGACGATCTCGACGCTGTGGCGCGCGTGATAGAGCAGCGCCAGAAACATCTGCAGATTCGACTCGCTGGCGTAGCCCGGCCCGCTGGGAACCACCTGGCACTGCACCGGCCCGCGCAGCTCATGGACGTTGCGGGCGAAACGTCTCTGCAGCGACTCCTCGATGACCTCTTCGCCGACCTCGATGAACCAGTCGGTCGCGAATACCGCGTCGAGCTCGGCGACCACCGGCCCCTCGAAGCGGGCCATCAGGTCGATCCAGCGCATCCCCCGTCTGATCGCCTTCGGCTTGTGGTAGCTGGGATGCACCAGATTAAGCGACCCGGTGAAGCCCACCTCGCCGTCGACGGTGACGATCTTTCGATGGTTGCGCAGGTCGGGCCGCTGCATGTGCCCTCGCATCGGTTTGAACGGCAGCGTATAAGCCCACGACGCACCGATGGCATCGAGCTCGCGCCGAGTCTGGGCGAAGCCGCGGGTGCGGCGTGAGGCCCAATAATCGATGAGGATGCGTACAGTCACGCCGCGCTGCACGGCTCGTCGCAGCGCGGCGAAGAACGGCGCGGTCGTCTCGTCGTAGGCGAGGATGTAGAACTGCACGTGCACCCGTTGCTGCGCGCGGTCGATCTCTGCGATCATCGCGTCATACGACTCCAGGGTCTCGTGCATGATGTGCACCTGATTGCCGCCGACGAGCGGCATGCCGCCCAGCCGCTGGTTGAGATCGATGACTTCGACGAACCAGTCGGGCGCATTGCCCAGCGCCGTCTCGACGTGCAGCGTCGGCGACTTGCCGTTGATGCGCAGGGCGGCCTCACGCTGCTTCTCGCGGCGCTGCTTCGGCAGGTGGTTCGTGCCGATGGCCAGAAAGAGCAGAAAGCCGATCAGCGGAAAGAACGTGACCGTCATCAGCCATGCAGTGCCCGATGCGGGCGTGCGGTTGCGCGGCACGATGAACAGCGCCACGAGTCGCAGGGCCAGGTCGATGACGATCAGGATGCCAAGCACCCAAGTGAGCACGGTCGGGAATTCCACGAGCAGACGCTCAGGGCTTCAGACGGTTCGACGCCTCGGTGTGGTGATGGATCACTTCGGCGATGATGAAGTTGAGGAACTTCTCGGCGAACTCCGGGTCAAGGTTGGAGTCGACGGCGAGCGCTTTCAACCGCGCGATCTGTTGATGCTCGCGGTCGCTGTCAGTCGCCGGCAGGCCGTGTCGCGCTTTGAGCACACCGACCTCTTTGGTGCATTTGAAACGTTCGGCCAGAATGTGAATCAGCGCGGCGTCGAAGTTGTCGATGCTCTCTCTGATCTCGCTCAGTCGCACCGGAATCTGTTGTTCGTGTTGCACCATGTCTCCATCCTAGTTAACGCGCAGTTGATACGATCAGCAGGCCAGTGCAGTTCTATTGGGAAGGCTGGATCACGATGTCGAAGAGCAAGAAGGCCGAGAAGGCTGCCGAAGAGGCCTTTGAGAAGGCTGCGAAGGCAGTGAAAGAGGCTCGCCGCCTCGCCGACAAGGCCGGCAAAAGGGCCAAGAAGCAGGCCAAACAGCTGGAGTCGACGCTCGAGAAGCTCGCCAAACGCGCACAGGAGCGCCTGGCAGAGCGTTCGACGGTCACGACCCCTGAGGTGGCCGTGCCGAAGGCTCCGAAGAAGGCCGAAGCTGCGGGCAAGGTGGCGAAGCCCGCTCAGCAGGGCGCGTCGAAGTCGAAGGCAGCCGCCGCGAAGCGACCCGCTCAGTCTGATCTCAGCACGAAGACGGTCGTCGAGCTGCGCGCGCTGGCACGCGAGCGCGGTCTGAGCGGCTACTCCCGTCTGACCAAAGCCGATCTGATCGCACTGCTGCAGCGCTGATCGCGGCAGCAGCACGGCATCCGCAGTTCTGGCGCGGGTGCGTCTGCAAGGCCACCCGGGCACGCCCACCGGCGCCCGGGTAGCCTTGCCGTTTAACGCCGAAGTCGTCGCCGCGAGAGCCAGTTGCCGAGCCCCTGCACCACCTGCACGATGATCACAATGATCACGACTGTTGTCCAGGTGATAACCGGATTCGCCTGCCGGTAGCCGTATTGAATCGCATAGTTGCCGAGGCCGCCGGCCCCCACGACGCCGGCCACCGCAGACATGTCGATGATCGCCACGAAGGCGAAGGTGTAACCGAGGATCAGAGCGCCCAGCCCCTCGGGGATCAGCACTTGGAAGATGATGCGCGGCAGGCCGGCCCCCATCGCCCGGGCAGCTTCGATCACACCGGGGTTGACGGTGACCAGGTTCTGCTCGACCAGACGTGCGATGCCGAAGGTTGCCGCGAGCACCATGGTAAACGTCGCCGCCTGGATGCCGATGCCGATGCCGACGACCGCGCGAGCCAGGGGCTGCACGGCTGCGATGAAGATGACGAATGGAATCGGGCGGAAGAAGTTCACCAGCACGTTGATGATCTGGAAGACGAACCGGTTGGCCAGCAGGTTGCCTTTGCGCGTCAGGTACAGCACGAGGCCGAGCACTAGCCCGAGCACGCCGCCCAGTGCGACAGCGATGACGACCATGTAGAGCGTCTCGCCGGTCGCCGCGATGAGATCTGGAATGGTCTGGTTCCAGTCGATGGGCTTCATGTCAGGCCACCTCTTCGATGTTTGCGTCGTCGACGGCTGTCGCGATGAATTCGGCGACCACCGGCGTCGAGCCAGTGACCTCATAGAGCAGGTAGCCGAAGCCGCGGCCCTGGATCGTGCTGACCCCGCCGTAGATCAGCTCGAGATCGAGGCCGTCGCGGTCTGCTGCGGCATGTTCGAGAGCCTTCTGAGCAGTGTCGCCGTCGAGCACCCGCACGCTGAGCAGGCGGCCGGGGTGCAGAGCGCGGAGCTCCTGCATCTCGGTCTCGGGCGGGGTCGGACTCACCAGTGTGCGCACGAATCTGCGCGTGACGTTCTGCTTCGGGTTCGAGAACGTGTCGTAGACCTCGCCCTGCTCGACGACGCGCCCGTGCTCCATCACGACCACGTGGTCGGCGATGCTGCGCACGACGTCCATCTCATGCGTGATGATGACGATCGTGACGCCGAACTCGCGGTTGACCCGGCTCAGCAGGGCGAGCACCTCTTGAGTCGTCTCGGGGTCGAGCGCGCTCGTCGCCTCGTCGGCGAGCAGGATGCGGGGTGAGGTCGCGAGCGCACGAGCGATGCCGACACGCTGCTTCTGCCCGCCGGAGAGCTGCTCGGGGTAGTTGCGGCTGCGATCGCTCAGACCGACGAAGTCGAGCATCTCCTGGACGCGCGCCTGACGTTCGGCACGATCTCGCCCGGCGACTCGCAGCGGGAACTCGATGTTCTTCGCGACGGTCTTCGACTCAAGCAGGTTGAACTGCTGAAAGATCATGCCGATGTCGAGGCGTGCCCGTCTCAGATCTCGCTCGTTCAGCGCGGTGATCTCGCGCCCGTCGACCACGATGCGACCTGACGTGGCCGGTTCGAGCGCATTGATCAGTCGGGCGAGCGTGCTCTTGCCGGCACCGGAGTAACCGATGATGGCAGTGATGCTTCCTTCGTCGACCTCAAGATCAACGTCGTCGACGGCCAGAATCGGCTCGGCTCCGCGCTTTGGCGCAGGGTAGGTCTTCGACACCCCGTTCAGAGTGATGAGTGCCATACTGACTTTCCTTCCGGCGTGTGGGTTCCCTGCCCGAGGATACCCGGTGGGCGGTGTGCTGCAGGCTCAGACGTCATTCACCAGGCACCACGCCCAGAAAGACCGGAGGGCCGGAACCGAGTTCCGCCTCTCCGGTCTTCTCTGGCTGATCGAGATCAGGCCTTGTTCGTGATCTGATCCTGTGTCGTCTTGAGCAGCTCCTGCAGCTCAGACGCCGAGGTGGTCAGAGGCGTCGCAGTGTTACCTGAGGCCTCCTGCAGCGCGGCCTGCACGTCTGCGTTTTCCTGGAAGATCTTCACGAGCTTGAGGTAGGTCTCGTTGTCTTTGTCTTCAGCACGGGAGACGAAGATGTTGATGTACGGCTTGGCGCTCTCAGCGTCGGGCTTCGACTGCGCGAGCGGCTCTTTGCCCACGAGATCGGCGTTCTTCAGGAAGTCATTGTTGACGACCGCACCGTCGAGGTCTTGCAGACCATTCGCCGTCTGATCGGCGGAGAGCTCCTTCACCTTGACCTTAGACGCGGCTTCGTCGACGTCACGGGAGTCTGCGACGGCAGTCCACTCTCCTTTCAGCTTGATCAGCCCGGCGTCGACCAGCACGCCCAAGGCGCGAGCCCGGTTGGTCTCGTCGTTGGGCACTGCTACGGTGCCTCCCTCTGGAATCTGGTCGATGCTGTCATGCGTCTTCGAGTAGAGACCGAGCGGGTAGATCGCCGTCGCGCCGATCGGCGTCAGATCCTGGTTGTTCTTCACATTGGAGTTGGCCAGGTAGATGATGTGCTGGAACTCGTTGAGGTCGAGCTCTTTCTCGGCGAGTGCCGGGTTCGGCTGGGTGTACTCGGTGAAGTCGACGATGTCGACGTGGATGCCCTCTGCCGTGGCGGCCTTCTCGAATGCGGCCCACTGCGGGTCGCTCTTACCGACGACGCCAATCTTGACCGGGTTCGACTCGCTGCCCTTCGCAGCGTCAGAGCTGCCGCCGCTTGCGCAGCCGGTGAGCATGGCTCCGACCAACGGGATCGCCACGGCCAGTCCGAACAGTTTCTTTTTCGAGATTCTCAAGGTGCTGCCTTTCATCGTGAGTACAACCATTCAAGTCTGGCGGTCAATCGGGATCGGGCAAAATCTCGCTGACAGTTTGTGAAACAATTCGTCATCGTGGCGCGCAGGCGCGTACCCTTTCGTCCGGCTGACGACCGATCTATCCTTGGATCAGCCCTTAACGCAAAGGATTCTGCATGTCTTCAGTCGAGACTCTCCTTCCAGAAGAGATTGAGAGAATTCGCAACGACTTTCCCCTGCTCGAGCGACGCATCGGCGATCACCAGCTGATCTATCTCGACTCGGGCGCCACAGCGCAGCGGCCGATCAGTGTGCTCGACGCCGTGCAGGAGTTCGATGAGATGCGCAATGCCGCAGTTCATCGCGGGGCGCACACTCTCGCCGGCGAGGCCACCGAGCTCTTCGAAGAGGCGCGGCACAAGGTTGCGTCGTTCGTCGGTGCAGACGACGACGAGATCGCATGGACGAAGAACGCCACAGAGGCGTTGAACGCCGTCGCCTATGGGTTCGTCAATGCCACGGCGGGTCGCGGAGGCGAGGCCGCGCAGCGGTTCGTGCTGCGGCCCGGTGACGAGATCGTCGTCACTGAGATGGAGCATCATGCCAATCTGGTGCCTTGGCAGGAGGTGGCCGCGCACACCGGCGCCACGCTGTGCTACATCCCGTTGTCAGACAACGGCGCGCTCGACATGGATGCAGCCGAGGGCCTGATCGGAGAGCACACCCGGGTGCTGGCGTTCACTCACGTCTCCAACGTGCTCGGCACCATCAACCAGGTCGGCCGCCTCGTCGAGCTGGCGCAGGCCGCCGGCGCCTACACCGTGCTCGACGCCTGCCAGTCGGCGCCGCACCTTCCGCTCGATCTGCACGCACTCGGCGTCGACTTCGCCGCCTTCAGCGGGCACAAGATGCTCGGGCCGACAGGAGTCGGCGCGCTGTACGGTCGCAGCGAGCTGCTCAACGCGCTGCCGCCGTTCATCACCGGCGGGTCGATGATCACGACGGTGACCATGGAGCACACCGATTTCATGCCTGCGCCCACCCGCTTCGAAGCGGGAACGCAGATGGTCGCCCAAGCCGTCGGCTTCGGTGCCGCCACTGACTACCTGTCGCACATCGGGCTCGACCGCATCGCCGCGCATGAGCATGCGCTCGGTCAGCGTCTCGCCGAAGGCGTCTCGCAGATTCCGGGCGTGCGTCTGCTCGGTCCTGCCGCCGGCGTCGATCGTGCGGGTATGGTCTCGGTCGATGTCGACGGTGTGCACGCGCACGATGTCGGGCAGTTCCTCGACGATCGCGGGATCGCCGTTCGCGTGGGCCATCACTGCGCCCAGCCGGTGCATCGACGCTACGGCGTCACCGCCTCGACGCGGGCGAGCGTCTACCTGTACACCACCGAGGCCGAAGTCGACGCCTTCCTCAACGGGCTCTCAGACGTTCGCGGTTTCTTCGGAGCAGACCGTTGAGCGGCCTGCAGGATCTCTACCAGACCGTCATCATCGAGGAGTCGCGGGAGCGCCGCGGAGACGGCACATTTGCCGACGGCACTTGGACGGGGCATTCCCACCAGGTCAACCCCACATGCGGCGACGAGATCACGCTCGGCGTGCGGTTAGACGCCGACGACCGCATCGAGTCGATCGGCTGGCAGGGTGACGGCTGCTCCATCTCGATGGCGAGCGCATCGCTGCTGACCGATCTGCTGCAGGGCAAGTCGCGCGACGAAGCCCTCGAGCTGATCGGCGAGTTCCGCGACGTCATGCACTCTCGTGGTCAGCGTGAACCGGATGTCGAGCGTTTCGGAGACGCGGTCGCTCTCGGCGGCGTCAGCCGCTATGTGATGCGTGTGAAGTGCGCGATGCTCAGCTGGGTCGCGTTGGAGGACGCCCTGCGCAAGTCGGAGCGCTGAGATGGATGCGGACGCGATCATTCGCATCGTCTATCTGATCGGCATCAGCTCGTTCGCCGTCAGCGGCGTTCTCGCTGCTGCGCGTGCGCACCTCGACTTCTTCGGTGCGCTGCTGGTCGGGCTGCTCTGCGCCGTCGGTGGCGGCACGCTCCGTGAGACGCTGCTCGGCAACACTCCGGTCTACTGGATGCACGATCCCGTCATTCTGGCCACGGTGCTCTCCGTCGCCATCGCGGCGTTCGTCCTCGTCCGCTTCGTCATCATTCCCCGCTGGCTGCTCGAACTGACCGACATCGCCGGTCTGGCGATCGTGTCGGTCATCGGGGCCAAGGCCGCGATCGCGGCGGATGCGACGCCGCTGGCCGTCTTCATCCTGGCTGTGCTCACCGGGGTGACGGGCGAGATCATTCGAGATCTGCTGGTCGCGCAGTCTCCCCCGACGCTGCTCGTGCGAGAGATCTACGCCGCCGCGTCGTTCGCCGGTGCGGTCATGTACTGGGTGCTGCACGTGGCTGGCATCGGAGACCTCACTGCGACGGTGGTCGCCGTGCTGACCATCGCCACGATCCGTGTGCTCGCGATCTGGCGTGGCTGGCACCTGCCCAAGGCACGCCTGCGCGTGCAGCCGAACTCCGGCATCGCCGACGAGCTCTGACGCAGAGAGGCGGGGGCCCGCGGGGGCCAACCGGGGGGGGCGGGGCCCCGCCGCCCCCGGGGGGGGGGGGGGGAG
>NZ_WBKE01000001.1:0-663371 GCF_008831225.1 Pseudoclavibacter sp. CFCC 13611 | reverse complement strand
CCGGCATCCCCCCCCGCGCCCTGCGCCTGCGGGGCCCCGCCTGGTTTCCCCACCGGGGCGCCGCCTCTCGACGACGGACGCTGCCGTCTGGGTTCATCGACTCACTTCACGTCGAGCAGATCGATCACGAAGATCAGGGTCTGGCCGCTCAGCGGGTGGCCGCTGCCGGCAGGCCCGTAGGCGAGATGCGGCGGAACGATCAGCTTGCGCCGACCGCCGACTTTCATGCCGGGGATGCCGACCTGCCAGCCTTTGATCAGGTTGCGCAGCGGGAAGGTGATCGATTCGCCGCGTCCCCACGACGAGTCGAACTCCTCACCCGATTCGAAGCCGACGCCGAGGTAGTGCACCTCGACGGTCGAGGCCGCGGTGGCCTCTGCACCGCTGCCGACGACGACGTCTTCGATCTCGAGGCTCTCAGGAGCCGGCCCGGTCGGAAAGTCGATCTCTGGTTTGCTGAGTTCTGTCATGGCAGCAACCTTACTTCGACTCGGCGTCAGTGCTCTGCGCACTCGCCGGGGAGCCGTCGGACAGCAGCCCCAGACGCTTCTGGCGGCGCTGCACGATCAGACCGGCCACGACGCTCACTGCGGCGACGACCAGGCTCACGTAGAGCTCGATGCGCGTCTGCAGACTCTTGTTGAACGTCATGTAGGCGAGCAGGGCGACCAGGGCGACGATCACGATCCAGGTGATGTACGGGAAGCCCCACATCTTGATGGTGCCGTTGGCCTTGCCCGGGACGACACCCTGCTTCGCGAGCATGCGGCGGCTGCGCAGCTGAGACACGGCGATGACGAGCCAGACGAAGATGGCGGTCGCACCGGTCGAGTTCACCAGGAACGCGAAGACGTAGTCGGGCACCGTGTAGTTCAGGACCACCGAGATCAGGCCGACGATGGCCGAAGCGAAAATGGCCACGTACGGAGTGTTGTGCCTGTTGACCTTGCGGAATGCCCGCGGGGCCTCACCACGACCGGCCAGCGAGTAGGCCATGCGCGATGCGGTGTACAGCGATGCGTTGAGCGTCGACAGCAGGGCCGTCAGCACGACGAAGTCCATGACCACGTCGACGCCTGGAATGCCGACGTACTCCAGTGCGCTCACGAAGGGAGACTTGCCCGAAACGACCTGGTCGTGTGGCAGCAGCAGCACGATGATGGTGATCGATCCGATGTAGAACAGCAGGATTCGCCAGATGACCGAGTTGACCGCTTTGCGCACAGCGTGCGCCGGGTGCTCCGACTCGCCTGCGGCCACGGTGGCCACTTCAGCGCCGAACATCGAGAAGATGACCGGCAGCAGCGCGACGAAGATGCCAGAGATGCCGTTCGGCATGAATCCTCCCTGTGCACCGTAGTCGACGCCCTGGTGCGCACTCGGGATGATCCCGGTCACCAAGCCGATGCCGAAGAGGATGAACAGCGTGATCGCGACGATCTTGATGCCGGCGAACCAGAACTCCATCTCACCGAAGCTCTTGACCGAGACCAGGTTGAGCCCGAGAAACAGCACGGTGATCACGAGAGCGGGAATCCACTGGTCCAGTCCGGGCAGGTACTTCGTGATGATCTTGGCTGCCGCTGTGGCCTCGATACCGACGACCACCACCCAGAACCACCAGTACAGCCAGCCGATCGACAGCCCCGCCCACGGCCCGATGAACTTCGTGGCGTAGGTCGAGAACGAGCCGGTGTCCGGACTCGCCGAGGCCATCTCTCCGAGCATCCGCATCACCAGGATGATCACGATGCCCGCGAGGGCATACGAGATGATGACGGCGGGGCCCGCCGAGATGATCGCGTTGCTGGACGCCACCAGCAGGCCGGCTCCGATGATGCCGCCCAGGGCGATCATCGAGAGGTGGCGAGGTTTCAGCGTGCCCGCCAGGCGTGGTTCCGGCTCGGCACGGTCAAGCTCGCCGACTGTGAACACCGCCTCCGTTGGCGGAGTCGTCGGCTTCTCGTTCTTCTCAGAACTCATGATGTGGTTCCTCTATTCATTCCTCGCCGCACCGCGGCGAAGAGATTGTTTCTGGACAGGTTCTGCGAGTGGCTGTGCACCGACTCGAATTCCCTGTGTCCCTCTGTGGAATCGTGCAAAAGTCTATGCAGCATCAACGTGAACGCTGGGTTACGCAAACTGGCCGAATCGTCCACCGATTGGCCGACATGTACAGCCCTGTACAGACGGCCTGATTCGTCCTGACACAGGAAAGAGGCTGCGGTGCCGCTGGAGTTCTCCTCCTGCGGCACCGCAGCCTCCAAACGCCGACCGGCGCTGTCAGACGAACGTCTCAGGCCCCGGGCCAGGCGACGCTGAAGTACTGCGTCTCCTGATACTCCTCAATGCCCTCGTGCCCGCCTTCACGCCCGACGCCGCTCTGTTTGAAGCCGCCGAACGGCACTGACGGATCGGAGACGAGCCCGCGATTCACGCCGACCATACCGGCATCGATACGGTTGGCGATGTCGACGGCATGTCGCAGCTCACCTGCGAACACGTACGAAGCCAGCCCGTAATCGGTGTCGTTCACCGATGCGATGAGGGCATCCTCGTCAGACCAGGTCGCGATCGAGGCAACCGGCCCGAATATCTCTTCGGCGAACACCGGGGATGCCGGAGTCACGTCGGTCAGCACCGTCACCGGGGCGTAGTACCCCGTCTCAGGAACCTCGGACTGATACGCGACGGTCGCACCCTCACGCACCGCGGCGGCGACGAGCTCTGACACCTTGTCGACCGACTTGCGGTTGACCAGCGGGCCGATGTCGGTGCCCTCGGCGAGGCCCGCCCCCACAGCGAGATCAGCCGCGCGCTCGATGAAACGACGAGTGAACCTCTCTGCGATGTCTGCGTGCACGAAGAATCGGTTCGCAGCGGTACAGGCCTGACCGCCATTGCGGAACTTCGCAGTCAGCGCTCCCTCCACCGCCGCCTCGACGTCGGCATCCGCCGTCACCACGAAAGCGGCGTTGCCGCCCAGCTCCATAGCCGTGTTGAGCACACGGTCGGCAGCCTTGCGCAGCAGCACCTTGCCGACCGGAGTCGAACCGGTGAACGAGATCACCCGAACGTGCTGGTCGTCGAGCAGATGATCGACGAGCTCAGCCGTGTGCGATGACGGCAGCACATTGACGAGCCCGGCAGGCAGTCCCGACTCAGCGAGGATCTGCGCGATCGCCAAAGCGGTCAGGGGTGTCTCACCGGCCGGTTTGAGCACGGTCGCGCATCCGGCGGCGAGCGCAGGCCCGATCTTGCGTGTGGCCATCGCGGCGGGAAAGTTCCACGGTGTGACCAGCACCGCGACCCCGGCGGGTCGGCGTGTGACCAGGTTGCGCACCCCACCTGCCGGCGCGGTGAGGTACTCCCCCTCGATGCGCACGGCCTCTTCGGCGAACCAGCGGAAGAACTCCGCCGCATAGGTCACCTCGCCGATCGCGTCAGAGAGCGCTTTGCCGTTCTCAAGAGAGATCAGCTCGGCGAGCTGCTGACGGCGTTCGATCATGAGCTCGAACGCACGTCTCAGCACCTCGCCGCGCTGCCGCGGTGCCACCTTCGCCCAGGCGATCTGCGCCTCGTGTGCTGACGCCAGCGCACGATCGGCGTCGGCCAGCCCGGCATCGGCCACCTCGACGAACGCATCCTCGGTGCTCGGGTCGATGACCGCGAAGGTCTCTCCCGATTTCGCATCGACGAACTCGTTGTCGATCCAGAGGCCGCTGACCGAGCGGGCGTAGTCGATGAGCTCGGTCATGCTCAGTTCTCCTTGAACGCCTGGACGATGACGTCGAGGCCGTCGTTGAGCACCTCGTCAGAGATGACCAGCGGCGTCAGGAAGCGGATGACGTTGCCATAGGTGCCGGCGGTCAGCAGCACGACGCCGTTCTTGTGCGCGTACTCGGCGATCTTGTGCGTGAGCTGGGCGTCCGGCTCCTTGGTCTCTGGGTGCACCAGTTCGATGGCCTGCAGAGCTCCACGACCGCGCACCTCTCCGATACGGGGATCGTTCTGCTGCAGCTCGTGCATACGGTTCGTGATGACCTCGCCGATGTGCAGGGCACGGTCGGCCAGTTTCTCGTCGACGACTTTGTCGAAGACGGCGAGCGCTGCAGCACAGGCAGCCGGGTTGCCTCCGTAGGTACCGCCGATGCCGCCGGCCTGTGGGTGATCCATCACGTCGGCACGGCCGGTGACCGCCGAAAGCGGCAGGCCTCCGCCGATCGCCTTGGCGGTCGTGACGAGGTCGGGCTCGATGCCTTCGTACTCCGAGGCGAACAGTCGCCCCGTGCGCGCCAGACCGGTCTGGATCTCGTCAGAGATGAACAGCACGTCGTTCTCGTGCGCCCATTTGACCAGTGCTGCCATGAAGCCCTCGGCTGGAACGATGAAGCCGCCCTCGCCCTGAATCGGCTCAAGCAGAATCGCGGCGACCGAGTCGGCACCGATCTGCTTCTCGATGGCGCTGATCGTGCGCTTCGCGGCCTCTTCGCCGGTCAGTCCGTCACGATACGGGTATGACCCGGGAACCCGATAGAGCTCGTTCGCGAACGGGCCGAAGTGGCTCTTGTACGGCGCGGCCTTTGCGGTCAGGCCCATGGTCAGGTTGGTGCGCCCGTGGAAGGCATGGTCGAAGGCGACGATGCCGTCTTTTCCGGTGAAGCTGCGCGCGATCTTGACTGCGTTCTCGACGGCTTCGGCGCCCGAGTTGAACAGTGCGGTGCGCTTCTCGAAGCTGCCCGGAGTCAGCTCGTTCAGACGCTCTGAGACCTCGATGTACGACTCGTACGGAACCGTGGCGAACGACGTGTGCGTGAACTGTGCGACCTGGTGCTGCACGGCGTCGACGACTTCTGGAGCCGAGTTGCCGACACCGGTGACGGCGATGCCTGAGGCGAAGTCGATCAGGGTGTTGCCGTCGACGTCGAGAATCACGCCTCCGCCTGCGGCGACGACGTAGGTCGGCAGCATGACGCCGACGCCGGCGCTCACTGCGGCGACCTTGCGCTCGTGCAGCACACGCGACTTCGGGCCGGGAATCTCGGTGACAAGGTTGCGGTGCTGGGCGAGGGTGGGCCCGCCGACGGGGATGCTCTGTTCAGTCATGAGACGTACTCCATTCGTTTGCGACAGATACCGATGTCGATGGCACGCCGCAGACGTGGCGAGCCCGACGTTGGGCAGTTCGAGCTGAAGGTGCCGGAATGCACTTTTCTGGCATTGACATTACGGTCACAACGCCGCCATTTGGCATGTACGTCGCGGATATCTGACCACCATTCAATGTACAATCTGTCCATGCCTGTCACGATACGTCGCCTGCTCGGCATCAGCGAACTGGCCTTGCGCCCCGTCGTCGGAGACGAGACGGGTGCCGAAACGGTCGAGCTGCTCGATGCTCCGCTCGAATGGGTGTACAGCTCCAACCTCGTGGATCCGATGCGTTTTCTTCCGGCCGGCCAGATGCTCCTGACCGACGGAGCGCAGTTCGACGTCGAGGGGTTCGACTACGGCCAGTACGTGGGTCGGCTGCGCGACGGCGGCCTCGTGGGCATGGGGCTGGGCACCGGTCTCACGTGGGCAGAGCCCCCCGAGGGGCTGGTCGACGCCTGTCGCAGGCGCGGCCTGCCTCTTGTCGAGGTGCCGTATCACGTGCCGTTTCTCGCGGTGATACGCACGGCCGACGACCTGCTCGACAGCGAGCACCAGCAGCACATTCAGTGGGGACTCGACGCTCAGCGCGCCATCTCACGAGCGGCAATGCGGTCGAATCGGTTGGGCGACCTGCTGCAGGAGCTTGCCAAGCAGCTGAACTGTGGGGTGGCCATCTTCGACAGCTCCGGCCAGCTGATGGGCTCAGCCAGGCAGCGTCCGCTTCCCCATTCTCAGCTGCAGGAACTCACCGATGCCATGGAGCGTCTGACCCGAAGCGGCACACGTTCGGCCGCACGCATCAGCGCCGACGGCGCTGAGTTCATCGTGCAGACCATCGGTGCGCCGCCGAAGCTCGCCGGCATGCTCGTGCTCAGCGGAGTGAGCCGCCTCGACGGCGTGCAGCTGGACGTCGTCGAGTCGGTTCTAGCGCTCACCGGCATCACCTTGGAGTTCAACCGAACGATCAATCGGCAGCAGCACGTGCTGCGCGACGGCGTCATCGAGATCGCCGCGTCAGGAAGCATCGCTCTGGCCAATCGGCTCGCAGAGCGGCTCTGGAATGAGACACTTCCGACGGGTGAGCGCACAGTCATCGCGCTGAACAGCACCACGACCGCCTTGGTCGATGCACTCGACCGCATGCAGCGCGACTGCATGATCTTCTGGGGACTGCGTGACGGCCGGGCCACCATCGTCGCGCCGGGCGAGAACCTTGACGCGGTCCTGGATGTCTGCCTGCGCGAACATGTGGGGGCCGGCATCTCACAGCTCAGCACGAATCTGCCGCTCAGCCGATTGATTCAGCAGGCGAGACGCGTCGTCGCAGACGCCGAACCCGGAGCGGTCGTCCGTTATGACGATCTGTCCGATGCCGGCTGGCCCACGCTGCTGCGCGGCTCGATGCTCGAGGTCGTGGCGGCGCAGCTCCTGGCGCCCCTCGATCAGCGCCATGCGTCAGAGGGCGCAGAGCTGCGCCGCACACTGCGGGTCTGGCTCGAAGAGAACGGCCAAGCCGAAGCCGCTGCAACGCGTCTCGGCGTGCACCGGCACACTGTGCGCAACAGAGTCGCTCGTGCAGCTTCTCTGCTCGATCTCGACCTCGACACCTTCGAGACCCGCACAAAGGTCTGGCTGGCGCTCAGCGCGACAGACGACCCGAACGACCTCTCCGCAGCAGCGGGAGAAGCCCAGAGATGAGCATGCATACCAGGGCCGCCGCGATGACGGTGTAGACGAACAGATCAGCTGTCAGCAGCTGCTCCCCAAGCAGCAGCGCAGCGGCGAAGAGCAGCACCGGCTCGAGATAGCTGAGCATGCCGAAGAGAGTGAGGTTCAGTCGGCCGCTGGCGAGGATATACAGCATCATCGCCACACCACTGAGCACGCCGAGCGCAACGAAGGACCACCAGGCCGGGCCAGCCTGTCGCGCCAGCGTGCCTGCGACATCCCCCTGAGAGAGCAGCCAGACCGCGACCGGAGCAGCAAGCAGCATCTCGAGCCAGAACACGCGCACATCGTCCATGCCGGCCGCACGGCGCACGGCGAAGTAGACGGGATACCCGAAGCCCACCAACGCGGTCGGCCACGAGAACCCGCCGACGACGAGCACTTCGATGATCACGGCGACGGCCGCGAGCGCGACGGCCGCCCACTGCCAGCGATCAAGACGATCTTTGAAGAGAAAACGGCCGGCGGCGACCACAACGAGCGGCATCAGAAAGTAGCCCAGCGAGACGTCGAGCGCGTGCCCGTGCATCGGCCCCCAAATGAACACCCAAATCTGTGCGGTCACCATAGCCGAGCAGCCCAGCAGCACCAGAATACGGCGGGGGTCATGGAGGATGCGGCGGATCAGGCGCCCGATGGCGTCCCAGTCCCGGTGCACCGTGAAGAAGACTGCCATCAGCACGACGATGCAGACGATCCGCCAGGCAGTGACCTCTTCTGAGGTAAACGCCGACAGCTCGCTGGTCAGCAGCGAGATCAGACCGAACATCACCGATGCCGAGACCGACGCGCTCACGCCTGACTTCGTCGTCTGCGCCATCGCAGCTCCATTTCTTCGTGTCGGCCGAACGCGCAGACATTCGCCATGCGAATATGCAGTCGGGATGGGAAGCGGCAATGCAAAAGGCCCGCATCAGCCGAGTGACTGAATACGAGCCTTGAGCTCTTGGTGACCCCAGCGGGATTTGAACCCGCGTTACCGCCGTGAGAGGGCGATGTCCTAGGCCGCTAGACGATGGGGCCGTCTGTAAGCAACCAGATGATTATGCCACAGTTTCGATCACACACACCAATTCCGGCGCATGTTTCGGGCGTGTCGTCTGCGCCCGCAGGGTTCAGTCGGCTCGACCTTTGATGCCGTAGAGGCGCACCATCTCATCGATGGCGCGCTCGCGTTCGTCTCCCCCGGCCTGCAGCATATGCGGCACATGGGTGCGCAGATGGTTCTCGACGAGAAGCGAGTTCAACGAGGCGAGCGACCGCTGCACCGCAAGTGACTGTGTGACGATGTCGACGCAGTAGTCTTCGTCTTCGATCTGACGCTCGATGGCGCGCAGCTGCCCCTCGATGATGCGCACGCGATGCAGAGCACGCTTCTTGATGTCGTCGATCATGCTGCCCAGACTACGCTGTCGCACTCAACGACGACTGAGCACAGGCACGCTCGGCAGACTGCTGCGCTCGACGTCTTCTGTGCCGAGATGTCTGATCTGTCGCAGCCCGTGCAGAGAAGGATAGATCATGTAGAGCACGGCCTGGGGAATGCGCTCAAGGCCGCGGTTGAGGCTGTGCGCGCGGTAGGTGCGGCGAAAGCGCTGCACGTAGTCGCTGTAGTCGCGGAACTTGGAGTCCATGCGTCGCGCCGAGATCCCGCAGACCATGTTCGACTCGTAGCCCACGAACAGTCCGTTCTCGGCGAGATGAATCGACAGGTCGATGTCTTCGTGCAGCAGATCGCCCTCATCGGGGCACACCTCGTCGCGAATCAGGTTCCAAGCGTCGGCCCGCACCGCCATGTTGCTGCCGAAGACGAACCGGTATTCCCGGTTCAGTCGCATCAGCAGCTTGCGAAACCGATCGTCGGCACGCAGGCCGAAACGACGAAAAGGCATGTCGTAATACATGACCGGGCCCGTAAGCGCACTGATGTGCTGGTTGCGAAAGGCACGCCGCACCTCTCGGCTCCACTCCGGAGCCAGCAGCGAGTCAGCGTCGATACGGCCGAGCACATCACTGGTAGCGGCGTCGAACCCCGCGTCACGAGTGGGTATAAGCCCCTGACGCTCGTTCTGAGCGATCAGACGGACGACCTGATTCGGGTGCTGTCGAGCCACACGCCGCACCGTGTCTGCGGTGCCGTCGGTGCTGCGGTTGTCGACGACGATGATTTCGTCGAGCGGCACGGTCTGTGCGATCGCCGCCCGCAGGCACGCCTCGATGCGCTCTTCCTCGTTGTACGCCGGGATGATCAGCGAGACGCTAGGGAGCAAGCCGGTAACCTCTGCGGTCACTGCGGTTCCTTTCCAGTCTGTCGCCCTCCACCCTAGCCGCACCACCGCACCGTCGTCAGGATTCGACGTTGCAGATCGATAAAGTTCTCACCGCCGAACACCCAGATGACGGTGGTGTTGACCCGATCTCTCGTTCTACGGTGGCCTTCAGACGCGGCGATGGCACCCATTGCGAGCAGCATCCGCACCCAGAAGACCAGTTCTCACGAGGAGGCCTGACTCCATGTCAGCAGCGGCAACGGTGATCGATCCGACCAATCCGCACACCTACGACCACACGCATGCGAATGTCAGCGGCGGCTGGCTGCGTGCCTCGGTCTTCGGTGCGATGGACGGCCTGGTCTCGAACATCGGGCTGATCACCGGCATCGGCGCGGCCGGTGCCTCGAACCACGTGGTGCTGCTGACCGGCATCTCGGGCCTGCTGGCCGGTGCGTTCTCGATGGCTCTCGGAGAGTTCACCTCGGTGCGCAGCCAGAACGAGCAGCTGGACAAAGAGATTGCCATCGAGGTGGCTGCGCAGAAGCGCAACCCGGTCGGCGAGCAGGCCGAGCTCGCACGTGAGTTCCAGCAGATGGGCATGAGCGAGCAGACCGCACACACGGCAGCCGCCGAGATTCACAGCACGTCGGTCTCGACCCGCACTGTGCACGTGCATCTCATGCAGGAGCTCGGCATCGACCCGGATGATCGCCCGTCACCCGTCGCCGCGGGCCTGCTCTCGTTCCTGTTCTTCTCAATGGGAGCGATCGTGCCGATTCTGCCCTACCTCTTCGGCATCGGCTCGCTCATGACCGGCCTGATCGCCGGCTGCATCGGCCTGCTGCTCGCCGGCGGCATCGCCGCCAAGGTCTCAGGGCGCAACTGGTTCAGAGGGGCGGCACGCCAGCTGCTGCTCGGCCTCATCGCCGTGGCCGTGACCTACGCCGTCGGCATGCTCATCGGCGTCGACGCGCACTGATCGACTCCCCCGGCCCGGATGCTGCAGGCGGGCTCGCCACAGCATCCGCCGACGCCGCCTGCCGCGCCCGCGCGATCGCCTGCAGCATGCGCTCTCGCAGCACGTTGGCTCGTGACGCGAAGCTCTGCTGTCGCACGGCGAACTCCCGCCGCCCCTGCTGCGTCTCTATGCGCACCGGTTCGAGGCCGAAACGACGCACGTCATAGGGCGATGCCTGCATGTCGAGATCTCGCACCTCGCGAGCGAGTTCGAATGTGTCGATCAGCAGCTCGCCGGGAATGATCGGGCCCAGCTTCATGGCCCATTTGTAGAGATCCATGTTCGCGTGCAGACAGCCCGGCTGTTCGAGTTCCGTCTGCGTCTCGCGCGTCGGCTGCAGTGCGTTCAGCGGTCGGGCGACGGGTGTGAAGAAGCGGAAGGCGTCGAAGTGCGTGCACTCGATGCGGCTCGACTCGACCACGGCATCGGTGCCGGCATGACCCAGGCGCAGTGGCAGCTTCGTATGCCGCTCCTGCCCGTCGCGCATGCCATAGACCATCGCCCACTCGTGCAGGCAGGAGCAGCCCAGCTTGGCGCGGCGTGCAGCGGTGCGGCGCAGCAGGCCTTCGACGAAGCCGACCGTGTCGGCGCGGTCGGCGAGAAAGGCACCCGCATCGACGAGCACGTCGGCCTCGTGGGTCGCGTACCAGCGCCACTGGGCACGCGGTTCGGCGGATGCTCCTTCGAGTCTGATGCCTGCGCCCGGGTGCCAGCGCCGCAGCAGCGCAGGCCGATACGAGTAGTAGGTGAAGAGGAAGTCTTCGACCTCGTTGGCCTCGCCGGTCTGTCGACGCCTGCGCCAGCCAGCGGTGAGCTGATCTGCGCGCTGCCTGTGCCGAGCCTCGCGCACCCGCCACTGCTGCACCGAGAGGCGCTCGAAAACGGCAGGCTGGGTGGTGGTCACTCCCCCATCGTACGGCGCTGCGCAGAGCCTCTTCGAGCCCGAGTTGTGTTCTGGATGAGAATGTCCTATCGTTGACTCTCGGTTCGCAAACGTGCACACGGATGCGCAACTACCCTTGGGGTATGGTGTAATTGGCAACACGACGGTTTCTGGTACCGTTATTCTTGGTTCGAGTCCAGGTACCCCAGCACTAGGAAATATAAGGGCACAGCCCGAAACGTGAAAACGTGTGGCACCTTATTCTGGACCTTATATCTTGGCAGCACCTATCATGTGGCACCTTATTGGTGCCTTCTCGGCAGACTTCCGCTATCGCTCCACCAAGCCGCTTCCCGCGCTGAAACGTCCGTAGGCCTGCATCGAGCGCTTGAGGGCTGCCGAACCACGCGTGCTCATCTTCTCGCCAGCGAACAGGCTGACTTCAGCGGTCTTGGTCTTCCACACACCACGGATGCGACCGTCACTCAGCACGGTGGGCTGCCCCAGACCGTTCTTCGACATGACCAGCGGCCCGAACTTCGGGTCGAGCACGGCCGAACGGTCCTTATAGCCGAGCAGAACCTCGTCGAAGGCAGGCAGCGCCAAGGTCACCGCCAGAGCATCAGTGCCAGTGCGCCCCGTCGTCCCGTCTTCGCCCAGCACTCTCTGCAGCTGCCTCTCGGTCGCCCACAGCCCCTCGTCATTGGGGCCGACGCATTCCACGAGCGGCTGACCTTCATCGTCTGATGCGGCGAGGCGCAACGCCCTGCCGCTCTCTCGCATGGTCAGAGCCGTCCACCAGCTGAGATCTGCTGCAGTCGCAGGGCCATGACCGGCAATGTAGCGTCGGGCGAGCTCGGCCAGCGCCTCGTCTCCTTCGTGCACCCGCGGTGAGACGATCCACTCGTCGGCCAGCACCAGATCGAGATCACGCCCATTGTCGTTCATCGGCCCGAAGACCACTTCGCCGAGCTGATTGAGCGCCCACACCAGGTGGTACGACCAGCCCGCTCGCATCTCGACCCCGGCATCCTGCCAGACCTGTATCAGGGCATCTCGATGCAGCCGTCGCCCGCCCGACAGAGCCTGGCGAGTGATCTCACGCACCTGATCGACGACGGCAAGATCGAGGTGCAGACGCGCACGGCGCTTGGGCCAGTCTTTGAGCACGCGGTGGTTCGTGGCCTGCTGCATCCAGCCGATGTCTGCCGCCGCCACGAGGTGCACCGTCGAGCGCATCGGCCAAGAGCGCACGATCAGCCCCTGGTCGAAAGCCGCCCGAATCGTCTGCGCTGCAGCCCCCGTTCGCAGAGCCAGGGCCCATTGAGCGGCGAAGGAGTTCTGCCCCTGCAACGCGAGCAGATGCTCAGCAGCCTCGAGAACGTCATTCGACGCAGACGCGCTGCATGGCGAATGCATCGGTTCACGAACGGCCGCATCGAGCAGCTGCGCAGAGATCCGGGCTGCTGCGATCTGCGGCGTGCTGAGTGCGATGGCCATGGCATCACTCTATTCGCCGTGCAGGTCTGCCGCTGCGAGGGCCGATACGGCTACGGCAGCCAGGGATCGAGACCGAGCATGATGCACAGCGCCATGATCGACACGAGCGAGAACCCGAACATGCGGTGTGACCAGGCGATCTTGTCTGAGGTCGTGAAGCCGAGCGCGCCGATCGCGATCCACACGACGCCGAGCAGCCCCAACACGCTGGTGGTGGTCAGACTGGCGAACCCGAGCACGCCGAGCAGCACCACGCTCGCAACGTACAGCACTGTGTAGACGAAGATGTGCACGATGGTCGTCGGCACGCCCTTCACCACGGTGATCACAGGAACGCCTGCGGCCGCGTACTCCTCGCGCCGATAGATCGCAATCGAATAGAACTCGGGCATCTGCCAGAAGAACAGCGCGAGAAAGACCAGTACGGCCCCAGCATCCACACGCCCTGTGGCCCCCACATAGCCCGCGAGAATGGGCACCGCGCCCGAGACCGACCCGACCAGAGTGCCGTGATACGACATGCGCTTCGAGGTCGCCCCATAGAGCCAGACGTAGCAGACGAAGCCGAACACTCCGAGGCCGAGCACCAGCGGCGTCGACCAGAGGCCCAGCACCGCAGCGCCGAGCAGCCCCAGCACGATCGAGAAGATCGTCGCTCGTCTGGCCCGCACTCCCCCGGTGACGGTCGCCCGCTTCTTGGTGCGTTCCATGCGCTGATCGATGTCGCGATCAAGCACGTTGTTGAGCACGGTCGCCGAGCCGACGATCAGCGTCGTGCCGACCGTGACGATCACGAGTGAGAAGAGATCGACGCCGTTCTGACTGCCGAAGAGAAAGCCTGCGACGGCGCTCAGCACGTTCGCATAGAGCACCCCTGGCTTGGTCAGCGAGTAGTAGCGCGCGATCACATCACGCAGCGACTCCCCGGCATGCCGAGAGGCGATCGCGGCATCGGTGCCGGGCCGAGCCGCGGGTGTCGGCGAAGGCTGCGCAGCGGCGGCCTGTTCCGAGGTGCTCCGGTGACCTCCCGACGACGTCTGGGCATCGTCGGCCGCACGCTCGGATGACACACTCATGCCCTTATACCTCGTTCGCTCTCACCCTCGACAACGAGAAGTCGAAGGCAGACATTCCAAAGTTGTAGGCTAACACGCTCGTGCCGTCTCTCTGGTCACTCACCCGATCGAAGCGACGCGGCGAGCACCTGCTACCGGGGTGACGGCGAAGCACTCTCGGGCCCAGACGCGGAACCGCCTGACGACTGCATCGGGTAGGACCTCCCCTCGACGGTGGCGTCAAGGGTGTAAGCGCCTCCGTGCTTCGCGAACACCTGCTCGATGGCAGCGATCGTCTGCTGCCAGAATTCGTCGGCGTCAAGACCTCTCACCCCCGTCTGCCCGTCGCTGGAGTAGAACTCGAAGCGGCACTCTGTCGCCGGTTCTGTTGTCTGCCCGGTCGCCGGCTTCGACGCCTGCCCTGACGTCAGCGTGCACGACGGGCGCCGGACGATGCCCGCTGGCAGCCCCTCGAGCACGGCGTCAAGGTCGCCGAAGAGCTGCACGTAGCCGTCATTCCACAGACCGGGCTCGTCTGCGCTGATATCTGCGATCAGGCCCTCTTGCTCATACGTCTCGTAGCCCGGGCCCATCACGGTGATGGCGGCATCGCGCACGTCGACGTGCTGCAGCTGCAATGCGCTGAAGGTCGATGTCAGCTGCGGAACCGCCTGACCGAGGGTGTCGGCGCGCAGCGTCTGACTGAAATCTGCAACGGGCCGATCGCTGCGATATCGAGATGAGTGCAGACGCGTAAGATCGACTCTGGCCTCTGGCCGCCCGCTCATCGTCTGCACGAGCTCACGCATGCCGGCCTCGTCGACCTCGATCGGCAGCGAGAACCTCATGCTCGAATCGACGTCACCGAGTTCGACCGAAAGACTGCCGTACATGACGTCGTGCAGTGACGAGTCATCGATCGCCTGCTGCACTTGGGCGACGGCCTGCTGCGTCTGCTCAGGTGTCGCCGTCGCGTCGAAGGCAAGGTCGACCTGAAGACTGCTGCCAGAGTCGATGCCCGAGTTGAACCTCACATCGCTCTTCTCTCTGTTGACGCCCGGCAGCCCGGTGATCAGCTGGTCGATGCTTCGGGCGTCGTTGACTCGTTGCTGCCCGACGCACCCGCTGAGGGCGAGCACCGTGCACAGCAGTGCGCCCAGCGCGGCGGTGCGCCGGCTGCGACGCCGCCATGTCATCGTGCGTGCGTCGGGTGCCTCGCTGTGGTCCTGCTCTGCTGTCGGCGGATGCTCTGGTCGCGTCGGCATGATGGCCTCCTGTCGATCGATTGCGAGGTTAGTCTCGGGCCCGGCGATATCTGAGCAGCAGCAGATCGTCTGAACGCAGAGCGTCGCAGAGACGAAAGCGCCGGGAGAACTCTGCGACGCCGTGCGTCAGACGCGGGCCGTCGCCGCCGACGACGAGGGCGTCGAGCGACAGACACAGTTCGGTGACCGCATCGGCGTCGAAAAGCGCCGATGCCAGATGAGGGCCGCCCTCGCACAGCACGTCACAGAGACCGCGTGCGTGCAGTGCGGCGACGAGCCGAGTCATGTCGATCTCTGTCTCGCCCACGACGACGACCTCGGCCACCTCGGCGAGCGCAGCACGACGATCGGCGTCGGCACTGGCCAGCGTGAAGACGATCGGTCGTGTCGGCGCGTTCACGAAGACATCGCTGCCCGGGTCGAGAGCGGCCCGGCCCGAGACCAGTGCGAAGGCGGGATGTCGAGACAGGCCGTGCGCCTCACGCCACGCGGCCGAGGCGTCGTCGACGCGCATCGCCCCGTAGCCTTCGTCACGTGCGGTGCCTGCACCGAGCAGAACCACGTGCGCCCGGCGACGCAGCAGGTCGAAGACCCGGTGGTCGGCCTCGCCGCCCAGCGGCCCTGAGACGCCCCCGACCGTGACCGCGCCGTCGAGGCTGCTCACGAAGTTCAGTCGGATGCGCACGCCGTCACCGGCTGGCCAGGCGTAGCGCCGCAGCAGGTCGTCGTCGCTCAGCGATGTCGCCGCATCGCTCGTCGTGATGAGTTCGGTGATCTCGCTCATGCTTCGACCCTACCGGCAGCAGCTGACAGAGCTCAGATGTTGTGCCGCTCGTAGGCCGGTTCGCGCCACCCGAGCACGGCTTCGACGAGCCGCATCGCATCGACCGACTCCCGCGCGGCGTGCATGCGCACGATGCGGGCTCCCTGCATCGCGCAGATCGTCGCCGCGGCGAGCGACCCGGCCAGCCGGTCGGGCTTGTCTCGATCGAGTGTCTCGCCGATGAAGTCTTTGTTCGACACCGCCGCGAGCGCGGGCAGACCGATCTCGGCGATCTCTGCGAAGCGACGGGTGAGCTCGAGCGTCTGCCGGGTGCTCTTGTTCAGGTCGTGCCCGGGGTCGATCACGATGCGCTCGATCGGCACGCCGAGTTCGACCGCCCGGTCGACGCGACGGCGCAGAAAAGTCGTCACCTCGGCCACGACGTCGTCGTAGTGCGGATGCGGAAACGGCGTGCGAGGCCGGGCCAGACTGTGCGTGATCACAAGCGTCGCATCGCTGTCGGCGACCACTCGTGCGACGTCTGGATCGTGCAGCCCGGTGGTGTCGTTGACCACCGCCGCACCGGCCTCGATGCACGCTTCGGCCACTTCGTGCCGAAAGGTGTCGACCGAGATCACCACGTCGCTGCTCTGCGCCACCGCCTGAACCACGGGCAGCACCCGTGCAACCTCGTCGTCTGCCGGCAGCTCTGGCCCGGGGGCGAACTTGACCCCGCCGATGTCGACCCAGTCGGCACCGGCCCGCGCCGCATCCATCGCCGCCTCGACGGCCGCATCGAGTGCGAAGGTGCGCCCCTCGTCGAAGAACGAGTCTGGTGTGCGGTTGACGATCGCCATCACCGCGATCTGGCGAGAGAAATCGAAGCTGCGCCGACCGATGGTGCGACGAGGGTGCTGCAGCGGGGGCTGATAGAGGTGACCCGAAGTCGGTTCGCTGATGCGCATGCGCCCATTGTCTCGCAGACGCCTGCCCGACGACAGCGCACCGGAGGCTGCGGCGCGTTCGGCCGGGTGTATAGTCATGGCCATGCAGTTCTCGCGCAGCGCTTGGTGGTGGCCGTCCTTCCGACGGCACTGACCCGCGCACCGCGCACACATTCAGGCCGCCGATCGAGCGGCCTTTCGCATCTGTGCGATTCTCTCTCATCGGCGGCACGGCCCCGAATCCGATCAGACGATCGGCCCCATGCACAGAGAGATCACAGTGAATCAGCGCACAACCCACGAGCCATCACCGAAGCTGCACCTGCCCGATGACCCGCCCGCCGCGACGCAGCCTCGTCACGGCCTGCTCGGTCGCCTCGCCCTCGCCTCGGGGGTCGGCACGGCACTCGAGTTCTACGACTTCGCGCTCTACGCCACAGCCACCTCGCTGGTGTTCAACAAGGTGTTCTTCGTCGTCGACGACCCGTGGTTCGGGGCGTTCCTCGGGTTCGTGACCTTCGCGGTCGGGTTCTTGATGGCACCGATCGGCGCGCTGCTCTTCGGGCACTTCGGCGACCGGCTGGGCCGCCGAAACACCCTGATCGCCACGTTCACCCTGATGGGTGCTGCGACGTTTCTGATGGGTGTGCTGCCGAGTCACGCGACGATCGGCATCGCGGCCCCGCTGCTGCTGCTCTTTCTGCGTCTCGTGCACGGCATCGCCCGCGGCGGCGAGGTCAGCGGTGCGGCACTCATCGCGATCGAGCACGCACCGAAGGGCAGGCGCGGCCTGTACGGCAGCTTCGTGACCTTGGGGTCGCCCATCGGCGCAGGGCTTGCGAACCTGTCATTTCTGCTGATTCTGCTGCTGCCGCAGGATGTCGTGGCTTCGTGGGCATGGAGAATCCCGTTCCTGCTCGGCGGTCTCGTGCTCGTCGTCGGCCTGGTCACGCGTCTGCACGTCGACGAGACGCCCGTGTTCAAACAGCTGCAGAGCGAACGCAAAGTCGCGAAACGGCCCATCGCCGAGACGCTGAGGCACAGCTGGGGTCGCGTGCTCGGAGCGGCGGGTGTGATGTTCGGCTTCAACGCGTTTCAGTATGTGCTCTTCACCTTTCTGCTCTCGTTCGGCACCGAGCCGGTCGCCCAGCACGGGCTCGGCCTCGAGCGCAGTGTGCTCGTGACCGGCACACTGTTCGGCTGCCTCGGGCACGCCGTGACGATTCTGCTCAGCAGCGTGATCTCTGACCGGGTGGGCCGCAAGCCGGTGATCCTGACCGGAGCGGTGCTGCTCGCGCTCTACGCCTTTCCCATGTTCTCGCTGTTCACCGCTGGTTCGTCGGCTGACGCCGCCATGGCGATCGTGATCGGTTTCGTCATCGCCGGCATCATGTTCGGCCCGATGCTCACCTGGTTCTCACAGCTGTTCGCACCGGCGCAGCGTTACACAGGCATCGGCCTGGGCTTTCAGATCGGCGCGGCGCTCGGTGGCGGCTTCTCCCCGCTGATCGCGAACCGGCTTCTGGTCGCGACCGGCACCACCGTCTCGATCTCGATCTTTCTCGTGGCGGCGATGGCGCTGAGTCTGGTCTGTCTGATCGCCCTCCCTGAACGCCACCGTGAGGTTCCCGCCGATGCCTGAGTTCGGGTTCCCCCGTGGCGTCTCACGAATCTAGGTCGCCTGGGCGAGCGTGCCACGACGGGCCGCGGCGAAGCTGGTGATCACGACACCGGCGATGATGAGGATGCCGCCCAGCGCAGCCGAGACGGTGAGCGGCTGGCCGAGGGCGAGGCCGATCAGCACGACGAACACCGTGATCAGGTTGAGGTAGATCGCCGCCGTCGACGAAGGCACCACGCTCACAGCGCTGTTCCAGAGCAGGTACGACGCGACCGAGGGCAGCAGCGCGATCACGATCAGCCCCCACAGTGTGCCGGGCGCCTCCAGAGGAAGCCCGGCCTGCTGCACCACGGCGAAGGGGCCGAGCATCACGCAGACCAGCACCGCCTGCACCGCGGTCGACGTGATCGGCCGCACGCCGGGCACGCGCCCGTAGATCGTGTAGAGGCTCCACACCAGAATGGCTCCCAGCATGATGAGCTGCCCGACGTTGAAGTCAAGCCCGGCGAGCGTCTGCCAGCTGCCGCGGGTGAGCACCACGACGACGCCCACCAGGCTCAGCCCGATGCCCAAGACACCGGCCTTCGACACTCGCTGCCCAACCAGCACCACAGACAGCAGCACCATGAGCGCCGGGTTCGCCGCATTCACCAGCGACGCGCCGACCGGAGTGGTGAAGTGCAGCGCGGCATAGAGCAGTAGGTTGTAGCCGACCAGCCCCAGCAGGGCGAGCACGACCAGCCGCGGCAGCGCACGCACCACCGCTCGCCAGTCGGGGTGCTCGATGAGCTGAGCCAGTACCAGCAGGGGCACGGCGGCGATCGCCCAGCGCCAGAAGGTGAGCCCGACCGCCGACATGCCCTGCAGTACGAAGGCGCTCAGCTGATAGTGCACCGCCCAGAACAGGGTGGCTCCGATCATGGCTGCCGAGGCACGCAGGCTGCGTGCGGTCTGTGAGGTCATAGCGGCACTGTACTCGTTCGACGCCGTTGCGGCACGGGGCTACACTCGCCCACTGTGACTCCCTCTTCTCTGCTGGCTCCGCTCGACGACGACCAGCAGCGGCTCTTCGACCGCATCATCGCCTTCACAGATCGCTGCCTGTCGACGTCGCAGCGTCACGCAGTGTTCCTCGTGCAGGGCGCTGCCGGCACCGGCAAGAGCGTGCTGCTCTCACACCTGCTGATCGCGCTGACCGAACGCGCCCGCTCTGCGCAGGCGCCTGCCCCGCTGGCGCACGGTCGCATCCGCATGCTCGTCAATCATGCCGAGATGTGGCGACGCTACCGCGAGCTCGCCGAGCGCACTCCTGTGCTGCGGAAAGCCCAAGTGCTGCGGCCGACGCCCTTCATCAACGCTGCGGCCCGCGACGAAGCGAAGCAGGCCGACGTCGCTTTGGTCGATGAGGCTCATCTGCTGCTCACCCGCCCCGATCCGTACACCCGTTTTCACGGGAGCAACCAGCTCGCCGATATCATCGCAGCGAGCCGCGTCACCATCGTGGTCTACGACGACGCTCAGGTGCTGCGCATGCGTGCACAGTGGACGCCGAAGCTGCTCGACGAGGTGATCGGCCGTGCCGCCGTCGAACGCGGCGAGCTGAAACGCCAGCACCGCATGGGAGCCTCGCTGGCGGTGCGCGACTGGATCGACCGCACGGTCTCGGGGCGAGCACCCGTCGAACCGCCGCCCGCAGGCGACGGCGACTTCGGCATCCGTGTCTTCGACGACGCCGGGGCGCTCTACCGTGCGATCCGCAGCCACGATGGCGAGGGCTCAGCCCGCATGCTCTCGACCTATGACTACCCGTACACGCTCGACGGCGGCGATCACTTCATCGATGAGCCGGGCCTGCACATTCGCTGGGACCGCTACCGCCCAGATGAGCCGGAGCCCTGGACGACGCGAGCCGACACCGTCGACGAGGTCGGCTCGGTCTACACGGTGCAGGGCCTCGATCTCGACTGGGCCGGCGTGCTGCTCGGCCCATCGGTGGCGCTGTCGTCAGACGGGCGTCTGCGGATGCTGCCCGAGCGCTACGAAGATCGCGCAGCCCTGAACGGGGTGACCGCGCTGCGTGCCCGAGGCTGGTCTGATGGCGACGTCGAACAGGCTCGCGAACGCATTCTGCGAGATGCGCTGCTCACACTGCTGACGCGTGCGCGGCGAGGGCTGGGCCTCTATGCGCACGATCAGGCCCTGGCAGCGGCGCTCGGGGGTCGGCCGCGTGCCAGGGCCGAACGGTTGTGATCACGCACCGGGCAGGTGCGGCGGCCGGGTTCGGATCAGCTCTGAGAGGTCTTCTCGTGCGAGGCTGATCCGTCGACGACCTGCAGGGGCATCGTGCGGGTGTCGATGTACGGGTTCTCTTTCTGATCTCGCACCAGGCGTCGCGCCTCGGCCTCGGTCTCGACCGTCGGCATCGAGCCCAGCAGCGGACGCTTCGCGCTCTCACGCATGCAGAGCATCGCGATGCCGCCGAGCAGGCCGAAGAACATGATGTAGAACGCTGGCATGTAGTGGTTGCCGGTCAGTGCGATGAGCCCCTGTGAGAACACCGGGGTGGTGCCACCGAAGAGCGCTACGGCGACGTTGTACGAGATGGCCATCGCGCCGAAGCGTGAGGCGGTCGGAAAGAGTGCCGGCAGCGTGGCCGCAGAGATCGCGACGTAGAACGCCACGGGAATCGCGACCAGGACGAGCGCGCCCTGAATGGCCCAGAAAGTGCCCACGTGCATGAGCATGAATGCGGGCACCATCAGCACCAGCGTCGAGATCACGGCCATGCCATAGACCGGTCGGCGACCGATGCGGTCTGAGAGACGACCGATCAGGGGAAGGCACAGCGACATGACCACGAGCACGGGAACGGTCGCAGCAGCGGCCATCGTCGGGGTGGTTCCCACCTCGGTCTCCAGGTAGGAGGGCATATAGCTGGTGAGCGCGTATCCTGCGGTGTTGGTCGCCGCGACGATCGCGATGCCGATCAGCACTTCGCGCCAGTAGTTGCGCATGATGCCGACGATGCCCAGCCGCTGGAACATGGGGTCGTTGGCCGTCGATTCGCTCTCTTGCGACTGCTCGTCTTCGAAGTGCGGCGTCTCGGGAATTCTCGTGCGCAGATAGATCGCGACGGCGCCGAGCGGAATCGCGACGAGGTACGGAATGCGCCAGCCGCCGTTGACCATAGCCTGCTCGCCCCACGCCGATTCGGCGATGACCGTGGTGATCGCGACCGTGGCCGCGCCTGCGGCGAACCCCAGGTATGAACCGACGTCGAGCCACGAGGCGAAGTACCCCCGTCGTTTGTCTGGCGAGAACTCCGAGACGTAGGTGGTGGCACCGGCGTATTCGCCGCCGGTCGAGAAGCCCTGCACCATTTTCAGCAGGTACAGCGGCACCGTCGCCCACAGGCCGATCTGCGCCGCGGTGGGCAGCAGGCCGATCAGAGCGGTGGCCAGAGCCATCATGCCCATCGTGATGAAGAGCACCTTCTGACGACCGATGCGGTCACCCAGCGGCCCGAGCACGAGCCCGCCGAGGGGGCGAACCAGAAAGCTCACGGCGAAGCCCAAGAGCATGATGATCAGACCGGTCTGCTGAGGCAGCCCTTCGGTGAAGACGTGCGTCATCACGACGGCCAGATAGCCGTAGATGCCGAAGTCGAACCATTCCATGAAGTTACCGACCACAGTGCCGCCGATAGCCTGTTTCATCGGCCTTTTCTCGACGATCACCACGTCGTCTTTGCGCAGCGGTCGCCTTCTCACCTGCTGCTGAGCGGGCTCGTTTGAGCCCTGATTCTGCGAAGTACTGTCTTTCGTCTGCATCTCGACCTCTGTTCGTTTCGTGAACGCGGGAACGGAACGGCATCGCGAACGTGGCCCGGATGATCACGCACCCAGGCATCTGCGCTGAGGATCTCTCAGCGCAGCACGGACATCTTGCACAGCCCTGCCAGCCGCGCATCGGGCGCGGGGCATGGGCTACGGTGCCGCGGAACAGTCATCTCGACCGTCTTCCGCCGCCTGTCGACAGGGCGCTCACGCAGCTCTTCACGGGTCACTAGGACCCGACCGTTACAGGCAATAACGCACAAGTGTACCAGATATGGCTACTGCGACGTCGCTATCGCTGACCCACACCGCATGAACGTCACGTTCACGGGCTGAACGACACTGTCCATGCGCGACAGCGCTGGAGCGCCTGGGACATGCCAGGCAAGAGCACGGGATTCGGCTGCAGCCTTTTCAGAGAGGTGCCGCAACAACTGCCTGATTCGACCGGCTTGTGCGCCTTCGCCTTGACCTTCGATCGTGGGCACAGTGTCGGTTCGGTCATGCTGCTTCCGTGAGGCAAACGGATGCGGTGACAGCACAGACATCGTCCACGTACCGGGGACTCGACTCCCCGATCGAAAAGCTCCGTTCAATGAGGACTGAGACGCGGCGGTCGACCGTTGCAGGAACTCATCCGTGTGGTTTGTCCTTGCCATGCCCTGGACTCTGACTCCCCCCCAGCATCGTGCTGGAATCAGCTCGACGTGATCAGGGGTCCAAGTGGTAAACACCCGTCGGCGTAACATAGCTCGAACTGCGTCGCATTCAGCATGTCGATGCACCGTATGGATATCAGACGCCTGCAGCCGCTACAGATCGGGGGCACCTATGTTCACCAACTCACCCGGCCAGAAGAGGCCGCGAAAACCGGGCACCATCATTCCTTTCGAACAACGCCTCACCATGATCGCAGTGCTCATTGTGTTTGCGCTGCAGCGCATTCTCTTTCCAGCATCCTCGGTACTCATCGCGTTCATCTCGGTCGCAGTCATCGGCGGTCTCTTCGCTGTTCTCTGTAACCGCATCGTCACCGCAGTACAGAAGAGCAAAGCGCCCTCACGAGCCGAGTTGAAGTGGGCTCTGAGGTACTTGCGATGGTCACAGCCACACACACCCGTCCACCCCGATGAAGCTTGGGTAGACGCACTCCGTCGGCGTGGCGTCACAGACGGCCGCATCGCGCTCATCGGCCCAAACATCCAGCAATATGCGCAGAACAGATACGGGCTCGCCTAAAGCAACGCCCCGACCAGCCCAGCACGCGCGTCGTCATCTGGCAGACGCGCTTCCAGGGCGAGGCTTGCGTCATCTCGTGCGCATCGCATCCACACAGAACCGGCGCCGACTGCGTGGCCGACCGCCGTGAGACAGACTGGCCGCATCATCCCCAGAGCCGCTCAAATCTGCACGCCGAAGATGTCGAGCAGCCCACGCAGCAGCGTGACCACACCGCCCGCATAGCTGATCACGAGCACGGCCATCCGATCCGCACCTATTGGCACTCTCTTCGCTACCAGGCTCTAGAGAGTGCGGAATGCTGTGGCTTCGGGGTCGAACATCCAGTCGAACACCCAGATACCTGCGGCGGCGCGCTGCGATAGCCAGCCCATCTCGAATTCGTAGGTTTGTCCCGGTTTCAGCTCAGAAGCGATCTGCTGCTGATTTTCACTCGTGATCTCGTTGAAAATGCCAACTTCTCCACACTGCTGAGTCTGAATCTTGACCATGGGCCGTGACGTTCGGGCAGTACGGCCTCCGCCAGACGCGGTCGCCGCCTCGGCCGAAGTCACCGTACACGGAACCCACTGTGCATCCAACGACTCCAACCACGGATTGATGAAAATCAACCCAACGAACAACAACATGACTATGCCTAAAAGAACGATCACACGGTTCCACCACCGCTTCAACGGTGAGCCCTGTGCATTTCCTTGCTTTTGAGAGTTGGAAGTCAATGCCTCGCGCTTCCTTTTGTCAGAGCTACTTGGCATGGATGCCCATAGTCGGCCTTGTACCACCCGAGACAAACCCATTCACTGCTACCTGCCACAAATTGGCACCCTGCGGAATCCTTGCGCAGCCGCTCCACGCATCGCACTATTGTGCACCACAACCCCATAGTAAGACCTTGTGTTGCATCGGGACCAGCAGGAGCAGAGCTCACGACAGCGCGCTCCGACTGAGTCTGCGTTCTTCATCGCTCAGTGGCCGCTTGCCCACACGTTCTCGCCACTGATCGACCGTCTCATCTTTCCGCCGTGCACGCACACTCACTGAGGAAGCACTCCTGTCTGCTGCCCGATGTACTTCACATTGTCGAACGCCCACTGCACATGTCGTGCCGCCGAGGCCACACCAGGATCCATGCCCCACGTTGGCTTGGGCATCAGATCATCGGCACGAGGAAGCGAAACGGCAGCCACGAACGGGTCCAGCACGTCGCACTCCCGACCTGCTACTCATCCCGGTCTGAGTCGTTTGCCGAACGGTTCTGCTGCGGTGCTGACGACACCCATCTGGAGACAACTCGGTCAAGACGCGGTCCGTACCTTCTCGCAGGCCGCCACTCCTGGGTGCTCTCCACCTGCCCGCGCATAAACGCTTCAGCAGATGCCCGGGCAACCGCAAGCGGAACCCGCAGCTGGCCAGGCACACGAAAAGCATCAACCCCAAAAGCAACACGAGCAGCCCTGCCATCAGCGTGAGCATCCTGGAGCATCTGCCAGTTCCCTCGACCCACCAGAGCACTGCGCATATCTGAGACCGCCACCACAACGTCATCGACATCGCTTGACCCCACAAAGAGCGCGCGCTGATCACCAACAAGCAGAAACGAGCGCCGCCCGACACCCTCAGCCATCAGACCCAGCTCGTCTTCAACTCGTTCAACACCCCCCCGAACGATCAGCCACGACCAGACCAACCACCTCCGCACGCACATCACGCCCGAACAACCACACATTCCCAGCAACCCCACACCAACGAGAGAGGAAAACTGCCGCGTACAAACTCACTTGGGCTGCAGGCCAGCTACCTCCCATCCAGCCGATGAACACTGCACCGCCACTAAGAAGAAGTAGCTGCGAGAGATACCCGGGGACTAAGCCACAGAGAAGAAACGCTACAGAGCTGAAACACGTTGCCCCGACAAACAGCAAGAGCGACTGGGCACAAAGCAAAGCAGCATTGAAGCCTTTTGTCCACAGAAAGCAGATCACTGCGCATTGAATGACAAGCACAGAAACTGTTGCTATGAGTGCCGCTGGGCCGGGGAGAGCTGGGTACAGAGCCCGTCGTCCATTGGGGAACAGCCCTGCCCTCATTGCGCCGTAGTCCAGACGAAGTCCGTCATACCGTTCACCGCGAGAGGAACAGAATTGCCAACGAGCAGGGATGCTGCGTTCCGGGCACCGTCTTGGCCAATGAAATAATCGACTCCCGAGGCGCCGTGCTGGTACATGCTCGCCAGATCCTTCGCAGCACCAGGGCCACTGAACGCGGGGATGTGCCCGACACCAGTTGCGGCAGCGCCACCAGCTGTAGCTTGAATCAACGTCTTTCCCCAATCAGTCTCATGGCCAGACACTCGATCAGCGGTGACCGTACCAGCAAGCACGGCTGTCGAGTTCATCCCGAACTCCCCGACAATGCGCCCCATTGACGTTCTACCGACGCTGCCGATCCAAGGACCACCGAGCCCCCTATACCGTGCCGCCTTCCTCGCACCTGAAGACGCGACACGGGCCCAAGCCCGCCACCAATAGGGCCAGATATGCCTGACACGCCGGCCTGAGCCCAATCAATATGCCCGGTCGTCGCCTTCAGAATTGCCGCATCGGCATCAGATGAGATCACCCCTATGCCAGCTGCCTGTCGTCCACGAACACGAGTGGGTTCTACCGGCAGAGAGCTTCACCCAAGTACACATCGTGACGCGGGTAGCTGAGAAAAGCAACGTCTAGGGACGTACAACTGTCACGCGGCAAGAGTAGTAGCAAAGTATGGTCGGGCTCTTCGGCCACATCACAGCCTTGAAATCACTGTAGGACTGTGCCCTAGACTCTTAGTTTCTTCCTGATACCAGATATGCATGAATGGGCACCATTTGACCAGCCACTATCATCAGTAAGAAGATTGGGATTACGACAAGCAGCGCGATACGAGTTGACGTTGAAATATCCCCGGCATCCGGTTTTCTGCCTACGAACCAAATACGCAGAAGTAGCAAGGGTGCTAGTACCAGTGCAAAGAGTGGAATGTGGGTATCTGCATCTTTAGACCTGCTATATGAAATCGTGGTACTGAGAGGTACTTGCGTGCAGATCCAGACCCCAGCAGAGACAACAATCACCATTGAAACAGATACCATGGCTTGGATCACATGTACAGCGCTGCGACCTAGTCTTCGTTCCCGTGGAGTAAGCGGATGCTTGCCGAGTCTTGCTCGGCGCTCGTCAATAGTTTCGTCTTTCTGTCGTACGTTCTCATTCATTGGGGAAGCACTCCTGTCTGCTCTCCGATGTACTTCACACTATCGAACGACCACTGCACATGCTGCGCCGCCCACGCCACGCCAAGATCCGTACCCCACGTTGGCTTGGACAGCAGATGATCTGCGCCAGGAAAACGAGACATTACCCCACCAGTAAATGCATCGAATGCCACTTCCTCAGGGCTGTAGGAACTTCCGTCGAATGTGTGTGTGTCAGCCAGCTCCCTCCCACGCCTCCAGCGCTTGACATGCCCATTTCAATCAGCAGCTGTCCATATCTAGATGTCGCATGTGCGCCGAGTGGTGCGGCTGGGGCTGCAATGAGCCCGCCTGCTGCTCCGCCGGCTGCTGCAGCAGCAGCACCTTGGACCGACCATTTGCTCTGAGGTGTCGTCACAAAGTAGGTGCCGGTATTACCTACGGCCCCGACCCCGGAATCGATAGCGGCACGCACGCCCAACGACTTTGCACCAGGACTCGTCGCGACCCGTGTAGCGAACTCACCAGCTTGGCGAATTCCAGCTCCTGCGTTCAATGCCACCTTATCGAGCGCCGTTCGGGCGCCACTCTTCACGCCAGCCGCAAACGTGCTCGTGCCCAGTGTTTGTGTGCCGAGCGTGGCCGCGCCTTTGCTGGCGCTCCAGGCTGGGCCCGCCGCCCCGAGTATCCCGCCGACGAGTGCGTCGCGGCCGACGGTGATCCAGTCGATGCTGCCTGTGGTCGCTTTCTGTCCATACCGCAGAGATGAACGCGCCGGAGGCGGCGCCGATGAGGACCGCGCCGACGGGGCCGCCGACGCCGGTGAACATCAGCCCCACACCGACAGCGATCGCTGCGCCAGCGGCGACGTATTCCCAGTTGTCGTTCCACCAGTCACCGACAGCCGCTATCGCTCCGTGGTGTGCGTCGTCCCATGCGGCCAGGTCGGCATCGCTGAGCGGGGCGAGGCCGGATGGGTCTGACATGCCGACTGGGTTGTTGCCCGCGTACGCGTACGCGTTGGTCTGCCACCCGGCTCCGGGCACGCCCGGCACGGGGTCAACGGCCAGGAACCCGCGAGTCGCCGGGTCGTACACCCGCGCGCCCATCCATTCCATGCCTGAGAACACCACACTGCCGGCACCACTGAGCGACACGCCCGCGGGCAGCCCGACAGCAGGCAACGACCCCGCCCGGCCACCGGGCACCTGCCCGCCAAACACCTGGCCGCCAGGTGTCTGGCCGCCGGGCGCTTGGCCTCCTTGGGCTGGTGTTGACATGTCGGTGCGGGCAGGCTCGGCGTCTGACGTCTGCCAGTCGGGCACCGCCCACGGGTCAGCGGCGAACGAACGAGTCTGACGCGCCGTGGCACCACCCCACCCCGCGGCCGTCCCAACCAGCCCGGCAGGGCCAGTGACCACCGGGGAGCCACCCACAGCAGCAAGCCGAGGCAGCCTGTCAGCGACATCCCAGGTCAACGCCACCCCATCGATCTGTCGCAGACACCCGAGCACATCCACCCACAACACATGCCCACCAGCAGCGACCACAGACACCCGGCGCGCGGCATCACGGCTCACCTCGGCATCACCGACACCCTCATGGGTGACTGCGGTCACACGCCCGGCCGCGTCGCGCCGGTAGCGTGTGAGGCCGGCAGGGTTGCAAGGGTGTCTCTTAGGCGAGTCCGTATCTGTTCTGTGCATATTGCTGGATGTTTGGGCCGATGAGTGCGATGCGGCCGTCTGTGACTCCACGGCGACGAAGTGCGTCTGCCCATGCTTCGTCCGAATGGAATGCCATGTTTGGCTGTGACCATCGCAAGTACTTCAGCGCCCACTTTGTTTCGGCCTGTGTTGGCGCTTTGCTCTTCTGCACTGCGGTGACGATGAGGTGACAGATGAGTGCGGAAAGCCCACCGATGACTGCACCTGAGATGGCAGCGACGAGCACCGAAGACGCTGGAAAGAGTGCGCGTTGCAGTGCGAACACAATGATCACGACGAGCATGGAGAGGCGTTGCCCAATGGGAATGACTGTGCCCGGTTTTCGCGGCTTCTTCTGCGCAGGTGAATTGGTGTACAAAGCTGCCTCCCCTGTCTGTACGGGCTACAGACGTCTGATGTCGATACGCTTGCGCCGACATATTGGATGCGACGCAGTTCGAGCTATGTTACGCCGACGGGGCGTTTTGTTCTGCTGAGCGCTAATCACTCTCAATGCCAGTTGCTGCTTTGAGGAAATGTTGGCGAAGCTGGACGATCAGCGGGATTTCACTGGACAGAATTCGCTGTTGGGCGCGCAGAGATGCGATCCTTCCGAGTTGAATGCCTGGAAGACCCAGGTCAGCTTCAGTTTGTGTTCGTCCTTCCCGACTCGCGAAAATCTAGCTCCATATGCGCGGCTGCGGAACTCTGCAGATAGGCTGATTGGTGGTGGCACGGCGTGGGCTGGTGACGCGGTGGGCAAGTACATTGGCGGGGATCCTATGCAGACCACCGATATATTGGGGGATGTGACGAGTGGTTGGGCGACGGGGTGGGTGCCGGGTGCGAAGGACATGGAGCCCGGTCATGGTGGTGGTGCACATGCTGCACGCTCTGCGATGAACATCGGGTGGGGGTCACTCACCTGGGCATTGTCAGGAGGCCCGCAATGAAAGAGCTCAGCTCAGAACAACTCGACAAACTCCTGGCCGAAACCAACGCGGAGTTCAAACAACGAGATCGTCCTCCGATGCAGAAAGAGGAGCTCGCAGCCGGTATCCGCCTGTCATACCAACTGTCCTGGGTTCTGCTTGCCGGTGCGGTGATCTGCGCCGGACTGCTGGTGTACGTCCTCACCCAAGTGCCATGGAACACCTACGTGCTGTACAACGGGCGCGGGCGCACCAACGTACACATGTACCTATACACATTGCTGGTCGCTCCGGTCGGGCTTGGCATCTTCACCGGCTTATCCAGACGCCCCAAAGGCGGCACGATCCCATACAGCCAACGGAAACTCTCAGTGGCCCTCGTTGTGCTCATTGTGCTCTTCGTCGTTGGGATCCAGATCGTGGGCGCCTACTCATACTTAGCCAACGGAATGCAGTAGGCAAGGGCACATCCGCACGCCCGTCGCCTTGCCGTGGCCGCTGCCAGCAGTGCTGCCACAGGCACGCTCGACGAACTCACCGGTAAGATCATCAAGAGGACTCCGGGGGATGAACCATGAGCAAATTGAAGATCACTGACGCAGAGCTCGAGCAGATCCTTCGGGACTGTAATGCGGCTTTGACATCTCATGATAAGCCAGCCATCAGCAAATCTGAGTGTTTCTCGGGTATTTTGTTGTCGAGGAAGTTGGCCTGGATTCCGTTGGTTGCGTCGCTGCTGGGGTTTGCCATGCTGGGGTTCGTGATGACCCAGATCCCGCTGAACTCGTACATCCTCTACAACGGCCGCGGGGCAAGCAACGCACACGTACATATGTACATTATGCTCATCATCCCCATCGGACTATTCGCACTCGGCTTGGTAGGCCGGCGACCGAAGAATGGCACAATCCCTCCCAGCCAACGACGACTCGCAATACAAACTATGTGGGGCGTTACCCTCTTTTTTCTTGCTGCTCAAGTGCTCGGAATGTACGTGTTCCTGACAGAGAGTTTCTCGTAGTACGCGCTACCAGCGCGGGGCCCGCTGCGTCTCGTGCACATCGCATCCACACAGAACCGGCGCCGACTGCGTGGCCGACCGCCGTGAGCCAGACTGGCCGCATCATCCCCAGAGCCGCTCAGATCTGCACGCCGAAGATGTCGAGCAGCCCGCGCACCAGCGTGACCACACCGCCCGCATAGCTGATCACGAGCACGGCCATGCGCGCCGCACCCGCCGGCACCTTCTTGGCCACCAGACTGCCGCAGGTCACACCGAGCACCAGCATCACGAAGATGCCGATCCAGACCAGCGTCGGCAGGCTGACCAGACGCCCGGGGTCGATCAGAAACTTCACCAGGAACGAGGCGACGCCGGTCATCATGAAGAACGGCTGCAGCGTCGCAGAGAACGACTTCTGCGGCCACTTCGAGAGCACCGCATAGACCGTCATCGCCGGCCCACCGATGCCCGCAGCCGAGTTCATCGCACCGGCCGCGAACCCGCTGCCGGCGATCCAGCTCGGCCCCGCCGCGACGAACGAGGTGCGACCGATCAGCTGCGAGACGGTCAGCGCGATGATCAGCGTCGCGCCGATGATCGCTTCGAGCCACTCCCCCGGCAGTGCATGCGCGAGCATGCCTCCGGCGACGATGCCGAGCAGCGTCGTGGGCACGAAGCCGATGAACCGACGCCAGTCGACGTCTCGCCAGACACGGCTGAGCACCAGCGAAGCCGAGACGATGGCTGCGAGGTTGAGAATCATGACCCCGCTGTAGGGGCCCAAGAGCAGCACGATGAAGGGCGACACGACCAGCCCGAAGCCCAGGCCGGTGATGCGTTGGGCGAACGAGCCGATGAAGACGAGAATGAGCAGCGCTGCGATCACCGGGGCAGGCTACCTCCTGCAGCCCTGTTCTCCTACTTCACAGCGACAGATGTCGGCGATCGCTATGATGACCTCATGCCGATCGAGATGGACGAGACCCGCTTCGCAGAGCTGGTCGACGACGTCTTCGACGAGATTCCGCAACAGGTCATCGACGAGCTCGACAACGTGGTCTTCGTGATCGAGAACCGGCCCGCCGACGGGTCGCTCGATCTGCTCGGCGAGTACGACGGCCTCGCGCTGACCGAACGAGATGACTACGGCATGGTCGATCTGCCCGACCGCATCGTGCTCTATCGCGAGTCGCTGCTCGACGTCGTCGACGACGAGCAGGCCCTCGTCGAACAGGTGCACATCACTTTGATGCACGAGATCGCGCACTACTTCGGCATCGACGAAGAGAAGCTGCATGAGCTCGGCTGGGGCTGAGCTCATCGTCGGCTCCGATGGTCGGGCACGCCCGCGGTGGGCGGCCACAGACCCACTGCTGCGCGACTACTACGACACCGAGTGGGGTCTGCCCGTCACTGACGAGCGCGGCGTCTTCGAGCGGCTCAGTCTCGAGGCGTTCCAGGCCGGCCTGTCGTGGCGCACGATCCTCGCCCGGCGACCGGGTTTTCGGGCTGCCTTCGCCGACTTCAAAGTGGATGCCGTGGCCGCCTTCGACGAATCTGACGTCGCCCGTCTGCTGGCCGACGAGCGCATCATCCGCCAGCGCCGCAAGATCGAGGCGACCGTGCGCAACGCGCGCGCAGCCGCCGCCATGCGTGATACCGGTGGGCTGGCCGCGTTCGTCTGGTCGTTCCGCCCATCGACGTGGGATGCGCCGCTCACGCTGCATGACATCCCTACGCAGACCGCCGAGTCGCGTGCGCTGGCCGACGGACTGCGAGCGCAGGGGTTCTCGTTCGTCGGCCCCACGACCATGTTCGCCCTGATGGAGGCCATCGGCATCGTCGACACCCACCTGCCCGGGGCGCACCGGCCGGTCGCCGCAGGCGACGCTCACGGGTCTTGATGAGACTTCGCAAGATCGACACGCGACAACCCGACACAGATCTGGAACGATAGAGACACCCATCCATCACAGTCGCTGGAGAGGAAGTGGTCTCATGACCTGGACGATCAACCCGGAGTTTCGCGCCTTTCTGGAACGAGACGATCTCTATTCGAAGGTGCGCCCGGCCAAGCTGCCCGTCGGCGACATCGAGGGGCGCAGGCGACGTGCGGCGCTGCGTCTCGGCTTCGTGACCGATCCAGCGCGCACGCCCGAAGTGGTCACTCGCGACTACCCGATTCCGACGCCAGACGGTCACAAACTGCGCGCCAGACTGTACCTGCCGCTCGACTGGACTCCCGGCCCGCTCGGCCTCTTTCTGCACGGCGGCGGCTGGTTCGTCGGCACGCTCGATCAGGTCGACGCCTCGATCGCCGACTACGTGGCCCGCTCAGGGGTCGCGCTGCTGGCGCCCGAGTACCGTCTCGCGCCTGAGCATCCGCACCCCACCCCGCTCGAAGACGCCTACAGCACGCTGACCTGGGTGTTCGAGCATCTCGACGAGCTCGATGCCGACCCTCGCCGCATCTTCGTCATGGGCGACAGCGCCGGAGGCGGCATGGCCGCAGGTCTCACCCTGCTCAGCCGCGACCGTGGCGGCCCCTCCCTCGCAGCCCAGATTCTGATCGCGCCGATGCTCGACGACCGAACGGTGCTCTCAGACCCGCTGCTCGACGAGCACGTCACCTGGACGTACAACGACAACATCACCGCCTGGCAGGCGCTGCTCGGCGATCAGGCTGCAGCCGACGAGCCTGCCTCGGTCTATGCGACACCGGTGCGCGCCGACGACCTCTCTGGCCTGCCCGACACCTTCATCGACACCAGCACGCTCGACATCTTCCGCGACGAAGACATCGCCTTCGCCAGTCGGCTGCTGCAGGCCGGTGTGCAGACCGAGCTGCATGTGTATCCCGGCGTGCCGCACAGGTGGGATCGCATCGCCCCTGAGATCGAGATCTCTCGTCAGGCGGTTCTCGCCCGCATCCGCGCGATGCACGCGATCTGATCGACGGGACGCGCGACAGAGGCGGTCAGGTGCCATGCGCGGGCGTCGCTCGGCATCCGAGATCTGAGCAGTATCGGCGGCCTACAGCGCGATCGGCCGACTCACCACGACCGAACGCATGACGAGAGTCGAACGGATGCGCTCGATGCCGGGGATGACCGAGATGCGCTGATCGTAGAGCTCTTGGTAGTCGGCCAGAGTTCGCGTGAGCACCCTGACCAGAAAGTCTGGTTCGCCGAAAAGCCGCTGGCACTCGATGATCTCGTCGATATCTGCCAACGACCGTTCTATTGACGCCATGGTTCCGGCATCGCTGCGACTCACCGTGATGAAGAGCAGCGCCTGGAACTCGAGTCCGGCCTTTCGCGGGTCGATGCTGGCGTGATAACCGGTGATGATCCCGGTTCGTTCGAGCTGACGCACACGCCGCAGACACGGCGAGACGCTCAGCTGCACCTTTTCGGCAAGCTCGGTGACGGTCTGCCGACCATCTTTCTGAAGCTGCGCAAGAATCTTCCGGTCAATTGCATCCATACGCAAGATCTTACTTATAGAGACGCTTTCGACAACCAGACTTGGCACCACATGCGAAAGCTGTGCACATACCATTCACTCTATGGATACCGCATTGCTTCCGGCGTTCTTCGCCGTGAGTCTCATCGTCATCATCACCCCGGGTGCAGACTGGGCGTACATCCTCTCGCATGCACGCGGCACGCGTGAGGCGATGGCCTCGATCGGCGGGCTCTTGATCGGTTATGCAGGCCACACGATCCTTGCGACCGCCGGCCTCACTGTCGCACTGGCGCTGCTGCCCGGTGCGCTCACGACCCTCACCTTCGTGGGTGCGGCCTATCTCTGCTGGCTCGGGGTGCAGTCCCTGCGGCGTCCCAGCGGCTTCGCACTGTCGGCTCCGGCGCAGGTGACTCCAGTGCAGGCGCAGGCGATCTCGACGACGACAGGAGCGATGCCGGTGGTGACCAGGTCGATCACGCTGCCGGTGCTGCCTGCCCCGCCGGAGCATCCGCTCGGACGCGTCGTCGCCAAGGGCGCCGGCGTCAGCGGGCTCAACCCCAAGGTCGTGCTGCTCTATCTGTCGATTCTGCCGCAGTTCATCAGCCCTGACGCCGCATGGTCGCTGAGCGCGCAGACGGCGATGCTGGGCGGCGTTCACGTGCTGGCCACGATGTGCTTCTACACGCTGCTGGCGCTCACCGCAGTGCGCGTGCTCGACCGGCACCCTGGTGTCTTCAAGCCGATCTCGATCGTCTCGGGCATTCTGATGCTCTGCTTCGGGGTGGCGCTGATCGCAGACCAAGTCGTGACGCTGCTGCGCTGAGTAGGTGGTGCCGTGGGCTGCGCAAACGGCGGGCCAGACCGGCGGCGAGCTGCGGCAATTGGCAGACACCTGCGGCGATTGGTCAAAAACCGCTGATTTTGCGCGAACGATGGCTACTCCATCCAAACCGTGGTGGCCGCGCACGTGCGAACCGTGCTGGCGGCGCACGTGCGAACCGTGGTGGCGGCGCACGTGCGAAAGGTGGCGACAGCACCCACCAGCAGAGCGCAAGCGAGCCCCGGCACCAGAGGCTGGGCCGAGGCTCGCTGCAGTCGCTACGCTGTCAGCGCGACTGCACGCTGAGATCAGACAGACGCGCGCTGACCGATCAACACAACGGGTGCGCTGACTTGCACGCACAGACCGATCAGAATGGCGTGTTGATGTCCTGCACGTCGATCAGCTTCTTGTTCACGAACTCGTCGAAGCCGAGATCGATCAGCTCGTTGCCGAAGCCCGAGCGCTTGATGCCGCCGAACGGGATGTCTGCGAACACACCGGTGGGATGGTTCACGAACACCATGCCCGTGTCGATGCGCTTGGCCACCTCGACGCCACGCGCCTCGTCAGCGGTGAACACCGAGCCGCCGAGACCGTAGGGCGAGTCGTTGGCGATGCGCACTGCGTCGTCTTCGTCCTTCGCACGGTAGAACGTGGCCACCGGGCCGAAGAGCTCCTGGTGGTAGGCCGGGTTCTCCGGGGTCACGCCGGTGAGCACGGCCGGCTGGTAGTAGGCACCCTGAGCCGGGATCGGCGCGCCGACCTCGACCTTCGTGGCACCGGCTGCGACGGCGCCGTCGACCTGTGCGGTCAGCATCTCCTTGGCACGCTGTGACGACAGCGGAGCCATCGTCGTCGCCGGATCCTTCGGATCGCCGGGCTTGATCGTCGCATTGGCCTCGGCGATGTACTTCTCGAGGAACTCGTCGTAGAGAGCATCCACGACGATGATGCGCTTGGCCGACACGCAGACCTGCCCTGCGTTCCAGTTGCGGCCGCGCACAGCGAGGTGCACCGCCTTGTCGAGGTCGGCGTCGTCGAGCACGATGAATGCGTCAGAGCCGCCGAGTTCGAGGGTCGCCTTCTTCATGGCTGCGCCGGCGACGGATGCGACGGCCGAGCCCGCCCGCTCGCTGCCGGTGAGTGCGACGCCGACGACTCGGTCGTCTTCGAGCACGAGCTTGGTGTGCTCATGCGTGGCGAACACGTTGGCGAACACCCCTTCAGGCGCACCGGCCTCGCGGAACAGGTCGTCGAACGCCTGCGCAGCCTGCGGCACGATCTCGGCGTGCTTGAGAATCACGGTGTTACCCGCGGCGATCTGCGGCGCCGCTGCACGTGCGATCTGGTAGTACGGGAAGTTCCAGGGCTCGATCAGGTAGACCACGCCGAGAGGCTGGGTCACGAGCTGTGCCTTGCCCTCTGCAGGGTCGGCGACGGGGAGCACGCGCGGTGCGAGCAGCTCGTCGATGTGATCGGCGAAGTACTGCAGAATGTCAGCCGACAGATCGACCTCGCCCAGTGCCTCTGCGGTCAGCTTGCCCATCTCAAGGGTGAGGATGTCGGCGTACTTCTGCTTGTCGGCGCGCAGCAGATCGGCTGCTTTGGCAAGCACCGCCGCACGATCGGCAAGCGGAGTGTTTCGCCAGTCAAGGAAGGCATCGTGTGCCTTGGCGACCTTGTCGAGGATCTCCTCGTCAGTCGCGTTCGGAAAGGTGGCCACGACTTCGTTCGTGGCCGGGTTCACAGTCTGATACTGCAGCATGGATCTCCTTGGTCCGGTTTCGCGTGGCGTTCGCCGCACCGATCGAGGCACTCCTCTGTCGGCTCCGAGAATCCTGACTGCTGATCGCGGTGCGGCACTTCGACGCCACATCGCGTGAGTGGGGCGACGCCTTGAGCGTCGACCCGAAAACCGAGTGTAAGACCGGATTGATCGTGTGACAGTCCGCTGGCATCGGGATGTGCCAGAACAGGACATCTCTCAGACTCAGTCGCAGACAACTGCTGCAGAACTCCGCGCGCATCGGCACACGTTGCAGACGAGGAATCCCCGTGTCGCGACAGATTCGTCGCAGGCACGGGGATTCGACTGCTCAGTCTTCATCTCAGCCGGTCAGATCCGACTGCGACTGAGCGTGGGTCACTCGTCGACGGTCTCGTCTGCCTCGCCCAAGGCGATCACGCCGTAGTTGTAGCCCTTACGTCGGTAGACGACGCTCGACTTGCCGGTCTCGACGTCTTCGAAGAGGTAGAAGTCGTGGCCGACCAGTTCCATGCGATCGACGGCCTGCTCGGGCGACAGCCGCTCGGCTGGGAACTCTTTGCGACGGATCACCAGCGGCGACTCCGGCTGCTCGTCGACACCCGCGTCGGTCGCAGCAGACGCGTCAGGCACGACGACTCCGGCATCCACACTCACCTGGACGCGATTGGGGCGACCCTTCGAGATCTTGCGACGATCTTTGCTGCGCCGCAGTCTCTCTGACAGTTTGCCCAACGCCTGGTCGAACGCTGAGAAACGGTCGCCGCCTTCGGCCTCGGCACGAATCACCGGGCCCGGAGCGATCACTGTGAGTTCGACGCGTTCGCCGAGATCGGGAGTCTTGTCGCTGATGTTCGAGACCTTCACCTCGAACCGCTGTGCGCGGTCAGAGAGCTGAGTGACTTTGTCGGCCTTCTGATCGACATAGTTCTCGAAACGATCGGAGTTTTTCACTCCCCGTGCCAGGACGCTGATCTGCATGGCAGACCTCCTTCTGTCGTCGGCTGTGCCGAACACCGGCACCGCCGGGAATTAGGTTGCGACCATTGTACGGTACACAGCCGACGACGGAGGCCTCAGCGACCTGGCGCGTCGAACGTCGCGAAGATCAGATCGTTGTTCAGACCGATGCCGGCCCGAGCGCCCTCACCAGCGGCGATGATCAGCTGCGAGGGCGTGATGCCGCGCACGTCACCGGCGGCGTAGACTCCGTCGACCCCCGAACGGCCGTACTCATCGGTCTTGACCCCGCCGAGATCGCCTGCCGTGGGCACGAGATCGGCCACGACCTGCGGCAGGCTCCACTCCGGCTGCACGAACCCGCCGGTCGCCGGCAGCACGCGGCCATCGGCGAGTTCGACCGACTCGAGACGGCCTCCGTCACCATGCAGCGCGGCGATCGGGGTGTCGTCGACCTCGATGCCCTGTCTGCCCAGCACCTCGGCCTGGTGCTCTTCGATGATGCCTGAGCCGTTCGTGAGCACGATCTCACGGTCGGCCCACTGCGATGCACGCTTTGCGGTGTTGACCAGTTCGGGGTTCTCTCCGATGACCACCAGCGACTGCTCGCGGCGTTCCCAGCCGTCGCAGTGCACACAGCTGAAGATGGTGGATCCGTAGTAGCTGATCAGGTCGGGCACCTGCGGCAGCGCCTCGAGCACACCGGTGGCCAGCAGCACCTTACGGGCCTGCACCTCGCCGCTCGGCCCGCCGCGCACGCCCTTGATCGACGCGGTGAACTCGCCGTCGACGCCCGTGACGTGCTGCACTTCACCCCACTGGAAGTGCACGTTGGGATACTTCGCGAGGTCTTCGCGCCCCAGTTCGCGCAGTGCCATCGGCGGGGTGCCGTCACGCGTGATGAAGCCATGCGACATATAGGTCGCACGGTTGCGAGGGCGATTGCCGTCAACGACGAGCACCTCGCGTCGGGCCCGGGCGAGCACCAATGCGGCGCTCAGACCGGCTGGTCCCCCACCGACCACGATGCAGTCGTAGTTGTTCATCTGCAGCTCACCTCTCTGTGACCGTGCCTGTTCGACGGGGGTTGACGCCGCCCGCGTGTCAGAGCCCGCGCTCGGCGAGCACCGTGGAGAAGCGATCGAACCGTGCGAACGTCTCGTCGCGGCCGAGAATCTCGAGTGACTCGAAGAGCGGCGGAGAGACGCGTCGCCCCGACACGAGTGTGCGGATCGGCCCGAATGCCAGGCGCGGCTTGACGCCGAGACCGTCGACCAGCGCCGTCTGCAGTGCGGCGTGGATGGCATCGGTGTGCCAGCTGGTGGCTGGCAGCGCCTCGAGTGCAGCCCGCGCGGCCGAGACGACCACTGCGGGATCGCCCTTGAGCTTCATCGCGTCGTCCTGGTATTCGACTTGGTCTGCTGTGATGAACAGGAAGCGCAGCATGTCGGGGGCTTCGCCCAACACGTTGAGACGCGGCTGCACCAGCGGTGACGCCTCGTGCAGGATCTCGGCTTCGCGCTCGGTCAGCGGCGTGCTGACGAGCCCGCCGTGCTGCAGAAACTCAGTGAGTCGCGCTTCGAAGTCTGCGGGATCGAGCGCGCGCAGATGATCGCCGTTGATGGCAGTGGCCTTCTTCAGGTCGAAGCGTGCCGGGTTCGGGTTCACATCGACGATGTCGAAGTGCTCGACCAGCTCGGCCGGGCTGAACACGTCGCGATCTGGGGCGATGGACCACCCCAGCAGAGCCAGGTAGTTGACCAGGCCCTCTGGGATGAACCCGTTGTCGCGGTGGTTGAACAGGTTCGACTCGGGGTCGCGCTTGCTGAGCTTCTTGTTGCCCTCGCCCATCACGAAGGGCAGGTGACCGAAGCGCGGGATGAACGTGGTCAGCCCGATCTCGATCAGTGCGTGGTACAGAGCGATCTGACGGGGCGTCGACGACAGCAGGTCTTCGCCGCGCAGCACGTGGGTGATACCCATCAGCGCATCGTCGACCGGGTTGACCAGCGTATAGAGCGGCTGCCCGTTGGGGCGAACCACGACGAAGTCGGTGAACGAGCCGGCCGGGAACACGATCTCGCCGCGCACCAAGTCGTCGTACGAGAGGTCGGTGTCTGGCACGCGCAGACGCAGAGCAGGCTGACGCCCCTCAGCGCGGTAGGCGGCGCGCTGCTCGTCGGTGAGGTCGCGCTCGAAGTTGTCGTAGCCCTGCTTGGGGTTGCGTCCCTGTGCGACGTTGCGGGCTTCCATCTCTTCGCCCGTGACGTAGCTCTCGTAGAGAAAGCCGGCGGCCTTCAGCTTCTCGATGACGTCTTGGTAGATGTCACCGCGCTGCGACTGCCGGTATGGGCCGTGCGGGCCGCCCACGTCGATGCCTTCGTCCCAGTCGAGGTGCAGCCAGCGCAGAGCCTCGACGATCTGCGCGTAGCTCTCTTCGCTGTCACGCTCGGCGTCGGTGTCTTCGATGCGGAAGACGAACGTGCCGCCGACGTGCCGCGCATACGCCCAGTTGAAGAGTGCGGTGCGGGCCATGCCGACATGGGGTGTGCCGGTGGGTGACGGGCAGAAACGCACGCGGATGTCAGAACCGGTCGCGTGAGAGAAAAGGTCTGTGGTCATGATGGCTCAGTCTACCCCGACAGGTGTCGGGGAGCACAGCGCGGCGCGCGCAACCAGCGAGCGAGCGTCGAGACGGATGCCGCAGGGGGCATCCGGCCAGGCCGTCGGCTCAGGCCGCCCTGACGGCGATCAAATGTTTCATTAGCCTATCGGTTCAGGCCGCGGCCACGGCTCTTGCGCAGACACGATGTATCATCGGCACCAATCTCCACCGCGACTCGGTCGAACGCCACACAGCCGAAGGTCGAACGCCACACCGCTGAAGAGGGAACCAATGAACCATCTGCTGCTCTTCACTCTGCTCACGATGTCTGTGCTCATCACCGCCTTCGCACGCAGACGTGGCTGGTCCTCTCCGCTGGTGATCGTGATCCTGACATCGGCGATCTCGTTCCTGCCCTTCGTTCCGCACTTCGACATCGACTCCGAGCTGATTCTGACGCTCGTGCTGCCGCCGCTGCTCTACTCCTCTGCGCTGAACGTCTCGGTGATCAGCTTCCGCAAGAATCTGCGCGACATCTCGATGCTAGGCGTCGTGCTGGTGATCGTCACGGCCGCAGTCGCCGGTTTCGTGGCCTACATGGTGATTCCGGATATGACTTGGGCCGCGGCTCTGCTGCTCGGTGCGATCATCGCGCCTCCTGATGCCGTCTCGGCAGCCTCGGTCGGCCGCAAGCTCAATCTGCCGAGACGCCTGATGACCGTTCTGCTGGGCGAGAGCCTCATCAACGACGCCACCTCGCTGACCATGATGAAAGTGGCGCTGACACTGGTCGGCGGGGCGGCGCTCACCTTCGCAGACGACCTCGGCATCTTCGGCCTGGCCGTCGGCGTCGGCATTGGTCTGGGCGTGGTCATGGGAGTGGTCTACAACTGGCTGCGCCGACGCCTGAACGATCCGGTGATCGAATCTCTGCTCGGCCTGCTGCTGCCGTTCTTCGCCTACACCGGCGCCGAGCACTTCGGCGGCTCGGGTGTGCTGGCCGTCGTGGCAGCCGGTCTCTTGGTCGGGTATGCGTCACCGACCTTCAACTACCGCACCCGTCTGCAGGACGAACCTCTCTGGAAAGCGATCGATGTGCTGCTCGAGGGCATGGTGTTCGCCCTCATCGGGCTGCAGCTGCACAGCGTCAGCACCAACCTGGTCGACGGCGGGCGTGGCATCCTGTGGAGCCTCAGCGTCGCCGCGCTGGTGCTCGTCGCCGTGATCCTGGTGCGACCGGCCTTCGTCTTCGCCACGTACGGCCTGCAGCTCTTGGGCATGCGCCTGCGCCGAAGCCGACACAGCGGATCGCCTGACTCAGCCGATGCATCCGCCCCACCCGGTGGGCAAAGTGTCCCAAGTGATCCGAGTCTGCTCACCCGGTCGATCATGGTGCTGACTCCGGAGAACAGCTCGACGCGCCGCTTCGCGGTTCGAGCGAAGAACACGGTGAGAGCGTTCGGCAGCTCGCAGGATCCGCTGAAGTGGAACGAGCTGTTGGTGCTGTCGTGGACGGGGATGCGCGGCGTGGTCACCCTGGCCGCCTCACTGAGCATTCCGGTGGTGATGGCCGACGGGTCGCGCTTTCCCGGGCACGACATGCTGGTCTTCATCGCGTTCGTGGTCACGGTCGGCACACTGCTGCTGCAGGGACTGACTCTGCCCGCGCTCATCCGCCTGCTCAACGTCGAAGACAAAGAGCAGCCCAAGCGCGACCGGGCCGCCCGGCAGCGTCTGCTGCGCACCAGCCTCGCCGAGGCCACCGACTTCGTCAAAAAGCGCGAGGGCAACTGGCGCAAGAAGTTCGGCGACGAAGCCGTCGACCGCGCGATCACGAACATCGAGTCACGGCTCAGCCGCATCGAGCATCAGCTCGACGCCGCCGAACATCAAGAGGTGACCGCACTCGCGTCTCGGCACATCACCGAACTGCGCCGTCAGGTGCTGCGCACTCGACGCGAGATTCTGCTGCGCGAACGCAACGCCGGGCACATCGACGAAGAGCTGATGCGCGAGGTGATGGCCGGACTCGACGCCGAAGAGCTGGCGCTCGACGAGTCGGTCGTGGGGGCCCGCTGATGGGCGGCCGCAGGTGAGCGGGTTCTGGTCTTCCTCGTCAGGCGGATGCGCCGAGGTCTCGCTGCGTGCGCTGCGGTCGGCCGACACCGAGTGGACGAACGTGCCCAACGCGTCCACTGGCTATGCCTTCGGCGAGATCGTCTGGACGTGGGTGCCCTTCGGCGAGCGCGGCGGTCACGGCAAAGACCGCCCCTGCGTCGTGGTGGGGTCGGTCTCTGACCGCGGCGACCTGCTGATGGTGTATCTGACCAGTCGAGATCATGATGACGACGCCGACCACCTGTTTCTGGGCTACGGCAGCTGGGATCGCAGCGATCGGGGCAGCTGGGCGCAGGTGCGCCGCCTCTTCCAGGTTCATCACACGGAGGTGCGAGACGGCGGCGCAGCACTCGATCGCATGCAGGCGAGAGCGCTGCGCCGAACGCTGCGGCTGAGCGACTGATCGATTTCTTCGTTCAGAGCTCAGCCGCAGACGGCCTGACGATCAGCAGGGACGGGTCTGCGGAGCCCGTTCGGCCGTCTTCGCCGGATCGGTCTCGGCGAAGGGCAGAATCACGTCGTCGATCGCAGCGAGCGTCGCATCGTCGAGTTCGACCTCGGCGGCCTGCACGTTCGAGGTGACCTGCTCGGGGCGTGAGGCGCCGATGATCGCACCTGCGATGCCGTCGCGATGCAGCACCCAGGCCAGCGACAGCTGCGCGAGCGTGATGCCGTGGTCGTCGGCGATGGGGCGCAGTCGCTGCACGGCTGCGAGCAGATCGTCGTGCAGGAAGGGCGCGATCATCTGCGATCCCCCGTGCTCGTCGGTGGCACGGCTGCCGGCCGGCGGCTGCTCGCCTGGCAGGTACTTGCCGGTGAGCACGCCCTGCGCAAGCGGCGACCAGACGATCTGCGAGATGCCGAGCTCCTTCGACGCGGGCACGACCTCGCCCTCGATGACTCGCCAGAGCATCGAGTACTGCGGCTGGTTCGAGATGATGCGGAAGCCTGCCTGACGCGCGAGCTCCTGCCCGGCGCGCAGCTGGTCGGCCGTCCACTCTGAGACGCCGATGTAGAGCGCCTTGCCGGCGCTGACGACATCGGCGAAGGCCTGAATGGTCTCTTCGAGCGGAGTCTCGGTGTCGTAGCGGTGCGCCTGGTACAGATCGACGTAGTCGGTGTCGAGCCGTTCGAGCGAGCCGTTGATCGATTCGAGGATGTGCTTGCGACTCAGTCCGCAGTCGTTGTGCCCCTTCGGCCCGGTCGGCCAGTAGACCTTGGTGAAGATCTCGAGAGACTCGCGTCGTTGGCCGTGCAGGGCTTCGCCGAGCACTGACTCGGCCTTCGTATTGGCATAGACGTCTGCCGTGTCGAACGAGGTCACTCCTGCGTCGAGCGCCGCGTGCACGCTGGCGATCGCAGCATCGTTCTCGATCTGTGAGCCGTGTGTGAGCCAGTTGCCGAAGATGAGGGATGAGATTTTGAGGCCGCTGTCGCCCAGATACCGAAATTCAGTCATGAGTGCACGTTATCGCATGCGTCATGCCCGGCGCTGTGAACGCGACATGAACCTGCGCCGACTTGCCCCGATGAGACTGGTTCGCTCTCACGCGAGCGTGAAAGACCCCTCGAACACCAGCTCGGCAGGCCCGCCCAAGGCGACGTGCTCACCGTCTTCGGCGGCGAACATGCGCACGGTGAGCGCTCCGCCCGGCACCTGCACCCGCCACAGGTTCGGGGCGCTCTCCCCCATCCAGTGACGAGTGGCCAGTGCGGCGGCAGCAGTGCCGGTGCCGCACGAAAGGGTCTCTCCGACGCCGCGTTCGAAGACGCGCATACTGATCTGCCCAACGCCGTCCACGATCGGCTGCTCGCCGAGCGCCACGAACTCGACGTTCGCGCCCGCAGGCGGAGCAGGGCTCAGCACGGGCGGCTCGATCAGCTGCAGCCGCTGCTGTGTGGCGCGATCCGGCAGCAGAACGACCACGTGCGGGTTGCCGACGTCAATGCCGAGACCGGGCCGACTCGCGCCGCCGAGTTCGTCGTCGACCGTGACGTCTCCGGGCACCAGCGCCCAGCGTCCGAGGTCGACCTGAAAGCCACCCGCCGACGCCTGCACGTCTTTGATGCCGGCACGCGTGGCGACCGGCAACGTGCTGCCCGGCATGATCTCGGCCAGACCTCGAGAGGTCAGATAACGGCTGAAGACGCGCACGCCGTTGCCGCACATCTCAGCGACGCTGCCGTCTGCGTTGCGGTAGTCCATGAACCACTCGGCACGAGGCTCTTCGGCCAGCAGCGGGCGGCCTTCGGGCAGATGTTCAGAGCGCACCACGCGGATCAGCCCGTCTGCTCCCACGCCGAAGTGTCTGTGGCAGATCTGCGCGATCTGTTCCTGGGTCAGCTCAAGCGTGCCGTCGGCGTCTTCGACGAGCACGAAGTCGTTGCCGGTGCCCTGCCCCTTGGTGAACGCAATCGTGGTCATCGTCACTCCGTTTCATGATCTGGCCGGGCATCGACGTCATGTGCGAGGTCGTCAGCCACAGCTTCGGCGATGCATCGGATGTTCCCAGGGTCTCCGGTGTGCAGCCGCACAGCATCATGGTATCGCCGAAACCAGGTGCGCTGCTTCTTGACGAGTCTCGTCGTGGCGAGCACGGTGTCTTCGACGGCCTGGGTCTCGGAGCAGCGGCCGTGCAGCTGTTCGAGCGCCTCACGATACCCCGTGGCGTGAATCGCCGTCGGGCTGGTGGCGAGCCCCTGCCGATCCAGGGTGCGAACCTCGTCGAGCATTCCGCCGCGCCACATCGCCTGGGTGCGCTCGGCGATGCGCGCGTTCAGTACGGCACGCTCGTCTTCGAGCACGAAGAGCCTCGTGGGCTGCCACAGCTCGGCGGCATCCGCGCGGAACGAACTGAATGGTCTGCCGGTGAGCTCAAACACTTCGATGGCTCTGATGACGCGACGTCTGTTGCGCTGGTCGATGCGATCCGCCGCGATCGGATCGACTTCACGCAGCAGATCGTGCAGCTGTTCGTCGGTGAGATCTGCTGTCTGCTGCTCGAGACGCGATCGAATGGCCGGGTCGGTTCCGGGCATCTGCTGCTGATGGATGACGGCCTCGATGTAGAACCCCGACCCGCCCACCATGATGGGATGAACGCCGCGCTGCTGCATCTCGGAGATGACGGTTCTGGCACGTTCTCGGAACCAGGCCGCTGTCGCCTCTTCTGTGATGTCGAGCTCATCGAACAGATGGTGCGGCACGCCACGACGTTCGAGCCCCGTGATCTTCGCCGTGCCGATGTTCATGCCACGGTAGACCTGCATCGCATCGGCGTTGACGATCTCACTGGGGATGCCCTGCTCGCGCAGTGCGAGAGCGACGTCGACGGCCAGCGCGCTCTTTCCTGTGGCGGTGGCGCCTGCGATGACGGTCAGCGCCATCAGGATGCGGTGGTCGCTCTGATCGGAATGCTCGGCATGCCGAGACTGACTCGTCCGTCGTCGACGGCGCAGGCATCGGCTTCGGCGGCCTCCCAGGCATCGCCGGATACGGTGCGGCGCACCCGATACTGGTCTTCTCGAGGATCGGCCAGCAGGTGGAAAGGCGCAGCGTCGGTCACCGGAACCGTCACGAAATCGCCGGGACGAGGCGCATCTGCACCGGCCGGCACGCTGAAGTGGACGAGGCGGTTGTCTGCGGCGCGACCGCTAAGACGATGATTCGCGTGATCTTTGCGTCCCTCGGCGGGCGCGACCAGCACCTCGACGCTGCGGCCGATCTGGTGGCGGTTCTCTTCGAGCGAGATCTGGTTCTGCACTTCGACCAGTCGCTCATAGCGCTCTTGGACCACAGCCTTCGGCACCTGATCTGGCATAGTGGCCGCCGGAGTACCGGGACGAATCGAGTACTGGAAGGTGAACGCACTGGCGAAGCGCGACTTGCGCACCACCTCGAGAGTCTGTTCGAAGTCTTCGTCGGTCTCGCCCGGAAACCCGACGATGATGTCTGTGCTGATGGCGGCGTCAGGCATGCGGTCGCGAACATCGTCGAGGATGCGCAGGAACTTGGCGCTGCGGTACGACCGGCGCATGGCTTTGAGAACTCTGTCTGAGCCCGACTGCAGTGGCATGTGCAGCTGCGGCATGACTGAGGGCGTGTCGGCCATCGCATCGATGACGTCGGCGGTGAACATGGCCGGATGCGGGCTGGTGAACCGCAGACGCTCAAGCCCGTCGATCGCACCGGCGGTGCGCAGCAGCTTGCCGAAGGCCTTGCGGTCTCCGAAGCCGACGCCATATGAGTTCACGTTCTGCCCGAGCAGCGTGACCTCGATCACGCCCTGATCGACAAGAGCTCCGACCTCGCTCAGCACGTCGCCCGGCCGGCGGTCTCTCTCTTTGCCACGCAGTGACGGCACGATGCAGAACGTGCATGTGTTGTTGCAGCCCACCGAGATAGAGACCCACCCGGACGCATGAGACTCCCGCTTGCTCGGCAGCGTCGACGGAAAGACCTCAAGCGATTCCAGAATCTCGACCTGCGCCTCATGATTGTGTCGCGCACGTTCGAGCAGCACCGGCAGCGAGCCCATGTTGTGAGTGCCGAAGACCACGTCGACCCAAGGGGCCTTCTCGATGATGCGCCCCTGATCTTTCTGAGCGAGACAGCCGCCGACGGCGATCTGCATACCCTCGTGCTCCCGTTTCACCGAGGCCAGGTAGCCGAGATTGCCGTAGAGGCGATTGTCGGCGTTCTCACGCACAGCGCAGGTGTTGAGCACGATGACGTCGGGCTCCTGCCCGTCTGCCTCGACATAGCCGGCAGCCTCGAGTGATCCACGCAGGTGCTCGGAGTCGTGCACGTTCATCTGGCAGCCGAACGAGCGCACCTCGTAGGTGCGGGGCTGGTCGGTGTGTGGTGCGCTCTGTTCGATGGTGCTCATGATGAAGTCATTCTAGGCGACGTCGGTGATACGGCAGAAAGTCTCCGTTCTGCGCGGCTCGTACGCCACGAGACGCTCTGCAGAGGTGCCGCCTCGGCGAACCTAGCCAAGCACCCTGGCGATGGCAAGATGAACCGTCTCAGAGTCGAAGCCTTTGCGCTGCAGCGTCGCCGAAAGCCGCTGGCGTTGAGCCGAGGGGGTCTGGGCACCCAGACTGCGCAGTCGCTTGCGGGCCAAGGCCTCAGCACGATCGACCTGCTGATCGCCGTCGAGGTCGGCGAGTGTGTCGTCGATGACCGAGCGGTCAAGCCCGCGCTCTTCGAGTGCACGTCGGATGACGATCGTGCCCTGGCCTCGACGACGCAGAATCTGCTCTGCGATGTCCTGAGCGATCTGACGGTCGTCGATGTCGCCGCGCTGCTGTGCTTCGGCGATCACGGCGTCGACCGCTGCCGGAGCGATCTCGTGTGCGTACAGCGCACCTCGGAGTTCTGACTCCGTTCGGTCTCGACGCGTCAGCAGACGGTCGAGTTCGGCTCGGGCCTGCAGCAGTTCAGGATCGGCTCCGAGCATTTCGCCGAGGGCTGTCGCCGCGTCGGCTGCGCCGGCGAGCGCACCCTCAGCCTCGAGCTCGTCGGCGTGATGCTCGGTTTCGTCTGTCGGGCCTGCAGCTGATGTCTGCGTCTGCGCCTCTGCGTGGGCCTGACCTCGGCCCTGCGCAGCGCGAACTCGAGGAGAAAGCGAGACCACAGAGGCGTCAGCGCTCTGCTGCCGATGGTTGGAAGCAGTCGCAGTCTGTTCAGACCGGTCGTCAGCATCTCTGCGCCAGGCCCCCAGACTGACGACGTTGTCGTCGCTCATCAGGCCTCTTTTGCCACACGCTTGTCGTCGAGCGATTCGACATTCGACTCTTCTGCGGATTCTGGAGCTTCGATGATGCCCAGACTGACCTTGATCTTAGTCTCGATCTCATTGGCGATCTCGGCGTGGTCTTTGAGAAACTGTCGAGCGTTCTCTTTGCCCTGACCGAGCTGCTCACCTTCGTAGGTGTACCATGCCCCAGACTTGCGCACGAAGCCGTTGTCGACACCGTAGTCGATCAGACCGCCCTCACGAGAGATGCCTTCGCCGTAGAGAATGTCGAACTCGGCCTGCTTGAACGGCGGAGCCATCTTGTTCTTGACGACTTTGACTCGTGTGCGGTTGCCCACTGCGCTGCCGCTGTCTTTCAGAGTCTCGATGCGACGGATGTCAAGGCGCACCGATGCATAGAACTTCAGTGCCTTTCCGCCTGAGGTGGTCTCGGGGCTGCCGAAGAACACACCGACTTTTTCACGCAGCTGGTTGATGAAGATCGCCGTGGTCTTCGAATGCGAAAGCGCACCGGTCAGCTTTCGCAGGGCCTGGCTCATCAGTCGTGCCTGCAGACCCACGTGCGAGTCGCCCATGTCGCCCTCGAGCTCGGCTCGCGGAACCAACGCAGCCACCGAGTCGATGACGATGACGTCGATCGACCCCGAGCGGATCAGCATGTCGGCAATCTCAAGCGCTTGCTCACCGGTGTCGGGCTGAGAGACGAGCAGCTGGTCGATGTCGACGCCAAGCTTGTGAGCGTAGTCAGGATCGAGCGCATGCTCGGCGTCGATGAACGCAGCGATGCCGCCGTTCTTCTGCGCATTGGCGAGTGCGTGCAGAGCCACTGTGGTCTTACCCGAGGACTCAGGGCCGTAGATCTCGACGATTCGGCCTCTCGGCAGCCCGCCGATGCCGAGCGCGGCGTCAAGTGCGATCGACCCCGTGGGAATCACCTCGACAGGTGCACGCTCGTCGCTGCCCAACCGCATGACCGACCCCTTGCCAAATTGGCGGTCGATCTGTGCCAGCGCTGTGTCAAGCGCCTTATGACGATCATTTGCTGCAGCCATGTGCTTCCTCATCTCTGGTCGACGTTCACATTCTGTGATGAAGATCACGTTAGAGCCGACCACTGACATTCCTGTACGACGTCGACTTGTCTGTGGAGAAGCAGACTGGCGACGACGCGCTCTGCAGAGAACGTTAGCAGAAGATTCGAAGATATGTTCGAAGACCACTCTGCGTGTCTCCAGCGTTCGACTCCTCGTCACAGACCTGAGGATTCGACACGAGACGGCGGCGCGTCAGGAGCGCATCCGATTCTTGGCCGTTTTGGGGTCGACGCCATGCCACCGGCTTTTGGGCACGTCTGCTGCGGCGCACAGCGCCAGCCAGACCTCACGAGGCTCATCGCCTCTGGCCAACGCGACTCTGCCGGTCACGTCGCCGCAGGCACCCAGCACAAGGTCATCGACCAGCACCTGCCCGTACGCGCTGCCGAACTCGTTCTCGACAAACTCCCAGAACTGGCTGTTGCGCATCGGCTGAGCTCAGCGCGCTGAAGGAACGTAGCGATCGACGTCGTCGAGCAGCTCGTCAGGAATCGTGTCGGGGATGCCCGACATATCGTCGAAGGGATGCGCAGTGATGCCCTCGAGCGTGGCCATGCGATCACTCACCTGACGCATGATCTGCGAGACCGGCACATCAAGCGCGTCGGCAACCGACGCGAGAATCTCGCTCGACGCCTCTTTCTGCCCGCGCTCGACCTCGCTGAGGTACCCGAGCGCAACGCTTGCCCGACCGGCCACCTGGCGAAGCGTGTGGCCCCGTTCCTGTCGCAGATCCCGGAGCACATCACCGAGCTCCTGGCGAAGCAATACCATCGGTTCTCCTCTCCGGCCCGCTTGAGCCTGGCTGTTGCGGCTACGAACCAGAGTAGCCCACCCCTGTTACAAGGTATGCAGAGTGACAGCTCATGCACAATTACTGAAGGCCATGGGGTTCTGTTGGTACAACGAAGGTGCACCACACGCTATTCCCGCGTCTGCGACACGAGTTCGTCGCCGTGGAACGCCCGTGTGCTCTCTAATCCGTCGCAGCAGCATGCCGGACGAGATTCCAAGCCCTCCTCAGTGGCCGTGTGCGTCGGCCGCCTGGAATGCGAGCCTGCCGTGGGCATAGGCTCCGCCTGCACGCAGAGCCGCGGCGACCCACGCGGCTTCGGCCAGCTCGACGTCGGTCGCGCCCGCGTCGATCGCTCGTGCAGTGTGCCCCTCGATGCAGAACTCGCACTGAGTTGTGAACGCCACTCCCAGGGCGATCAGCTCGAGATACTTGACCGGGATCTCACGCTGCACCGAGAACACGGTGTCGTTGAACGCGCCAAACGCTTTGAGCACATCTGGGGTGCTCTCTCGATAGACCCTGCCGTAGGCTTTGCTCTCCTGCTGTGCCATCCTGCACCTCTCCGTTCGTTCTCGGTGACCATACCCGCACACGTCAGCCGGCATCCGTCGAGCCGACGCACGACGTAACAGTGTGCCGCCCTTGCGGGGCCGGCGCCGCTCTCCGGTCACGCGCAGCTGCCCCGGCACTAGACTCGTCCAAGATCCATGCGGCGCACCGAGGAGCGGAACCTCTCGTTCCCAGCTTCACCGCGGCCTCCGACAGCCTGGCTGCGCCGACCGAGAGACGAGGAATCCAATGCAGGACGGGCAGACGAGCACAGAGACGAGCTCGAGCACGACGAAGGCGAGAAGCGGCTTTCGCACGAGACACCTGACCATGATGGGTCTGGGCTCGGCCATCGGCGCCGGCCTCTTTCTCGGCAGCGGGGCAGGCATCGCGATGGCGGGGCCCGCGATCATCGTCTCCTACGCCGTCGCCGGCGTTCTCGTGCTCATCGTGATGCGCGCCGTCGCCGAGATGGTCTCAGCACGCCCCTCGACCGGCTCGTTCGCCACCTACGCGTCACAGGCGTTCAACAAGAAGGCCGGGTTCACCCTCGGCTGGCTGTACTGGTTTCTGCTGATCATGGTGCTCATCGCCGAGATCAGCGGGGCCGCCGGCATTCTCAACTCGCTGATTCCCGCAGTGCCGCAGTGGTGCTGGGCGCTGATCTTCGTGGTCTCGTTCGCGGCGGTCAATCTCTGGGGCGTTCGCAACTTCGGCGAGTTCGAGTTCTGGCTCTCGGGGGTCAAGGTCGTCACCGTCGTGGTCTTCCTGATCATCGGCGTCGCATTGATCGTCGGCGTTGTGGGCGACGGCCCGGTGGGCTTCTCGAATCTGTTCGAACACGGCGGCTTCGCTCCGCAGGGCTTCAGCGGTGTCGCGGCCGGGCTGCTCGCCGTGATGTTCAGCTTCGGCGGCATCGAGATCATCACGATCGCCGCTGCCGAGGCCGATCGCCCGCGTGAGGCGATCCGCGCGGCGACCAAGAGCATCTTCTGGCGCATCCTCATCTTCTACATCGGCAGCATGCTCGTCATCGCCACGCTGCTGCCGTGGAACGACCCGGCTGTCAGCGGCCCGAACGGCCCGTTCGTCGCAGTGCTGCAGCTGGCTCACATCCCGGCCATTGCGACGGTCATGCAGATCATCGCCGCCCTCGCGCTGCTGTCGGCGTTCAACGCGAACATCTACGCGACCTCGCGCATGGCCTATTCGCTGACAGCGCAGGGTGAGGGGTTCGCTCCCCTGCTGCATCTGTCGAAACGCAAAGTGCCGACCAATGCCGTCTTGGCCTCGATCGTGCTCTCGTTGGTCGGGGTGTTCCTCAACTGGTGGATTCCCGGTCAGGTCTTCACGGTGCTGCTCGACCTCGTCGGCGCTGCGCTGCTGGTCGTCTGGGCGGGCATGCTCGCGTCACAGCTGCGTCTGCACCGCGAGCTCGAGCGCGAGGGGTCGATCAGTCTGCGCATGTGGTGGCACCCGTGGCTGTCGTGGATCGGGCTCATCGGGCTCGCCGCGTTCGCCGGGCTGATGCTCTGGAACGAACAGACTCGCTGGCAGCTGCTCGGCACGATCGCCATCACGCTGGTGATCTGGCTCATCGGCCTCATCAGGGGCGTCGATCGACGCCGTTCGACGATGCCCGGCGACCAGTCGCCTGAGGCGGGTCAGGGCAGCGGGCCAGTCGTGACGGGGCGTCCGGGCGTCGACGACCACTGACTCCACGAGCCGGGATAGAGCGCCGCATCGATTCCGGCAAGGCTGAGCGCCAGAATCGTGTGTGTCGCTGACACGCCAGATCCGCAGTGCACCGCCACGGAGGTCGTGCCGTCGATGCCGAGACCGGCAAAGCGCTCGCGCAGCTCGTTCGGCGAGCGGAACGTGCCGTCGTCTGCGAGGTTCTCATCGGTCGGGGCGTTCACCGCACCCGGAATGTGCCCCGCCTGCGGATCGACCGGCTCGCTCTCACCGCGGTAGCGTTCGCGCGCACGGATGTCGACCAGCGTGCCATGCTGTGGCAGACGGCCCGCCTCGTCCATAGTGACGGTCGGCAGATGACCGAAGCGCACCGTCACCGTGCCGTCGGCGCCGGCGACGACGTCGCCTGCCTGCAGCGGCCGACCCTCGGCTCTCCATTTGGCGAGCACTCCGTCGAGCAGTCGAACGTTCTCGAAACCGGCGTCTCGCAGCAGCCACCAGGCGCGCGTCGCGGCGATGCCTCCGACGTCGTCATAGACGACCACCAGGTCTTCGGGGCGCAGCCCCCACCTCCGCACAGCTCGCTGAAAGCGTTCGGTTGAGGGCAGTGGATGCCGCCCGAGCTCTGGTGCGGCAGGATCGGCGAGCTCGACGTCGAGGTCGACGTAGATCGCTCCGGGCAGATGCCCTGCCAGATACTCGTCATGGGTGCGATCATTGCCCAGCTGCCAGCGCACGTCGAGCAGCACCAGGCGGGGAGCATCCGCCTGCCCGCGCTGGTCGATGAGCGCCGCGACATCGTCAGTCGAGATGAGCGGATCGATGGCCATATGACTCCTTTGTCGGTGAGTTGTGCAGCGGGTGTCGAGCAGGGCGACTCGGATCAGCGCATGCCGAGATCGATGTGCTCCCAGAGATGATCGAGGGCGGCCGAGACCGTTGCCTCGCGAATCGCCTGACGGCTGCCACCGAAGTGATGCGCGAAATGAGTCACGCCGGACTGTGACGCCAGGCCGATGAAAACCGTGCCCGGAGGCTGGTCGTCCTGCCAGTCGGGGCCGGCGACTCCCGTGGTCGAGATGCCCACGGTCGAGACCAGCGGCCCCTGCGCCAGCCGCTCACGCACGCCGAGCGCCATCTCTTCGGCCACCTGCGGGTCGACCGCGCCGCGTTCTTCGAGCAGCTGTTTGTCGACGCCGAGCAGGCGGTGCTTGAGCGGAGTCTGGTAGGCCGTGATGCCTCCGGCGAGCACCTTCGATGCGCCGGGCACATCGGCCAGCGCCCCGCTGACGAGACCTGCGGTGAGCGACTCTGCGACGGCGATGGTGAGCCCGAGCCGCGTGTAGTGCTGAATGATGAATCCCTGCCGGCTGATCGGCTGTTCTGCCATCATCGGGTGCCTCCTGGCTGTGTGGTGTCGTCGGCAGACGAGCGCGCTCGGTGCCCGCGAACGGCATCGACGGCATAGGCGACGCCGCTGTACAGAGTGAGCAGCACCGCTGCTGCGAGCAGCGCCCATGTGATCCACTGGAACCAGGCGACGTGGAGCGCGAAGGGGGCGAGGGCAAATGCGATGGCGACCGACTGCACCACCGTCTTGAGCTTGCCGGCACGCGAGGCGGGAATCACCAGGTGCGACCGCAGAGCGATGACGCGATAGATCGTGATGCCGATCTCACGCAGCAGAATGACGATTGTCACGGCCCACCACACATCGCCGACGATGCTGAGGCCGATGAGTGTCAGGCCGGTCATGCCCTTGTCTGCGATCGGATCGGCGATCTTGCCGAAGTCGGTGATCTGCCCCCAGCTGCGCGCGAGGTGACCGTCGATGCCGTCTGAGGCCATCGCCACAATGAACAGCACGGTCGCCCACCAGCGCAGACCGCCGCCGTGCACCCCGGCCGCGTCGACCAGCAGCAGCACGAAGACGACGGGTGCGAAGAGGATGCGCACGACCGTGATCGCATTCGGCAGGTTCCAGGGTGAGGGCTGAGCGTCGCTCGAGCGCGCCGGGGTGGGTGTGGTCATCTGGGTCATCTTCCTGTCAGCTGCCAGGCGTCCTGACTCGAGCCGCCATGCCGACGGCCGTCGTCCAAGTCGTCAAGATCGTTCGAGAGCACCGGTTTGCTGGGATCGACACCTCGGGCGTCGGGTCCCGTCGGTGCGTGGTTGTCGGGACCGCCATAGCCGGCGACGTGCCCGCGCGTTGCGGTTGACTCCGCCTCGTGTTGGGTGCTGCGGCTCTCATAGGACTGCCCAGCCGTGCCGCCGCCCGAGCCAGTCGGATGCCCGCCGCTGGGTGCGTCGCCGCCCGCGGCTGGCGTCGCACCGTCGTCATCAGCGTCGTAGATGCTGTCGCGCTCGCCTCGCAGGTAGGCCAAGACGTTGGGCAGATACTCTGGCGTCACCAGCACATCGCGTGCCTTCGAGCCTTCGGAGGGGCCGACGATGTCACGCGACTCGAGCAGATCCATCAGACGCCCGGCTTTGGCAAAGCCGACGCGCAGCTTGCGCTGCAGCATCGATGTCGAGCCGAACTGGTTCGAGACGATCAGCTCGGCCGCAGCCAGCAGATCTTCGAGATCGTTGCCGATGTCGGCGTCGATGTGCTTCTTCTCGGCCTCTGGTGCAGCGGTGACGTCTTCGCGGTAGTCCGGGTTGGCCTGCTGTCGAACATGATCGACGATCGCATGGATCTCGCCCTCTTCGACCCAGGCGCCCTGGACACGAGCCGGTTTGTTGGCACCCATCGGCAGGAAGAGCGCGTCACCCTGCCCGATCAGCTTGTCGGCGCCGGCCTGGTCGAGGATCACGCGGGAGTCGGTGACGCTGGTCACGGCGAACGCGAGACGGCTCGGAACGTTGGCCTTGATGAGACCTGTGACCACGTCGACGCTCGGTCGCTGCGTCGCAAGCACCAAGTGGATGCCGCTGGCACGGGCGAGCTGAGTGATGCGCACGATCGAGTCTTCGACGTCTTTCGGCGCGACCATCATCAGGTCGGCGAGCTCGTCGACGACGACCAGCAGGTAGGGATACGGCCTGAGCACTCGCTTCGAGCCTGCAGGAGGCTGCACCTCTCCGTTGACGACGGCCTTGTTGAAGTCGTCAATGTGTTTGAAGCCGTAGTTTGCCAGATCGTCGTAGCGGTGATCCATCTCTTTGACCACCCACTGCAGCGCGTCTGCCGCCCGCTTGGGGTTGGTGATGATCGGGGTGATCAGGTGAGGCACTCCGGCGTAGTTCGACAGTTCCACACGCTTCGGGTCGACCAGGACGAGCCGCACCTGTGCCGGCGTGGACCGCAGCAGGATCGAGGTGATCATCGAGTTCACGAAACTCGACTTGCCCGACCCGGTCGAGCCGGCCACCAGCAGATGCGGCATCTTGGCGAGGTTCGCCAGCACGAAGCCGCCTTCGACGTCTTTGCCGACGCCGATGGTCAGCGGATGGTGGCTCTTCTGCGCCGCCGGCGATCGCAGGATGTCTCCCAGATGCACCGTCTCGCGGTCGCGGTTCGGAATCTCGACGCCGATGGCCGATTTTCCGGGAATCGGCGACAGAATGCGCACATCGGCGCTGGCCACCTGATACGCGATGTTCTTGCTGAGCGCAGTGAATCGCTCGACCTTGACGCCCGGACCGAGTTCGACCTCGTAGCGAGTCACCGTCGGGCCTCGGCTGAATCCGGTGACTTTGCCGTCGACGCCGAACTGCTGCATGACGTCGGTCAGCTGTGCGATGACTTCGTCATTGACCTTGGTGCGTGCCTGTGCGGGTGCCCCCTTGCTCAGCAGGTCGATCTCGGGCAGCTGATAGGGATGCTCTGGGTCGTCAAACGAGGCAGGCTCAGGTTCAAAGGTGTCTGGTTCGTCACTGGGAGCAGCACCGTGCTCCCCCTCGCTGAGCACCTCGGTGTGGGTGTTGTCAGCGGCATGCACGGTCGCGGCGGGTTCGTCTGGAATGTCGAAGAGTGCGGCGACTTCGTCTGCGGCAGGCGTCTCGGCGCTTTCGATCGCCTCGTGCTCGGCTGCCTCGGCGGCCTTCTTCGCACGGCGTTCGGCTCGGCTCGGGCGACTGCGCCGACCGGGCTGCTGCGGGCTCTCTTCGGAGCGGTCGCTCGCCAGCAGCGGACGTGTCGGCGGAAGCTGTTCGCCCGGAGTCATCTTGGCCTCGTCGGCCTCGCGGGAAGCACTGTGATCGAGGCCGAACATGTAGGCATAGGCCTCGCGCAGCCGACTCATGATGCGGTTCGGCGGCGTCTTGGTGAGAATGAGCAGTGAGAGCAGCAGCAGCACGGTGAGCACCGGCACAGCGAACCAGACCGTGAGGCGGATCGGCAGGAAGGCGACGGTGAAGCCGATGATGCCGCCGGCCTGGGCGACGTGTTCGAGGCCGTCGTCAGCTGGAACGGGGTTGCCTGCCGCAACCTGCCAGAGCCCGGCGAGCATGGCGACGAAGAGCCCCAGACCGATGCCGATGCGACCGGTCTCAGCGGCCTTGACCGGGTGGTGGAACAGCCAGAGACACAGCAGAAAGAAGAGCACTGGCAGCAGCGTGGCAGACCCTCCGAAGAGCGCCCCGAACGTTGCGGTGTGCAGCGCGTGCCCGACGGCTGAGGTGGGCAGGAACCACTCGACGACGACACCGAGAACCGCCAGTACGAAGAGGGCGAAGGGAAACCCGTCGCGGCGTTCGTCTGCCGGCACCTTGTCGGGAGCGAATGCGCGTGCGGCGGCGCCCACGCCATGCGCGCACGCCATGTAGGCACGCCTCACAAACGGCCCGAACCCCTCGCCTTCGGTCTGCACGCGCTTGGCCTGGCCCTTCTGCGCGTCTTGGAGCACGCGGGTCTTCGCCGTCTTCGCGGCGGGTTTCGTTCGGGGTTGTCGAGCCATGGCCTCAACGGTACCGCCAGCCGCAGACGCTTGCACGCATACACGCTGGCGGCACCAGGAAGAGTCCGAGCGGCAGACCCTGGATCAGTCGCTCTCGGTGACGATCTCGACGTCGTCGATCGACTCGGCTGGAAGCACGATCGGCACGATCATCGGCTTGCGGCGAAGCCTCTGGCTGACCCACCGGCCGACGGTGCGGCGCACGACCTGCTGCATGACGTGCGGGTTGCGCTCGCCCTCTGCGTAGACGTCTGCGATCGCACGCTCCACGCGTGGCACGACGTCGTCGAAGACCTTGTCGTCTTCGGCAAGGCCGCGCGCCTGAATCTCGGGACCGACGACCAGATGGCCGTCGTTCATGTTGATGCCGATGATCACCGTGATGAAGCCCTCGGCGCTCAGCGTGCGCCGATCCCGCAGGTCGGCCTCAGTGATCTCTCCCACCGACGAGCCGTCGACGAAGATGTGGTCGTTGCGGTACTGACCGGTGATCTTCGCTCGACCCTTTGCCAGATCGATGACCGACCCCGAGTGCGCCACGACGATGCCCTTGGGGTTCACACCCGTCGAAGCCGCCAGTCCAGCGTTGGCGTGCAGATGGCGAACCTCGCCGTGAACCGGCATCGCCATGTGGGGACGCACCACGTTGTACCACTGCAGCAGCTCGCCCGAGTTGCCGTGGCCCGAGACGTGCACCTTGGCGTTGCCCTTGTGGATGACGTCGGCGCCCTTCTCGATCAAGTTGTTGATCAGACCAGAGACCGCAGTCTCGTTGCCCGGGATCAGCGACGATGCCAGCAGAACGGTATCGCCCTTCTCGACGGTGATCGAGGGGTGTGAGCCGTTGGCGATGCGAGACAGCGCGGCCAGCGATTCGCCCTGCGAGCCGGTGCAGATGTAGACCAGCTTCTCGCGCGGCATCTTGCCGGCCTTCTTCAGATCGACCAGGGCGTTGTCGGGAATGTTGAGGTATCCCAGTTCGCGGGCGATCGTCAGGTTGCGCAGCATGGAACGGCCGACCAGCACGATCTTGCGTCTCGCCTTGATGGCGGCGTCTGCGATCTGCTGCACGCGGTGCACATGCGACGAGAACGTCGACACGATCACCTGCTGCTTCGCCTCGCTGATCACACGGCGGATCGCCGGGCCGACGCTGCGCTCAGAGTCGGAGTGCCCCGGCACCTCGGCGTTGGTCGAGTCCATCAGCAGCAGATCGACGCCTTCGGCGCCGAGACGTCCCAGGCCCTGGAAGTCGGTGACGCGACCGTCGATGGGTGTCTGGTCGACCTTGATGTCACCGGTGTGCAGCAGCGTGCCGGCCGGTGTGTGCATGGCGACGGCGAGGCAGTCGGGAATCGAATGGGTCACCGTGAAGAACTCGAGTACGAACTCGCCGACGGTCAGTTTGTCTCGTGCCTCGACGACGATCGACTCTGGAGTGATGTGGTGCTCTTTGAGCTTCGCCTCGGTGAGCCCCAGCGTCAGACGTGAGCCGATCAGAGGAATGTCGTCGCGCAGTTTGAGCAGGTAGGGCACGGCACCGATGTGGTCTTCGTGGCCGTGAGTGAGCACGAGCGCATCGATGTCGTCGAGACGATCGGCGATCGGTGCGAAGTCAGGCAGGATGAGATCGACACCGGGCTGTGAGTCTTCGGGGAAGAGCACGCCGCAGTCGACGATGAGCAGACGTCCGTTGAGCTCGAACGCCGTCATGTTGCGTCCGACCTCGCCGAGGCCGCCCAGTGGGATGATGCGCAGAGTGTCTTTGCGCAGTTTCGGTGGCTGATTGATGACTACAGCGGACAAATCCGACCTTCCGTGGGCACACTCGTGCCCGTGCTTCGTGCGGCTCCAACGTGGAGACTCGCGTCTTCATGGCCGTGCCTCGTGCACGACATGTACATCTCTTCTCGTCACCGGAGCAGGCGAACGTCGCGCGATCAGCCTGCGCTGGTCACGCTGCGCGGGGCGCGGACGCCGTGCTGCTCAGGCGTTACGCCGTGCCGCGCCGGGGATGCGCGGCAGTGCTCCTCCGGCCGCAGCATTGCGGTCGGGGCGGAAATCTGTGAAGTCGACACCGGGAATGCTCTCGACCGCGTCGATGTCAGCCTCGATGAGCGCGGCTTCGGCGTCTTCTGGACCGACCAGCGGCAGTCGCACGCGCGGGCTGCCGATTCTGCCGAGACCGTGCAGGATGTACTTCGTCGACACCGTGCCCGGAATGTGCGTCATGGTCGCCCGCACCAGTGGCTCGAGCTGACGGTGCACGTCGAGCGCAGTCGCGAAATCGTTGGCGTTCACGGCGTCGAACATCTTGCGGTATGCGGCCGACACGATGTTGGCGGTCACGCTCACCACGCCGACCGCACCGAGCGCGGCGTGCGCCAGCGCATGGGTGTCGTCACCGGAGTAGTAGGCCAGGCCGGTCTCGTTCAGCACGCGCGAAACCTGTGCGAAGTCGCCCTTGGCGTCTTTGACCGCGACCACGTTGGGATGCTTCGCGGCGCGCGAGATGGTCTCGTACGTCAGCGGAATGCCAGCACGCCCGGGGATGTCATAGAGCATCACTGGAAGATCGGTGGCGTCTGCGACCATGCGAATGTGTGTGAGCACGCCCGCCTGCGTCGGCTTCAGGTAGTACGGGGTCACGAGCAGAATGCCGTCGGCCCCGGCGGCCTCGGATTCGCGGGCCAGCTGGATGGCGTGCGCCGTCTCATTGGAGGGCCCACCCGAGATGATGCGGGCACGGCCTGAGGCCACCTGTTTCGCAGTGCGAACCAGCTGGATCTTCTCGGCGTCAGTGAGCGTCGAGGTCTCACCGGTCGTGCCGCTGACGACGATTCCATCGGCGCCTTGGGTGACGCAGTCATCGATCAGCGCTTCGACTCCGGCCCAGTCGACTTCACCGTCGGCGCGCATGGGAGTGACGACTGCGACCAGCACTTGGCCGAGCTGATTGATGATCTCTGTCTCTGGCATCACCTCAGTTTACCCCGCAGGCAGGCGGCTGGCCACATTTCGAGCGTGACCGGCGCCGAATCATGCCGCAGGCCTCTGCTGCGCAGCGGCGTCTCTGCTGACAGAATGGGCGAACGCAATGCGACCGGAGCAGAGCCAGACCGAAGGAGCCACCATGTCGACCATCGCCATCGTCGGAGGGCACGGCAAGATCGCGCTGCTGCTCACGGAGCGTCTCTCGTCGGCCGGGCACACGGTGCTCAACGTCGTTCGCGACGCCCGCCATGAGCCCGACGTGCTGGAGCGCGGCGGAACCCCGCTGCTCGCCGACCTCGAAGCGGCGAACGCCGTCGAACATCTCACCGAGAGGTTTCAGAATGCGGATGCCGTGGTCTTCGCGGCTGGGGCGGGCGGCGGTTCCGGTGTGGCTCGCAAGCACACCGTCGACTACCTCGGTTCTGTTCGCAGTGCGGACGCAGCGGTCGCGGCAGGGGTGCGCCGTTTCGTCCAGATCTCGTTCATCGGCGCCGAGCAGGACGAGCTCGGCCTCGACGACGAGGTCTTCACCGCGTACCACCACGCCAAACGAGACGCGGATCGTGCACTGCAGAGCCGCGACGACCTGGACTGGACGATCGTGCGACCCGGCCGCCTGACCGACGACCCGGCCTGCGGTTCGGTTGCTCTCGGCACCGGGTTCGCCCGGCGAACGGCCGAGGGCGGAGCGTCCGACAGCATCGCACGCGCCGATGTCGCGGCGCTGCTGCAGGCGGTGCTCGACGAGCCGGGCACCGTCGGCCGCGCGATCGACGCGCTCGAGGGAACCGCAGCGATCGCAGCAGCCGTCGCCCAGCTCTTCGGCGTGTCTCAGTCTCGCTGAGCCGATTCTGCCTGCGGCGCCTTGCGCTCGACGCGAATCGCCTGCACGATCGTGCGTCGGCCGTCGGATCGATGCCCTGCGGCATCCTGCATGAGCCCCAGACGCAGAAGGTCCTGCCAGGTCACCCGCTCCCCTGCCTGTTCGACTGCCGCAGCCAGGTCGTCGACGCGCTGCGTGGCGACCTCGCGGTCGGCCTTTCCGCTCGGTCGCAGCGGCAGGTCGTCGGTGGGCAAAGCGCCCTCTCGCGACAGCCTCGCGATGAGCCGGTTGGCACGCACGGCGAATCGCATCTCGGCATAGATCACATAGACGCCGAGCAGCGGAAAGATCAGCAGGAACGCGCCCATCGTCTTCGCAATAGGATCATGCAGGCCGATCAGCACGAAGGCGCGCTCGAACACGGTGAAGATGTACAGGGCCAGAAAGACGATCATGACGATCGCCAGGGTCAGTGCCCGAGACTGAGCGCCGCGGTCCATCTCAGAGCCCGATGACGTCGGCGAGCCCGACGGTCGTACCGGTCTGCTCGTGTGCGAAGACGATGCTGCGTGCGATGCCGTCTCGGTAGGCGTCGATGCTCAGGGTGTCATGCCGAAGAGTCAGCGTCTCAGCGGTGCCGCCGAAGATGACCTGCTGCACGGCGTCGACTCCCTGCAGACGCAGCGAGTGCACCGGAATGCCCTCGACCAGCTGGCCGCGAGCGGTCTGGTCGGTGTTCGGCTGCGCGTAGGGGCCGTGTGCGGCCGCAATGAGCTCGGCCGTGCGCACCGCGGTGCCCGAAGGGGAATCCTTCTTGCGGGCAGGGTGCGCCTCGACCACCTCGACCGAATCGTAGAGCGGAGCGGCGAGCTGCGCGAGTTTGGTGGCCAGTGCTGAGCTGACCGAGAAGTTCGGCACGATCACCAGAGAGCTGCGATCTGCCCGATCGGCGACCTCGGCGATGCGCTCGGCGCTCCAGCCCGACGTGCCGACGACCACGTCGATGCCGTGGTCGAGCGCGTGGTCGACGATCTTTCGGCTGGCGTCATAGATCGTGAAGTCGACCACGACGTCGGCTCCCTCCATCTTGCTCAGCGAGCTGTGCGAATCAAGTGTCGAGTGCAGCGCGAAACGGTCGTCGTGTTCGATGATGTCTTCGACGAGCCGCCCCATGCGCCCGGTGGCGCCGGTGACAGAGATGTTGAGAGTCATGCGTTCAGTGTAGTGCGGGCGCTCTACGACCCGGCGATGCGGTCAGCGAAGCGGCTCGAAGGTGCGCAGCACGTCGTCGAGCAGTGCCGATGCGCCGAAGCGCATCGACGCCGGGGCCACGAACGAGTCGCCGCAGATCACGCGCGCCAGCCGCAGATAGACCCGGGCCTGATCCACGGTGCGCACGCCTCCGGCGACCTTCACTCCGATGGTCTCACCGGTCTCTTCACGCCAGTGTGCGCTGGCCTGCAACAGCACGGCCGCTGCCTCGGGAGTCGCACCTGCGCGCCCCTTGCCCGTCGACGTCTTGACGAAGTCGGCACCGGCGAGCAACGCGATGATCGCGGCATGGAACATGGCGTCGTAGTCGGGCAGCTCCCCCGTCTCGAGAATGACCTTGAGGTGTGCGCGGGTGCCGTCGCCTCGTTCCACCAGGCGCCGCGCGGCCAGCACCCAGTCGTAGACCTGCGCGTAGCGTTCGCTGAGCAGCGCACCGCGGTCGATGACGATGTCGATCTCGTCTGCTCCGGCAGCCACGGCGTATTCGATCTCGGCGGCCTTCGCAGCGAGCGGCGACCGACCATGCGGAAAGCCGCCGGCCACTGCGGCGAGCGCGACCGGAGCATCCGCCGCCTCGTCGAGCGCCACCCGAGCCGGCACGACGAGGTCTGCGTGCACACAGACCGCAGCCGTCGCGGGCAGCACTGCCGGGTGCATGAGGTCCGATTCGGGTGCGAGTGCTCGCCGCACCAACGCCGCGACGCTCTCTGGGGTGTCGTCAGCCGACAGACTGGTCAGATCGATGAGCGATGTGATCAGCCGCAGGTCGTCGGGGGTCGCCGCATCGCGCGTCGCGATCTGGGTCTGCTGCCCCACCCACGGCGTGAGCTGGGCAGGATCGATATGCGGCAGCGAACGCAGCAGCGTCGTGATGCGCGCGTCGGTGGCCGGCCCGTCGAGCAGCTGCGCCGAGCGCTCAAGGATGCGATCGAAGTCTGACATGCAGCTCATTCTAAGCGGGCGGCGCGGCGTGAGAGACGTCGCCGGGTACGATGATGGGCATGCAGAGACCCCGTACCGTTCCGCTGAAACACGAGCGCATCGCAGACGCGCTCGCAGCCGACATCCAGGCCGGGACCTTCGCTGCAGACGAACCGCTGCCCAGCGAGGCCGCACTCGGTCGACGGTTTGCGGCGAGTCGCAACACCGTGCGTCAGGCGCTGGCCGCGCTCACCGATCAGGGTCTGATCATGACGCGGCCGGGCGTCGGTTCGTTCGTGACGTTCCATCCGGTGGATGCCGAGCCCGCGCTGGGCTGGGCCAGTGCGATTCAGCAGAAGGGTGCGGTCGGTCACGTTCGAACGCTCTCGATTCGAGAAGTGGCGGCCGCAGAGCTGCCGACCGGCCTGCTCGGTTCGATTGTGTCACCGGCCGAGCGGCTGCTGCGCATCGAACGCGTACGACAGGTGGTCGGGGCGCGCACGATCTCGCTGGAACGTTCGCTGGTTCCGGCCGTCGTCGAGCTCGACGGGCTGCCCGAGCAGGGCTTGGTCGACGAATCGATCATCGCGACGCTGCGCAAGGCCGGCCTGGTCGCAGCCTCTGGAGAGCAGTGGGTCGACGTCGGCACACTCGGCGAGCGCGACGCTCAGCTGTTCGACCGCACGGCGGGATCAAGCGTTCTGGTGTCACGATGCGTCACGCGCGCTGCCGACGGCACGCTGGTCGAATACGCCGAGTCGCTGATGGACCCAGACTATTTTCGCCTGCATCTGACTTTCTGACGCACCACGGCTGCGTGCTCTCCTACGCTAGAGGCATGACCAATCCGGATCTGCCCAAATTCGCTCCGCCCGCCTACCAGCCGACGCCGACTCCCCCGCCCTACGGAGGCCCGGGACAGGCCCCGTATCAGCCCTACCAGCAGGTCACCCCGTACAAGAGCCGCATCGCCGCCGGCCTGTTCGGCATCTTCTTCGGAACCCTTGGCGTGCACAACTTCTACCTCGGCAAGACCGGGCTCGGCGTCGCACAGCTGCTGATCACGGTGCTGTCGCTCGGCATGCTGGCCATCGTCTCCTCGATCTGGGGTCTGGTCGAGGGCATTCTCATTCTTGCGAAGGCACCGAACTACCGCACCGACGGCACGGGCCAGCCGCTGCACGACTACATGACCGAAGACTGAATGACCGAAGACTGACGCTGGCCTGCCCTCCGCCCATCAGTGCTGGTGAGCGGCGGGCAGGCGCAGTGACACGCCCCCTTCGGTTCCAGGTTCGACGACGACGAACTGTCCCATCATGCCTTCGTCCTCATGCCGCAGCAGGTGGCAGTGATACATGTAGGGAGTCGCCGGGTCGGTGTCGGAGCCGAACTGCACCGCCAGGCGCACTTTGGTGGCGTGCGGCACGAAGACCGTGTCTTTCGGCCCGCGCATCCATTCGGGTGGTTCAGCCCCGTCGATCTCGACGATGCGGAACGAACAGGCGTGGATGTGAAAGTTGTGCGGGTCGACGGTGTTCGCCACCCGCCATTCCTCGAGCGCCGCTGCGGGCACGACTTCGTCGATGCGGTTCATATCCATCGACAGCCCGTTGATGCGGTTGGCATTGTCGAATGAGAAGTCGCGCGCCTTGCTGCCGGCCGCCGGAGTCGCGGCGACTCGGGCACCGGGAAGATCCGCCGCGAGGGGTGGCGAGGGCCGCAGCTGCTCGGCGGCGTCGAGCCGCAGCAGGTTGAACTCGGCGTTGTCGAGCACGTCGTTGGTGCCTTTGGCGCTGCGCAGCATCACCCGTTCGCCGGGCTGCAGCTCGACGACGATCTCGACGCGCTCTGCCGGGCTGAGCAGCACCTGCGTCGCGCTCACCGGGTGCTCGAGCAGTCCGGTGTCTGTGGCGATCACAGAGAAGGGGCGCTGGTCGTCGCATTCGACGTGATAGACGCGTGCGTTCGACCCGTTGACGACGCGCAGGCGCACGAGCGTGGTCGTCGCGGTGAACTGCGGCAGCAGCGTTCCATTGACCAGGATGCTGTCGCCGAGCAGGCCGAACGCGGAGTCGGCGCCGGAGGTCGAGAGATCCCCGTCTCTGGTGAACGAGCGATCCTGCAGAATCACCGGGACGTCGTCGACGCCATAGGTGCTCGGCACGCCGGCCCGGCTCACGGCGGGGTCGTCGATCAGAAAGAGGCCCGCCAGCCCCCGGTACACCTGCTGAGCAGTCTCGCCATGCGGGTGCGGGTGGTACCACAGCGTCGCTGCAGGCTGAGCGATCGTCCAGTCGGGGTGCCATTCGCCGCCTGCGTCGACCATCTGGTGCGGGCCGCCGTCCATCCGAGCCGGCAGCATCATGCCGTGCCAGTGCACGGTCGTCGCCTCGTCGAGGCCGTTGGCGAAGTCGACGGCGACGTGCTCACCCGGCTTCGCCCGCAGCGTCGGCCCCAAGTAGTCGCCGTTGTAGCCAGCCGTCTGCGCGGTCTTTCCCGAGACGAACTCTGTGCTGCCGGGTTGGGCCTGTAGGGCGAATCGACGGATGCCTGCCGCATCGACGGTCGCCGGTGCCTCTGCCGGGATGTGCAGCGCATTGACGAAGGCTTCGGCGTCGGCCGTCGACACGCTCTGCGAGCATCCGGCGAGAGCCGCCCCCGAGGCACTGATGCCCAACGCGCCGACGGCGATCAGACCGGTGCGCTCGAGAAAGCCTCGACGGCTGACTTCGGTCATCGTCAGTGCGCCTGTGCCGCCGAGACCGTCGACTGGAGCTCACTCACCCGCAGCCGATCGGCGTCGATCGGACCGACCGCGGCGATCTGCAGCGGCCCGGCGACGAGTTCCGCGGCGAGATCGCGCACCTGTTCGGCCGTGACGTCGCGAATGCGCGCGATCGTCGCAGGCAGATCCCAGAGCTCGCCGAGCCCGATCTCCGATTTACCCAGGCGCGTCATATGATGCGAGCTGTCTTCGAATCCGAGCGTGATGCCGCCCGAGAGCTGGCCTTTGACCCGCGCGAGCTCCGTCGCGGTCGGCCCCTCCTCGGCGAACCTGGCCACGACATCCTGCATTAGACGTGCGACTTCGGGAGCCGAGTCCGGGCGGGTGCCGGCATACACGCCGAACGAACCGGCGTCGGCGTATGTGCCCGAGAACGAGTAGACCGAGTAGGCGAGTCCGCGCTGCTCGCGCACCTCCTGAAAGAGGCGCGAGCTCATGCCGCCGCCGAGCACGCCGTTGAGCACGCTGAGCGTGAACCGGCGCTCGTCCCACCCGGGGATGCCGCGTGTGCCCATGATCAGATTGACCTGCTCGGCGTCGCGCTGACGCACCTCGAAGCTCGGCTCGACGAGTGCCGGCAGCGCGCCGCGGGTGCGCCTCGGGTGCAGCGCACCGTGTGTGGAGGCGCCCATGCCTCCGGCTGCGAGCGCCTCGCCGAGTCGGGCGAGCAGATCATCGTGGTCGATGGCCCCGGCTGCGGTGACGACGATGTCTTCAGGACGATAGTTCGCACGGTAGTGCGCCCAGACGGCATCACGACCGACGGCGTTGATCGACTCGGGTGTGCCGCCGATCGGGCGCCCCAGACTCTCGCCGCGGTACACCAGCGACGAGAAGAGCTCGTGTGCGACGTCGGTGGGGTCGTCTTCGCTCATCGCGAGCTCTTCGAGAATGACCTTGCGTTCGCGTTCGAACTCGTCACGGTCGATGACAGAGCTGATCACCATGTCGGTGAGCACGTCGACGGCCACACCGAGGTCGGCGTCGCGCACCTTGGCGTAATAGCAGGTGTGCTCTTTGCCGGTCAGCGCGTTCGACTCGCCGCCGATCTCGTCGAATGCCACGGCGATGTCCATCGCCGTTCGCGTGGGCGTGCCTTTGAACAGCAGATGCTCGAGAAAATGCGTCGAGCCGAACTGGCCTTCGTGCTCGTCACGTGAGCCGACTGGAACCCAGATTCCCAAAGTCACCGAGTGCGCACCGGGCATGTTCTCGGTGAGCACGCGCACACCATTGGGCAGCACCGTTCGGCGAACGGTCGCGCCACCGTCGAGTTCGAACGAGGAGTCGTCCACGTCAAGTGGAAGAGGGAAAGGAGAGGTAGTAGCCATCTGGCTGAGTCTAGTTGGTCGTCCGGTCTCCCGGCTCGACGATCCGGCTCGGAATGAAACCGCAGCCTTCGTCGCTGAGATGAACTGTGTCCGACTTCGCCTCCTCCGCACCGCCGACGCCCCTGCCCTCGCGCGCGCCGGTCGTGATCATCGGGGCCGGTCAGGCCGGGCTCTCGACCGCCTACTGGCTGCTGCGCCGTGGGCTGCGCCCGAACGTCGACATGGTGATCGTCGATCGTGATGCGGATGCCGGCGGGGCTTGGCAGCACCGCTGGCCGGCCATGCGCCTCGGCGACGCACATCGGGTGCACGATCTGCCGGGCATGCATGACCTCGGGCTGAGCTTCGAGACCGCCGATCATCATCGCCCCGCATATGAGATCGTCGTCGAGTACTACAGCGCCTACGAAGCACACTTCGGCCTGCAGGTGCATCACGGGCACGGGGTCGACCACGTCGTGCGCCCGTCCCCTGCCGAAGGGTTCGAGACCGATCGCTTCGAGGTCGTCGGCACGAGCGCGACGGGAGCGTTCAGCATCCGCGCGCAGGTCGTCGTGAACGCGACGGGCACGTGGGGTGCGCCGTTTCTGCCGTGGTATCCGGGGCAGAACGTCTTCGCCGGGCGACAGCTGCACACCCAGGGCTACCGCTCAGCCGAGGAGTTTCGCGGCCAGCGAGTCGGCGTCGTCGGCGGGGGCACCTCGGCGATCGAGCATCTCGCCGAACTCGACGGCGTCGCCGCCCAGACGCACTGGTTCACCAGACGCCCGGTTCGCATCGTGCCCACGCGAGGTCTCACCGACCAGGCCGGCCGAGCATCCGTCGCCGCCGCCGATGCGGCCGCACGCGCCGGCCGAGCGCTGCCCAGCATCGTGAGCACGACCGATGTGCCGATCACGCCGTATATGAGCGACCTGCACGAGAGGGGCGGGCTGCGTCGACAGCCGATGTTCCGCAGGCTCGACGAGCAGGGCGCGGTACTGGCCGACGGCACGCACGTCGACCTGGACGCCATCATCTGGGACACCGGGTTTCGCGCCGATCTCAGACACCTCGCGGGTCTGGGGCTGCGCGAGGAGGCCGGCGGCATCCGCGTGATCGACGGCGTCGCACAGCGTGACCCAGCCTTGATTCTGGCGGGGTACGGCCCGCAGGCCAGTACCATCACGGCGGAGCGAGCGGGGCGGCTCAACGCGCGATCGACGCTGGACGCGCTGGATGCGCTGGATGCGCTGGGCGGCATCCCCCGCAGCTGAGGCAGCCACGAGGCTGACCGCGCACGCGTCTGGAAAAGTCAGTCCTTTACAATGGGGGCAGCTCGAATCCGGAAGGCATGAGATGACACCTCGCACCTATCGACGGGTCGAAACGCACAGCGCCCGCCCCACCGCCGCTGCCTCACACCGCAGCGTCCAAGCCGCTCGAACGCGTGCCGAGCTGCTGCACGCCGCTGCCACTGTCATCGGAGAACGCGGCTACGAGGCAACGTCTCTGGCCGACATCACGGCAGTGCTGCACAAGCCGAAGACCGCACTGCGCTATCACTTCGACACGAAGGCAGACATCGCGACCGCACTGCTCGAGACCGAGTTCGAGCGCTGGGAGACGATGCACGAGCTCGTCGATGACACGAACCGCACCGGACTCGCCGGTCTCATCACGATGATGCGCACTTTTCTCGCAGACCACGGCACCGGCCCGTATCAGCGGGCCGCCATCTCACTGCTGCTCGACGCGCCGGTGCTCGATGTGACGCTGCCCACTCCGCCGTTCAGCGCGCGACAGCTCGTGGCCGAGTATCTGATCGAGGCCCTCGAAGACCGCGAGATCGACAGTGCGATCGAGGTGCAGACGGCGAGCGAAGGCATCGTCGACGCCACGCTCGGTGTCGTGCTGCGCTACCGGCTCGAGCCGATGGTCGACCTCGAAGACAAGGCCGAATCGATCTGGAGCTGGTCGCTCATGGGATTGGGCGTCAAGCGCCCGCACGCGCTGCTCGAGAAGTATCGAGCCATCGCGCTGCCGCCGCACGACATCGAGACGAAGCGTCTGCTGTGACCGCAGCGGTCAGCGTGTGCGAGCGAGCTCGTCGAACAGATCTGCGTTCAGCTGGTATGCACGCTTCGACTCTGCGATGAGCTGGTCGATCTGGGCGGCGTCAAGACCGAGATGGTCGATGTGCTCACGGTAGGCCCGTTTGTAGCCCACCAGTTTGTCGATCTGGTCGAAGCGGTAGAACGTGAGCTGGTCTTCGGTGGCGCCGTAGTGCCGCGAGATCATCGTGGCGATGACCTGCCCGCCTGAGAGATCGCCGAGGTAGCGGGTGTAGTGCTGGGCGAGGTAGGAGACCATGTCTTCGTCTGCCGCAACGGTGCGCAGATGTTCGACGTATCGCCGAGTGGCCGCGAGCGCGGGATGCTCAGCGCGCCAGTCCTGAACGCCCAGCTCTGTGAGATCGTGCCTGGCTGCCGCGAATCTGGCCAGACGGGGATCGTGCAGAAACTCAGGTTCCTCGGGCCTCGGCGGACGGTTCTCCAGCGCCTCGTAGACGTAGGCGATCTGAGCCAGATACCTCGTGTAGTCGGCGAGGGTGAGACGACCTTCGATCAGGTCGGCGATGAAGGTCTTCGTCTCGGCTGCGGAATGCTCGGCGACGGTCGCCTCACGCAGTCGCGCTGAAGGAGTCGCAGCCGCCGGTCGTTCCCTGCTCGTCGCTGTCATGGTCATGGCACCTCGTCTGTCTCTTTGTGTGGTGTGGCTGCTCGCACCGCGAGCGCCTGCCCGCTCTGCTGAGCAACGTTCGTGTGTGTGTTCTACCTTAGTCGCAATGCGGTCATCTTCCATTACCGCGTCTGACCATCAGCAGACTGGTTCCGCCGGCGACCACGATCACTCCCCCTGCGATGATGAGCAGTGTGGTCCACAGCGAGTCGTTGCTGCGCCGCTCTGAGGCAGCAGGCGGCTCTTCTGCTTCGGCACGCCGCGACGATGACTCAGCAGCTGTTCCGCTCTGTGTCGTGTGCACGGCGATCGTCCTGCCGGTGTCGCCGAAGAAGACGAAGTACCGCTCTCCATCGTCGCCCTGCTGCAGCACGGACGAGTCGATGGCCAGGCGAACCTGCCCGTCGGTGACAGTGAACGCCCCCACATACTGGGCATCCGGATACGCCATGACGGTTCCCCCGGTGGCATCCGCGTCGTCCTCTGGCCAGGCGAAGCCGATGTCGAGCCGATCGCCCCAGGCGAACGACTCCGCGAGCCCGGCGTCAGTGCCTTCGATCTGCTGCACTCGGCCGTCCTCAATCGCCGCTCTGAGGTCGTCGATCGTCTTCAGCTCCGTCGGCGTCGCCGCCTGCGGCGCGTCTGCCATCGGTGCCGCGGCGGCAGCCGAAGACTCGGTTCGCCGAGGCGTCGTCGCGGGCTGGCGCTGTGCGTCAGCGGTCTGTGCTGGTGCCTGCCGTGCGGCGGCGTTCCCGCCCTCGCTGCCTCCGGTCACGCTGTTCACCGTCACCTGCTGAGTGACTGGGGCGTTGCCATAGCGAACCGTGACCGGGGCTGCCACCTTGTTCGGGTCTGCCGCGCCGTTCGATGAGTACCAGTACGCACCCTGACCGGTGGCCTGCTGAAAGCTCACGAAGTCCTGAGGGAACGAGCCCTGGGGATTGCCCGCCTCGTTCAGCACCGCGCCGGAGTCGTCCTTCACGCTGATGCCTTCGTAGTCTGGGAGGATGTCGAATCCCTTGGCTTCTTGATCAGTCGTGTCTGCCCGGCGCAACGCCCCCTCAGCGAGCGCTGCTCGGCCTTTCGCCTTGTCGAACGTGGCCAAGGTGATCTCTCTCGGCTCGACGGGGCCCCATTGCGTCATGTCCTCCATCGACGACGAGAACCCGCTTCCGGTTGCAGTGATCTTCGCGCTGCCGTCGGCGTTGACGGTGAGTTTGGGATTCTCTGCGTACCAGAAGGTCAGCCCGTTGTAGTAGGCGACGGTCCACGCGCCCTGCCATTGAATCGTTCCTGCGCCAGTGCGCCAGTCGACGCTGCCAGTACCGCCCGAGATGTCGATGCGGTTGTGGCTATAGTCTCCGTCGTCCTTGTGTACGCCGGAGACGAGCTTCGCGCCTTTCACAGACTGACAGCGATTGGCGAACGTCGAGTCGACGCGTGTGGTGCGATCCTCCGACGGTCGGGTCACACGCACATTGCCGACGTCGTTCTGGCGAGCCGCAGTGTAGGCGGCCTCATCGATCTGCTGACTGCCGCGTCCGGGATCGGGCACCTTTCCTGCAACGAGGAAGTTGCAGCTGCCAGGCATGAACGCACCGTTGCCGGACTCATTGTTCATCTCCCATGCGAAGCTCGCATCCTTGATCTCGACCAGATTGCTCGCGGGGGTCGCCGCCGTCACCGCAGCCTGGGCAAACGCGCCGCCGCCGACTCCGACAGCCAGCAGCGCCAGCACGGCGGCGACACGACGCCCACGGCGCCCGGTGCCCATGGTCGGCCGCGCTCCCGCGCCGCGTCTGTGACGTCTGAGACCGCTCGTCTCTGACTTCTTACCCGTCGACTCAATCATCTGCCTGCCCATCAGCCGTTCTGCTCCTTCGAAAGCGCGACCAGTGCCGCCCCCTCGGCCACCAGGAGCGGGGTGCGATCCGCAGCGCAGATCACACCCCGCCTCGTTCATCTGTCCGGTCTCAGATCAGAGACCGCTGCGATCAGCGCTCAGACGCCTGATCGTCACGACGGCGAGCCCGTGTCAGCAGCAGGCCACCGGCCAGCAGCGCGGCCGCCAGTGCGATCCCGGCGATTCCCTGACCGGTTCGTGCCAGCTGCTGCTGGTCCGAGGTCTGGGCATTCGTCTGGGCACCGGTCTGCTGACCGTTCTCGGCTGACTGCTTGCCGCTCGTCCCGTCGGCTGCCGGCTCTGACGGTGCCGGGGTCTCGTCGCTCTTCTTGGCCTCGACTGTGAGTGTGACCGGATCGGACGACACTGTGCCGCTGTCGTTTGTCGCGACGAGGCGATAGCTCTCGCCGTTCTGGCTGAGAGTCACCGATTTGAGCGTCAGGCTCGATTCGGTGGCTCCCTCGACATCGGTCCAGGTCTGGCCGTCAGTCGAACGCTGCCACTGCAGCTTCGGTGCCGGGGCCCCGGTGAGCTCGGCGCTGAAGGTGGCATCCTGCCCCTCGGCGGCCTTCTGGTCGGTCGGCTGCGTCTGCACCGAGGGCTTCTCGGGGTAGAGCGCATCGAACTGCGCCGTCGTGATGCTGACCGGAGTCTCGGCCAGTACCAGAGGCTGGTTCGGTGCCTGCGGCAGACCGTGAGCGTTCCAGACGATGACCTTGTACGACTGGTCACGCGACAGCCTGGCCTTGCCCTGGTCGTCCTTCGTCGTCACCTGCAGTGTCGTCGCGAACGTGCCGTCGGTCAGAGCGCCGGGGCCGTACTTGGTCACGTACTGCACGCCGAGGGTGCCGTCAGTCGCGGTGATCGCGCTCAGGTCGACGTCTGCAGGAACCAGCGCAGCGTAGACGCCTGCAGAGTCCTTCCATGCCTGGCTGCCATCACTCCAGTACTGAGGAAGATCGGTCGGGACGAAGCCGGTGCCGTCGACCTTGACCTCCAGCATGTTCTGCGCCGGCGCGGTCGAGACGCTGCCGGTCACGCTGGCGGCGAGCTTCGGGGTCGCGATGACGGGGTCAGAGGCGGCGGATGCTGCCGACGCACCGATTGCATTCTTCGCCGTGACCGTTGCGGTGTATGCCACTCCGGGAGCGACAAGGCCGTCGAACACACTGCTCGTGGCATCAGCGGCTGCGGTGACCGTCTTCGGGCTGCCGCCGTCGGACGGCGTCAGCGTGACCGCATAGCCGGTGACGGCCGAGTTGTTCTCAGCGGGCTTCTGCCAGGTGACCTCGATGACCGAGGTCTTCGACTTCGTCACAGCTGGCTTGGCGACAGCTGCGGGCACGTCGTTGACGAGGAGCTTCGCCGGGTCAGTGGCCACGCCTTCAGCGCTGGCCAGATTCGTGAAGACCGCCCGGTACTCTGTGTCGTTCTGCGCGATGGTCGCCGCATCGATCTTCAGATGAGTGGTGACCGACGGACGCTGCGACGTCGTGGTGACCGAAGTCTCCGGAACGTCGGTCCAGTCGGCGTCGCCCGTCTTGCTCTGCCACTTCGCCGCAGGCAGGGGCAGCCCGGTAGCCGTCGCCGCGAAGGTCACTGACTGTCCGGCTCGCGTGGACACGGCCTCTGGCTGTCCGGTGATCTGCACGGGCTCAGGGAACACTTGATCCCACTGGTCTTCGGTCATCGAGATGTTCTGACGAGCGATCACGGCGTTACCGGTGGGCATGCCGTGTGCCCGCCAGACCACGACCTGGTAGGTGTGAGTCCGATCCAGTTTGGCGGCGGGAGCTTTCAGCTGGGTTGTGAACGCCCCGTCGACAATGTCTTTCTGCATGATCCATTTCGCCTCGCCGATGAACCCGTTGTTCTGGTCCATCGTCGCCAGGTCAGTGGTCGAATCGATCACGGCGGCATAGACGCCGTTGTTCAGGAAGGCACCGACTGACGAGTCAGGCAGATTCGTGTAGTTCGTGCCTGCGACGGTGATTCCGAGCCCAGTCGTATCGGTTGAGTCGACCGTGACAGTGGTGACCGGCGTGGCCGCCTGACGCACCGTGAGTGTTGCCGCAGTGCTCGTCGCTGTTCCGATCGCGTTGGTCACGACGGCACGGTACTGCGTTCCAGTGGCCGAGAGCTTGGCGGCCTTGACCGTCAGCGTCGTGGCCGTGGCACCGGGGACGTCGACCCAGTCAGCGTTGACGGCCTTGGACTGCCACTGCACGGTCGGCTGCGGAGTGCCCGCGGCTGCAACGGTGAACGTCGCATCGCCGCCCTCGGTCACGGTCGCGTCGGCGGGCTGCGCGGTGATCGTCGGGGCAACGCCCTTGGACTGCGCGGTGTAGCCGATGCTCACTGGCGTCGCGGGCTTGTTCGGGTCAGCGCTGCCGCCTGACGAATACCAGTAGGAGCTCTGCCCCGTGAGCTTCTGGAAGTCGACGAAGCTCTGCGGGAACGATCCTTGGGGATTGCCGGTGGGATTGAGCACCTGCCCTTCGGCATCTTTGACCTGCACGCCTTGGTACTGCGGCGTGATCGGCTTGCCGTCATTCGTCGTCACCCCCTTGTCGGTGACCTTCACCGCGCCTGCGGCAAAGTCGGCAAGGGTGATCTGCTGGGCCGGAATGCTCGTCCACTGGCTCATGTCCTCCATCGACGATCCGAACCCGCTGGCTGTGGCCGTGATCTTTGCGCTGCCGTCGCTGTTGACGGTCAGGTGTGGGTCACTTGCATACCAGAACGTGAGGCCGCTGTAGTAGACGACCGTCCACGACCCCTTCCAGCTGATGTCTGCGGTGTTCTTGACCGAGTCGATCTCGCCAGCGCCCTTGCCGATCTGCACCTCGTTCAGGCTGAAGTCGTTCACATCCTTGTGCGCACCAGGTGCGACCTTGTTGCCCTTGACCGAGAGGCAGCTGTTCTCCCACGTCGCCGCAGTCAGATTTCCCTGCAGATCAGGCTTCAGCACGCTGGCGTTTCCGGCGTCGGTCGCTGCTTCATAGCCGGCCTTGGTGAGCTGGATGTTCCCCTGCCCCGGGTCTGGGATCTTGCCCTTGACCAGATAGTTGCAGCTGCCGGGCATGAACCCGCCGTTGCCTGACTCATGGTTCATCCCCCATGCGAACGTCGCATCGGACACGGTCTTGGAGTCATCCGCCGCCGAGGCGAACGTGGTGCCGGCGATGGTGCCGCCGACGGCGAGAACGGCCGCAAGGCCGACTGCCAACGGGCCACGCACACGGCGCGGTCGTCCTGTTCTGTACATGTGTGCTCTCTTTTCTCTATGGGTGCTCGGGATCATGGCTGTTCAGGCCTCTTTCGACTGCAGGTTTCGCCGTCTGCGCAGAATCACGAGGATCAAGACGACGATCGCCAGCACTGCGACGGCACCGACGGCGAGCGCGGCGGCGACCAGCGCCCCGTTCGAACCGCTCTGGTCGGCGGACGCCTCGGTCGTGGCCGTCTGACCTGATGCGTCGAAGGTCGTCCATCCGGTCACATCGCCCTGTGCGTTGACGGCGACGAGATGATGCTCTCCGTCAGTGATGTCGTCGGGCAGTCGCACGTCGAACTCTCCGGCGGAGTTCGGCTTGGACCATCCCGTGAACTGGGGGTCGGACATCACGAAGAATCCCGTCCACGATGCAGGGTCGGCCGCAGCATCGGTGACTTTCAGCTGTGAGTCACCGACGGTGACCTGAAGACTGCCCCGTTTGTCATCGGTCAGAGCCGCGAGATCTGGGCTTCCAGGCACGGTTGCCGGCCGAGCATCGGCCGCGTCAGGTGCTGCCACACCGGCTGCGCCGCCCGAGGTCTGCTGCTCGAGCGCCTTGCCCTGCGCCGAGGTCTGGCCGGTCGTCCCAGCCTGTGCGTCGACCTTCGTTCCTGAATCGGAGATATGCCGGAAGTTGATGGGAGTGAACGACTCGTTCGACGGCTCTTTGACGCCGTGGGCCCCGACGGTCATGATGCCGCACTGCGTCTCCAGACAGTTCACACTGCCTTTGTTGCCGTCACGGTCGCTGTACTCGAACGTGGGGCCAGGAACCATGAGCTTCGCATGCCACGTGCCATCGGCGTTCAGCAGGCCACCGTTGGCCGCGTACTGCGTCTCACTGCCGGGAAAGCTCACGAAGAGCATGTAGCCGGTCGGGTTGGACTCGTCGTCGTAGACGTACTTGCGGTCGAGGCCGTCGACTCCGCCGCTGCTGGGCTTCCAGTTCTGCCCGGCCCAGCCGAAGAGCACGTAGATTCCGCCGAATCCGTTCTTCTTCGACACGAAGCCGCTGCCTGACACGTCGAGCGTCGTCAGATACTGATTGTCTGCGACGTTGACCAGATCGGGTCGCCCCTCGACCGTGGCGACGACGGTCGGACCGGCTGCCTGGGCGGGCTCTGCCGTCGACTGTGCCGCTGCGGTGCCCGCCGCGATCAGACCGACGACGGCAAGAGCGAGACCTCGCAGGATGCGGCCGGCATGACGCTGTCGATGTCGTGTCGCTGGACGCGCTGAGTTCTTCACGCTGATTCCTCTCGTGTGTGTTCGGATGCTTCTCTCCCGCGGCTGGGCAGCACCAGCGGCTGACCCGTGCGAGGATGCTCGATCACGTCGACCGGGTACCGGTAGACACGACTGATGCGTTCGGCCGTGAGCACTTCGCTCGGGCTTCCCACTGCCGTCACCGTGCCGTGCTCGAGCAGCGCGATCCGATCGGCATAGGCGGCGGCGAGGTTCAGATCGTGCAGCACGATGACGACGGCGTCACCCGCTTGTGCGCGCTCGCGTGCGATGCCGAGCACTTCTTCTTGATGACGGATGTCGAGCGCCGCGGTGGGCTCGTCGAGCAGCAGCACCCCGGTACGCTGCGCCAGCACTCGTGCGAGTGAGACCCGTGCGCTCTCCCCTCCCGAAAGCGAGGGAAAGGCCCGTGCGCCGAAGGCCGACGTCTCAGTGCGCTCCATCGCCTCGGCGACGGCGGCTTCGTCTTCGACCTCGCGAGGCGTGCGCTGCCACGGTGCACGCCCCATTTCGATGACCTCCAGCACGGTGAACGGGAACGCCAGCGAGTTGTGCTGGGTGAGCACGGCTCGCGCGCGGGCCTGTTCGCTGAGCGACCACTCGCTGATGCTGCGTCCGTCGAGGCGCACCACTCCGGTCGACGGGATGTCGCCGCTCAGCGCTCCGAGCAGCGTGGACTTGCCTGCGCCGTTGGGGCCGACCAGCGCGAGCACCTCGCCGGCGCGCACCACCGCATCCACATGATCGAGAATGGTGCGACCGCCCAACTCGACCGAGAGATCGCAGGCTTCGAGAGCGGTCTCCCCGATCGGCGTGCGCTTCGGCAGAGCGATCATCCGAGCACTCATCAGACCGCTCATCCCCACCCTCCTGACGTGCGCCGCGTACGCCGCAGCAGCCAGAAGAAGAACGGACCGCCCACCAGTGAGGTGAGCATGCCGATGGGCAGATCCGCATACGTCACCGCAGTACGCGCGACCAGATCTGCGACTTCGAGCAGCAGCGCGCCACCGAGGATGCTGGTGATCAGCAGCGGGCGGTGCGCCGGCCCCAACAGCATGCGCATGAGATGCGGGATGACCAGCCCGACGAATGCGATGATGCCTGCGAACGAGACTGCGGCAGCGGTCAGAACGGCGACGACCACGATGCCGATCACGCGCAGCGCCTCGACGTTCACACCGAGGTGTCGTGCCGAACGCTCGCCGAGCGAGAGCAGATCGAGTCGACGGGTGAAGAGAAACGTGCAGGCGATGCCGATCACGACCAGCGGAGCCACTGCCGCCACCTGCACCCACCGGCTGCCGTTCAGGCTGCCCAGCTGCCAGAACACGATCTGCTCGCGCGCAGACTGGTCGCTGACGAACGTCAGAAAGGCGAGTGCGGCCCCAGCGAACGCGTTGACTGCGACGCCGGTCAAAATCAGGGTGACCACCTCGGTGCGGCCGCCCGATCGAGAGAAGGCGTACACGATCAGCGTCGTCGCCAGACCGGACACGAACGCCATGACCGGAACGGTCCACTCGCCCAGCAGAGCGATGTTGAACACGATGGCTGTGCATGCGCCGACCGCAGCACCGCTCGAGACCCCGACGACGCCCGGGTCTGCCAGCGGGTTGCCGAAGATCGCCTGCATGATGAGACCGGCGACGGCGAGCGCGGCGCCCACGAGCAGCGCCATCACGACACGCGGCAGGCGGATGCTCCACAGTGCGGCTGCGGCATTGGGATGCGTCGTGCCGTGCCCGATGTCGATGCCAACACCCTGCAGCAGAATCTGGATGACCTCTCCTGCCGGGATATGCAGCTGCCCGGAGCCGACGGAGATGACGCCGAAGACAGCGAGCAGGGCGCTCAGCACCACGATGGCGACGGTGGTGCGAGCCTTGTGCGGCAACGTGGCTGCAAGTGGTTCGGCGGTCAGCCCAGAGTGGGCCGACAGCTCTGCCCGTGACGTCTGTTCGAGCTTCGCACTGGGCGCAGAAGGTGAGGCTTTCATCAGCCGTCCCTACGGCTTGAACCGTCTGAAGCCCCCGCAGCCGGGCTGGCATCCGGTGCGTACACCGCGCGGGCCAAGGCGTCGAGAACGTCTGCGGTGCGCGGCCCGTAGCTCATGATCTCGGTGTCGGACATGTCGACGACCCTGCGGTTCTGGCCTGCCGGAGTGTTGGCCACCGCAGGCACGCGCTCCAACAGTCCGTCGACGCCCCCGACCGATTCCAGGCCTTTGGTCATCATGAGGATGAGGTCGGGCTTCATCTGGACCAGCGCCTCGGCGTTGATCGGCTTCATGCCCTTCCAGCCGACCTCGCGCGCGACGTCAACCCCGCCGAGAGCGTCGATGAGCGAGTCGACGCCGGATCCTTCGCCGAACATGTAGTAGATGCCGGCGTTCCCGCGCACATACAGAAAGACCATGCGCACACGGTCGGCCTCGTTCTGCGGGCGAATCGCAGCGACCTCCTGCGTCTTCGCAGCGATCTCGGCAGACAGGCGATCTGAGAGACGGTGCCCGGTCTCGGGCACGCCCAACGCAGAGGCCACCTGCATCACGATCTCGCTGACGTTGCCCATGTTGCGCTCGGAGTCGACGAAGACGACGGGGATGCCGGCGTCTTTCATCTGCATGAGGGTGTCCCACGGCCCGAGCGTGGTGTCGGTGACGATCACGGTGGGAGCGAGATCGAGGATGGCCTCGCCGTTGAGCTCGTGGCCGTTCTGCGTCACCAGCGGAAGATCTGCGGCTTCGGGGAATCCCGTCGAGACGTCTCTGCCCACGACCCTGTCGCCGAGGCCAAGGCCGAAGACCGTCGCCGCCAGCGACCCATAGAGGTCGAGTGCCAGAATGCGGCTCGTGTCTGTGACCGTGACGGATGCGCCCTGTGTGTCGGTCACGGTCGCCGGCAGCTGCTGCTGCGGGTCGTTCTCGATCGGGGTGATCGAAGTCTGAGCCGTTGTGGCGGTGGACTCGCCGAAGTGGTTACGCGGATTGCTGAGGGTGTCGAGTGAGGAAAGCGGCTGAAGGTTAGCCACACCAGCCTTCTGCTCACCGGTCGTCGCCTTACTCCCGACAGAGCATCCCGACAGAGCCAGCGCGAGAGCAACGACCGTTGCCCCTATCACGCGCGTGAATGGCCTGACAGCAGCTGTGCCGTGACGTCGAGATCCGGCCTTCACAGGCGGATTCTCACGCTGTTCTTGAGGGCACATCGCTGTCTCTCTCTCCGGTCCGGCACTCGTCGGGCGCGCACGACGATCCAGAGAATCACCAAGTCGGGGGCCCACAACCAATCTAAGGCTTACCTCAGATGCACCTTTGGAGTTTAGGCAACGATCGTATTGTTCGTCAACCGTCGTGTGGTCTGACGTGTGTCGCCGTGCGAGTCGCTGTGGCTATGCGAGTAGCTGTGCGGGTGGCCGTCTGAGCCGCTGGCGATCGCGTGTTCCCAGGCTCTGTGTCGCTTCTGCCCAAGTGCGCGATCTGCACGCCGCACGCCCCCAGCCGCTGGCGAACAGTGGGCGTCTCGCAGACGATCAGAGACCTGAGGTACCGCCCCCCCAACTTGCATCCGCGTCCGTATCCCTGTCCATGTCCGTGTCCGTGTCCGCGCCCAGAGGCACCGCCCCAACCACGACCCTCCGCATCCACAGGCCGCCCCCGCTCTGCCCTCGTCCTACACCACCCGCATCCACACATGCCAAATGCAGCCCAGGCAGTTCGAGGCATGCCAAGTTCCATGTCTCGATCAGTTGGGGGCGGCAATTCCCATGTCTCGATCAGTTGCGGGCAGCAATTCCCATGCCTCGAACGGATGCGGGCAGCAATTCCCATGCCTCGAACGGAGAGAGACCGCGTTCTCAGGGCCGACGCCTGGACATTCAGGCAGAAACTGCTCGGTGACGGCTGCGCTTGGCTACGGCTGCGCTGGACTACGGCTGCATTCGTCGACGGTGGCACCGGCGGCACCGGCGACAGTTGCCGCTCGACCCCACGGCACCCTGCAGAGACGCAAAAGAGCCCCACCAGACAATGTCTGGTGGGGCTCCGAGTCGTACTCGACACATCTTTGCCGCAACCGCTCGCCGCAACCACTTGCGGTAGCGAGCCGTTATCCCCCTACAGGAACGACAACGTCAGCGGTCAAGCGTTGAACAACAACGTCAGCGGTCAAGAGGTCAACAACAACGTCAGCAGTCGAGAATTCAACGACTGCGACTGCTCCTACTCAGCGTCGGCCGCAGCATCCTCTTCGACCACAGGGATCAGCGACAGCTTGCCGCGATCGTCGACCTTCGAGATCTCGACCTGAACCTTCTGGCCGACCTGCACCACGTCGCCGACCTGGTTGACGCGCTTGCCGTCGTTGAGCTTGCGCAGCTCAGAGATGTGCAGCAGTCCGTCGCGGCCGGGCATCAGCGAGATGAACGCGCCGAAGTCGGCGAGTTTCACAACGGTGCCCAGGTAGCGCTCCCCCACCTCAGGGATGGTCGGGTTCGCGATCGCGTTGACCGCGGCACGAGCGGCGTCAGCTGAAGGTCCGTCAGCGCTGGCGATGTAGACCGTGCCGTCGTCTTCAATCGAGATGTCAGCGCCGGTGTCTTCCTGGATCTGGTTGATGATCTTGCCCTTCGGGCCGATGACCTCACCGATCTTGGCGACGGGAACCTGCACAGTGATGATGCGCGGCGCGGTCGGAGCCAGTTCGTCCGGCTCAGAGATCGCCGAGTTCAGCACCTTGAGAATCGTCAGACGAGCCTCTTTGGCCTGCGTCAGCGCACCGGCGAGCACCGAGGCGGGAATGCCGTCGAGCTTCGTGTCGAGCTGAATCGCGGTGATGAAGTCAGCGGTGCCGGCGACCTTGAAGTCCATGTCACCGAGCGCGTCTTCGGCACCCAGGATGTCGGTGAGCACGGCGTACTCGGTGTGGCCGTTCTCTTCGTGGCTGATCAGCCCCGAGGCAATGCCTGCGACCGGGGCGCGCAGCGGCACACCGGCGTTCTGCAGAGCCAGCGTCGACGCGCAGACCGAGCCCATCGAGGTCGAGCCGTTCGACCCGAGCGCCTCAGAAACCTCGCGAATCGCGTAGGGGAACTCCTCGACACTGGGCAGCACGGGCACCAGAGCGCGCTCGGCGAGCATGCCGTGGCCGATCTCGCGGCGCTTCGGGCTGCCGACACGACCGGTCTCACCAGTCGAGTAGGGCGGGAAGTTGTAGTGGTGCATGTAGCGCTTGTGCGTGACGGGCGACAGCGAGTCGATCTGCTGCTCCATCTTGAGCGTGTTCAGCGTGGTCACACCCAAGATCTGAGTCTCGCCGCGCTGGAACAGCGCCGAGCCGTGCACGCGAGGCAGCACGGCCACCTCGGCGTCGAGCGCGCGGATGTCGCGCAGCCCGCGTCCGTCGATGCGCACGCCCTCGTTGATGATGCGCCCGCGCACGATCTTCTTGGTCACGGCCTTGTACGCCGCACCGATCTGCTCGTATTCGGCCTCGTCGACCTCAGGAGCCAGACGCTCTTTGATGCTTGCCTTCAGCGCGTCGTCAGCATCCTGACGCTCGAGCTTGTCGGCGATCTGGTAGATCTTGGCGAGCTCGTCGTGAGCCAGCTTCTCGACCTTCTCATACAGGCTTGCGCTGTAGGGCGGGAAGAGCGTGAACTCGGCGACGGGCTTGGCGGCCTGACGCGCGAGCTCCTCCTGAGCCTCGACCAGCTGGCGAATGAACGGCTTCGCGGCCTCGAGCCCCTGGGCGACGACCTCTTCGGTCGGCTTCTGCGCGCCGGCCTCGATGAGATCCCACGAGTTCTCGCCTGCCTCGGCCTCGACCATCATGATGGCGACGTCTTCGCTGCCGTCTTCGGTCACGACCTTGCGACCGGCGACAGCCATGTCGAACACGGCCTGGTCAAGCTGTGACTGCTTCGGGAATGCGACCCACTGGCCGTCGATCAATGCGATGCGAACGCCACCGATCGGGCCTGAGAAGGGCAGTCCGCCGATCTGGGTGGATGCGCTGGCCGCGTTGATCGCGAGCGTGTCGTAGCGCTCGTCGGGGGCGATGGTCAGCACGGTGATGACGACCTGCACCTCGTTGCGCAGACCCTCGGCGAACGAGGGGCGCAGCGGGCGGTCGCACAGACGGGCGACGAGGATGGCGTCGGTCGTGGGGCGACCCTCACGACGGAAGAACGAGCCGGGGATGCGCCCGGCGGCATACATGCGCTCTTCCACGTCGACCGTCAGCGGGAAGAAGTCGAAGCCCTCTTTCGGCTTCTTCGACACGGCGGTCGTCGACAGCAGCGTGGTCTCGTCGTCGAACGTGACGAGCACGGCGCCGGCGGCCTGCTGGGCGAGACGACCCGTCTCGAAACGGATGGTGCGCTTGCCGAACTTGCCGTTGTCGATGACGGTCTCGGCGTACGTGATTTCTGGACCCTCCAAGGGGTACTCCTTTACCTGATACGTGCAGGCAGGCAGGACTGGCACGAGCAACGTATGGTGCTGATCAACAGTAGAAAACCTCGGACGGACGTTCCGAAACTCACCACCGAAGATCAGCGCCTGAACGGCTCACCTGCACGGTTTTGATTTGTGAGTGGCTCTCAACGAGCCATTCTGCATTCTAGCAGAGAGACGCTGGGAAGGCTCTGTGCTCTGATACCGCTCAGAGGTGTCTGCCGCAGCAGCCTTCATCGTTGCACTGGGCTGGTCTCGTCGCACGAAAGAAGGTCTCGACCTCTCGGGAGAGGTCGAGACCTTCTGAAGTCACGCGGCCGGTGACCGCGTCACTCGCTGCGTCGCCGTGAACGAGACCAGATGACCGTGGCGAGGCCAGCGGCCAGCAAGGCGAGGCCAGCTCCGATCGAGCCTACTTCTGGTCCTGTTCGAGCAAGCTGATGCTCGTTCGGGGCCGAGTCGCCGTCGGATGCTCCGTCATTCTGGTCAGGAGCAACCGGCTGGGCTGGGGCAGTCGGGGCACTCGGCGTGGGCGTCGGGGCGGGAGTCGGCGCCTCATCGTCTCCGAAGCCGTACCAATCGTCATGCGCGGTGACGTCCTGTCCCTCGGACTGACCCGTGACCGTCGCCGTGTTCTTGTAATCACCAGCAGCAACCGGACCATCAGCCGTGAACGTCACCGACGCACCAGCAGCCAAAGTCCCATCGAAACCAGCCGGAGCCGCCACCCCGGTCAACTTGTCATCCGAGACCGAGACACCGGTCACAGCCGAATTACCACTGTTGGTGACGGTGTACTCGAATTTCACCGACGAGCCAGCAGGCACATGCACCGCACGATCAGCACTGTCATTCGCCACACCATTGCCAGACTTCACAACAGTCAGACCAGTCGTCGTGCCGAACCCGAACCACTCATCCGAAGACTGCAGATCCTGTCCCTCGGACTGACCCGTGACCGTCGCCGTGTTCTTGTAATCACCAGCAGCAACCGGACCATCAGCCGTGAACGTCACCGACGCACCAGCAGCCAACGTCCCATCGAAACCAGCCGGAGCCGCCACCCCGGTCAACTTGTCATCCGAGACCGAGACACCGGTCACAGCCGAATTACCACTGTTGGTGACGGTGTACTCGAATTTCACCGACGAGCCAGCAGGCACATGCACCGCACGATCAGCACTGTCATTCGCCACACCATTGCCAGACTTCACAACAGTCAGACCAGTCGTCGTGCCGAACCCGAACCACTCATCCGAAGACTGCAGATCCTTCCCCTCAGACTGACCCGTGACCGTCGCCGTGTTCTTGTAATCACCAGCAGCAACCGGACCATCAGCCGTGAACGTCACCGACGCACCAGCAGCCAACGTCCCGTCAAAACCAGCCGGGCTCTCGACCTGGCCAAGCCGATCATCATTGAGCACGACGCCTTCAGCAGGAACGTTCCCCGTATTCGTGACGGTGTAGTTGAACTTCACGTCGGAGGCGGCAGGAACTCTCACCGCTTTGTCCGCGGTTTCCGCTCGCGCACCGTTGCCAGTCTTGACAACCGTCAGACCGGTCTTCGTACCGAATCCGTACCAATCGTCATGCGCGGTGACGTCCTGTCCCGCCGACCTAGCCGTAGCGGTCGCCGTGTTCTTGTAATCGCCAGCAGCAACCGGACCATCAGCCGTGAACGTCACCGACGCACCAGCAGCCAACGTCCCATCGAAACCAGCCGGGCTCTCGACCGGACCAAGCCGATCATCATTGAGCACGACGCCTTCAGCAGGAACGTTCCCCGTATTCGTGACGGTGTACTTGAACGTGACATCAGACTCAGCGGGAACCCGAACAGCATCATCAGCACTCTCGTTGGACACCCCATTGCCGGTCTTCACCACGGTGAGGCCGGTCTCCACGGGGAACGGGTCGACGTTTGCAACCATTGTGTCTCCGTTGCCAGCCTCGTTCCAGGCCGAAACCCTGAACTGATAACTCTTCGACGGATCGAGTCCGGTGACCGTCGAAGAGTTCACAGTGTCGACCGGGGTATTGACCACTGCCCAGGTGACACCGTTGTCGGTCGACTGTTCGACGACGTAGTCCTTCAGCGGCGACTGTGCGACTGCGGTGACGCCAGTCGCCAATGCGTCCCAATCGAGCTTCACCGACGTGTTCGTCTGATCTGCGTACTGGGCTTTCAGCCCGGTGATGGGGTCAGGCGTTCGTGCGAAGATCTCCACCCGTGCGCTCGAAGTCCCTTCTGCGACGGTGAGATACATGAAGCCGCGGGAATCGAACGCGATGCCACGCACTGTGCTGAGCTGGCCGTCGGCGTTGCCCTGCCCGAAGGCCGAGAATCTTCCTGCGAACGTGCCACCAGAGGTGAAGACCGAAATCTGTCCGGATCGTTGCCCGACGTAGATGTCTCCGGAGCTCGGCTCGACCTGGATGGCGAAGGTCGCGTTAGTCTGATTGTCGCCGGTTGCGAGGTTGCCCAAGCCGATGGTGTCGATCACCTCGCACCGATCTCGGAGCGAGCCGGTCGGGTTGCCGACAGACTCAGTGGCGCACTTCGTCGGGTCGATCCGCTGGATAAAGCTCTGATTGCCGGCTCCCGGGTCGACATAGCCGACCAGCAGCGTGCCATCCTTCGGGTCAACCGCAATCGAGTACGGCGAACGGTAGCCGGCGTCAGCAGGATACAGCGTTGCAGCAGCCTGGTTGAGGTAGATATTGCGCACGAAGGTGCCATCTGCGTGATACTGCTTCAACAGTTCAGGAGTCTGACTCGTGACGATCATGTCGCCGTTCAGCATGCGTGCAATACCGACTGGGTAGTCGAACGACTGCGGGTCGTTGCGATTCGCCCAGTTATTGCCGGTGGGCCAGGTGGTCTTGCCGATCGCGCCAGCCTCGGTTCCGTCGGGGTTGACCATGCGGAGGGCGTGATTGGCGTGGTTCAGCCAGGCGTACCCGGCATCGGAGTCAAGCGTCCAGGCGACGCCGTCGTTGCTGACGGCCACACCACGCACTCCGCCGAACTGACCGCTTGGCATGTCGTTGCCGTCGAGAACCTGCGCGTCGGCGAGCGCGGCATAGTTCGCGCCGAGACCCGCGTTGATGCCATTGGCAGCGGCGCTGTAGGTTCCGTCGCCCTGATACTGCCCGATGCCCCAGTCAGGGTCAGTCGCGAGCGCATAACGATGAAGTTTGGAGTCGCCGACATAGCAGGCGTTTGAAGACTTCATGGTGCCTCCGTACCACACGCGACAGAGAAAACTGCTCGACGTCCACACGATCTTCGCGCTGTCGGTGACCCACAGCGACCCGTCTTTCGGGCTCAATGCGAGCCCATAGTTGTACACCGAGCCGGTGTCGGCCGAACGCGTCTCCACGTCGCCGGCGTAGCCCCAAAGGCCAGACCCGCGGGCCTTCCCGTCGGTCTGCGCAACGCTGGTCACGCCTTCGGGAGTCGACGAGACATCGACTCTTCCCACTTCCGCCTGCGCCGCCGCTGGCTGCACCAGAGCCATTCCTGATATAGCGATGGCACCGCTTAACAGCACCGCGCCAACTCGTCGCACACGCTTTGAGAGCGTCCTCTGCCATGAGAACTTCATGATTTCTTCCCCTAAACACAGCTGAAATGCACTTCGAATCGTGCACGCATGTTTCAACGCTATCAGAGGGACGCGACGGTCGACACCGTCATCTTCTCAGCTCTCGCCTCACCGACACTGACTCCTGACGCCGAGCATTCAACAGATGCCGACTCAGACGCACCGAGACGACGAAAGCCCCGGGCGAACCGGAGGGTTCGTCCGAGGCTTTCGAGCCGAATCGCAGGGCTGCTGCGTACCTCGGCAGAAGTCAGCTGGGTCTCAGCGGCGCAGGCCGAGGCGCTCGATCAGCTTGCGGTAACGATCGATGTCGACCTTCTGCAGGTAGCCGAGCATGCGACGGCGCTGGCCGACGAGCAGCAGCAGGCCACGACGTGAGTGATGGTCGTGCTTGTGCTCTTTCAGGTGCTCGGTGAGGTCGGTGATGCGACGGCTCAGCAGCGCAACCTGCACCTCGGGTGAGCCGGTGTCACCCTCGTGCGTCGCGTACTCGCTGATGATCTGCTGCTTGACATCAAGTGCCAGTGCCATGGTGATTCCTCTCACTCGCTGCGCGGTGCCGCTGAGGGAATTCTCAGTGGCGCTCTGGTTCCGCGGCCGATATACGGCGAACACTCGACTGTAGCACAGCCCGCGTCTCGTCGCAGTCCCGATGCATCTGCTCGATCAGCGGTTCGAGGCCCGTGAACGCGACCATACCGCGCAGCCGAGCCACGAAGACCACGCGAGCCCAGCGTCCGTAAAGATCGAAGTCGCCCACATGATCGTCGTCACGATCGATGACATGCGCCTCGACGGTTCGCGGCACGTCGTCGAAGGTCGGGTTCGTGCCCACCGAGACGGCCGCCGGGTACCGATGTACCTCACCCGTGTCTGCGCCGTCCGGCCCGCCGGCCGAGACGTCCAGCCAGCCTGCGTACACCCCGTCAGCGGGAACGAACCCCTCGACGCCACGCTGCTCGTGGGTGGCGGGGTCCTCCCCCGGCCCCAAGTTCGCCGTCGGGAACCCGAGCTCGCGACCGCGCTTCGCCCCGTGCACCACGAAACCGCCGACACTGGGCGACCGCCCGAGCACAGCGGCCGCCGTGTCGACGTCGCCCGCGCTCAGCGCCGCACGCACGCTCGACGACGAGAACTTCGGCTCGCCCGGCTGCGGGCGCAGCACGTCGGCGGCGATCACGTCGAATCCCAGGCGCACGCCTGCCTCGCGCAGCGTGTCGACATTGCCTGCGCCGAAGTGTCCGAAGCGAAAGTCCTCACCCACCAGCACCAGCTTGGCCTCGAGCCGCTCGACGATCACCTGCTGAATGAACTCCTCCGGCGTCAGCGACGCGAACGCACGGTCGAATGTCATGATGGCGAGCGCGTCAACACCGGTCTCGGCGATCAGCTGTGCCTGTCGGCGTTCGTCGGCCAGAGGCTGCGGGCATTTGTCCGGTGCGATCACGGCGAGCGGATGCCGATCGAACGTCGCGACGATAGAGGCCAGGCCGCGCTGTCGGGCCAGTTCGGTCAGCTGCGCGATGATCGCCTGATGACCACGATGCAGACCGTTGAACTTGCCGATCGTGACGGCGCTGGGCCCGAGATCCGACGCCTCTCGGTCGAGGTGCAGAACGCGCATCAGCCGTTGTGCTCTGTGTCGGTCTTCGCCGCAGTGTCGGCAGAGCCGGCGACGCTCTGCGTACCCGGGCGGTGTCTGGCCAGCCACCAGAGGCCCAGCAGCGGCAGCACCAGCGGGATGAACCCGTAGCCCATGCCGAACCACGACCAGACCGTGCTCTCGATGCGTCCGTTCGGAGCATCAGGAGAGATGAACAGCTGCGGTGCCCAGGTCGTCAGCGCACCCACGACGAGCACGCCGACCAGCTCGAAGCCGATGGTGAGCAGCGCGATGCGGTGCCAGCCCGGCCGGTGATGGCGAGCCAGCGCGACGGTGGCCAGGATGTACACGAGGGCGGCGACTGCGCTCAGCGAGTACGCAAGCGGAGCGTGATTGAACTTCGTGAGAATCTGCACCAGTGACCGTGCGGTGGCCGCGAGCGCGAGAATCGCGTAGACCACGACCAGCAGTCGGCCGGCTCCGCTCAGCCGTGGCGATTCGTCGGCGTCGCTGCGCGCGTCTTCGCCGCTCAACGGGGTGTGTGGGGTGAAAGCAGTCATCGGTCACTCATTCTAGTCAGCGTTCGAGGTGTCGCAGCAGCCGCTTCAGCCGACGCCGAGCGCCGTGGGCGCCAGGCCGGTCGCGCCCTGCAGAAACCAGATCTGGTCCATACGCCAGATCATCACCGCGATGGTGAGGGCCGCGATCGCGAGCACGACGTTCGACCACTTGGTGCGCTCGATGAGCCCCCAGAACACCGCGGCCGGCGGAATGATCAGCGCAGTCACCAGGTAGCCGACGAACTCGACTCCGCTGCCGGTCGGGCCGGGTCCCGTGTTCCACACCACGACCGTGACGACGATCTGTGCCACCAACAGCAGCTCGACCAGTGCGAGGCACCCGAGCGTCAGGTCGCTGGGAGCTCGCCCGACGAGCCCGAGCACGAGGCACAGAACGCCGACCCCGCAGCTCACGATGATCTGGGTCCACGTGAACCAGTCGGTCAATGGTCTCGGCTTTCTTTCTGGACGTCTTCGCGCTTCGCGCGCTCTGTGGCCTGCGGTACGACGAGCACCGCCCGCGCCCGACCCCCGCGATTCTCCAGGATGCCGCGCAGCCCGCCGACGTCGTCGAGGGCTGCGGTGAGCACCTTGGCGGTCGACGGATGCCGTGCCGCGCTGGCAGTGACCTGCTGCGGCGCCCCGGTCGGCTCGACACTCGGTGCCAGTCGTTTGCCGTGGCCGAGGTCGACGGCCTCCTGACTGGTCAGCAACCGGGTCGGGAAGACCGCGCTCGCCGCCTGGCCGAGCGTGAGCGTGGGCGGCGTCTCGACCTGCTCGATCGGCACCTCACGGCCGGGCAGAACCGCGGCATCCGCCACATCGAACGGCCCCACGCGCACACGCCGCAACGCGGTCAGGTGCCCGCCCACGCCCAGCGCACGACCGAGGTCGCGGGCGAGCGCACGAATGTACGTGCCCGAGCTGCAGTGCACCCGCGCATCGACGTCGACGAATCCCTCTTCGCCGCGGCGCACGTCGGTCACGGCGAACTCGTGGATCGTGACCGGCCGAGGTTCGAGTTCGACGCCCTCGCCTGCTCGCACCCGTGCATACGAACGCACGCCGTTCACCTTGATCGCACTGACCGACGAGGGCACCTGGTCGATGGCGCCGCTCAGCTGCGTCGCAACGATCTCGCGAATGCCGCTCTCGGTCACCGTGCGCAGCATCGCGGCGTCGGCCTGCTCGGTGATGTCGCCCTCGGCGTCATCGGTGACGGTCGCCTGGCCGAGTCGAATGGTCGCCTCGTAAACCTTGTCGAGCCCGACCAGATAGGTGAGCAGCTTCGTGCCGCGGTCGACGCCCAGTATCAGCAGCCCGGTGGCCATCGGATCGAGTGTGCCCGCGTGCCCCACGCGTCGCGTGGCGAAGATGCGCCGGCCTCGGGCGACCACGTCGTGGCTGGTCCAGCCCTGCGGCTTGTCGACGAGAACGATGGCATCGGGCATGGTCTCCAGTCTGCCACAGGGTTTCACCCGGCTTTCGCATACAGCGGTCTCTGCGCCGTAGAATCGCCCCATGAACGACGAGGTCACCCCCGCACAGACGCACGCTCCCCATCGCTCCAGCGACACCTCACCCGGCTCGGAGTCCTCTCCCGGTTCGGCTTCACCGGCACGCATCGCGGTCATCGGCTGCGGATCGATCGGGGGTGCGATGGCTGCGGCTCTCGATCGGGCAGGCTTCCAGGTCACCGTGACCGCTCGCGGTGCGCACCTGGCGGCGATTCAGCGCGACGGGCTGCGAATGACCGGAGCGTTCGGCGAACATGTGGCGCACGTGCAGGCGGTGCCGGTGCTCGATGCGGCTCCCGATCTCGCCATCCTCACCACGAAGGCGCAGGATGCGGCAGCGGCGTTGGCTGACAACGCCGCGTGGCTGCGCGGTGTGACGCTGCTGGTGGTGCAGAACGGAGTCGAGGGCCCCACCACCGCCCACGAGGCGGTCGACGGGGCGAGCGTGCTGAGCGGCACCTCGTCGATCGGTGCCAATGTGCCTCGCCCGGGCGTCGTCGACGTCACCACCCCGGGCCCGACAGTGGTGTGCCCCGGCCCCGGCAGCGATCTGACCGAGGCTCGACGGGTCGTCTCGCTGCTGCAGTCGGCGCTGCCCGCGCGTGCCGTCGAGAACACCGACGGCGTGCTCTGGACGAAACTGGTCGTCAACCAGGTCAACGCACTGCCTGCGATCACTGGGCTGAGCATTCAGCAGACGATCGCCGACGACCGACTGCGCCGGGTGCTCGTCGCCTCGATGCGCGAGGCCGTGCGGATCGCGCACGACTCAGGCATTCGCTTCGGCGGCGCGCAGGGGCTCGACGACAGCATGCTGACCGTGCTGGCCGAGGCACCGGCGGTCACGGCCGAATTCGTTCCGCTGCTGCTGGCTCAGCGCATGGGCGACGTGCCGAACACCGGCTCGACGCTGCAGTCAGTCGTCAGCGGCCGCCCCACCGAGATCGATCACCTGCACGGAGCGGTGGTGCGCGCAGCCGAGCAGATCGGCCGACGTGCGCCCGTCAACGCGCTGTTGGTGCGGCTCGTGCACGAAGTCGAGAACGCCGCCCGGAGCGTTGACGGCAGGCCGGCGTTCCGCACGATCGACCAAGTCTGGGCCGAGGTCGAAGACCTGCTCTGACCGAGGCTTGTTCAGGCCTGACCTGCCGATTCGTCCTCAGACTCTTCGCCCGGCTTGCGGTAGGGATCGGCCTCGCCTGCGAAGCTCGACCCCTCTGAGGCCTTGCGTGCCGCATCGTCGCGCTCGTGCGCCGTCTGCAGCAGCGCCTCGATGTGTGCGGCGTTCTCGGGAATGGCGTCGAGGATGAACTCGATCGACGGGGTCAGTCGCAGCTTGATGTTGCGCCCGATCTCAGTGCGGATCATGCCGGTCGCGCTGCGCAGCGCGGCCTCGGTGTCAGCGCGCTCCTCGTCTGTGCCGAGCACCGTGTAGAAGATGCTCGCGTGCTGCAGATCGCCGGTCACCTTCACGTCGGTCACCGTCACGAAGCCGAGTCGAGGGTCTTTGACGCCGCGATCAAGCGTCTGAGCGACGACGACCTTGATGCGGTCGGCGACTCGTTCTGCGCGGCCAGCGGTCTGAGCCATGATGTTCTCCTCAGTTCGGTCTGTCGGGGCGATGGTGTCGGCCCCGTGTCGATGGTAGTTCACTCCCGGTCTCGCCGTGAACTGTGCGCAGAACGGTGGTCGCGGGGTGCGGCCGGTGACAGAGAAGCGCCCGCACCGCCGGGTTCCGGTGGTGCGGGCGCTTCGGTCAGAGCCTCAGCCGCTCAGGCTGGGTTCAGTCGCGCGGCTTCTCGCGCATCTCGTAGGTCTCGATCTCGTCGCCGACCTGGATGTCGTTGAAGCTGCCGAGCCCGATGCCGCACTCGACGCCCTTGATCACCTCGGTGACGTCGTCTTTGAAACGACGCAGCGATTCGATCGTGAGGTTGTCGCCGTGCACGACGCCGTCGCGCAGCACGCGCGCCTTCGAATTGCGCGTGACCTTGCCGGTCTGCACGAGCGTACCGGCGATGTTGCCGAACTTCGACGAACGGAAGACCTCGCGGATCTCGGCCGTACCGGTGTGCACCTCTTCGAACTCCGGCTTGAGCAGGCCCTTAAGTGCCCCCTCGATGTCGTCGATCGCATCGTAGATGACCGAGTAGAACCGGATGTCGACGCCCTCTTTGTGCGCGGCCTCACGAGCCTTGCCGTCAGGACGCACGTTGAAGCCGATGACGATCGCGTTGTCGACCGTGGCCAGGTTGACGTCGCTCTCGGTGATCGCGCCGACACCACGGTGGATGATGCGCAGCTGCACCGAGTCGTCGACCTCGATCTTGAGCAGCGACTCCTCCAACGCCTCGACGGCACCGGAGACATCGCCCTTGATGATGAGGTTGAGGGTCTCGACCTTGCCTTCTTCGAGAGCCTTGGTGAAGTCTTCCAGGCTGATGCGCTTGCGGCTCTTGGCGAGCAGGGCGTTGCGCTGGGCGGCTTCACGCTTCTCGGCGATCTGACGGGCCGTACGGTCGTCTTCGGTCACCAGGATGTTGTCGCCGGCGCGGGGCACCGAGGTGAGCCCCAGCACCTGCACCGGACGCGATGGCCCGGCATCCTGCATGTTCTCGCCGTTCTCATCGAACATGGCGCGCACACGACCGTAGGCGGTGCCCGCAACGATGGCGTCACCGACGTGCAGGGTGCCGTTCTGCACCAGCACGGTGGCGACCGCACCGCGACCCTTGTCGAGGTTCGCCTCGATCGCCACGCCGCGCGCCTCACGCTCGGGGTTCGCGACCAGATCAAGCCCGGCATCCGCCGTCAGCAGAATCGCGTCGAGCAGATCGTCGATGCCGATGTTGCTCTTGGCCGAGACGTCGACGAACATCGTGTCGCCGCCGTACTCTTCGGCGACCAGGCCGAACTCGGTCAGCTGCTGGCGGATCTTCGCCGGATTCGCATCGGGCTTGTCGATCTTGTTGACGGCGACCACGATCGGCACGTCAGCGGCCTGGGCGTGGTTCAGCGCCTCGACCGTCTGCGGCATCACGCCGTCGTCAGCGGCCACCACCAGCACGGCGATGTCTGTCACCTTGGCACCGCGGGCACGCATGGCGGTGAACGCCTCGTGACCAGGGGTGTCGATGAAGGTGATGGCACGTTCGTGACCCTCATGCTCGGTCTGGACCTGGTAGGCACCGATGTGCTGAGTGATGCCGCCGGCCTCACCGGCGAGCACCTTGGTGTGCCGGATCGCATCGAGCAGTCGCGTCTTACCGTGATCGACGTGCCCCATGACGGTCACCACCGGAGGACGCTCCACGAGATCTTCGGGATCGTCTGCGTCTTCGAGGTCGATGTCGAACTGCTCGAGCAGCTCTTTGTCTTCGTCTTCAGGGCTGACGATCTGGATCTTGAAGCCGAGCTCGGCCCCAAGCAGCTGGAACGTGTCTTCGTCGAGCGACTCGGTGGCCGTGGCCATCTCGCCCAAGTGGAAGAGCACGGTGACCAACGATGCCGGGTTCGCACCGATCTTGTCGGCGAAGTCGGTCAGAGAGGCACCGCGACGCAGACGAATGATCTGCTCGCCGTTGCCGCGTGGCACCTTGACGCCGCCGAGCGTCGGGGCCTCCATCTGCTCGAACTCTTGCCGTTTCGTCCGCTTCGACTTGCGAGACTTGCCCGAGCGGCCTCCGCCGCGTCCGAACGCACCAGCTGTGCCGCCACGACCGCGACCACCGGGGCCGGGACGACCGCCGCCACCGCCGCGATTCGCGAAGCCGGGACCGCCACCCTGACCAGGACGATGCGGCCCACCGCTGAAGCCGCCCTGACCGGGACGCGGCCGAGCGCCGCCGCCCTGGCCGACGCGGTGCGGACCGCTGCCGCTGCCGCTGCCAGCGCCGCGACGCGGACCGAAGCCCTGCCCCGGACGCGGAGCGTGCGGGCGAGGACCGCCGCCGGCACCGGGACGCGGGGCGTGCGGACGAGGACCCGGACGGGGACCGCCGCTGTGCTTGGGCGAGAACGGGTTGTTCGCCGGTCGTGGCGCGCGCGGGCGCGGAATCGAACCGGGCGAAGGCCGCGGGATCGGCGAATGCGGCTTCTGCCCGTCGGAGTCAGACGTGCCTGCCTCTGCGGCCTGCGGTGCCGGACGGGCCGGTGCTGGAGCGGCAGGCGTACGCTTCTCGGCAGCGGGCTTCGGCGCCGCCGGAGATGCCGGTGCCGACGGAGCCGGCTGAGCCGAGCGCCCGGGACGAGCGGCTCTGGGAGCCGGGCTGGGCGTCTTGTCCGGAGCAGATGCCGTATCGGCCTCGGCTGCTGACTTCGCAGCAGTCGTGCGGGCGCCGGGCTTCGGCGCCGAGCTCTTCGCCGCCGTGCTGCGAGCAGCAGGCTTCTTGGCCGCGGCGGGCTTCTTGTCGTCTGCGGATTTCTGCTGCGGGAAGGCAGCCTTCAGTTTGCGCACGACTGGTGGTTCCAGGCTCGAAGAGGGGCCCTTGACGAACTCTCCCATGTCGTTGAGCTTGGCCAGCAGCTCTTTGCTCGTGACGCCGAGTTGCTTCGCAATCTCGTGTACGCGTGGTTTTGCCACAATTCTCCTGTCTCAGGTCTGCACCCGAGAGCGGGAGCAGACAATTACCTCTGACGTCTCATTTCGAGCCGTTCATTATGCGTCCATAAGCCGAATCAGCCTGTTCTGTGTGGATTCCGACATGCACATCGGGCACATGTCCAGTACGTCATCCTAGCGTGTTCTGGCTCAGACGCACAGCACCGGCGTGCCGTCTCGTGAAGACGGACACGCCGGCGCCTCGCGAAACCGAATCAGTTGTCGGCTTGGATGTCGATCTTGGCTCCGGTGAGCTTGGCCGCGAGACGGGCGTTCTGCCCCTCTTTTCCGATGGCCAGGGAAAGCTGGCTCTCTGGCACGAAGGCCCGCACGGCCCGCTGATCGGCGTCGAGCACCTCGGTGCGCGTCACCTTGGCGGGCGAGAGCGCACTGGCCACGAAAGCACCCAGGTCGTCGTTGGAGTCGACGATGTCGATCTTCTCGCCGTTCAGCTCTGCGGTCACCGCGCGCACACGCTGCCCCAGCTCGCCGATGCAGGCGCCTTTGGCGTTGATGCCGGGCTCGGTCGCACGAACCGCGATCTTGGTGCGGTGACCCGCCTCACGTGCGAGCGAGGTGATCTCGACGGCACCGGCGTGGATCTCAGGCACCTCGAGCTCGAAGAGCCCGCGAACCAACCCCGGATGGGTGCGGCTGACGGTGATGGTCGGCCCTTTGGCCGTGCGTGCGACCTGCGCGATGAACACGCGCAGGCGATCACCGTGGCGGTAGTGCTCGCCGGGCACCTGTTCTTCGGGCGGAAGCACACCTTCGGCCGACCCCAGGTCGATCGGTATCAGACGAGGATTCTGTCCCTGCTGCACCACGCCGGCGGCGATGGTGCCCTCGCGATCTTTGTACTCGCCGAGCAGACTGTCGTCGGCCAGCGCGCGCAGGCGCTGGTTGATCTCCTGCCGAGCGGCGAGCGCGGCGACGCGTCCGAAGTCGTGCGGGGTGACATCGGTCTCACCGATGTCGTTGCCGTCTTCATCGGTCTGCCGTTCGAGAACGGCGACCTGCCCGGTCTTGCGATTGATCTCGACTCGGGCCGCAGACGTGTGGCCGGTGTGCTTCTGGTATGCCGTGAGAATCGCCTGCTCGAGAATCTCCAGCAGTTCGTTCAGGGGAATACCCTGTTCGCTCTCGAGAAGACGAAGTGCACTCAGATCGATATTCATACCGCCTCCTCTATTCAGCTGAGATGTTCAGTGTCGAACACTCTATCTTAGCGGGTCGTCAGACCTGCCGCTCCATGTGCGCCGGCAGCTCAGTCGCGACCGAGACGACGACGCAGCTCAGCCACGGCATCCTCGAGCGCGATCGGCTGCTTCGTGCCGGCGCGACGATCCCAGAGCTCGAGCTGACCATCGGCGAGACCTTTGCCCACCACGAGCACGTGCGGCATGCCCAGAAGCTCGGCGTCTTTGAACTTCGCTCCGGGCGAGACCTTGGGCCGATCGTCGAAGAGCACCTCGATGCCGACGCGCTCCAGCTCGTCGGCCAGATCGGAGCCGACGCGGTAGACATCGTCGCCCTTGCCGGTCGAGACAATGTGCACCTGGAACGGAGCGACCGCCTCTGGCCAGACCAGCCCTTTCTCGTCGCGATTCGCCTCGGCGAGAACGGCGAGCAGACGTGTGACCCCGATGCCGTACGACCCCATGGTCACAGTGACGAGCTTGCCGTTGCGATCGAGCACCTGCAGCCCGAGGGCCTCGGCGTACTTACGACCGAGCTGGAAGACATGCCCGATCTCGACGCCGCGCGCAGCCCGCAGCGGGCCTGACCCGTCGGGAGCAGGGTCGCCGTCGCGCACGTTCGCCACATCTGCGATGCCGTCGGCGACGAAGTCGCGACCGGCCACGACGTGCAGCGCATGGCGGCGCTCGGCATTCGCGCCGGTGACCCACTCGGTGCCGGCTGAGACGCGAGGATCGACCAGATAGCGGATGCCGTCGACCGAACGCTCCCCCAGCGCGTAGGTGCCGGTCTCATCGGCCTGCGGACCGATGTAGCCGCGCACCAGGCCCGGATGGTGCTCGAAGTCGGCTTCGACAGCGGGTTCGACCTCTGCCGGAGCGAAGGCGATCTCGGCACGTTTCAGATCGACGTCGCGGTCACCGGGCAGGCCGACGACCACGAGCTCGCGCTTGCCGTCAGGGTGTGTGAGAGCGAGCACGACGTTCTTCAGCGTGTCGCCCGCCTGCCACTGTCCGTCGTGTTCGTCTGCATAGCGGTCGTTCAGCAGTGCGACCAGCGACTCGATCGTCGGGGCGTCAGGGGTGTCGACCGTCTGTGCCTCAGGCACGTGGCTGGCGTCGACCGGGTCTGCCGGATGCACGCTGACGGCCTCGACGTTGGCGGCGTAGCCGGCGTCGGTGTAGACGAAGGTGTCTTCGCCGATCGGCGACGGCGAGAGGAACTCCTCGCTCTTCGAACCGCCCATGGGCCCCGCGTCGGCCTTGACTGCGACGTATTCGACGCCCAGTCGGGTGAAGATGCGCTCGTAGGCGTCGCGCATGATCTGGTAGCTCTCATCGAGCCCCGCGTCGTCGACGTCAAACGAGTAGGCGTCTTTCATGACGAACTCTCGGCCGCGCAGCAGACCGGCGCGAGGGCGCGCCTCATCGCGGTACTTGGTCTGAATCTGGAAGAGGCTGACCGGCAGGTCTTTGTAGGACGAGTAGAGATCTTTCACCAGCAGCGTGAAGACCTCTTCGTGCGTGGGGGCCAGCAGATAGTCGGCCTCTTTGCGGTCTTTGAGCGTGAAGATGTTGTCGCCGTATTCGTCCCAGCGCCCGGTGACCTGGTAGGGCTCACGCGGCAGCAGCCCGGGAAAGTGCACCTCCTGCGAGCCGGCGGCCTCCATCTCGGCGCGCACCACGGCCTCGACCTTGCGCAGCGCGCGCAGCCCCAGCGGCAGCCATGCGAAGATGCCCGGCGCCTCGCGTCGGATGTAGCCGGCGCGCACGAGCAGTTTGTGGCCCGCCACCTCGGCATCGTTGGGGTCTTCGCGCAGGGTGCGCAGGAACAGGTTCGACAGGCGTGTGGGCACTGGGCTGGGTCTTTCTCTGAACGGTCTGGGCTGTTCGCTGTGAGCAGCCAGCTCTCATCGTACAGCGTCGACCCAGCCGTCTCACATGAAGCGGTCGGGCAGGTTCTCCGGGTCTTTCTCAGGAGGCGGCCCTTTGAAACGAATCGCTGCGCCGAGCAGGATCACGATGCAGAGACCGTCGAGAATCCACCACAGCCACATCTGCATCTGCCAGAGCGGCAGGAAGACCAGCGCCACGAAGCTCAGGGCGACGCCCCATGCCCGATGCTGTGTGCGATACATCAGCGAGGCCATGATGATCGACATGACCACCACGGCCATGCCGAAGATGCGGTGCAGCAGCACCGCCTGACCGTCGAGCTGCACGAAGACGAGCACGATGCCGATGGCCGCCGACACGATGCCCATCGGCCGAAAGCCCCGCATGCCGTCGGGAACATGACTCTGATCGCTCATGCCGTCACCACCTCTACTCCGGAACCTTCACTGGGGGTCATGCCCTCGGCGAGACGGTTCGCCTCGGCGATGAGCGTCTCGACGATGTCCGCCTCGGGCACCGTCTTGACGACCTCGCCCTTAACGAAGATCTGCCCCTTGCCGTTGCCGCTGGCCACTCCGAGATCGGCGTCGCGAGCTTCGCCCGGGCCGTTGACCACACAGCCCATGACGGCCACGCGCAGCGGCACCTTCATGCCTTCGAGGCCCTCGGTGACGCGTTCGGCCAGCGTGTAGACGTCGACCTGTGCGCGGCCGCACGACGGGCACGAGACGATCTCGAGCTTGCGCTCTCTGAGGTTCAGCGACTCCAGAATCTTCAGGCCCACGCGCACCTCTTCGATCGGCGGTGCCGAGAGCGACACACGGATCGTGTCGCCGATGCCCTGTGCCAGCAGCACGCCGAACGCGACCGACGACTTGATCGTGCCCTGGAACGCCGGCCCTGCCTCGGTCACACCGAGGTGGAGCGGCCAGTCGCCCTGTTCGGAGAGCATGCGATAGGTCTCGATCATCACGACGGGGTCGTGATGCTTGACCGAGATCGCGAAGTCGTGAAACCCCACTTCTTCGAAGAGCGACGCCTCCCACACGGCAGACTCGACCATGGCCTCCGGAGTGGCCTTGCCGTACTTCTGCATCAGTCGTTTGTCGAGTGAGCCGGCGTTGACGCCGATGCGCAGCGCGACCCCGGCATCCGACGCCGCCTTGGCGATGTCGGCGATCTTGTCGTCGAATTTGCGGATGTTGCCGGGATTCACGCGCACCGCAGCACAGCCCGCCTCGATCGCCTGAAAGACGTAGCGAGGCTGAAAGTGAATGTCGGCGACCACGGGGATGTTCGACTGCTGCGCGATGATCGGCAGCGCGTCGGCGTCGTCCTGGCTGGGCACGGCGACACGCACGATGTCGCAGCCCGCCGCGGTGAGCTCGGCGATCTGCTGAAGTGTGCCTCCGATGTCGGTGGTCTTGGTGGTGCACATCGACTGCACGCTGATCGGAGCGTCACCGCCGACGGCGACCTTTCCGACCTGGATCTGACGGGTCTTGCGTCGGGGCGCCAGCACGCGGGCCGGCCCCTTGGGCATCCCGAGATCGACAGCGGTCACGATGGCCTCCTTCATTCGGCGCGCGATGCGCCGATGCTCTGCAAGTCTAGAACGCCCGACCGATTCGATCTGCTGAGATCAGGCTGATGGGTGTCAGCCTCGTCAGCCGAGCACCTGGATCGGTTTCACGAGGTCGGCGTAGATCAGCAGCACACCCATCAGGGTGAGCGCGCCGAAGACGACCAGGGTGAGCGGCATCAGGCGGGCAGTGTCGAACGGCCCTGGGTCTCGACGCCCGAAGAGTCGCGCGAGGCGGCGACGCAGCCCTTCGTAGAGCGCCCCGACGATGTGCCCGCCGTCGAGCGGCATCAGCGGAATCATGTTGAACGCGAAGAGCGCCACGTTGAGCGATGCGGCCAGACCGACCAGGCTGGCCACCTTGTCGGTCAGGCCGATCTGGTCGCTCGAGGTGAGCTCACCGGCGACCCGGCCGACGCCGACGATGCTCATCGGCCCGTCGGGGTCGCGGGCTTCGCTGCCGAAGGCGGCCTGGGCGGCTCCGACCAGCTTCTGCGGCATCGAGATGATGCCCTCCCACGCCAGCTGCAGGTTGTCCCGCATCGCTGGAACGGCTGCGGTCACCGGCTGACGCACGCGTTCTGACGTGGGTGTGATGCCGATGAAGCCGACCGTCTCGGTCTTCTTCTGCCCATCTGCGTCGCGTTCGACTCGACCGAACTTGTCGTAGACGAATCGCTCAACCGGCTGCGGGGTCAGGCTCACCGTCTGCACCTGCCCGTCTCGAAGCAGGGTCACGCTGACCGTCTGCCCGGCGAGCGGCTGCACGATCGACTGCACGTCGCTCCACCGTTCGACGTCGTCGCCGTTGATGACGAGCAGCTGGTCTCCCGGCTTCAGGCCGGCTTCGGCACCGGGTGCCGCCGGGTCGTCGGGTCGGCAGTCACTGCGCTGCTCGGTCGTCGGCAGCACGCACTGGCTGACGCTCGACAGCGACGTCGTCGACTGCACCGTGCCGAAGGCGCTGACCAGCACGGCGTAACAGACCAGAGCGATGATCAGGTTCATCAGCGGCCCGCCGAACATGATCAGCAGTCGCTTCCAGACCGCCTGTCGGTAGAACGCCCGATGCTCTTCGCCGGGCGGGATGGTCTCTGCGCTGGCACGCCGTGCTCCGCGCACCATCTCGGCCAGTCGCCCCCGGGAGACCCGCACCGGCTCGCCGTCCGGCCGCGCGTCTGGGGCCGGCGGGTACATGCCGATCATCGAGATGTAGCCGCCGAGGGGAATCGCTTTGAAGCCGTACTCGGTCTCGCCGCGCCGCCACGAGAAGAGCGTCGGCCCGAAGCCGATCATGTACTGGTTGACGCGAATGCCGAAACGCTTGGCCCAGAAGAGGTGCCCCAGCTCATGCAGGGCGATCGACGCTGCCACGACGAAGGCGATCGCGACGATGCCGATGATGTACCAGAGAACCTGCATGATGACCGAGCCTAGACCTGATTGCTGTGAGCGAGCTGACGATTCGAGACGTGCTCAGACCTCGCCGAAGGTGGGTGCACCGACGCCGGCGACGACGGCGTGCGCCGCCCGTCGCGCCCACCGATCCGCGGCGAGCACAGCCTCGACCGTGAGCTCGGCATCCGGCTGACGCCACTGTTCGAGCACCCGGGAAATGCCGTCGACGATCGTGGTGAAGCCGATGCGACCGGCGAGGAACTCGGCCACCATGACCTCGTTGGCGGCGTTGAAGACCGCCGGCCAGCTGCCGGCGCGCTCCCCCACCTGCTTTGCGACGCGTACCGCCGGAAACGCGTCGTGATCGATCGGCTCGAACGACCACTGCTGCGCCTGAGACCAGTCGACGGCGGGCACCGCGTCGGCAAGCCGGTGCGGCCAGTCGAGCGCCATGCTGATCGGCAGTCGCATGTCTGGCGGCGAGAGCTGTGCGACCGTCGCACCGTCGACGAACTGCACCATCGAGTGCACGATCGACTGCGGGTGCACCACGGCGTCGATGCGTTCGTACGCCGTGTCGAAGAGGTAGTGGGCCTCGATGATCTCGAGGCCTTTGTTGACCATCGTCGCCGAGTTGACGGTCACCAGCGATCCCATGTTCCAGGTGGGGTGGCGCAGTGCCTGCTGCGGCGTCACGTCTTCGAGTTCGGCTCTGCTGCGACCCCGGAACGGGCCGCCGGATGCGGTGAGCACGAGTCGCGAGACCTCGTGGCGGCTGCCGGCGCGCAGGCACTGGGCGATCGCGGAGTGCTCGGAGTCGACGGGCACGATCTGTCCAGGTGCGGCCGCCGCCGCGACCAGGTCGCCGCCGATGACCAGGCTCTCCTTGTTGGCCAACGCCAGGGTCGCGCCGCAGTGCAGCACGGCCAGTGTCGCCGCCAGACCCGCTGCGCCGTCGATGGCGTTCAGCACCACGTCGGCCGTCACCTCGCGCACCAGACGCACGGCGGCATCCGCACCATGTCGAATCGTGACCGACGGGTCGACGCGACCGGCTTCACACTCGTCGACGCTCGGTTCGGCGACGGCGAGATCACGACAGCCGTGACGCCGGGCCAGGTCGCGAAGAGCTGTGGTGTCATGGCCTGCGGCAAGGCCGACGACCTCGAACCGATCAGTCGCAGCGATCAGCTCCGACGCCTGTCGGCCGATCGACCCGGTCGCGCCCAGAATGATGACTCTGCGGCTCATTCGGCGCCGTCGCCTCGCCTCTCGACGCTCTCGACCGGTGCGACCTTCTCCGTCGCCTGTGGCGTCTCAGGCTGTGCCTGAGGCTCGGCACCCGATGTCGGTTCCGTCGCCGGGTCTTCTGCAGTAGCGGCCGACGGCGCGGTGACGGTGGAGTCGACGACGATCACCGAGACGTTGTCACGCCCGCCGTTCTCGAGGGCCTGCTCGACGAGGCGCTCTGCGGCGGCGAACGCTTCGTCGTTGTCGCGCAGAATCTCTTCGATGCGTTCGTTCGAGACCTCTTTTGTGAGCCCGTCGGAGCACACCAGCAGCCGCACCTGAGGCACGAGGTTGAGATGCCAGAAGTCGGGCCGCGGATCCATGCCGAAGCCGATGGCGCGCGTGATCGAGTTGCGCGCCGGGTGGCGTTCGGCGTCTTTCTCGCTGATCTGCCCGCTGTCGACCAGCCCCTGCACGACCGAATGGTCATGCGTGACCTGACGCAGCTGCCCTTCGTAGAAGCCGTAGGTGCGCGAGTCGCCGATGTTGAAGACGAGCCAGCCGGGCTCGTCTTTGACGACGTCGAACGCCACGCCGGTGACCGTGGAGCCGGACTGCCCGCCCGATGCGGCCGAGATCTGCTCGACGTCTTCGCTGGCGCGTCGCAGCGCCGCATAGATGTCTTGTGGCTGAGGGTCGCGCTCGAGCTGCGAAAGCTCTTCGACGATGGCTGCCGATGCCCGGTCGCCGGCTTCGTGCCCGCCCATGCCGTCGGCGACGGCGAGCACCGCTTCGGTCGCGACCACACTGTCTTCGTTCCGCTGACGCAGCAGGCCCGTGTCGGTCAGCGCTCCCCAGCGGGCACGCAGCCGGCTGCCGTCTGACAGTCTCGTCTCGAAGCTGCCTTGTGCAGCGCCAATCAGGGTCATCGATTGCCTTTCCCAGTGGGATTAGAGATGTCTGAGGCGCGGCGGCCAGGCCTCCGGCGAAGACAGACACCTGTCTCAGTCTACGGGTGATCGCCCAGATCAGCCTGTCGACGGGCGCAGTCGCACGCGAACCGACGCTGATATTCAGCAGATGATCACCCCTGATCATGCATGGATCCCGCTCACCACGCCCTTTTCACAGCGAGTCTTCCCTTTTGAGGGTCGCCTAACCTAGACTGTGGTCGTTATGAGTATCGAGTATTCAGCGTCAGCGTGGCATCCTTCGCAGTCACGGCGCTTCATGATCGCCGGAGACGACAGCGACCTCGCTGTGATCCAGCTCATGCTGTCAGCTCTGCCCCAGCGCGCCCATGGCCAGGTCTTCATCGAATACTCGCCCGAACACTCCGAGCCCGTGGTTCTGCACGGGCCGACACGCGTGAGCGTGCACTGGATTCCCACTCGCGACGACGCGCATGGCGAAGCCCTTGCGCAGGCCATCGATCTGTGGCGCAGCGAGTTTCTGACCGCGCCCGACTTCGACGACCCGAGCGAGTTCAAGGTCTGGATCGGCTGCGCCAGCTGCCCGATCGTCGCCGAGCTGAATCGCCAGATCGAATCGCAGATCCAGCCGCTCTGAGCGCACGTTCGGGCTGGCCGCGCACGCAGTTTCGCGATCTTTCGGTGAAAGCCGCTCCACAGATCGTCCTCAGACGATGCTGGGCCCTTCTCACTCTTCCTTGGTCTCCAGCAGCCAGTCAGTGCCCTCACCGCCACAGATGAGTCGCGCCCCGATACGATCGGCCGCCGCGACCAGCAGTGACTGATCGCTCTCGGTTCCCGTCGCCTCCGCCGCACGCTCTTCGGCACACTCGGCCAGAGCCCGGGTGAACGCGCCCTTCGACTTCTTGTTGAAGTGATTCAGCGGCCGATGCCGCCCGTCTTCGTCGCGCACCACGACTTCGACGACGTGGGCGTTCGGGTGCTTCGGCAGAGGTGCGAGCGCCGCGTAGGCCTTGGAGCGCAGGTCGATCACAGTCGCTCCGTCTGCGAGCAGGCGGTGCAGCACGGCCGCGCACGGCTCGTGCCAGACGGCGCTCAAGTCGTAGACCGACTTTCGGGTGCCGGCGGAAAGCCGGTAGGCCGGTATCTCGTCACCGAGCGAGATCAGCCCGAAGAGCGCAGACTGCACCAAGACATGGTCACCGAGCCAGGAGCGCATCTGTGGGGTCAGCGTCTGCTCACCGATCGCGTCGTAGAGCACGCCGGTGTATCGCTGCAGGGCAGGTTTCGTGGCTGCCTCGGCAAGGTCGCGATCGTCTTCGAGTGAGCGGGCCTGGCGCGCAGTCAGGCGCAGCGCCTGCGCCGCCGCATCGGGATCTCGACAGAGCTGAGTCAGCCAGCCGATCGTCTGTCTGCGTGCAGCCGTGAGCTCCGGTGCGAACGAGAGTCGTGCCGTGTCGAGTGCGAGCCCGCTGCCTCCCGTGGACTTGGTCTCGCTCGGCGGCAGCAGCAGCATGATGTCGGGCTTCTGCTGCGGGGACGGGGTCGCTGATGCGGCCGCAGAACTGGGCGAGACACTCCGCTGCACGCCGGGCTTGGTGCTGCTGGGTTCGGTACGTTGCATGGCACTGCGGGGTTCGGTACGCTGCTTCGCACTGCTGGGTGAGATGTTCTGCTGGGTCTGCACGATCTGGTGCTCCTGTACGTTTCACGCTCTCGGCTCAGTGACGCGGATTGGACGATATGGCCGCCGTTTGCAGGGAATCGGGCGATTTCGTCCAGTCCGTGGCGGCCCGGTCCAATCCGTGGTGGTGGCTCCGAGCGATCCGCGGTGAGGCTGCGGGGACATGCAAGAAGGGCGCCCACCCAGAGGTGGACGCCCTTCAGACACATCAGAGCAGAGCACTCGGCTCCGGCCGGTGAGCTCAGGCAGCGAGCTCGGCCACGCGAGCGACGACTCGCACAGCGTGGCGCTCGACCGAGAGGAAGCCGTCAGCGGCGGTCGCCTCGACCGTCTTGCCGTCTTCCAAGGTCACTCGAACGGGGCCATCGCCCAGCACGGCCAGCAGAGGCTCGTGGCCAGCCAGAACGCCGATCTCGCCCTCGATGGTGCGGGCGGTGATCTGCGTGGCACGGCCAGACCAGATGAGCTGCTCTGCCGAGACGATCTCGACGTCGAATGACTGAGCCATGGTTTACTCTCCGAGTTCCTTCTTGATCTGATCCCACTTGCGGAACACATCGTCGAGCGGGCCGACGTTGTAGAAGGCCTGCACCGGGATGTTGTCCACCTCGCCGTCGGCGATGGCGCGGAAGCCCTCGATCGTGTCTTTGATCGGCACGGTCGAACCCTCGACGCCCGTGAACTTCACGGCGGTGTAGGTGTTCTGCGACAGGAACTGCTCGATGCGACGTGCGCGCTCGACTACGATCTTGTCTTCTTCAGAGAGCTCGTCGACACCGAGGATGGCGATGATCTCCTGGAGTTCCTTGTTCTTCTGCAGGATCTGCTTGACGCGGATGGCCACGTCGTAGTGCTCCTGACCGACATACTGCGCATCGAGGATGCGCGAGGTCGAAGCGAGCGGATCGACAGCGGGGTACAGACCACGGCTGGCCAGGTCACGGGTCAGGTTCGTCGTCGCATCGAGGTGCGCGAACGTCGTCGCCGGGGCCGGGTCGGTGTAGTCGTCTGCGGGAACGTAGATCGCCTGCAGCGACGTGATCGAGTGACCACGCGTCGAGGTGATGCGCTCCTGCAGCAGACCCATCTCGTCAGCCAGGTTGGGCTGGTAGCCCACGGCCGAGGGCATACGACCCAGCAGGGTCGAGACCTCAGAACCGGCCTGAGTGAAACGGAAGATGTTGTCGATGAACAGCAGGACGTCCTGGGCCTGCTCATCGCGGAAGTACTCCGCCATGGTCAGGGCAGAAAGCGCGACGCGAAGACGCACGCCCGGCGGCTCATCCATCTGGCCGAAGACCAGGGCGGTCTTGTCGAGCACCCCTGCGTCGTCCATCTCGTGGATCAGGTCGTTGCCCTCACGGGTACGCTCGCCGACACCGGCGAAGACCGAAACGCCGTCGTGGTCTTTGGCCACACGAGCGATCATCTCCTGGATCAGCACGGTCTTGCCGACACCGGCACCACCGAACAGACCGATCTTGCCGCCCTGCACGTAGGGAGTCAGCAGGTCGATGACCTTGATGCCCGTCTGGAACATCTGGGTCTTCGACTCGAGCTGGTCGAAACGCGGGGGCTCGCGGTGGATTGACCAACGCTTCTCGAAGGTGATGTCTTCGCCTTCGGCTGCGTTGAGCACGTCGCCGGTCACGTTGAACACGTGGCCCTTGGTCGCGTCGCCGACCGGCACCGTGATCGGTGAACCGGAGTCGAACACGACCTGGCCGCGCACGAGGCCGTCAGTCGGCTTCAGCGCGATGGCGCGCACGAGATCGTCGCCGAGGTGCTGAGCAACCTCGAAGGTGATCGTGTACGTCTCGGCGCCGACGGTGACCTCGGTGCTCAGAGCGTTGTTGATCGGGGGCAGCGCGTCGTGAGCGAACTCGATGTCGACCACCGGGCCGGTCACTCGCACGATGCGCCCGACGTTACCGGTGGCCTCGGCCGCCGGCGTCTGGGTGCTTGATGCAGTTGCCATGTCTCTCTTCTCTTCTGTGTCGTCGTCTAGTTGGCGAGGGCGTCGGCGCCACCGACGATCTCACTGATCTGCTGGGTGATCTCGGCCTGTCGAGCGTTGTTCATCAACGTCGAGTAGGTGCGGATGAGCTTGTCAGCGTTGTCAGAGGCCGACTTCATGGCCTTCTGGCGACTGGCGTGCTCGCTGGCTGCGGATTCGAGTCGCGCATGGTAGATGCGTGATCCGATGTAGCGCGGCAGCAGCAGGCTGAGCACCTCGTCGGGATCCGGCTCGAACTCGTAGAGCGGCTCTTCGCGCTTCTCGGCGGGATCCGCACCCGCGTCGACGAGCTCGAGCGGCAGCAGTCGCAGCACGTCTGGAGTCTGCGAGACCCGGTTGAGGAACTTCGTGTAGACCAGATGAATCTCGTCCACGCCGCCCTCTGCCCCACCCTTGAGGTAGGAGTCAACCACTGCGCTGCCGATCTCATGAGCGACCTCGGTGCTCGGCTTGTCAGTGTCACCCGTCCAGCTGCGCACGAACTCGCGATCACGGAACTGGAAGTAGCCGACCGCCTTGCGCCCGATCAGGTAGAAGTCGACCTCACGCCCGTTCTGCCGAAGCATGTTGGCGAGACGATCGGTCTCCTTCAGGATCGCTGAGGAGAAGGCACCGGCCAGACCGCGGTCAGAAGTGAACACGACGACCGCGCTGCGGCGGATCTGCTCCCGCTCGCGCAGCAGCGGATGATCGATGTCTCCCGACAGCGCCGCCACCGCACCGACCGCGCGAGTGATTGCCTCGTCGTACGGTCGGGCGGCGTCGGTGCGCTGCTGAGCCTTCTGAATGCGGGAGGCTGCGATGAGCTCCATGGCGCGGGTGATCTTCTTAGTCGTCTGAGCAGACTTGATCTTCTGCTTGTAGACGCGAAGCTGCGCTCCCATGTGTTACTCCCTCGTCTCTCGACTACTTGCTCTGCTTGACGAGCTTGGCCTGGCCGACCTTGCTCGCGTCAAGCGCGGCGTCGTCTTCTGCGCCCGGAGCCGAGAGCCCCTGCACATCTGACTCGACGAAGTTCTTCTTGAACTCCGTCACAGCCGACTCGAGCTTCGCCTTGGTCTCGTCTTCGAGCTTGCCCGAATCGCGCAGAACGTCGAGCACGTCGGTGTTGCGCTTCAGGTAGTCGAGGAACTCGCCCTCGAAGCGCAGCACGTTCTCGACCGAAACGTCGTCGAGCTTGCCGGTGGTGCCCAGCCAGATCGACACGACCTGGTCTTCGACCGGGTACGGCGAGTACTGCGGCTGCTTGAGAAGCTCGGTCAGGCGCGCGCCACGATTCAGCTGCTGCTTCGACGCGGCGTCGAGGTCTGACGCGAACATCGCGAAGGCCTCGAGGTCACGGTACGAGGCGAGCTCGAGCTTGAGCGTTCCTGAGACCTTCTTGATGTGCTTGCGCTGAGCGTCGCCGCCGACTCGAGACACCGAGATGCCGACGTCGATGGCAGGACGCTGGTTGGCGTTGAAGAGGTCGGACTGCAGGAAGATCTGGCCGTCGGTGATCGAGATCACGTTGGTCGGGATGTAGGCCGACACGTCGTTCGCCTTGGTCTCGATGATCGGCAGTGCGGTCACCGAGCCGCCGCCAAGTTCGTCAGAGAGCTTGGCCGCACGCTCCAGCAGGCGGGAGTGTAAGTAGAACACGTCGCCGGGGTATGCCTCGCGGCCCGGCGGACGACGCAGCAGCAGCGAAACGGCACGGTAGGCCTCAGCCTGCTTTGACAGATCGTCATAGACGATGACGGTGTGCTTGCCCTGGTACATCCAGTGCTGGCTGAGTGCGGAACCGGTGTATGCCGAGAGGTACTTGAAGCCGGCCGGGTCTGACGCGGGCGAAGCGACGATGGTGGTGTACTCCATCGCGCCGGCCTTCTCGAGCGCCGCCTTCACGCTCGCGATGGTCGAGCCCTTCTGACCGATGGCGACGTAGATCGCGCGCACCTGCTGCTTGGGATCGCCCGACTCCCAGTTCTTACGCTGGTTGATGATGGTGTCGATCGCGATCGCGGTCTTACCGGTCTGGCGGTCGCCGATGATCAGCTGACGCTGGCCTCGACCGATCGGGATCATGGCGTCGATCGCCTTGATGCCGGTCTGCAGCGGCTCGTCGACGCTCTTGCGGCTCATCACGTTCGGAGCCTGTAGCTCGAGTTCGCGGCGGGTCTCTGCCTTGATCTCGCCGAGACCGTCGATCGGGTTGCCGAGCGGGTCGATGACTCGCCCGAGGAACTCGTCGCCGACGGGCACGGAGAGCACCTCGCCGGTGCGCTCGACGCGCTGGCCTTCGGCGATGCCGACGAACTCACCGAGAACGACGACGCCGATCTCATGCTCGTCGAGGTTCTGGGCGAGGCCCAGCACACCGTTCTCGAAGCGCACCAGCTCGTTGGCCTGCACACTCGGCAGGCCCTCGACGTGGGCGATGCCGTCGGCGGCACTGAGTACGTAGCCCACCTCGGCCTTCGTCGAGGAGGCTGGCTGGTACCCCTCGGCGAATTCCTTGAGAGCACCCCGGATCTCTTCGGGGCTGATTGCTACTTCTGCCATCATCTTCCTTACATTCGGTGGGGCCGCCGGCCCCGATCTACACCTGTTCAGTACCTGTCGAAATCGACTACGCGATGGCCTGTCGAAGCTGGGTCAGCTTCGTGCGAGCCGATGAGTCGATGAGGGTGTCGCCGAGACGAACGACGACGCCGCCGACGAGGGCGGGGTCGACTGACACGTTGACATGAACGGGGCCGCCCGCCTCGTTCTGCAACGCCTGAGCCAGAGCGGCTCGCTGCGGCTCGGAAAGCGGGCGCGCCGAGGTCACGTCTGCGACCTGTCGGCCGGCGACCGCTGAGACCCGCTCTGCGATCTCATGAAGTCGACGTGCGACCTTGCTGCCACGCACGCTGCTGACCGCACGGGTCGCCAAAAGCGTGGTCGCCGGCAGAGTCTGCTGCCCGAAGAGCCGATCCACGAGCTGGCGTTCAGCCTGTGGGTGCTCGCCCGGGTGTGAGAGGCTCAGCTGCAGCTCACGGCTGCCTTCGAACACCTGGGCGACCTGAAAGAGCTCATCTTCCAGGCGCTCCAGATTGCCCTCCTGCTGGGCCGTCAACGCCACCGCCGTCTCGCCGAGAGCCTCGATCGATGAGACGAACTCGTCGTCACTCGACCAGCGCAGTGCGGCGGTCTTCTCGACGAATGCGACCACGACATCCGCCACTTTGCCGGTGAACAGCCGGGTGATCAGACCGACACGCAGCTGTTCGTCAGTCGAGGGGTCGGCGATGAGTCCGCGAAGCTGAGCGCTCTCGCCCAGTGCGTCGGCGACCTCGAAGATTCCCTCTGCGGCGTCCAGGCCACGAACCTGGGTGTCGACGGTCAGAATCTCTGCGGCCCGCTCGAGTGAGTGTACGGTGGCGCTTCCCATGCCTACTTGGCCTCCGACTTCTCGAGGTCAGCGAGGAAGTGATCGACGACGGCCTTCGACTTCTGGTCGTCTTCGAGCGACTGACCGACGACCTGTGATGCGAGGTCGACCGACAGCACGCCGATCTCACTCTTCAGCTGGTCGAAGGCCGTCTTGCGATCTGCAGCGATCTGAGCGTGAGCCTGATCGCTGATTCGCTGGGCCTCGGTCGTCGCCTGCTCTTTGAGCTCGGCGACGATCTGCGCACCCTCTGATCGGGCGGCGTCCCGAATCTTCTGAGCCTCGACGCGTGCTTCGGCCAGCTGCGCGTTGTAGGCGTTCAGTGCGGCCGCGGCCTCTTCCTGAGCCTTCTGCGCCTGCTGGATGCCACCCTCGATCTTCTCTGAGCGCTCGTCCAGCGTCTTCTGCAGCTTGGGTACGATGACCTTCCACACGAAGATGAGCAGGACGAGGAAGATGATGAGCGACAGCGACCAGTCGTAGACGGCGGGGAAAAGAATGTTGTGCTCTTCCTCGGCGGCCTGTACGCCTGCTGTCAGCGCGAATTGAGCCATATTAGTGCCTTACGTCTGAGGTGGGTGTCGACTTACTGGAAGATGAAGCCCGCAGCGAGGCCGATGAGGGCCAGCGCCTCGGTGAATGCCACCGCCAGGAAGAAGGTGGTCTGCAGTCTGCCAGCGAGTTCGGGCTGACGAGCAATCGCCTCGACGGTCTTGCCGCCGGCGATGCCGATACCGATACCGGGGCCGATGGCTGCCAGGCCGTAGCCGACGCTGTTGATGTTGCCCGAAATCTCAGCGAGTGTGTTGATATCCACGGGTTTTCGTTTCCTTCCATAGTGTGGCCGGAGGTTTCCGGCCGCTTAGTGCTCTTCTGCCAGCGACGACTGAATGTAGGCCGTTGTCAGAAGAGTGAAGATGTATGCCTGCAGGGCTGCGACCAGAATCTCGAAGAGAGTGAACGCGAAGCCGAAGGCGAATGTGACGACGCTGAAGCTCTTGAGAATGCCGTCAGCGCTGAACAGGAAGAACCAGGTGGCACTGAAGCAGAGCACCAGGATGAGGTGGCCGGCGACCATGTTCATCAGAAGTCGAAGGGTCAGCGAGACCGGACGAATGACGAAAGTCGAGAGAAACTCGATCGGGGTGACCAGAAGGTACATCACCTTGGGCACTCCGGCCGGGAACAGGGCGTTCTTGAAGTACCCGGCGCCATGCTTCTTGATGCCTGCGTAGATGAAGACGATGTAGGCGACGAGTGCCAAGACCAGCGGAAAGCCGATGGTCGCCGAAGCTGCGAGGTTCAGGCCGGGAACGATGCCGGTGATGTTGAAGCCGAGCACCACGATGAAGATGGTGAACAGCAGCGGCACAAAGCGCTTGCCGTCTTTCTTGCCGAGCATCTCTTCGGCGATGTTGACCCGCACGAAGTCATATGCGAACTCGAGCATGCCCTGGCCGCGACCGGGAACGAGCTTCAGCTTGCGAGTTCCGAACCACAGCAGCGCGATGATCACGAGCATCACCAAGATGCGGATCAGTGCGATGCGGTTGAGCTCGAACGGCGTGCCCGCGAAGAAGATTGGTTCGGGGAAGAACTCGCTGATGCTCGGTGCGTGGAACTCGCCGTCAGCGGCGAGAGTCGGCGTTGTCAGCTGGGTCAGCGCGTGAATCAAAAGATCATTCTCCTGAGCGATGTCCGCAGTCTTCGCCACGGCGCGTATTGAGTGATTCGGCGGCCAGTGACAAGACCACCACGGGACATACTAGCAACATCTGGCCGCGAGTGCGGAACCGACTGTGCGGTTTGGGTGAGTTCGGGAGGGCCTGGCTCACTGCGGATCGTCGACATACGGCACCTTCGCACGCATCGCGGCGAAAGAGTCGGCGGCGAGAGAGCCGAGCACGGCGGCGACGATCGAACCGAAGAGCACGCCCTTCACGACGAACGGCGCCGAGGTGATCAGAGCGAGCAGCCCGATGAACACGATGATCTTGACGATCCATCCGCCGAGCACGATGGCCAGAAACGAGATGCCTCCCTGGCGGGATCCGAGCCACAGACTGCCGGCCGTGATCGCTGCGAAGGCGAGGGTGAGTGCAGCTCCGACAAGTGCGCTGAGCACGCCGTTCCAGCCGGCGACCGACCACCCGATGAGGCCTCCGACGATGGCGACGAGCACGGCGAGCGCCGCCGTGAGCAACAGCGAGAGTCGAAGCACGCTGACCAGACCGGGTGCGGCCTGTCTCTTCACCGGCTGCTCTTCGTCGTCTACCACGAATTGCTCGTCGAATGCGGATGCGCTCTGGTCGTCTGGGTGCTGGGCGCGGTCTTCGGGGGTGGTCATGCGGTCTCCTTCTTGCGGATGCGTCTGGCCGTCAGCTGCAGTTCGTTCGGTATCGGCGGCCCCCACCCCAGCTGGGGCTGCAACACGGGCCAGAACGTGAGCACGATGCAGCAGAGGATGCCGATCACGGCGAAGACCACGACGAACGGCCAAGGCCACACCATGAACAGGAAGCATGAGAGGGACAGCACGATCGTCCAGCTGTAGAACACCGCCACTGCAGTGTACGTGTTGTGGCCGAGACCGAGCAGACGATGGTGCAGATGCTTGCGGTCCGGGCTGAACGGGCTCTTTCCTGCACCGACGCGCCTGATGACCGCCAGAGCGAAGTCGACGAAGGGCAGTGAGAGCACGACGACGGGCACCAGCAGCGGCAGCCAGACGCTTGAGTCCGAGAGCGTCTGCGGGTCGATCTGACCGGTGACCGAGATCGCGCTCACCGCCAGCAGCATCCCCAGCAGCATCGCGCCGGAGTCACCCATGAAGATCTTGGCCGGGTGCCAGTTCCAGGGCAGAAAGCCGACGCATCCACCGATCAGCAGCGCGGCGACCAGCGTCGCGAGGTTGAAGTAGTCGGTCGGCGAGGTGCGCACCGTCAGCAGATAGACGTAGAGGAAGAACACGCCTGAGGCGAGCAGGATGACGCCTGCGACCAGCCCGTCGAGCCCGTCGATGAAGTTGACGGCGTTCATCGTGAGCACGATGAGAATCGTGGTGAGCAGCGCGCTGACGACCCCCGAGCCGATCAGCGTGCCGCCGATCGGCAGCGACACGATCTGAAACCCCTGCCAGGTGAGAATGCCGGCGGCAAGAAACTGTCCCGCGAGTTTGGCGTACCAGACCATGTCATAGAGATCGTCGAAGACACCGATGAAGACGATCAGCAGGCTGGCCGCCGCCAGAGCGGCCATCTGACCCGGGTGTCTGAACACCTCGCTGAACCACTCAATGCGGCTCGCCGTGAACAGCCCGAGCATGATGCCGATGAAGATGGCCACTCCCCCGAGTCTGGGCGTCGGGCGGGTGTGCACATCTCGCGCTCTGATGGCGGGATAGATGTGAAAGCGCAGCGCGAAGCGCAGCACCACCCAAGTCAGCCCCCACGTCGCGACAGCCGCGACGAATGCGACCAGTGCATAGCCCTTCACTCGGTCAGCACCTTGCCGTCGCCGATCACCTCGGCGAGCTGCTCAGGGGTGACGCCGCCCTGCCGCACGATCCGCACCGCGCCGTTCACCTCGAAGAGCGTCGCATCAATGATGGTCGACGAGAGTCCGCTGTGACTGGTGCCATGGTCGAGGTAGACCTCGACGCTGTCGCCGAGCTGCTGCTGTGCGTCGTCGATCGTGGTCGCGGCCGGCTGGCTGTGCCGATTCGCCGAAGACACCGCGAGGGGCCCCGTCTCCTCGAGCACGGCGAGGGCAACCGGCTCGTCGGGAATACGCAGCGCAACCGTGCCCTGCGTGTCGCCGAGATCCCAGTTCAGGCTGCTGCGTGCGTTGAGAATGATGGTGAGCGCGCCCGGCCAGAACTTCTCAGCTGCCCGTTCGATGGGTTCGGGCACGTCTTCGGCCAGAGCATGCAGGCTGTTCAGACTCGGAATCAGCACCGGCGGCGGCGACTGACGTGTGCGCCCCTTCGCCTCGAGCAGCGCGTTGACCGCGTCTGGAGAGAAGGCGTCGGCGGCGATGCCGTAGACCGTGTCGGTGGGCATCACGACCAGTCGTCCGCGCCCGATGGCTCGGCGGGCCTCTCTCGTTCCGGTCAGTAGCTGCTCAGTGTCGCTGCAGTCGAACACGCTGCTCATGTCGAAGTCTCCTCGGGGTGTCTGTAGCAGTCTAGTCGCCGAGTCTGCGTGTGCCCTGTGTCGACTCGCGACCGAGTGCGTTCAGCGGCTCAGTGGCGCGACGGGTGTCGGGCTTCGGTGAATCGATCACGACCGGTCAGATCACGATGCGTCTGTGCTGCCTCGAACCCCGCCGTTTCGAGCAGCATGCGCACGTCCGAGCCCTGCTGCTCGGTGTGCTCCAAGAGGATGCTCCCTCCGGCCCGCAGCGCGGCGAACGCGGGCGCGACCAGCTCACGGATGAAGTCGAGACCGTCGGCGCCGGAGTAGAGCGCCGTGTCGGGGTCGGCTCGTGCCTCGGGCTCGAGCGGGATGTCTCCCGTCGGCACGTATGGCGGGTTCGACACGATCAGATCGAACGTGCCTGCTGACTCTGCCACGGGCCGGCCAGGCGTCATCTGCGCTGCCGCCTGTGCCCGTGACCGTGGGTGCGCTGGCAGCAGCGATGAGGAGGCGACGGCGAGGTCAGCGATCGCATCACCGGCGACGAGCTCGACGGTGCTGTCGGCCGCTGCCAGGGCATCGGTGTAGGCGACGATGTTGCGCCGCGCCCACGCTTCGGCGGCGGTCTCGAGTTCGACGGTGCGCACGTGCGTGTGCGGCAGCTCGGTGGCGATCGCGAGGCTGATCGCGGCCGAACCGGTGCCCGCTTCGAAGACTCGGAGGCGTCGTGGGGCGACGTCGCGTCGAGTGCCGTCTGTCAGGGCCTGGTCGACAGCGGCTGCGTCGTCACGGTCAGAGTCGGAAGTCTGCTCGGCGGCACGACGCTCGCTCAGCAGTTCGAGTGCGCGTTCGACCAGCAGCTCGGTCTCTGGGCGCGGCACGAACACGCCCTCCCCGATTGACAGATCAAGCGCGCGAAAGGGCGCCCTGCCGAGCACATGCTGCAGCGGGATGCGCCGCGCGCGTCGTTCGGTCAGCGTCTCGATGGTGTGCATCTGCTCGGCGCTCACCCGGAGTCGACCGGTGAGCTCGGCCAGGCTGAGGTCACCCAGGCTCACGTCGAGCACGTGCGCGACGATCTGTCGAGACTCGGCCCGAGCCGGGCCGATACCGGCCTCGGCCAGCCGCTGCAGCATCCGCAGGACCACCGGCCCCACCTCGCTGCCGCCAGCTGGATCGGTCACTGCCCCAGTGCCTCGAGACGGTGCGTCTCATCGGCGGCCACAGCTGACTCGATCACGGGATCGAGCTCGCCGTTCATCACCTGATCGAGGTTGTAGGCCTTGAACCCGGTGCGGTGGTCGGCAATGCGGTTCTCTGGAAAGTTGTAGGTGCGGATGCGCTCCGAACGGTCCATCGAGCGAATCTGACTGTGGCGCTGCTCGCTGGCTGCGGCGTCGAGCTCTTCCTGCTGTTTGGCGAGCAGGCGGGCCCGCAGCACGCGCATGGCGGCGTCACGGTTCTGGATCTGGCTCTTCTCGTTCTGCATCGACACCACGATGCCGGTCGGCAGGTGGGTGATGCGCACCGCCGAGTCGGTCGTGTTGACCGACTGACCGCCGGGGCCGGACGAACGGTAGACGTCGATGCGCAGATCGTTCTGATTGATCTGCACCTCTTCGGGCTCGTCGACCTCGGGGAACACCAGCACTCCGGTGGTCGAGGTGTGGATGCGACCCTGGCTCTCGGTGACCGGCACACGCTGTACGCGGTGCACGCCGCCTTCGTACTTGAGGTGCGCCCAGACGCCCTCAGCCGGGTTGTTCGAACGACCCTTGATAGCCACCGAGACGTCTTTGTACCCGCCGAGGTCGGATTCGGTGGAGTCGAGCATCTCGACCTTCCACCCCTTCTTCTCGGCGTAGTGCATGTACATGCGCAGCAGGTCGCCGGCGAAGAGGGCGGACTCCTCGCCGCCCTCACCGCCTTTGATCTCCATGATCACATCACGGCCGTCATCGGGATCGCGCGGAATCAGCAGTCGACGCAGGCGTTCGGCCGACGCGGTGAGCTCGGTCTCAAGACCGGGCACCTCCTCGGCGAACGAATCGTCTTCTTTGGCCAGCTCACGCGCGGCCTCGAGGTCTTCGTCAGTCTGCCGCCAGTGCTCGTAGGCGACCTTGATCGCATTGAGCTCGTTGTACCGACGACTGAGCTTTTTGGCCAGGGCCGGCTTGGTGTGCACCACCGGGTCGGCCAGCTGCACCTGCAGATCAGCGTGCTCGGCGAGCAGTTTGTCGACGGAGTCGAACATCGAGCTCACAGTCGAGGCCTCGCTCAACGCTGGCGCAGGCCGGGCACGTCATGTGCCTGCATGCGCATCAGGAACTCGACGTTCGACTTGGTCTCTTTCAGACCGTTGAACACGATCTCGATGGCCTGCTGCGGTTCGAGGCCGCCCAGTGCGCGACGCAGCTTCCAGACGATTTTGAGCTCGTCGGCCGGCAGCAGCAGCTCTTCGCGACGGGTGCCCGACGCGTTGACGTCGACCGCCGGGAAGATGCGCTTGTCGGCCAGCTGACGCGACAGGCGAAGCTCCATGTTGCCGGTGCCCTTGAACTCCTCGAAGATCACTTCGTCCATCTTCGAACCGGTCTCGACCAGCGCCGAGGCGATGATCGTCAGCGAGCCGCCGTTCTCGATGTTGCGCGCGGCGCCGAAGAAGCGCTTGGGCGGGTAGAGCGCCGAGGCGTCGACACCACCGGAGAGGATGCGACCCGAGGCCGGCGTCGACAGGTTGTAGGCACGGCCCAGACGGGTGATCGAGTCGAGCAGAACAACCACGTCGTGACCAAGCTCGACCAGGCGCTTTGCCCGCTCGATGGCCAGCTCGGCGACCGTGGTGTGGTCGTCGGCGGGGCGGTCGAACGTCGAGGCGATGACCTCGCCCTTGACCGTGCGCTGCATGTCGGTGACCTCTTCGGGGCGCTCGTCGACGAGTACGACCATGAGGTGCACCTCTGGGTTGTTCACCGTGATCGCGTTGGCGATCTGCTGCATGATGATCGTCTTGCCGGCCTTCGGCGGTGCGACGATCAGACCACGCTGACCCTTGCCGATCGGTGCGACCAGATCGATGACGCGACCGGTGAGCTTCTGCGGCTCGGTCTCGAGGCGCAGACGCTCTTGGGGGTACAGCGGCGTGAGCTTCGAGAACTCGACGCGCTGACGCGCCTCTTCGACCGTGGCACCGTTGACGGTGTCGAGCTTGACCAGTGCGTTGTACTTCTGACGGCTGCTGTTCTCGTTCTCACGCGGCTCTTTGATCGCGCCGACGACCGCGTCGCCCTTGCGCAGACCGTAGCGCTTGACCTGTCCGAGCGAGACGTACACGTCGTTCGGGCCGGGCAGGTAGCCGCTGGTGCGCACGAACGCGTAGTTGTCGAGCACCTCGAGCACACCTGCGATCGGAATCAAGGTGTCGTTCTCGGTGTACTCGGGCTCGTCTTCACGGCCGCGACGCTTGCGGTCACGGTTGCGGTTGCGGTTGCGGTTGCGGCCACGACGCTCGTCGTTGTCGTGATCGTCGCGACGCGAGTTGTCGTCGCCCTTCTCACCGCGTTCGCGACGGTCGCCCTTCTCGTGGCGGTCGTGCTTGTCATTCTTGTCGTTCTTGTCGCTGCGATCGTTCTTGTCGCTGCGGTCGTTGTTCTCGTCTTTGGCGTCTTTGCCCTCAGCCGACTCGTTGTCGTTCTGACGGTCGTTGTCACGCCCACGGCCACGCCCGCGCCCACGGCTGCGACGCCCTTCGCGGTGCTCATTGCGGCCCTCGTGGCCCTCGGTCTCACTGTCGGCGCTCTCGCCGTTCGACTCTGCTGAGGTGTTCTCTGCGTCAGTGCGCTGCTCGCTGCGGCGACCGCGCTTCGATTCGCGCTGCTCACCTGCCTGCGCCGTCTCGGACTGTGCGTTCTCAGCCGGCTCGTCGCTCTGAGCCGTCGCGTCTGCGGCGACCTCGTCGTGCGTGGCGTCGCTCTGGCTGCTGTCGGCATGTCGAGCGGCGGTCTGCTTCGAGCTGGCACGACGCGGGGCGCGCGCCTCGGTGCGCGGTGTCTCGGCCGTGCTCTGCTCAGCCTGAGCGCCGGGTGCGTCGAGCACCTCGACGGTGACCTCGGCGTTGACGCCATCGGCCACATCGGTCGTGGGCAGCGTCGCCCGACGCGAGCGGCGACCCGTGGTGGCACGGCGTGTCTGCGGCGCCTCGGCGGCTGCGGCGGCCGGCTCGGCCTCGGCTGTGGCGGCGGCCGCAGTGGGCTGCTCGGTGGTGCTCGCTGCAGCTGCTGGCTCAGCGTCTCTGGTGTTGGTCGGCTCAGCGTTCGATGCGCCGGCCAGCTCGGCACGGCGATCGGTGATCGCTGAGATCAGTTCGCTCTTGCGGAGCTTCACGCCTGAGAGCCCCAGCTCTGCGGCGATGCTCTGCAGCTCTGCCACGCGCAGGGTGGTCAGCTTCGGCGTCTGGGTGGTGTTCTTGACATCAGTCACAGGAGGTTTTCCTCTCGCCTTGCCGTTTCGGCCAAGGAGATTCATCGATCGGTGGTCCCGATCGTCATTACAGAAGGGCACACATCTGAGAAAACGTGAGGTGCCGCTGGATCATGACCGAGAGCAGAGCTCTCAAAGTCACAGCTCTACTGTAGCACCCTCAGCGGCGATCGCCACCCGATGCGACTTCCATCGCACGGGCGTGTCATTCGAGGCGGAATCGACCAGGCCATCCGCCGCTGCCACGGCGTCGGCCTCAGCCGAGCTGGTCGCGAGCACGAGCACGGTCGGCCCCGCCCCGCTCAGCGCAGCCGCATGCCCCCGCGTGCGCAGATCGGTGATCATGCGGTCGGTCGCCGGCATCGCCTGCGCACGGTACGGCTGATGCAGGCGGTCTTCGGTCGCTTCGAAGAGCAGGCTCGGGTCTTCGCCGAGAGCATGCACCAGCAGCGCCGAACGCGACAGGTTGAACACGGCGTCGGCGACCGGCACGCTCTCTGGCTGGAGCATGCGCATGGCGCTCGTCTTGGTCGTGTAGTCAGGCACCAGCAGTACCGCGTGGATGCTCTCGTCGACCGTCATGGAGGCGCAGCGAGGGAGCCCCTCGGCATCGGTGTAGGCGATGGTCGCGCCGCCGTAGACGGCCGGAGCCGCGTTGTCCGGGTGCCCCTCGCAGGCGCTGGCCAGCCGGAAGACCTCGTCGCGGTCGGGCTGCCCGCCGGTGTGCAGTGCGAGCGCCGCGGCGACTCCGGCGACCACGGCCGACGCCGACGATCCGAGCCCTCCCGACTGCGGCACGCCGTTCACCGCACGCAGATGCGCCCCAGAGAGGCTGCCTCCGAGCTGCGCAGTGGTCTGCAGCAGGATGCGCACGAGCAGGTTGCGGCGGTCGCGCGGCAGCCACTTCGCCCCCGCGCCCTGCACGTCGACCGTGAACCGGCCGGAGTCGTTCGGAACGACCTCGACTTCGTTCCACAGGTCGACGGCGATGCCGAGCGAGTCGAAGCCTGGCCCCAGATTGGCGCTGGTGCCCGGAACACGGACGCGCACAGACATGTCAGTCTCCCTCGACGCGCATGACGCCGATCACGGCGCGTACGGCAGAGGCCTCGGCCAGCTGCTCGACGGTGCGCTGCAGTCGGCCTTCTGTGGCACGGTGCGTGACCACGACGAGGCTGGCGTCTGCGGCGGAGTCGGCCAGCTGCTCCTGGTGCAGCGCACGAACCGAGATCTCGTTGCCTGCGAAGACAGCCGAGATCTGTTCGAGCACGCCTGGCTCGTCGGCGACGTGCAGGGTGATGTGCCAGCTCGACTCGACCTCTGAGATGTCGGCGATGCGCAGGTTCGCGTCGAAGGAGACGAACTCCGCCGGAGCACCGCGCACGATGCGCTTGGCGGCGAGCACGAAGTCGCTGAGCACCGTCGATGACGTCTCGACACCGCCGGCTCCCGCCCCATAGAACATCAGATCGCCGGCGTCGAGAGCCTCGACGAAGATCGCGTTCTTGCCGCCGTGCACCGCGGCGAGCGGGTGATCTGCCGGCACCATCGCCGGATACACGCGCACGTTGACCGCATCGCGTTCGCCCGGTTCCGCAGGCAGCCGCTCGGCGATCGCCAGCAGCTTCACCACGTAGCCGTCGCGTTTCGCGGCGACCAGCTGTTCGGTGGTGAGCTGCGTGATGCCCTCGGTGTGCACTGCAGACCGAGGCACGTGCGTGTGGAACGCGAGACCGGCCAGAATCGTCGCCTTGGCTGCTGCGTCATGCCCCTCGACGTCGGCACTCGGGTCGGCTTCGAGGTAGCCCAGACGGCTGGCCTCGGCAAGGGCCTCTTCGAGCGTGATGCCTGCGGTGTCGATGCGGTCGAGGATGTAGTTCGTGCTGCCGTTGACGATGCCGAGCACGCGGTTGATGCGGTCGCCCACGAGAGAGTCCTGCAGCGGCCGAATGATCGGGATCGCGGCCGCCGCGGCCGCCTCGTACCAGGTTTCGGCGCCGCCGCGGCGCCCGGCCTCGAAGATGTCGACCTGATGCGCGGCCAGCAGAGCCTTGTTCGCGGTGATGACGTCTTTGCCGTCGCTGAGCGCGCGCTCGATGTACGTGCGTGCTGGCTCGATGCCGCCGATCAGCTCGATCACGATGTCGGCCTCGTCGATGAGGCGGTCTGCGTCGGTGGTGAACAGCTGCTGTGGCAGCTCGACGTCACGGTGACCGTGCAGGTTTCGAACCGCGATGCCGATCAGCTCGAAGTCGGCACCGATGCGCTGCGCGAGCTCGGCACGCCGCTCGATCAGCTGGCGGGCCGTCTGAGCGCCGACCGAGCCGGCACCGAGCAGGGCCACTTTCAGCGTGCGGTGAGTCATCTGTCCTCCGTCTTGTTCGTGATCTCGAGACCGGCGTCACGGCGCAGCAGCGTCTCGATGCTCTCACCGTGCACCAGCAGGTGCGCGGCTCCGTCCCAGACGCCCACGACTGCCGGGCGCGGAAGCATGTTGTAGTTCGACGACAGCGAGAAGCAGTACGCTCCGGTGTCGGGCACGGCGAGCAGGTCGCCCCGCCGCACGTCTTCGGGCAGGTAGTCGGCCTGCACCACGATGTCGCCGCTCTCGCAGTGTTTGCCCACCACGCGCACGAGCACCGGCTCGGCGTCGCTGGTACGCGAGGCGAGTGCGGCCTGATAGTCGGCGCCGTACAGCTCGGGGCGCGGGTTGTCGCTCATTCCCCCGTCGACGGCGATGTACCGACGCGTATTGCCGGCAAGATGATCGACCTGCACGTCTTTGATCGTGCCGGTCTCGTAGAGCGTCACACCGGCACGCCCCACGATCGAACGACCCGGCTCGATTGCGATGTGCGGCACCTGAACGCCCTGAGCGAAGCAGGCACGCTGCAGGGTCGATGCGATGTTCTCGGCCATCTGCTCGATCGGTCGCGGCTGGTCGGCCTCGGTGTAGGCGATGCCGAAGCCGCCGCCCAGGTTGAGTTCGGGAACCGGTCCGCCTTCGAGCAGCCGCTTCTGCACCTCGATGAGACGCGTGATCGCTTCGTCGAACCCGAGCGCGTCGAAGATCTGCGACCCGATGTGCGAATGCATGCCCACGAATTCGACGCGGTCGATCGCGCGCAGACGGCGCACCGCTTCGTCGACATCGGCGAGCGCCACCCCGAACTTCTGGTCTTCGCGCGCGGTGGCCAGGAACTCATGCGTCGACGCGTGCACGCCCGTCGTCACACGCAGTCGCACGCGCTGTCGATACGACGGGTCGGCCAGCGGGCTGGACGCAGTAGGCGAACCGGCTGCCGCATCCGCCGCCGTCTCGGCGACCGCGTCTTCGATCACGGCCTGCAGCAGATCGATCTCGTCGAGCGAGTCGACCACGATCGTGCCCAGGCCGATGCCGACCGCGGCGCGCAGCTCGGCATACGACTTGTTGTTGCCGTGCAGGCCGATGCGCTGCGGCGGCATTCCTGCGGCGACGGCGATCGCGAGCTCGCCACCGCTCGAGACGTCGACGTTGAGCCCGGCGTCGCGCATCCAGCGCACGACATCTGAGGTGAGCAGGGCCTTCGAGGCGTAGTAGACGGTGACGTCGGTGCCGATCGCAGCGAGTGCGTTCGCGAATGCGTCACGGATGCGCGTGGCCTGTGCGACGGCGGTGGTCCGATCGACCACGTAGAGCGGCGTGCCGAAGGTCTCTGCGAGCTCGACGACCGACACTCCCCCGATCTCGACCGCCCCAGCGGCATTTCGGGTCGCGGTGTCTGGCCAGATGGAAGGGTCGAGGGTGTTCAGGTCTTCGGGAATGGCGAGCCATTCAGGAGCCAGCGGTTCGATGTGATCTGAGTGTGAGGGCACCCGCATATTCTACGTGGTCGACGCAGCGGCCTGCCCCAGCAGGAGCAAACCTACGACCCTGCCGCCGAGAGTGCGGAAGATGTGGTGTTCGGCGATGAGCCGGAGCCGAGTCGATGCCGAGAGTACAGAAGGTGCGGCCATCAGAGACTGATAGCCACAAGTTCTGCCAACTCGACGCGAAACCGATCAGAACCGCGGACGACACCGCCCGGAACCCGAAGTCACACCGCCGAGAGTACAGAAGGTGCGGCCATCAGAGACTGATAGCCACAAGTTCTGCCAACTCGACGCGAAACCGATCAGAACCGCGGACGACGCGCACCAAGAGTCTGCCGCTATCCTGCGCGCAGACGGAATGACCTGCAGCCAGGACCACCTGCTGCCAGAATCAGATGCTCACATGCGCTCTGGGGCAGAGACGCCCAACAGATTCAGGCCGTTGCGCAGAACCTGTCCCGCGGCATCGTTGAGCGCCAGGCGCGCAGCATGCACCGGCTCGACCGCTCCGTTGCTGAGCGGAATCACGCGGCAGCTGTCGTACCAGCGGTGGAAATCGCTTGCGAGCTCTTCGAGATAGCGGGCCACGCGGTGCGGCTCGCGGAACTCCGCAGCCTTCGCCACCACGGCCGGGAACTGCGCGATCTTCGCGATCAGCTCGGTCTCGGTGGCGTGCGTGAGCGTCGATGGGTCGAAGTCGAAGGCCGAGACGGTGACCCCGGCAGCCGCCGACTTCGCAGCCGCGGCGCGCACCTGTTCGACGTCCTGCCCGGGCAGTGCAACGGCGATGCCCGCGGCAGCGGCGTTCAGCCCCACGTTATGCGTGCGGGCATGCGCGTACTGCACGTAGAACACCGGATTGTCATTGGTACGGCTGCGCAGTTTCTCGCCGTCGAGATTCAGCGGAGAGTCTGCGGGGTACCGCGCCAGCCAGTAGCGCATCGCGTCGCTGCCGATCCAGGAGAGCAGATCGTCGAGCTCGATGATGTTGCCCGCGCGCTTCGAGAGCTTGGCTCCGTTGAGGTTTACCAGCTGCCCGATCAGCACGCTGATGTTCGTCTCGGGATCGTCGCCCGCCGCGGCCACGATCGCCTTCAGCCGGTTCACGTACCCGTGATGATCGGCGCCCAAGAAGTAAATGGCCTGCTCGTACCCCCGGCGACGCTTGTCGAGATAGTACGCGGCATCGGCGGCGAAATACGTCTCTTCGCCGTTGGAACGCACGACCACGCGGTCTTTGTCGTCGCCGAAGTCAGAGGTGCGCACCCAGGTCGCACCCTCCTGCTCGAAGACGCGACCCTGATCTCGCAGGTGCTGCACCGCATCCTGAATCAGGCTCGTACCGGTCTCGGGGTTGATCGCGTGCAGGCGACGCTCGCTGAACCACACGTCGAAGTGCACGTTGAACGTGTCGAGCGAGTGCTTGATCTCGGCGAGCTGCTTCGCGTAGGCGAGCTCGCGTGCGGTCGAGAGCTGCTCGTCGGCCGGCAGATCGAGAATGTCGGGTCGCTCGCCTTTGACGTAGGCGGCGAGGTCCTGGATGTACTGCCCCGGGTAGCCGCCCTCGGGCGTGGGCTCACCCTTGATCGCGGCGAGCACCGAGTCGGCGAACCGATTCATCTGACTGCCGGCGTCGTTGATGTAGTACTCGCTGACGACCTTCGCGCCGGATGCCCTGAGCAGCCGAGCGATCGAATCGCCCAGCGCCGCCCACCGGGTGTGCCCGATGTGCAGCGGACCGGTCGGGTTGGCCGAGACGAACTCGAGGTCGATCGAGTGACCGGCGAGCGCCTCGTTGTCTCCGAAATGGTCACCCTGGTCGATGACCGTCGGCAGGATGCTGGCTCCCGCAGCAGCGTCGAGCGTCACGTTGATGAACCCCGGGCCTGCGACGTCGACCTCGGCGATGCCGTCGACGTCGCGCAGACGCCCGGCGATCGTCTCGGCGAGCGCACGCGGAACCAGCCCGACGCGCTTGGCGTGCTGCAGCGCGACGTTGGTCGCCCAGTCACCGTGGTCGCGGCTCTTCGGCCGGTCGATGCGCGGGGCCGGCACCGAGGTGAGCTCGGCCGGCACGTCGCCTGACTCGGCGAGGCCGTGCAGGATGTCGACGATGGTCTGCGAAAGATCTTCAGGGGTCACGAGGGCCTATTCTAGCGACTGCGAGCGCGCCGCGCCCTGCATGGGCTGCGATGGATGCTATTCTGATGGGCGTCTGTGTGCGCCTGCGATGTGGGTGCGTGCGGTCTGCGCCCATAGCTCAGCTGGATAGAGCGTTGGTTTCCGGTACCAAAGGTCAGGGGTTCGAATCCCCTTGGGCGCACCGAATACTGATAGAAGGTGTACCCGGCGGTGTGCCCAAGGTGCAGCCGAGCCGGTGCTCGGTCAGCCCGACACCGGCTCGGCACTTCTGCTCCTCGCGCGTTTCTAGCGCCTCATTCCCCTGTCGAGGTCGAGGCGTCGCTGGCCGGCCCGGTCGAATCGATCGTGAGCACGAACACCAGAGCCTCATGCTGCATCACCGCTCCGTCGCTGCTGCCATACGCCTCTGACGGCGGCACCACCGCCACCACCGTCGAGCCGACTTTCTGCCCGACCAGCGCCTTCACGAATCCGGGAATCAGCCCTGACTCGTCTGCAGTGCTCGATGCCGCGTCGCCGCCGTAGTTGCTCTCGACCTGCTTGCCGTCGCGCAGCTTGGTGAGCTGGTAGTGGAACGACACGCTGTTGCCCGCCGCCACCGTTTCTCCGTCACCCTGCTTGATGACCTTGACCTGTGTGGTCTTCGGCGTGACACCGGTCGTGATCGTGGTCGTGGGGTTTCCGGAGTCGTCGAGGGTCACAGTCGGAAAATCGGCATCGCCGAATGTGTCAGATAGCTCGGGATCGCTCGACTGCACGAGCCCGATGACGTCGACCACCATCGCCAACGGGGCGGAGTCGTCGAGACCGAAGTAGCTGCTCGCATTGCCCGCGCCGAGAAGGTCGGAGGCACTGCCGGTGATGCTCAGGCGAGTTCCGATCTTCTTGCCGTCGATCTGATCGGGCAGCGAGCTGAAGTACTGCTTCCACGACGCCAGGCTCGACGTGGTGTTGTAGGGCGAGAGATCTTTCTGATTGGTCGGGTCGTAGAGTGCCAGCCCGATCTCGACGTTGTCGTCCTTGCCGACGGTGTCGCCGTCGCCGTCGCCGTCGATCAGCGTCTTGACCTGCACCTTCGAGGTGTCGACGTCGCCCGAGACGCTGACGGCCGCCGCCGTGCCGAAGTCACCCGTGACGTCGACGCCGTTCGACCCGTTTGAGCATCCGGCCAATCCCACCATCGTCGCCGCGATCACTCCGGCTGTGAGCAACTTGCGCACGCTACCACTCTCCTGTCTCTGGCCATGTCGCAGCATGGCCTCGTCATCGTCTCAGATTCTGCTTCGATCGCTCCGTTCGGCGGATGCCATGGAGCCCACGGCCTTTCGGCTGGCGCGGGCCAGCAGGTCTGAGGTGTTCGATCAATCCTGACCGCTGCGCATTCCGGTGACTCATGACTGCACTGTGAATTCGCTGAGCGTCTGTGCGCAGAGTGCGGTCCGAAGCGCGCCGCCTCGGCACGGCAGCAAAAAGGGGCGCCGGCGAAAGCCGACGCCCCCTTCTGCCTCAACGAACGAAGCTCGGGCTCACTTCTTGGCGCCGGCGGCCTCGCGCTCGGCTTTCGCCTTGAGCTCGCTCGCAGCGGCCTGCGCACCGTGCGCCTCGCGTTCGTCGCGCGTCAGGCGGCGCAGCTGCGTGACGTGGCCGGGGTTCAGTTCGTCAAGCGACGAGACGCCGAGCAGCTTCATGGTGCGGATGATCTCGTCGCGCAGAATCTGGATCGTGCGATCGACGCCCTGACGGCCACCGGCCATCAGCCCATACAGGTAGGCGCGGCCGATGAGCGTGAAGTTCGCGCCCTTGGCGATCGCCGCGACCACGTCGGCTCCAGACATGATGCCGGTGTCGACGCCGATCTCGGTGCGGTCGCCGACGGCTTTGACCACGTCGGGCAGCAGCTGGAACGGCACCGGGGCACGGTCGAGCTGGCGGCCGCCGTGGTTCGAGAGCACGATTCCATCGACCCCCGCAGCGACCAGGTTCTTCGCGTCTTCGACGTTCTGCACGCCCTTGATCACGAGTTTGCCGGGCCACATCTCACGAATGACGTCGAGGTCATCGAAGCTGATGGTGGGATCCATGGCGCTGTCGAGCAGCTCGCCGACCGTACCGCCGGTCGAACTCAGCGAAGCGAACTCCAGTTCAGGAGTGGTGAGGAAGTCCCACCACCACCATGGCCGCGGAATCGCATTGATGACGGTGCCGAGCGAGATCTGCGGCGGAATCGAGAAGCCGTTGCGCTTGTCTCGCAGACGCTGCCCGGCGACCGGGGTGTCGACGGTGAAGAACAGTGTGTCGAACCCGGCTTTGGCCGCGCGACGAGTGAGCTCGTAGCTGATCTCACGGTCACGCATCACATAGAGCTGGAACCAGTTGCGCCCGTTGGGGTTGGCCGCTTTGACGTCTTCGATCGACGTGGTGCCCAAAGTCGACAGAGTGAACGGGATGCCCGCGGCGCCAGCAGCGCCGGCACCGGCGACCTCGCCCTCAGTCTGCATCAGGCGCGTGAACCCCGTCGGCGCAATGCCGAACGGAAGCGCAGACGAACCGCCGAAGATCTCGCAGCTCGTGTCGACATCCGTCGCCGGGTGCAGCACAGACGGATGCAGCTCGATATCGCGGAACGCCTGCCGGGCACGACGCAGCGAGATCTCGTCTTCGGCCGCGCCATCGGTGTAGTCGAAGGCGGCTCGTGGGGTGCGCCGCGCTGCGATGCGGCGCAGATCCCAAATGGTCAGCGCCGAGTTGAGCCGCCGGCGGCGACCATTCAGATCGATAGGTTTGAAATGCAGCAGATCGAAGATCTCGCTGGGCTTGGGAAACTGCCTCGTCACCATGTTCGCCACTCTCCTATGAATCGCTGTCAGCGGCCCGCACGCCGATGTGGTCGGGCCACCAGTTCGTTTCGGTCAGCCTAATGAGTGGCAACGACGAAAGAAAGGGTTGCCTCGCCTCACTCATCACGGTATGAGTTGGTTCGCACTCTTCGGCCGGCGGTCAGCAGTTCGCGTCGTCGTCGAGAACGACGGAATGCCAAGAAAGAGCAGACGGGCTGTCCACTGCCGCTTGACTCTGCCGCGACGTCAACCGACAGAGTGGTAACCATGAACACGAACGCCGAGCCGTCAGGAGCAGTGACATGCGCGAATGGCCGATCAGAGATGTCGCCCGAGCTACTGGGCTCACCAGCAGAACCCTTCGACACTACGAGCAGATCGGGCTGCTTCGGCCCGCACGGGTGGCCCCAAACGGCTATCGCTTCTATGGCGAGCCCGAGCTGTCCCGTCTGTACAGGATTCTCTCGCTGCGCGCGCTCGAGCTGCCGCTTTCCAGCATTCGGATCGCTCTCGACGACGAAACGGCACTCGCCGACGTGGTGCGATCTCATCTCACACTGCTGGAAGACAAGAGAGCACGAGTCGAGCGACAGATCACTGCTGTCGAACAGACGCTCAGGGCGATCACAGAGGGAGAGAATATGACCATCAGACAGATGTTCGCCGGCTTCGACCAGAGTGAGCACGAGACTGAAGTGCGGCAGCGCTGGGGCGACGAGGCTTGGGACCGGAGCGCGAAGCGTCGGCAGCGCCTGAACGATCAGGAGCGACGCGCCGACGACGAACGCAGCCTCGAGATCAACGGGGCCCTTCGTCGCGCAGCCGAAGCAGGCGATGACCCCGCAGGAGAACCGTTCCAAGCGCTCGTGGCCGCGCACCACCGTTGGGTCACCGACTTCTGGGGCGGCCGAGTCCCGGATCAGGCCGCCTACATCGGCCTCTCAGAGCTCTATGTCGCCGACGACCGATTCGCCGCGGTGTACGGAGGCAGAGAGAACGCAGAGGTCATCCGGGCCGCCATGCAGACCTGGATCACGCAACGGCCTGAGTCAGCGAACTGAGTCAGCGAACTGGGTCAGCGGCCTGGGTCAGCGAACTGGGTCAGCGAACTGGGTCAGCGGCCTGAACACGCCGACGCGTCGCGGTGCGTGACGGGGATGCGGGAGTCACCCTGGTGGGTCTGCCTCCAGAACTGGGTCAGGCCGTTGTCGACCTGCTCGACATCACGCTCAGTGCCCAACAGCTCGAACCGATACAGTTCGGGCACCTGACACTTGGTCGCGATGATCGGCCCGGCATAGCAGTAGTACTCGCCGAAGTTCGTGTTGCCCGCGGTGATCACGCCGCGCAGCAGGCCTCGATTGACCGGGTCGTTGAGAAAGCGGATCACCTGTTTGGGCACGGCGCCATTGCGCACGCCGCCGCCATAGGTCGGCAGCACCAGCACGAAGGGACGCGAGACGCGCAGCATGCCCTCGGTGCGTGGGCGCAGCGGGATGCGCACAGCGTCGTGGCCCACACGCTCCACGAAACGACGGGTGTTCTCAGAGACGCTCGAGAAGTAGACCACCTCGGGTGACTCGTCTGCCCGAAGCTCTCGCACCGTCGCGGTGGTCGTCGACTGCATCACTTGTCCGACCTCATCCGTCTGCCCGACCTCATCCGTCTGCCCAACCTCCATATGTAGTGCCTCAGGCTCTCGTAACCCACAACATGTAGTATCCGCCGTTTCTCTGCGAAACAGATCAGGCGCTCCGAAGAGAACGATCTGGAATGCCGCACTTCGTGCGGGAAGAACAGGCCGATGACGACGACTCTGTGGGATCGTCGGCATCGGCCTGTGGTCTGGGATGCGCGCTGTCGCCTCGGCGACTCAGCGCGTCGATCCGAGCCGCGCGTCTTCGTTCTTCTCACGAAGGGCGGCTTCGGCCTCCTCTTCGCTGTGATGACGACGCAGTATCGTGAACAGCGCACTCGACGGCCCGAACAGGTACACGATGCCGAACGCGACGCCCAGCACCACACCGATCATGCCGCCCGACGAGGTGTCGAACGCATAGCTGAGCAGAATGCCGACCAACACGCAGACGGCAGCGATCAGCGGTGCCAGCCAGAGCATCCGCCAGATGCTCGACGTGAGCAGACGGGCGGTCGCACCGGGCACGATCAGCATCGACACCGCAAGGATCACGCCGACCGCCTGGAACGACACGACGACGGTCACCGCCAGCGCACCGAGCAGCAGACTGCTCAGCACGCGCGTCGACAGTCCCAGCGAACGGGCGTGAGTGGGGTCGAAGGCGAACAGGGTGAGGTCACGACGCTTCAGCAGCACGACGACAACAGTGATCGCACCGAGAACGATCACCTGCCACATGTCTGTCTTGGTGATGCCCAGCAGGTTGCCGAAGAGGATGTGATTCAGATCGGTCTGGCTGGGAGTGATCGATATCAGCACGGTACCGAAGGCGAACAGCGTCGTAAACACGATGCCGATCGCGGCATCCTCTTTCACCAGCCGCTGCCCGCGCATGCCTCCGATCAGGGTCACGGCGATCGCAGCGAAGAGCAGCGCGCCGACGGCGAAGGGAACTCCCCAGATGTACGCGAGCACCACGCCGGGCAGCACCGCGTGCGAGATCGCGTCACCCATCAGCGACCAGCCGATCAGCACCAGCCAGCAGCTGATCACGCCGCAGACGAGGGCGGTGACCATGCCGACGATCAGCGCGCGCTGCATGAAGGCATACTGCCAGGGGTCGACCAGCAGCGAGATCAGGTCGTTCATCGGATCACCTCTCTGGCCTCGTCGGCGCTCAGGTCGAACGCGCGGGCCAGGTTCTGCGGCTCCAGCACCGTCTTGGTCTCGCCATGCATGAGCACCGTGCGGTTGATCAGCACCGACTCGGCGCAGAGCGCAGGCAGCGAGTGCAGGTCATGTGTGGCGACCAGAATCGTCGCGCCATCGGCGACGAGATCGTGCAGCACGCTGACGATCGTGGCCTCAGACCGCTTGTCGACGCCGGCGAAGGGCTCGTCGAGCAGCAGCACACGTGCATGCTGGGCCAGGGCCCGGGCGACGAAGACGCGTTTGCGCTGACCGCCCGAGAGCTGCCCGATCTGTCTTTTGGCGAGACCGGTGAGTTCGACGCGCTCGATCGCCTCGGCGACCGCCTCACGGTCGACCGCGCGCGGGTGACGCAGCCAGTTCTGGTAGCCGTAGCGACCGAGCATGACGACGTCCTGCACACTCAGAGGAAACGTCGTGTCGATGTCGTCATGCTGCGGTACGTATCCGATCATGCCGGCGCGGCGCGCCTTGACAGACGGCTCCCCGAGAAACGAGAGCCTGCCGCTGTGAATCGGAATGACGCCCATCAGCGATTTGAAGAGCGTCGACTTGCCGGCACCGTTCATGCCGACCAGACCGCAGATGCGGCCGGGCCTGATATGCACCGAGACGTCTCGCAGGGCACGCACTGCGCCATATGAGACGTTCAGATCGTCGACGGAGATGCCGTCGACAGCGGAGTCGATGCTCACTGGGCGCTGGCTCCGGTCAGACCGTCGGCGATGGTGTCGGCGTCGTGCTTGAGCAGGTCGACGTATGTGGGCACCGGACCGTCTTTCTCAGACAGAGAGTCGACGTAGAGCAGGTGTTCGGGATCAGTCTCGAAGCGAGCGCCGGTGGCCTCGGCCACCTGTTCCATCGCCGAGGTGTTGACGGTCGACTCGCAGAACACCACGGGCACGTTTGCGGCCTTCACCTTGTTCTCGACGTCGGCCTTCTGCTGCGGCGTGCCCTCTGACTCGGCGTTGACCGGCCACATGTAGATCTCGTTCAGCCCCGAGTCACGGGTCAGGTACGAGAAGGCTCCTTCGCAGCTCACCAGAGTGCGCTGCCCCTCGGGAACGCTCGACAGGCGCTGCTCCAGACTGTCTGAGACGCCCTGGAGCTGCTTTTTGTAGTTCTCACCGTTCTGTCTGTAGTCGGCGGCGTGGTCGGGGTCGAGGTCGCTGAAGGCCTTGACGATGTTGTCGACGTAGATCTGCCCGTTCTTCGGCGACATCCAGGCATGGGGGTTCGGTTTGCCGCTGTACTCGCCCTCGCTGATGTCGATCGGATCGACGCCCTCAGAGAGGTCGGCGCGCTTGGCCTTCGAGTCAGAGGTGAACTTCTCGAACCAGCGTTCCAGGCCCAAGCCGTTGTTCAGAATCAGGTCTGCCTTCGAGGCCTCTTTGATATCGCTCGGGGTCGGTTCGTAGTCGTGGATCTCAGCGCCGGGCTTCGTGATCGACTCGACTTTCAGATGGTCGCCGGCCACGTTCTCGGCCATGTCGTCAAGCACGGTGAACGTGGTGAGCACGAGAGGCTTGCCGTCGCCGTCAGCCGACTTCTGCTCACTGCCGCCGTTCGAAGTGCAGGCGCTCAGAGATGCGACCACCACCGTCGCGGCGGCAGTCGCGGTCACGACGCGCAGGAGTCTTGATTTTGCCCACATATACAGGTGTCCTTTCACAGACGATCGAGTATTCGCTTTTCATGCCAGCGCACCCAGTCGGGATTGCAGCGACAGCATCCACCGTAACTCAAACTGTTCGGTTACCCGAACTTTTATTTCAATGTGCTAGAACTAATTGCAGATGGACGTGCAAGGCTCGCCCACCATGCGCGAGCCTGCGGCTCGTGATCACCGGGAGTGCATGTAGAGGAGCACGCGAAATGTCCATCGAATCTGAGACGCGTCCGAAACGGGCAGACGGGTCGCGCAGGCGACTGATTCAGCCGGCGAACGGGCCGTCGCTGCAAGAGATCAACTCGACCGTGCGCACACCGCCCGCCCATGCCGGGTTCTGGCGAACGCTCGCCGCCTACAGCGGCCCCGGTGCGCTCGTCGCGGTCGGATATATGGATCCCGGCAACTGGGTGACCTCGATCGGCGGCGGCTCGCAGTTCGGCTATCTGCTGCTCAGTGTGATCCTGATCTCGAGCCTCACCGCGATGCTGCTGCAGTACATGGCCGCGAAGCTGGGCATCGTCACGGGCATGGACCTTGCCCAGGCGACGCGGGCGCACACAGGGCGAAAGACGGGCTTCGTGCTCTGGATCGTGACCGAGCTGGCCATCATGGCCACCGACGTGGCCGAGGTGATCGGCGCGGCCATCGCTCTGCACCTGCTCTTCGGCATGCCTCTCGTGGTGGGCGTCATTCTCACGGTGCTCGACGTGTTTCTGCTGCTCCTGCTGCTGCAGATCGGCTTTCGCAAGATCGAGGCCATCGTCGTCACGCTCATCCTCACGATCATGGTCGTCTTCATCTACGAGGTCGTCATCGCCCAGCCTGATCTGCCGCAGGTGTTCGCCGGCTTCGTACCGAAGGCCGACATCCTCAAACCTGAGCAGCTGACTCTCGCCCTTGGCATCGTCGGCGCCACCGTCATGCCGCACAACCTGTACCTGCACTCTGCCATCGTGCAGTCGCGCGACTACGCCCGCGAAGACGACGTCGAGAAAAGGCGTGCGGTGCGCTTCGCGACGTGGGATTCAAACATTCAGCTGTCGGCCGCGTTCATCATCAACTGTCTGCTGCTGCTGCTCGGTGCGGCTTTGTTCTTCGGCGTCGAGAGCGACTTGGGCACGTTCGGCGCGCTGTACGACGCGCTCAAGGATTCCAGCCTCGCCGGTGCCGTCGCCAGCCCTGTGCTCAGCACGCTCTTCGCCGTCGCCCTTCTCGCCTCGGGCCAGAACTCGACGATCACCGGCACGCTGACCGGTCAGGTCGTGATGGAGGGGTTCATCAAGATGCGGATGCCGCTGTGGGCCCGCCGCGTGATCACCCGAACGATCGCGGTGATTCCGGTGATCATCTGCACGGTGATGTACGGAGGCGACGAGCAGGCCCTCGACAACCTGTTGGTCAACTCTCAGGTGTTTCTCTGCATCGCACTGCCCGTGTCGATGGTGCCGCTGGTCTGGTTCACCTCGTCGAAGAAGATCATGGGCAGCTTCGCGAACCCGCGGTGGGCCGTGGTGCTCGGATGGCTCGCGACCGGCGTGCTGACCGTGCTGAACATCAAACTCATCTTCGAGACCGTCGGTGATATGTTCGGGGCGTGATTCTGACCCTTGCCGGCGCGCAGATCGATATGTTCGCCGTCACCGTTGCGCGCGAAGTCGGAATGCTGCGCCACGACTGGGCCCTGCTCGATGCAGACGAACGGCGCCGAGCTGATCTACTGCGCTCTCCCGCTCGGCGTGGCCTCTTCGTCGCCGCGCACGCTCGGCTGCGTCGAGAGGTCGGTGCACGTCTCGACTGTTCGGCCGCTGAGGTGCCTCTCGCACGGATGCCCTGCTCGCGCTGCGGCAGTTCGGCTCACGGCCGTGGGTCTGGGACCCCGAACGGTCAGCCGGTCGCGCATGTGGCCTTGGCCGTGTAGCGATATGTGAGGCGAAGCCGTCACTACCCCACGAATTTCGCTACACGGCCCCGCGAATACGGCTTGGACAGGCAAACAGACAGTGCAGAGAAAAGAAAACAGAGCGGACAAGCAGGTTTCGCTCGATGACGACCGATGACAGTACGGAGCGCCGCAGCGCGGACTGAACGGACTGAACGGAGGACTGCACGGGCTGCGCGGACTGCACGGGCAGGGCGGACTGCACGGACTGGGCGGACTGCACGGACTGGGCGGACTGCACGGACTCTACCGGGATTGGACGGAATCAGCCGAAATTGGACGGAATCAGCCGTTTTCGTCCGATCCAGGTCAGTCTGAGGCAATCGCCGCAGGTGCCCCCTTCGGCCGCACTGCAGTGCGCACGGCCGCATTTCAGTGCGCACGGCCGCGCTGCTCGGTGCCGTGCTGCTGATCTGGTTCACGCCCGAGCGAGTCGAGCGCAGCCTCGCGGCGAGGTGATGATCGGGGGGGCGCGGGTGCGTGGCCGGGGCCGGGGCCGGGGCCGAGCCTGATGTCGGCGCCCAGTGGCAGAATGTTCGAATGACCATCATCGCCTCTGCAGACGGATCAGCTCTCGGCAACCCCGGCCCCGCCGGCTGGGCCTGGTACGTCGACGACGACCACTGGGCGGCCGGGGGCTGGGAGCACAGCACCAACAACCGCGGCGAGCTGCAGGCCGTGCTCGAGCTGCTGAACGCGACGGCAGACCGCGACGAGCCGCTGCGCATCCTCTGTGACAGCCAGTACGTGATCAACTCGGTCACGAAGTGGATGCCCGGCTGGAAGCGCAAGGGCTGGAAGAAATCCGACGGCAAGCCGGTGCTCAACCGCGACCAGCTCGAGCAGATCGATGCGGCGCTGCAGGGGCGAGACGTGCAATTCGAGTGGGTCAAGGGGCACGCCGGGCATCACATGAACGAGGCCGCCGACGAACGCGCGCACGGTGCTGCCCTCGCCATCCAGGCGGGGCGTGCGGTGGATGCCGGGCCCGGTTTCGCCGCATCGGCTGCCCCGTCGTTCGCAGATACCGCGGCCGCGTCGACCGCAGATACCCTGGCAGATACCCCGGCGGACACCCCGTCAGACACCCCGGCAGACGCCGCCCCATCGAGTTCGGCTGCCTCGGACGCACTCGCAGCCGAACGACTGCTCGCCGACGCACGTGGCGCCCGCGACATCGCCACCGGCCGCAGCCTGCTCGACGAGGGATGCCGCATCATCGGCTCACGCGCCCTGCTGCCGGCCGCAGGCGATCAGCTCAGGTCGGCTGCGGCATCCGCCGTCACCGACGACGTCACCATCGTCACCTACGAGACCCGGTCACCGACGGTGGCCGCCCATTCGTCGGTCTGGGTTCGGCGCGAGGGGCACTGGCTGCTGAGCCTGCACCATGTCTCGTCCGGCGGGCTGGCCTGAGTCTGCCTCTGGTCACAGGTTCAGCGAAGCCCACCAGATCAGCAGCATGGTGACGCAGAACCCGCAGGCATAGTTGATCGCCAGAAAGCGCCGCCAACCGACGTTGGCCTGAGCCGAGCGCTCGTCGCTGATCGAACGAAACGGCCACACTGCGACGATGTACGGCACGACCAACAGCGCCCCCAGCGGCCCGGGCCAAGACGTGAAGAGCGTCAGCACGCCGGCCGCCGACCAGAGCCAGATGGCCAGCCGCACCGTTCGCCCCGCCCCCAGCACCGTCGCGATCGACGAGATGCCGCCCTCGCGATCAGGAATCACATCCTGCACCGCACCGAACGCATGACTGGCCATGCCCCAGAGGCCAAAGGCCACCAGCAGCGCGATCAGCGGCCAGGTGAGCTCGACGCCGGCGAAGGCGAGACCGCATACCGCCGGGGTGACGAAGTGCAGGCTCGAGGTGATCGAGTCAACGACGGGCCGCTCTTTGAACCGCAGCCCTGGCACCGAGTAGGCGACCACGAGAAACAGGCTGACGGCCAACGTGATCGCGCCGGCGACCATGGTGCCCAGATGCCAGGCGGCAACCAGCATGAGCGAGACGAACGGCGCTGCCGAGATCACGCCGCTGAGCACCACAGTGCGATGCAGTCGGGGCTCCAGCAGGGCGCCTTCCGCCCCGCCCTTGCGAGCGTTGCGCAGATCGCTCTCGTAGTCGAACACGTCGTTGATGCCGTACATGAGCAGGTTGTACGGCACCAGGAAGAACAGCGTGCCAGCCACCAAGCCCAGAGTCGACCAGGAGCCGGCAGCCGACACGGCGCTCAGTTGTGGGTCGCCGCCGCCGACGCCGAGAGCGAATGCGGCGGCGAACGGAAACGCCGTGTTGATCCAGCTCAGGGGTCGTGACGAGAGAAGCACCGTGCGTGCGGTGCGCTCATGATCACGCACGAAGACCCACAGTGCCGGCAGCAGCAGCAGCGCGGCGAGCGGGTAGGCGAAGTCTTCGATCGGAGCTCGGCCGATCTGCCAGCCGGTGCGCCCTTGGTCGGCGTAGGAGAAGAGCCCTGCCGAGATCATCACGTTGTCAAAGACCGCGGTGAGCAGCACGAGCCCCGCCAGCGCGATCGCGAATGCGCTCAGCACGCGGGTGATGCGCGGCCCCGACGAGGGCAGCGCTCCTGAGCCCGGCGCATGCTGCGGAGGCTCCGAAGCGCGTCGAGCGCGGATGCGGCGTGCCAGCAGGCAGAGCACCGCGGCTCCGGCGGCGACGGCGAGCATGACCAGGTTGAGCTGCGGATAGGTCATCGCTGCCGCCGTTCGAGCAGCCGCACGGCGGCACACCACAGCAGCATCGCAGACCAGCAGAGCAGCAGCAGGAACACCGGCTCTTCGATCGGCAGCTCTGGCGCGAGCAGCACCCCGAGCTGCCAGGGCCCGTCTGCCTGCCGAAAGTGTCCGTTTGCGATGCCGAACAGATCCCAGAGCACAAAGAAGGCGACACCGCTGACGAGCACCATGACCGCCGTGACCGGCGCCCGCCAGACGAACAGTCGCCACCGTCGGTCGAGCAGGGCGACGCCGAGCAGTGAGAGCAGCAGCAGAATCAGATACGCGGCGCTCATCGGTCGCTGCCTGCCGTCGGGCTGGGTGATGGTTCGGGCAGCGGCCCCAGCGAGGAGTCGCCGCGCACGCGCTTCAGCATGATCTCGGCGCTGATCAGACACATCGGCAGACCGACCCCTGGAATGCTCGATGTGCCGGCATAGTAGAGCCCCGCCACCTTGCGCGAGGAGTTTCTGGCGCGCAGCAGCGCACTCTGACGCAGTGTGTGTGCTGGCCCCAGTGCGCCTCCCTGCCAGGCGTTGAGATCTCTCGCGAAGTCGGCGGGAGCGACGGTGCGACGCACGACGATGCGCTCGGCGAGGTCGGGGATGTCTGCCCACTCAGAGATCTGTGCGATCGCGCGGTCGACGGCGGCCTCCACGGCCTGGTCTCCGGTGCCGTCGAGCCCTCCGGTGCCGATGCGGGTGTCTGCCGCAACGGGAATCAGCACGAACAGATTCTCATGGCCCGCCGGTGCGACGGCTGCGTCTGTGGCACTCGGTTTGCAGACGTAGCAGGATGCGGGGTCGGGGATGCCTGCGCGATCGGCGAAGATGGTGTCGAAGTTCGCCTTCCAGTCTGCGGTGAAGAAGAGCGAATGGTGTTCGAGCTGCGGCAGCCCGCCGCGCACCCCGAGCATCGCCAGCACCGCGCCCGGCCCCGGGTCACGGCGCTGCCACCACGATGACGGGTAGGTTCGCAGCGGCGACGGCAGCAGCTCTGTCTCGGTGTGGTGCAGGTCTGCCGCCGACACCACGATATCGGCGAGGTGTCGACGACGACGACCGGTGTGATCGACGGTGGTCACGCCCGTCGCCTGAGCGCGCTGACGCCGTCTGCCGCCCTGGCTGCGGCCGCCCTGTGTGTCGATCGAGATCGCACGACGATCAGTGACGATGGTCACTCCCGCATCGCGGGCGACGCGCTCGACGGCTGCGATCAGCTCGGTGAAACCTCCCTGGGGGTAGAGCACGCCGTCGTCGAGGTCGAGATGGCTCATCAGGTGGTAGAGCGCAGGTGTGCGCTCGGGCGACGTGCCGAGAAAGACCGCCGGGTAGCCGAGCACTTGGCGCAGCCTGCGGTCAGCGAACCGCGCCCCCACGAAGGCCTCCAGCGTCTGTGTCAACAGACCCGGAAGACGCCGGATGTCACGCAGCACCGATGGCCGCAGCAGTGGCGTCAGCCGCTGCCACGATGTGTAGAGAAAGTGCTCCTTGGCGCTGCGGTAGGTCGCCGCCGACGAGTCCAGATATCGGCCGAGAGCCTTTCCTGCGCCGGTCTCGACGGCTTCGAACGCGGCCTGGTTCGCGCTGCGCGACCGGGCGACGTCGAGCCGCGAGGCAGACTCGCCTGACGCAGACGGTTCGAAGAACACCCGGTAGCCGGGATCGAGCGTCGTCAGTTCGACCTGTTCCGCAGCGCTGGTGCCGAACAGTCTGAAGAAATGGTCGAACACCTCGGGCATCAGGTACCAGCTCGGCCCGGTGTCGAAGCGAAACCCCTCATGCTGCCAGGTGCCCGCGCGGCCGCCGAGCACATCCTGCCCCTCGAGCAGCGTGACGGCGTGCCCATCGCGCGCCAGGAGCGCGGCCGACGCCAGACCAGCGATGCCTCCGCCGATCACCACGGCACGCTGCCGCTGGTTCTGTGGTGGTCGCTGGTGCTTCCTCATCGTCTGCTCCCGTCGAGTGGCATCGGCGCCTTCGATCTGTCAGCCTCGCGGCCGCGTCGCCTGGCAACGCGCTCGTGCAGCATGCAGCGCGCCACGATCTGCGCCTTACGCCATCCGGGCACCCGAGTGCGGCTGGTCACGAGCATCTCGACCGGCGTCTGTCGAAGGCGCCGGGACAGCTCGGAGAACAGCGCATGCGCAGTGGCGACCGCCAGTCTGCTGCCCGTTGGCAGGTCGGCGATCGCCTCGCCGGCCTGGGTGAGCTCGGCGTCGATGCCGTCGAGAATGCGATCTCGAGCGGTCTCGGTCAGGCGGATGCTGCGATGCGGGCGTGCTGCCGCATCCGTCGCCGGAAGGGTCGTCTGCGCAGCCGGCGACTCATCTGCGTCAGGCCGCACCGGCTGACGATCTTCGACGACCACGATGGCGTCCGGAAAATAGTTGCGACCGCGCAGGTGCACATCGTCGCCCAGGTCACGCAGGAAGTTCACCTTCTGAAACGCGGAGCCCAGAGCACGTGCCCCATCGCGCAGCCGTGCTCGATCGACGGGATCTTCGACGAAGCAGGCCAGGCACATCAGCCCGACGACCTCGGCAGAACCGTGAATGTAGGCCGGCATCTCTGCCGCAGTGAACGGGGCGGGGTCGAGGTCACGCCGCATCGAGGCGAAGAACGGCGCGATCAGCTCGGCGTCGATGCCGCGGCGGCGCGCCACGCTGGCGAAGGCGTGCACGATGGGATTCGTGCTGTGGCCGTCACGAATCGCCTCATACACTGTGTCTTCGAGCGCGTCGAGCGCATTCGCCTGCTGTGCTGTGGACATCCCCGCCTGCTCTGCGGCCCCGTCAACCGTCTCGTCGGCAATGCGCACCAGCGCATAGAGAGCCCTGATCTCGGGACGCAGCGCAGGTGTGAGCAGGCGACAGGCGAGCCCGAACGACGTCGAGTACCGCGCGACCACGAGTGCGGCGGCGTGCATCGCCGTGCGCTGGTATCGCTGTGCGTCGCTCTCTCTCATCGCTGCCGCCCTGCTATCGCGTCGAGGTGCGCCTGCATGCAGTCTCTGAGGCGCGGCGGCAGCGACTCGTCTTCGAGCAGGCTGCGGCTGAGACGCAGATGATCCCGCGCCCGCAGCTCGACCGCCGCACGGGCGCCGCAGGCGTTCAGCAGGTCGCGCGCTCGGGCCGCACGTGCGTCATCGAGTGTGGGGTCGCCGATCATGGTTTCGAGTTCGGCCCACACGGCTGTGTGCTGCGCGACGGCGATGAGCGCCGTGCGTGTGCCGCGCTGCAGGTCGACCTTGGTGCTTTTGCCGGTGACGTCGGCATCGCCGAAGACGCCGATGAGATCGTCGGTCAGCTGGAAGGCGATGCCGGCGTGGCGAGCCATGTCGCTGAGATTCGAGATCTGCCGCGCATCGGCGCCAGCCAGCATCGCGCCGATGCGCACGGGAGCAACGAAGCTGTATCGGGCCGTCTTGAGCTCGAGCGTCTGCTCGATCTGGCACAGCGCCTCGTCTGCCAGGGGCGGCACCGATGAGGTCTGAGCCGGGACAGTCGACCGCGACTGAGGGCGTGCGGTCTGCTGCACGGTCGAGCGTGTCGGCTCAAGCGGTGAGACGCCGGCATCGGCCGCAGAGAGACGGCCCGTCGACTGCGAGGCGTCTGATATGAGCGACTGTGTGACATCCGCCAGCTCGCCGGCAGCAGAGAGGTGAATCGTCTCGTCGAACTCATCAAGGAGCTGATCTCGCAGCCGGTCTTCGACCCGCACGCCGGCCAGACGGCGAATGGCCGAGCTGAGCAGCAGATCGCCTCCGAGCGTTCCCGCCGCAAGCCCCCAGCTGCTTCCGGCTCCTGCGGAATGTGCGTTTCCGCGTGCGGAGAACTCGGCGATGGCGTTCGGGCGACCACGTCGCAGCAGATCGCCGTCGATGAGGTCGTCGTGAAGAAGAAAGGCTGCGTGCAGCATCTCGAGCGCCGCTGCTGCCTCGATGCAGGCCTCGCGATGCTTCTCCGGGCCGCCCAAGGCTGTGAAGGTGTCGATCAGCAGCGCCGGACGAACCCGTTTGCCGCCCCCGATGCCCGATCGCAGTGCCTGCCACAGCTGCACGAAACGATCGTCGACCTGTGCCGCCTGCCGCAGACTCGCGTCCAGCCCCTGCTGCAGCCGTTCGTCGACGTCGGCCAAGGTGATCGGCGCTGCGTGCGGACGCGTCGGCTCGGCGACATGACGGTTGTCGGTGGTCGATGCCGGGCGGGCGGACATATGGTCTCCTTCATGATCCGGCGATGACTGCTGCCGTCTAATCAAACTATATCTAACTTAGTTAGAGTTCTAGCTCAGAACCGCGTTCGCCCAGTAGGCTCAGAACAGGGCGACGCGACAGGATGCGCATCGCTGCACAGAGGAGAACACGATGTCTGAGAGAACTGGGCAGACCACAGGCGCACCATCCCCACATCCCATCGCGGGAACTGATCGTCGCCCGCATGCCTACTGGTATGACGAGGACACTGAGACCGGTGCCCGCCAGGTGCTCGAAGCGGTTCGTCGTCTGCACCGCGCAGACCAGGCCATGCGCCATCGATCAGAGCGATACATGAGGCTCAATGCGACCGATATGGAAGCGCTGCGACTCATCATGGCACGCGAACGCTGCGGCCTGGCGACCACTCCGGGCGACATCACCGCGCACCTCGACGTCACCAGTGCGGCAACCACCAAGCTTCTGGGCCGCCTCGAGGCCACAGGGTTCGTCACCCGGTCGCGAAACCCCCTCGACGGACGCGGCCAGCTGCTGCAGTCGACAGAGTCAGCGCACCGCGAAGTGCGCAGTTCGCTGGGCGACATGCATACACGCATGATCGAGCTGGCCTCCACTCTCGACGATGATCAGCAGCGAGCCGTCATCGGCTTTCTCGACGCGCTCGCAGAGCTCTTCGACGGTGGCCCTCACACCGACGGCCGCAGCTGAAAGACCTGCCCTGAACGTCGACGCACGCAGCCGACTCCCCCTGACCAGCACGAATCCGAGAGGAACCGCCATGACATCCGCAGCACCAGCACCCGACCCCACACAGGCCGAGTCATCGCCCCTGACCGCGACGAGCACCGCACCCGTCGAGTTCTTCTTCGACCCGATCTGTCCTTGGGCGTGGATGACGTCCCGATGGCTCGCCGAGGTGCAGCAGGTGCGCGACCTCGACGTGACCTGGCGCGTGATGAGCCTCGCGCTGCTGCCGGCGAATGCCGAGCCCGACCCCGACCACGCCGACGGCATTCGACGGTCGAAAGAGTACTGCCCGCTGGTCGCTCTGGTCGCCGACCGCTTCGACAGCACTGCGGTCAAGGCGCTGTATGACGAGTTGGGCCGACGCATCCATCTGGACGCCCGCACCGACGTCGAGGCGGTGGCACGCGAGAGTCTGTCGGCGGCCGGGCTCGATGCCGCGCTCTTCGACGAGCGGCACGAGGGCGACGCGGCGCTGGCAGCGAACCAGGAGGAGGTCGCCAGGCGAGTGGGCACCGATGTCGGCACGCCGGTTCTGACGATCAACGAGCACTCGTTCTTCGGGCCGGTCGTGTCTCCGGCTCCGACCGGGGATGCTGCCCTGCGGCTGTACGACGGGCTCGCGCTGGCGACCAGCGTCGACGGATTCTTCGAGCTGAAGCGCTCACGCGACGTGGGGCCGATTCTGCGGTGACGCGGTGTTCTGCACAGAGGCACTGATGGCGTGGACCCGTGCACAGGCTGAGTGCGGCACTGTCGACAGAGCCTTCTGTCAGGCAGACTCAGAGAATGAATCAGATGACAGAGATGACAAAGGCCTCACCGCCGACAACTGACACCGCACACGACGAGGTGCGTCCCGCCAACGCCCTGCACCGTGATGAGCTGACATCGTCGGTCGTGTCGACGCCGATCGGCCCGCTGCTCGTGGCGACGACCGAGCGAGGCGTGGTGCGCGTCGCATTCGCCACAGAGGGCGTCGAACCTGTGGTCACCGAGCTGGTCGATCGGCTGCGTCCCGATTTGCTCATCGCCGACGACGAGGCCAAGCACGAAGCCGTCGATCACCTGGCCATCGCCGAAGCGCAGCTGCGCAAGTATTTCGCGGGCCGGCTGCAGGCGTTCACCGTGCCGATCGACGACGCACTATCGTCGGGGTTCTACCTCGAGGTGCGACAGGCGCTGCGCCAGGTGCCGTTCGGCACCACCACGACGTACACCGCTCTGGCCGAACGGCTCGGGCGCCCCAAGGCGGTTCGCGCCGTCGGCACGGGGTGCTCGGGCAATCCGATTCCCGTGATCGTGCCCTGCCACCGCGTGACGCGGGCCGACGGCAGTCTGGGCGGCTACCGAGGCGGCGCACCGGCAAAAGCGATTCTGCAGGCGCTCGAGGCTGACGCCCTCCGCTGAGCCCTGTTCTCGTCTGTGTCGACCGATGTGCACCCTGCGTTGCACCCACTTTCCGCTCGCAGGCGCGTCCTCGTGTCTGGTCACGCGAGCCCTGCGTCTTGGCCTGCATCCTCGTTCGTGAGCCTGCGCCCGTCATACTAGAGGTATGAGGGGATACACCGCCGAACAGATCCGCACTGCTGAGAAGCCGCTGCTCGACGCCGGGCTGCCGTTGATGCAGCGGGCAGCGACCGCACTCGCCCAAGAGGTTCGTGGCCTCTTGGACGACCACGGCACGGCGATCGACGATGCCCAAGTGCTCGTGCTCGTCGGGGCAGGCAACAATGGTGGCGACGCGCTCTTCGCCGCCGGGCGACTCGCCGATGCGGGCGCCGACGTGCGCATTGTGCCGACGGCTGACCGCGTGCATGGCTCCGGCCTCGCCGCCGCCGAGGATGCAGGCGCTCGACTGGCTGTTCCTGTCGGGGCCGCTGAAGAGGCGTGCGTCGACGCCGCTGTCGCCACGGCACGAACGAGCGATGTGGTCGTCGACGGAATTCTCGGCACCGGCACGAGACTGGGCGCCGAAGCAGCACTGCGTGGAACGGCTCGAGCCGTCGTCGAGGCCGTGAACGACGTGATCGCCGACCGCCGCAGCCTCCGGGTGCAGAGTCTCGACACCGCCTCGCTCGCCACACAGGCACCGGTGCCTGCGCAACGCTCACGCGACGCGTCGGGCGATCGCGACCAGGGCATCCGCCCGATGGTCGTCGCCGTCGACATTCCCAGCGGCATCAATCCAGACACCGGCGAGGTGCCCGATCCGACGGTGCTGCACGCAGACCTGACCGTCACGTTCGGCGCCGCCAAGGCGGGGCTGCTGCAGCCTCCGGCGAAGGCCTATGCCGGCGAACTCAGCGTGATCGACATCGGCATGCTCGGCGAGCTTGCCAGAGTGACTCCCGCCTACGAAGACTAGGGAAGGCCCAGTCTCGTTCACCGCAGCGCGCGAAACCCGTCAGTCGCCTCGATCAGGCCCGCAGCGATCCCGGCTTCGTTCGATCCGTGACCGGCGTTCGGCACGAAGGTGAGCTGTGACTGCGGCCAGGCACGATGCAGCTCCCAGGCGCTGCGCGGCGGGCACACCACGTCATAGCGCCCCTGCACGATCACACCGGGGATGCCCGCCAGGCGGTCGGCCTCGTCGATCAGCTGGTTCTCACGCATGAACCCGCCGTTGGCGAAGAAGTGGTTCTCGATGCGTGCGAATGCGAGCGCGAAGCGACGATGCTCAGCCAGCTGCAGCGTGGTTCGCGCGGGCTCTCCAGGAACGAGCAGATGGCTCGTCTGCGACTCCCAGTCAGACCACGCCAGCGCGGCCTGCAGCGCCACCTCTTCGTTTGGCCCGTTGAGCAGCCGATGGAACGTTGCGATGTGGTCGCCGGCGAGTTCTTCCGGCGCATGTTCGCGCAGCACAGACTCATAGGCGTCGAAGAGGTCGGGAAACAGGTTCTGTGCACCGCCTCGGTTGTAGTACCAGTCGAGCTCCCAGCGGCGCAGCAGGAAGATGCCGCGCAGCACGAGCCCGATCACGTGCTCGGGGTGAGCCTCGGTGTATGCCAGCGACAGCGTCGAGCCCCATGACCCGCCGAAGACGAGCCAGCGTTCGACGCCGAGGTGTTCGCGAATGCGTTCCATGTCGGCGACGAGCCGCGCGGTGTCGATGACGCCGAGGTCGGCGCCGTCTGCCGCATGCGGCGTGCTCTGCCCGCATCCGCGCTGGTCGAAGAGAATGATGCGGTAGACGGCAGGGTCGAAGAAGCGCCGCTGCCAAGGGCTTGTGCCGCCGCCGGGCCCGCCGTGCACGAAGACGACCGGCGTTCCCTGAGGGTTGCCCGACTGCTCCAAGTACAGGCGCTGCCCCTCGCCCACGTCGAGGTGCTCGATCTGGTGCGGCTCCAGCGCCGGGTACAGAATCTCTTCAAGACTGCGCGTCTCAATCGCTGCTGTGTGGGCTGAGGCGGATGCAGGGGTTGCGTCAGACATGCAGCCAGACTAGTCGTTGGCTCCCCTACGTCAGCGACCGGTGGATCGTGCCGGGACAAGTCCCCGCTGGCAATCCAGCCGCCCGAAATGCGGCCCCACAACATCCAGACATGGAACTTGGCATGGATGGGTGTTCTCACCCGACATTTGGCATGAGTCGATCGCACCGGCTGACATTTGGCATGAGTCGATATGCACCTAGAGCAATTTGCAAAGGCATCGCACGCGTACTTGGGTTCATTACTTGACTAATGAACCCAAGTACGCGACACTGATGGAACAGAACCGAGCAACAGAGAGCAGGTGATCCGTGGCATTCGACAACGACCGGCCGATCTTCATCCAGCTCGCTGACCAGATCGCCGACGACATCGCCAACGGCGCATACGCCGAAGGCACAGCGGTTCCGTCGACCAACGAGCTGTCTGCATTTCACCGCATCAATCCGGCGACAGCGGGCAAAGCGCTCAATCTGCTCGTCGACCGTCAGCTGCTCGAGAAGCACCGGGGTCGCGGCATGTTCGTCGTCACCGGCGCCCGAGCACAGCTGCTCGCCGAACGCCGCAGCCACTTCGCAGAACAGTTCGTCGCGCCGATGCTGCGAGAGGCGCAGCGCCTCGGGCTCACCCCCGATGAGGTGCGCAGCGCGATCGCACAGACAATCCAGACCACGCAGAGTGCCCAGGCATCACACACCCACAAGCCCGACCTCGACAGGAGGCCCCAATGAAGAACCCCATCATCTCAGTGGCCGACGTCACCCGCCGATACGGTGACGTCGCAGCCCTCGACGACGTATCGTTCACCATCGAGCAGCCCAGCATCATCGGGCTCCTCGGTCGCAACGGCGCAGGCAAGACCACCCTGATGGCGCTGCTCACCGGGCAGGATCGCCCGACTGCGGGCAGCATCCACGTCACGGGCGGCGACCCGTTCGAGTCGGCGCCCGTACAGGACGACATCAGCTTCATCCGCGACAACCAGCGCTACCCCGACGACTACCAGCTGAAGCATGCGCTGCGCATCGCACCGCTGTTCCACCCGGCGTGGGATGCTGCACTGGCGGCCCGCCTCGTCGAGGCGTTTCGACTGCCGGCCAAGACCAAGGTCAAGAAGTACAGCCGCGGCCAGCTCTCGGCGCTCGGCGTCGTCATCAGTCTTGCCTCGCGAGCGCCGATCACGTTTCTCGATGAACCGTACCTCGGGCTCGACGCGACGGCCCGGCAGCATTTCTATGACGTGCTGATCGAGGACTACTCGGCGCACCCACGCACGATCATCGCCTCGACGCATCTGATCGACGAGATGGCGCCGCTGTTCGATCACGTGTTGGTGCTCGACCGCGGGCGGCTCGTGCTCGACCGCAGTGCTGACGACCTGGCGGGCTTCGCGTTCACGCTGAGCGGCGTCACCACACGCGTCGAGCCGTACCTCGAGGGCAGAGATGTGCTGCACTCACACGAAATCGGCGCCTTGAGCACGGTGACCGTGCGTGGGCAGGCCGGCCGCGAGCTCGTTGCAGCCGCCGGGGCCGACGGCGTGGATGTTCGACCCGCGTCGCTGCAGCAGATCGTCAGCGCGCTCGGTGCGGGTTCGCTCACAGACGCACGTGCTGCCCGCCCGACCACAAACCTCGACGCTTCGCGCGCCACAACTGTCTAAGGAGTGATCATGACTTCCCCAGCCTTCTCTTCCCGCCTCGACGGCACCGTCGACTCCGACCCGGTACGTCCCGGGCCTTCCGTCAGCCGCCCGACCCCATTGCAGCGCATCGCCCGGGTCACCCGGCTTCAGCTGAACGTTCCGTCGAGCAGCGTGCTCACCCCGGCGCTCATCTTCGGCTTGGTGTTCGTGGTCTCTGTGATCATCTCGCTGACGATTCAGCGTGCGACCGGTGGCAGCCCAAGCGACCCGGAGTTCGTCAGCGGGCTGCGCAACAACTCGGGTGCGGCGTGGTCCCTACCCGGATTTCTGATCTACCTGGGTGTCGCCTCGGTCTCGACGACCTTTCCGTTCGTGCTTGCTTTGGGCAGCACACGCCGCTCGTTCACGCTCGGCACGCTGGCGTTTCATCTGCTGATGGCGGTCTACGTCGCACTTCTGGGCGGTGCGCTTCTGCTGCTCGAAATCGCCACGAACCACTGGTTCATCGGCGTCTATGTCTTCGACACGCTGCTGTTCGGCTCAGGGTCGCTCTGGCAGCTCCTCGTGACCTTGTTCTTGGGCACGCTCGCGTCGCTGTCGATCGGCGGAGCCTTCGGCGCGATCTGGGTGCGCTTCGGCAATAAAGGCCCGACGATCGTGGCCATCGCACTTGCCCTGATCGTCGCACTCGTGCTTCTGCTGTCGGTCCCGGCCTGGCCCTGGCTCGGCGAACACTTCAGCGTGTGGTGGCTGGCCGCATTCACCGGCGTCATCATCGTGATCACCTGTCTGTCACAGTACCTGGCACTGCGCCGCGCCTCGGTGCGGTAGCACGGGTTCCGCTGTGCAGGATGCCCTGGGCAGAGGCATCTTGCACAGCGGCGCACCTGCGCGGATTGGCCGAGACCGCCACTGTTTGGAGGAAAACGCCGATTCTCCCGCAAACGGTGGCGGCCTGGACCAATCCGCGCAGGTGGGTATTTGAGCAGCAGCGCTGGCAGATGATTCAGGAGCAGCGCAGCTGCACCAGCATCGGCACCAGCACCAGCACCAGCACCAGCACCAGCGGCACCGCCAGCAGCACCAGCACCACCAGCACCAGCATCGGCACCAGCACCAGCGGCACCACCAGCACCAGCGGCACCAGCGGCACCAGCACCAGCACCAGCACCAGCACCAGCGGCACCGCCAGCAGCACCAGCCGTCACACCAGCTTCAGCAGCTGCTCATGCACCGTGGTGTCACCCGTGAGCTCGGGATGAAACGCCACCCCGATGAGGTTCCCCTGTGTGACGGCGACGATCTCACCCCGATGACGCGCGGCCACGGTCGCTCCCCCGAGCTGCACAACCCTCGGAGCTCTGATGAACGCCGCGCGCACCGGCCCCCAGATCGTCTCGACCGTGGCCTCTTCAGACACCACCTGCGCCCCGAAGGCGTTGCGGTCGACCGTAACGTCCAGACCCCCGAGGGAACGCTGCCCCGGCGCCGGGTTCTCGATGCGATCGGCCAGCATGATCAGCCCCGCGCAGGTGCCGAGCGTCGGCAGTCCGGCGGCAATGACTTCACTCAGCGCATCCGTGAGGCCGAGCGCGCGAGTGAGCCGATCGAGCACCGACGATTCCCCGCCGGGCAGCACCATGGCATCCACCCGAGGGCCGTCTGGGCCGATGAGATCGGCCGAACGCCGAATCGGCACGGGCAGCACCTGCATCGATGCCAGCAGATCGACGTGTTCGCGCACGCCACCCTGCACCGCGAGCACGCCCACACGACGGATGCTCGGATCTGGTCTCGAGCGCACAGCCCGGTCTGCCGTGCGACGGATGCTCGGTTCAGGCCGCACGTGCACCTCCAGGTGGCTCCCGGTCAGGTGACTGCCCGTCGGGTCAGGCATTGTCACCATCCTCGTTCGGCGAGGCGGTGCGGCGCGGGCAGGTCGGCCACATTGATGCCGACCATCGCCTCGCCGAGACCGCGTGAGGCCTGGGCGATCGCCGCCGGATCGTCATACTGGGCGGTTGCGCGCACGATCGCGGCTGCGCGCTTTGCGGGCTCGCCCGACTTGAAGATGCCCGAGCCGACGAACACGCCGTCGGCACCGAGCTGCATCATCATCGCTGCGTCTGCGGGCGTGGCGATGCCGCCAGCGGTGAACAGCACGACCGGCAGTTCGCCGTGCTCCGCGACCCACTGCACCAGCGGCAGCGGCGCCGCCAGCTCTTTCGCCGCGACGTAGAGCTGCTCCGGCTCTGTGGCGGCGAGCGCCTGCAGTCGGGCGATGTCTCCCCTGATCGTGCGGATGTGCTTGGTCGCCTCTGACACATCCCCCGTGCCGGCCTCGCCCTTCGACCGGATCATCGCCGCCCCCTCGGCGATACGGCGCAGCGCCTCGCCCAGATTGGTGGCACCACACACGAAAGGCACGGTGAACCGCTGCTTGTCGATGTGATTCACGTAGTCGGCGGGGCTCAGCACTTCGGATTCGTCGATGTAGTCGACGCCGAGCTCCTGCAGCACCTGCGCTTCGACGAAGTGCCCGATGCGCGCCTTCGCCATCACCGGAATCGACACCGCCGCGATGATCGAATCGATCAGGTCGGGATCGCTCATGCGCGCCACACCGCCCTGCGCGCGGATGTCTGCCGGGACGCGTTCGAGCGCCATGACGGCGACGGCTCCGGCGTCTTCGGCGATGCGCGCCTGCTCGGCAGTCACGACGTCCATGATGACGCCGCCTTTGAGCATGTCGGCGAGCCCGCTCTTGACGAGGGGCGTGCCGAAGGCGGATGCGATGGTCGTGTCGGCAGCAGCGGTCTGGTCAGCGAGGGTCTGGTTCTCAGTCATGGCCTCAACTGTCGCCCGAGGAGTGGCATGCGACAAGATCCAGTATCCTGCGATTTCTCTGGACCACTTTGCCGATCATAGGTCACACTGGAGTGCATGCGCGCCGCTCAGCTTCTCGAACTGCCGATCGATCTGCGCCCCGAGCGCGCCGAGTCGCTGCCGGCGCAGCTGGCCTCGGCCGTTCGAGAGCTGATCGACACCGGCGTGCTCGATGCGGGCGACGCGCTGCCGTCGACGCGAGCCTGGGCCAGGCAGCTGAGCGTGTCTCGGGGAACGGTCGTGACCGCCTTCGAACAGCTCGGTGCCGAGGGGTATCTCGAAGCTCGGCGGGGGTCGGCCACGCGAGTCAACCCGCGTCTGGCCGTGACGCATCCGCGCCCGCCGGCGCCTGACCGCGCCCAGGTGTCACTGCCCTCGCAGCAACGGCCGACTCCGCCCTCGCCGCCAAGCGGCGCGCATGCACAGGCGCACACACAGACCTCGTCCCGGACGCCACGCATCGTTCACGACCTCACACCCGATCGACCATCGACCGAGCACCTGATCACGCCGGCGTGGCGCGCGGCCTGGCGAACGGCGACTGAGACGGTCCCGGCCCCCGTGCCACCAGCCGGACTGCCAGAACTGCGCAGGCAGATCGTCGAGCATCTGCGCCGCATGCGCGGGGTCAGGCGCGACGCCGATGCGGTCATCGTGACTGCGGGAGCACGCGAAGGGCTGGCCCTGCTGATGCTCGCGTCGTTCGGCAGCACCGCTGCCCCGGTCATCGGAGTCGAGTCGCCGGGCTACCCGTCGCTGCGACGCGTGGTGACCCGTCTGGGCGCGCGACTCCAGCGTCTGCAGGTCGATACGTCGGGGCTGCTCACCGACCGACTGCCGCGGCCTCCCGCGGCGATGCCAGACGCGGTGATCGTGACCCCCAGCCATCAGTATCCGTTGGGCGGGTCGCTGCCTGCCGACCGTCGCCGCGAACTGCTCGACTGGGCCCGCCGTCACGAGGTGATCGTCATCGAAGACGACTATGACTCCGAGCTGCGCTACGTCGGCCAGCCGCTGCCTGCGCTCGCCGCCCTGGACGATCCGCACGACGGGGTGGTCGTCACCCTTGGCACGTATTCGAAGACGGTCGCCCCCGAGGTCGCGACCGGTTTCGTGATCGCCGGCGATCGGCTGCGCAAACGGATGCTGCAGGTGCGCCGCGATCTCGGCTCACCGGTGTCGGCCATGACGCAGACCGCCTTCGCCGAGTATCTGTCGTCAGGCGAGCTGCGCCGGCACACCGCTCGGATGCGTCGCATCTATCGCCAGCGACGCAGCCGCGTTCTCACGCAGCTGCAGGGGCTCGCAGGCATCACGGTGTTTCCCATGGACGGCGGCCTGCACGCCGTCATCGAGGTGACATCTGACGGCGACACCACGGGTGCGTTGCGAACGAGGGATCCGGACGACGCGAGCGATCAGATCGACGCGAGCACGGCATCCCCCGACCGCGAAGCCGATCTCATGCGCCGCTGCACCGCAGCGGGCATCGCCGTGTCAGCACTGTCGACCTATTGGAGCGGAGGCGATCAGAGCGAGTCACGACACGGGCTGGTCATCGGCTACGGGCACCTCGACGACCGCGAGCTCGACGCCGCGCTGCGCGCTCTGGCGCGAGTGCTGGTCGAACGATCAGTGTGAGAAGCCGCCGATGACGATGTTCCACTCCTGCACGTGACGCTCGGCGACCAGACCGTTGGCGACCATCGGGTCGTCGTCGCTCAGTGCGGCGGCCTGCTCGATGCTGTCGGCCTGGAAGATCAGCAGCGCGGTGTTCGGGCCTGCTGTGGTCAGCGGCCCCGAGGCAAGGTTCTGCCCGTTCTCAAGCAGCCCGGTGAGGTAGGCGCGATGTGAGGGACGCACCTCGCCGAGCTTCTCCGCGTCGTCGACGTACTTGTAAGTGATCGCGTACAGCGCCATGCCTTGCTCCGTTCGATGGGGTGAGTCGGTCGGCTGCGGCAGCCGACCTGAAGACATTATGCCCCGCGTTTCGAAGAACCCGCACGATCAAGGCGCGACGGCCACCAGAGCACTCGACGCATCGAGATCGCGAGCGCAGGCACCAGCAGCGACCGCACCAGAATCGTGTCGAGCAGTACGCCGAAGCTCACGATGATGGCGAGCTGCAGCAGAAAGAGGATGGGGATCACGCCGAGTGCGGCGAACGTCGCTGCGAGCACGACGCCGGCCGAGGTGATCACCGAGCCGGTCTGCACCAGTCCCTCGTCGATGCCCCGTCGGGTGCTGAGATGTGCATCATGCTGCTGCCTTCTCGTCAGGTCTGCATCGGGCACGCCGTTCTCGGCGAAGAACCGGGTCTCTTCGCGCACCCGCGTCATCAAGAAGATGTTGTAGTCGACGCCGAGCGCGACCAGGAACACGAACCCGTAGAGCGGCACCGAGGGGTCGGCACCGGGCAGGTGCAGCACGTGGTCGAAGATCAGCGACGAGACGCCGAGAGCTGCCGCGAACGAGAGCACCGTGGCGCCCAGCAGCATGATCGGCGCCACAATCGAACGCAGCAGCAGCATGAGGATGATCGTGATCACCACCAACACGACCGGAATGATCAGGTTGCGGTCGTGCATGGCGGCGTCATTGGTGTCGACCGCCGTCGCAGTGACCCCTCCGACCAGCGCGCTCGGGGCGGCAGTGGCCAGGTCGGCGCGCAGCTCGCGCACGGCCTGTTCCGAGCTCGGGTCGTCGGCGCCGTGCTCAAGCGTCGCACGCAGCTGCACATGCCCGTCGACCTCGAGCGGCTGCGCCCCCGGAATAGGCGCCCCACTCGGACCGTCCGTCACCTGGTACGCACCGCTCATGCCGTCGGCCGCACGCAGAGCGTCCAAGGCAGCCGACGCATCCGTCGCGTCTGCGATCACGGTGACCGGGCTGCCTGTGCCGCCTGCGAAGTGCTGCTCAAGCAGCGCCTGACCTGTCGACGACTGATTCTCGGTGAGCACCAGGTCGCGCTGCTGCACGCCGTTCGCGTTCAGCCCGAACAGCCCGGTCGCACCAGCGGCGAGCAGCACGACGCTCGCGATCCACACCGTGCGATGACGACGGTCGACGAATCGGGCCACCGCGGGCCAGAGCCGACCGGTGCGCTCGTTCGAGACATGTGCGGCCCGCAGTCGCGGCACGTTCGGCCAGAAGCCGGCTCGGCCGACCAGCGCGAGCAGTGCCGGCAGCAACGTCATCGCGGCGAGGAACGCCCAGACGATGCCGATCGCGGTCACTGGGCCGAGGCTGCGATTCGAGTTCAGGTCGCTCAGCAGCAGACAGAGCAGCCCGGCGATGACGGTGCCGGCCGAAGCCGCCACCGGTTCGAGATTCGCGCGCAGGGCGGCGAGCACCGCCCTCCACACGCTCGGCTCTGTGGTGAGCAGCTCGCGATATCGGTGCACGATGAGCAGCGAATAGTCGGTGCACGCGCCGATCACCAGAATGCAGAGAATGCCCTGCGACTGCCCGTTCAGCTGCACGACACCCGCCTTGGCGAGCCAGAAGACAGTGAGGATCGAGGCGCAGAGAGCGAACACAGAAGTGAGCAGCACCAGCAAAGGCAGCAGCAGCGACCGGTAGACCAGCACGAGGATCACCAGCACGGCGCTCAGAGCCACGATCAGCAGCACTCCGTCGATGCCGGCGAAGGCTGCGCTGAGGTCTGCGGCGTAGCCGGCCGGCCCCGTCACGTGTGCCTCGATGTCGGTGGATGCCGGGCCAGCGTCGGCGAGAGCCTGCTGCAGCTGCTGCACGGGAGCCTTCGGTCCGTCGCCGCGGTCGAGCTCGATGACGACCTGCGCCGCCTGCCGGTCTTCGCTGGGGATCACCGGAGAGGCGGTGGCGCCGTCTGCGGCGGCGGCGACGCGATCAGTGATCTGCTGCAGGTCGCCGGCCGTGAGCTCGCGGTTGTCTTCAGTGGTGAAGACGACGACCGCAGGAATCACGTCGGGGTCGTCCGCGAAGCGCTGCTGCCACTGCTGCACCTGCGTCGACTGTGAGCTGGCAGGCAGAAATGTGGTCGCATCGGTCGAGGCGACCTGTGAGATCTTGCCGAAGGTCGGCCCGCCCAGCCCTCCCAACACCAGCCACAGCAGCGTGAGCACGACGGGCAGCCCGATGCGCAGCCAGCGGCTCGGCTGACGGCTCGGCCGACGCGAGTCGGTCTTTCCGCCCTGCAGAGTCGGCGAGCCGGTACGGTCAGAGCTGTCGGGCGAGGTGCGCATGAACTGATCGTAACACCGCATGCTTACCAAGTAAGCTACTTGCAGGTATGGTCGGTGAAACACAGGCATCACCAGTGAAACAGGCATCACCAGTGAAGAGGAGTGACTATGAAAGTGCTCATCGCGGGAGCCAGCGGACTCATCGGGTCCGAAATCCGTCGACAGCTGGCCCACACCGGCCACGAGGTCGGCATACTCACACGCCCCGGCTCGCACAGCGATTCAGGTTCGACCCCCACATGGCAGTGGCAGCCGACGACCGCTGAGATCGACCCCGAGTCCGTCGAATGGGCCGACGCCGTCATCTCTCTGAACGGAACCAGCATCGCGAAGCTGCCGTGGACCAAATCGCGTCGCCGCAGCATCCTTGAGAGCCGTGTCTCGAGCACTCGTACGCTCGCCCGGGCCATAGCGGCCTCGACAGAGCCCCCGGCCGCCTGGGTCTCGGCGTCGGCGGTCGGTTTCTACGGCAGCCGCCCCGGCGAACGGCTCACCGAGCAGGCCGCCCCCGGCGAAGGCTTTCTCGCTGCCGTCACACGCCGCTGGGAGGCCGCGACGCGTGCTGCGGCAGACAGCACACGCATCGCACATGCACGCACCGGAATCGTGCTCTCGACACGTGCCGCTCTCGGCCCGTTGGTCACCCTTGCGAAGTTCGGCCTCGCCGGCAGGCTCGGCTCGGGGCGACAGCACTGGCCATGGGTGTCACTGAGCGACGAGGCGGCTGCCTATGTGCATCTGGCCACCGAGAGCGAGATCGCCGGGCCGGCCAACATCGCAGCGCCCAGCGGTGCCACGAGCGAGCAGGTCACCCGTGCGGTCACCCGGGCGCTGCGACGCCCACATCTGCTGCCGGCGCCGGCATGGGCACTGCGCATGGCACTCGGCACCGCAGCCGACGACCTGCTGCTCGCCGATCAGCATGTGGTTCCCCAGCGACTCACCGAAGACGGCTTTGTCTTCGGCGACGACGATCTGGTTCGCGCCGTGGACGAGGCTGTGGCGGCCCGCGGGGAATAGGCTGCGCACAGCTGCGTTCTCTAGAATGTGTATGCGCCGCGGCACCGCTGCCGATCAGCGACATTGACAGCGCGGCTGACCACGACACGACAATGAGGAGGCCTTCGTGGCTCTGGACAACCCCGTTCTCTCGAGAAACCCCTATTTCAACGGCAAGACGCCGCAGGTGGGTGAGACCGCAACGGCAGATCAGCTGCGCCAGATGTACGATCGCCCGGCCGGGGCCGAACCCCAGACACAGCAGACGCAACAGGGACTTCCTCAGCAGACTCAGCCGCAGGCCTTCCCGGCCGCGGGCTCGGCGCTGCCAGCCTCGGAGCGCATGACCTACGACGGCGTCATCGTGAAGACCGCGATGCTCTTCGGCACGATTCTCGTCGGTGCCGTCGTCGGCTGGATGTTCCCGGTGCTGCTGCTTCCCGGCGTCATCGTGGGCCTGGTGCTCGGCCTGGTCAACTCGTTCAAGAAGCAGCCGTCCGTGCCGCTCATCCTCGCCTACGGCGTCTTCGAAGGGCTCTTCGTCGGAGCGATCTCGCAGGTGTTCGCGACGACGTACTACGGTGGCATCGTCGTTCAGGCGGTGCTGGCGACGCTCAGCGTGTTCGCCGTCACATTGGTGCTCTTCTGCAGCGGCAAGGTGCGCGCGTCGGCCAAGGGCGCCAAGATCCTGATGATCGCCATGGGCGGCTACCTGCTGTTCAGCCTGATCAACGTGGGCATGATGGTCTTCGGCGCGACGTCGAACCCCTTCGGCGTGTTGGGCATGCAGATCTTCGGCATCCCGGTCGGCGTCATTGTCGGCATTCTGGTGGTCATCATGGCCGCGTACTCACTCGTTCTCGACTTCGACATGGTCAAGACTGGTGTGCAGCAGGGAGCGCCGGCCAAGTTCGGCTGGACCGCAGCCTTCGGCATCGCCGTCACGGTCATCTGGCTCTACGTGGAGTTCCTGCGTCTGTTCGCGATTCTTGCCAGCAGCCGCGACTGACTCTGTTCAGCGCGACGCGCCTGTGACTTTGCGCCAGCCCTCGGCGGGTGTACAATCCTAGATACATCTTGTATCTATGTTGTATACCCGAAGGGGGCTGGTTGTGGCGGCGTTGGCGTCAGAACGCGTCTACAGCGATCTCAAAGAGCGCATCATCCTCGGCGACATTGCGGGGAACACACTGCTCAGCGAAGGCGAGATCGCCGAACAGCTCGGCGTCAGTCGCACTCCGGTGCGCGAGGCGTTCCTTCGGCTGCAGGCCGAAGGCTGGATGCATCTCTATCCCAAGCGCGGAGCCCTTGTCGAAGGCGTCGACAGCAGCGAGGGCAATGAGATTCTCGAGGCTCGTCGTCTGATCGAGTCGTGGGCGGCAAGCCGACTCGCCGCGTCTCCCGCCTTACTCAAAAAGGTGGCCGACGAGCTCGAGGCAACGCTGGTCAGCCAAGAGGCCGCACTCGCCGACGACCCCGACCTGCAGGCGTTCATCGTCGCCGATCTGCACTTTCACCAGGTTCTCGTCGAGTCGGCCGGCAATCGTATTCTGACTGCGGTATATCAGCAGCTCAGCGACCGCCAGCGTCGTATGACGGCCTATGCCGTCAAGACCGGCAGCGACCGCCCCTACCGCGTGCTCAAGCAGCATCACGATCTGCTCGAGGCGCTGCGCACCGGCGATCCACATCAGTTCGTCAAAGCGCTCGACCACCATTTCAGCGACATTCATGGAGCCAGCCCCCGTTGATCGCACGCTGAACTCAGCCCGCTTCGTCTCAGCTCGGCCGTATGCCGGGCCGACACATCCGCACTCCGCCGACTGCGACATCCGCCGCACCGGCATTCGCCACCTCAGTCGCTCGGCAGTGTCGCCGACGCAGCACCCCTGCAGCGTCGCAGAAGTCCACCAGCCATCAAGTTCGATTCGTCGAGTGAAAACGAGAAACACCACACGCATGTCTCAGCACAATCCGTCCAACGCATCCGCCGCAGCCGCACTACCGGGCCGGCACCCACGCTGGCAGCCGAAGCGCCCCGACTGGCTTGCCGCCGCCGGGGTGCTCTTCGCCGTGGCGTGGGGTGGCAACGAGTTCACCCCGCTGCTCGCGATGTATCGCATCCACGAGCACATGAGCGTGCAGAGTGTGAACGTACTGCTTGGGGCATATGTCGTGGGCATCATTCCCGCCCTGCTGATCGGCGGCCCGCTCTCTGATCTGCGCGGCCGTCGGCCGTTGATGCATCTCGCCCCTGCTCTGTCTATCGCGGGCAGCATCCTGCTGATGCTGGGCGGCGACGATCACGTGCTGCTCTTCGTCGGCCGCATCTTCTCGGGCCTCGCGCTCGGCTTGGTGATGGCAGTCGGGTCGAGCTGGATCAAAGAGCTGTCGACCAGGCCGTACTCGAATTCCGGGGATGCTGGCGCAGGTGCCCGCCGAGCCACTATGGCGCTGACGGTCGGGTTCGCTCTCGGCGCCGTCGTCGCTGCGCTGCTGGCACAGTTCACCCCGATTCCCGAGATCGCCCCCTATGCCGTGAACATCGTGCTGACCGCGGCGCTGTGGCTGATGCTGATCGGCACACCCGAGACCAACCCGACGGTCACCGGCGTGCCCCTGGGCGACGAGACCAAGGTGTCGACCAAGCACGAGTCGCTGGGGCAGGCGCTGAAGCTCAAAGAGGCGGTCTCACCGCGTTTTCTGCTCGTCGTGCTGCCGATGGCCCCGTGGGTGTTCGGCGCTGCCGCGAGTGCCTATGCCGTGCTGCCGTCGCTCGTGATGGATCAGGTGCCTGGCTTCGAGGTGGCCTTCGCCGGGATCCTCTGCTTCGTCGCACTGAGCTTCGGCGTGCTCAGCCAGCAGATGGCTCGCAAGTTCATCAAGCCGCACAGCCAGCGGGCCATCGCCTCGGCGATGTGCGCCGTGATCGTCGGTGTGCTGATCGCCGCGCTCTCGGCATTCACGCACAGCATGGTGATCACCGTCATCGCTGCCGCTGCCCTCGGCTTCGCATACGGCCTGCTGCTGATCGCCGGACTCCAGGAGACTCAGCGCAATGCCCGGCCGGAGCACCTCGGCGGCATGGTCGGCGTGTACTACTCGCTGACGTATCTGGGATTCTTCATTCCCGCCATTCTGTCGGCGCTGGCGCCGATGATCACCTACGGCGTCATGTTCGTGATCGGTGCGATCATCGCCGCACTGAGCGTCGTGCTCATCGTGTTCGGCACACGCAAGCACTGACTGCGCCTGAGAGGGCTCAGTCCTCCTGCTGCCCAGGCAGCGGCCGTTCGGAGTCACCGATGATTCGAGCGCGATGATCGATGCCGAGTCTCAGCAGCATGCGCTGCACGTGGCCTTCGACCGTGCGCGGTGACAGCACCAGATGTGCTGCGATCTCCCGGTTGGTGAGGTGCCGAGCCACCAGCGGAGCGATCTGCTGCTCTCGATGCGAGAACCGTGGATCGTTCCAACGCACTCTGTTCAGCAGCGGTGTGTTCACCGGCCCCGCCGCCAACAGCAGATCGTGCATTCGCCAGAGTTCTGCGTCGGATTCCGACCGCTGACCCTGCTCGCGCAGCAGCCCCGCCCGTGCTGCCAGTGCCTCGGCCTGCGGGACGATCCGCCCCACCGCCCCGAAGGCCTCGGCAGCACGCCCGATCATCGCTGCATCTCCGAGCGCCCTGCCCTGCACAAAGAGCACCATCGCGCGCGCCAGCTCGCCGTCGAGTTCGTCTGCCTGCCGCTCGGCCAGTTCAGCAGACTCGGTCGTGACCGGTCCCGGCAGCAGGCGAGCTCGATCGTGCAGCAGCTGCAGAGCCGCCCATGCGTGTCTGTGTGCAGTCTCGACCTCGATCGCCGCATCATAGGCTGCGCGCACCGCGTCCCAGTCTCCGAGCATGCTCTGCTGGCCGTCGCCGTCCGAACCCGCAATGCGATCGGCTCGCCACGTGCGCATGGCATGAGTGAGCAGATCTCGGCGCACGATGTCCATGCGAAACATCCGCGAGACGCCGTAAGACCGTGCGCCCTCCCGCTTCGGCACTCCTCGCCGGGGCTCAGCCGCATATGACAGGTCGTCAGCCGGTGGCGGTCCCTCATCGAGCTGCAGCTGCACGGCTTCGAGCGCAGACTCCGCGTAGGCGGCGAGCCCGGTCGGATCGGAGTCGTCGAGCAGCACCAACCCCTGTCGCAGCATCCGCCGCCCCGCGCGCAGATCACCCGTCTCGCTCGCGATCACCCCGAGTCCCAGCGACGCATTCGCATTGCTGACCGAGGTCACTGCCATCCCGTTGAGCACCATCGCTGCAGACTGCGCCGCCCAGGGGCGGCGGTGGCTGAGCAGCCCGAGCACGTGTGCGTGGGTCAGATCGTTCGCAATCCATCGGTCGATGCGGCTGGCCTGCACAGACATCTCGGCGATCGCCGATTCCACCCGTTCTACTCGTACGAGTGGCACGCCAGACTCGAGCCCGGCCAGAAGCGCATACGCACATGCGAGCCAACGCAGCCGTGAGGGGGCAGCAGGATCGGCTGCCAGCGCATCGAGCTGCGAGACGTCGACCATCTGTCCCTGTCGCACTCCACGCACCGCGTTCAGCAGCCGCACTGCGGCCGCGTCGACACCGGTATGCACCGTCTCCGACTCGTCGAACCACAGCCCGGCGAACGCCGCCGTCAACGGATCGCCCAACTGGCCGACCATCGCACGCGCGCCATCCTCATGGCCTGTGCGCAGCAGAGCGTAAGCCAGTTGGAACCGTGCCTCATCGAGCTCCGCACTGCTGAGCTCGTCACTGCCAATCACCTGCTGAAGCAGCGGCACCGAGGCATCGAGCGCCCCGCCTTCGACAAAGGCGCCGACAGCCGCGAGCAGCTCTGCGGCAGAGACCGTCTCAGGCTCGAGATCAAGGCGCTGCCTGATCACCTCGGCCTCGTTGTTCGGTCCCCACGCTGAGCGCAGCACCGCTGGCACATTGTCCAGATGCCGCAGCGCGCGATGTCGAGCGGCCCGCCCCGAGACGTCGAGCAGCGTCTGCCGAGTCACCTCGGGGCTCACCGACAGCCGTTGACCGCTCACGCCGAATCCGTCATGCTGCTGCAACAGGCCGTCGGCCAGACTGCGGTCGACCACGGCGGGTGCGCTGAGCACCTCGACGGAGCGCACCGGCAGGTCGCCGGCCATGGCGATCGCGAGCAGCAGCTCGACCTCGGCGTCGTCTCGACTGCGCAGCAGCCGTCGCAGGTGTTCCCGCAACCTGTGCCCGACCGACACCCCGTCGCGCAGCAGCCGGATGCCGCGAACGACCCGCCACCCGTCGGCGTCGTCGAGATCTGCGAGCACCGCATCGAGCAGCTCCGGGTTGCCCGCGGTGAGGGCGTGCAGCTGGGCCGCCGCCTGCCAATGCGTCTCGCCGCCGAGATGAGCATCGACGATCTCACGCGTCTCGTCGCCGTCGAGGGCCGCGAGCCGCCACGAAACGGCGTCCGACCGACGCGTTCGCTCGTAGAGCGGTTCAGGCAGCGCGGCGCGATCTCGTGTCGTGATGAGCAGCGCGATGGCAGCTGCGTCGGCGGCCTCCGCGATCAACGCGGCGGATGCCGGATCGAGCCCGTCCGCGTTCTCAAGTCGAAGCACAAGGCCGGGTTCGCTGAGCGCTTCCAGCGCATGGAGGATGGCACGGTCGTCCCCGCCTCGTTCGATGGTGGCGAGGTCGACCCGCTCGAGTCGAGCCTCGCGTGCTGCGCGCAGCAGCTGCCGTCGAAGCCATCTCCGGTCGGTCTGAGCGTCGCCAGATGAGACGACGCCTGGCGAGACTTGGAGCGTGAACACCCTCGAGTCGGGGTGGGCAGAGTCCTGTGTCCGCATCCGCCGCTGCACCTCGGCGGCGACCAGCGTCTTGCCGACGCCGGAGGCTCCGGTGATGAGCACTGTGCGATCAGGTGTCTGCAGCGCACGACGGGCGAGCTGATCGGCAAGTTCGGCTCGCCGTCGGGTGAGTGTCTGAATCGCCACAGTGCGAGGTTCCGTTCTGATCGAGGGTGTGCGAATGCGCCCTCTCCCCCAAGTGCATCTGCACAGGGATTGTAAACCCTCGACCAGAGCGAATGGCGACGATCACTGCGGCAGGTCCATCTTTCCCTCTCCGTGCCAGATGTCGAGCCGTCGAGAGAATTCGACCAGCAGGAACGACTTCAGGCGAAAGTCGACCACAGGAATGCGAATTTCGGCCGATCCCTGGGCACCGGCTGCCAGGTAGGCTGACGCCGAGTACTTCAGCCGGTTGAAGGGCTGGCCGTCCACGACCCCCTGCTCCCACGCTCCCTGTGCAGTCGCTCCCGCGGCAAGGCTCAGCTCGGCCTGCAGTCCGAGTGCCCCGTACAGCAGCACTCCCGCTTCGAGTGACGGCCCTGCCGAGGCGTCGATCTTGACCGACTTTGTCATGGTCACACCAGAACTGGTGGCTTTGACCGGGTCTCCGGACTTCTCCGTGACGGCGACCTTCGTCACTTTTCCATTTGCATAGGTGAAGCCGTACCTTGATTTGGTGGTGGTGGAGCCCGACATGATCAGGCTTCCCGTCAACGAGATCTGAGCGCCGACGTTGACATTCACATACGGTTTGAAAATGACCGGAACAGGGCCGGCCATCACGGTGATCGCCGAGATGGGCAGCTTCACGAGACGATACTTCGCCTTCGCCGAGGCACTCGCCTTCAGCCATGCTTTCAGTGAGTAGCTCACCTTCGTCTGATTCTCGATGATCGCATGCAGGTCTTTGACGAACGGCTTGGGCACCCACCCCCATCGGAGTCCGACTTTCAGCCCGACGTCGACACCGAGCGTCATTTCGCCAGTGAACCCGAGAGAGACTCCTCCGTCGAGCGCAGTCTTGGCCTCCCGTGAGGCTCGTTCCTGTGGAGCGAGCTGGGAGATGTCTTTCACGTCATCGACCAGTACGTCTCCCCCGAAGGGGTCTTTCTTGGTGTCCCAGGCAAGCTGGACGGTGGCCTTGAAGCCCTGTTCGACGTGCGCTCCGACGCCGTCACTCAGCGACCCGTGCTCGTCAGAAGACTCCGGACACACCGGAGCGGTCTGATCCTGTCGACCGGTCAGGTCGTCGTCCACGTTCTCAGTGACCGTGCAGTCGGTCGTCTCGTGGCCTTGGCTGCCCGACGACACGTCGACGGAGGGCACGACCTGCAGCGGCTGCACGCCCTCGCCAGACGCCGGTCGTTCAATGGTGACCGGGTCGCTGTCGGCAACTGGCTGCGACGCGGTCTCGGCTTTCACCTTCGCGGGGTCGACCAAGGGTGCCGTGTCGGTCTGCTGCGCGACATCCACCTGTTGGAAGACATCGGTCAGAGCAGCATCGGCAGTATGCACCCGCCAACCCTGTGGAGTGCGATCGATCGACTGCACCGTGCGCAGCACACCGCTCTGTTCTGCGTCGATCGAGCCAGTGACGAACACGTCGCCCGGCGCGAACGGCGGCTGGTCGGTGACCAGCACGCTGTCGGCCTGCACCTCGTCGATCTGCGCAGACGAGCTGCTCGGATTCTCCTCGAGCAGGCCGTTGCCCGGGGTCCCCCCAGTCTGGTCGGGCGCGGCCAGCGCATCCTCGGCCTTGACGAACGTGCCGCTGCGCAGCACCCAGGCGTCATTGGACACCATCGGCGTCGACGTATCGCTCTGCAGTTCGATGTGCAGGGTGATCTCCTGTGTGGCAAGCGTTCCGTCGGCGTCCTTGCCCACAGCGGTGAACACGTAGTCGCCGCCTTGGGGCGCACTCACCTCTGCCTGCCAGGCGAGCGTCTCGGGGTGATCGGGGTCAGGGGCGACCTCTGCCGTGGCGACCAGACTGGGAGCACCGCCAGACGCCTTGCGCGCATGGATCTCAATGCGGTCGAGCGAGCTCTGCCCCTGTGTATAGAGCCCCTGCATCGTGAACGTCGCGCTGTGCTCAAGGTGCTGCGTGCTGCCATTATCAGGGCTCGTGATGAGCATGCGATCGTTCTCGTCCGGGCGAACGTCTGAACCGTCGTGATCTCTGAGCACATACTGCCGCACGGTCAGAGTGACGTCGGCTGCGCCCTCTCGCATCGTGATGACTCCGCCGACGACGGGCACGATCATCAGCTCGCTCTCAGTCCTCTGCGGCTGTACGGCGAGCCCCCGCCCACGACCAAGGTAGAAGTCGCCGACCTCGAGCTGGCTGCGGGTCGTGACCCCTGTGACGTCGGCCTGCACGAACGCGAACGCCGCGTCGCTCGGAGCCCCGGTGAGGTCGATTGCCTGCGCATCTCCGGCCTCGACGTGATAGCTGCGAGGCTGACCGTCGCCCGGCTCGTCGCTGCGCACCGCAGCCGCGCCGAGGCTCATCAGCCCGGAGCCGGCGTTGAGCGTCTCGGCGTTCTGGCCGCCGTTGTCGACCCAGCCGCGCACGGCGGCGCGCACGCTGGTCGGCTGTTCGGTCTCGATCGTCACGTTGCCCTGTGCGTCGGGGTCTGCGAACACGTTGAGCACGTCCTCCCCCGGCGAGGTCTGCAGACGCTGGCCGGCGACGGTGACCGTCTGCCCGACGTTCGACTGCAGACGGATGCTCAGCGACACCGAGCGCACACCGGCGCTCGGCACCCCGCCCTGACCGGTGACGCCGAACGTCAGCGATCCGCCGAGCCCGGACGTCGGGGCGGACGCCCCCAGCATCCCCGGCTCGGTCTCGCCGGGCACGGCACGCAGCTGCGGCGCGCTTGTACCCACGGCCGCATCGGCGCGCACCACAGGCTGGTCGACCGCCTGAAGCCCGCCGGGTGTTCCGGTCTTGCTGCTGAACGTGGCCATCTTCTCGATGCGCAGATTCGTCTCGGTGGTCGTATGCAGCGCGATCGCCTTGTTCTGCACGGGCATGACGACCATCGTGCTGCGGCTCTCGCCTGCTGGCACAGACAAGAAGGCGTCGCCGCCGGCGAGCACTTGGGTCGGCGCACCGCCCGGTGCACCCGGTGCGGTGAGCACCGTCACGCGCACGACGGCATCCTGTGGGTCGGTCTCGGCGGGAGTGCCCTGGGCAGCGAGCTCCAGCGGCACGGACACGTCTGCGCCGGCGGTGTGAAAGCTGCGCACGGGAGCGGCACCGTCTGCCACTTTCGGCCATTTGCCGGCTTCGGTGTCGACCATCGGAATGTACGTTTCACCCGGCCCCATGGTTGAGACGCCCGTCGCCGGGGTCAGCGGCGTGTCGTTCGGGTTGGTCGAGGTGTCGGCCGCGGCGAGCGATGCCTGGCTGAGGCCGACTGCGAGGGCTACGCCCGCCGCGACCAGCGTCTGGGCCAGCGTGCGGATGCGATGTGTGCGAACGAGTGCAGAGGTATCGGTGCGGTGTCTCATCGGTCGTTCTCCTGATCGGTGTTCGTCGGATGTGACGCCGCGCTGGCCTCGATCGTGCGTCGGCGGTTTGCCCAGAGCAGTGCGAGCCCTGCGATCAGCAGGGCGGCGACGATGCCGAGGGTCCAGCCGATGGCGATGCCGGTGCGCGCGAGGGCTCCGTCGTTGGCGGTGTCTGCAGCAGAGTCATGCGCGGCATCGGAGTCGGAGTTCGAGCCGTCGGTGGCCTTCTCTGCCCCACCCGCGTTCTGGCCACCGCCGTGGTCGGGATCTTCGCATGCCCCGTCATCCGGCCCAGGTTCGTCAAGCGCGAGCGGCATCATGCGCTGTTGCGCATCGACCCAGACGCCGTTCTGGTCGAGTGTGGTCAGTGCGACGGTCGACTGCTCGAGATCCGTCTGCGGCGTGCTGACCCGAAGCTGGTAGTCGCCGACGGTCAGCGGAGTCACGATGGTCACACCCCACGTGGTGGCGTGCACTGATGCAGAGGCATCGCCCGAGCCGGAGCCCGCAGTGCCGTCGATCACGGTCGTCGCGGGAGCCCCATCCGCGCCCTCTTTCTCGAGCGTGATGTGCAGTTGTGCCGGATCGAGGTCGGAGCGCTCGATGTCGATCCATGCAGAGGTGACTTCCTGCCGATCGACGACCAGCGACGCTGTTCCTCGACGCAGAGAACTCACTGTTGCGGCATCCGCTGTTTCACTCTTCGAGAGCGCGCACAGCACCTGCTGCGTGCTCTGCGTCGTGAGCAGCTGATCGGGGTGTCTGCTGTCGTCTTCGGCAAATGCGGCAGGGGCGGTCGATGTCACTGCAGCCGGGCCGCAGAGCAGTGCCCCGGCGGCAAACAGGGCGATTCGATGAAGGTGTCTTCTCATAGGTGAACTCCTCGGAAGTCTCGACAGCCTGAAGTCGGCTGCCAAAGGCATTCGTGATCAAGTGAGTTCAGTGTGCCGGGCGATTCATCGGTTCTGACCCGGTTCAGGCCCGGTCACGTAGGGGTCTGCGGCAAATCGAGTACCCCATCAGCGCAGACAGCGACTGCTCAGCGCAGAAGCGGCGTCAGAAGTCACTTCTGCACTGAGCAGTCGCTCACGTGCGCCCGATACGCGCCCCGCGTGCTGTCAGGCGCTCACGCCTCGCGCTTTGCGCGTTCCGGGCAGAACCGCCAGCGAGATCACCACGAATGCGAGCACGAGCACGAATCCGTGCAGAATCCCGAAGTGCTCGGCCAGCATGCCCAAAGCGGGGGGCCCAGCGAGCGAAGCCGAGTACCCGAAGATCGAGACCATGCTCACCCGGCGGGTCGCATCCGTCGGATGGTCGGCGGCCAGCGACATGCCGACCGGGAACCCGAGCGACGCACCCAGCCCCCACAGCGCGGTCGCCACGAAGATCAGCGGCGTTCCCGCGCCGAAGATGAATGTGGCCAGCCCGATCGATGCGATCGTGGCGCAGCCGAGCAGCACTCGCGTCGTGCCCAAACGGTCGACGAGAGGGCCTCCCACGAGGCGGCCGAGCGTCATCGCCGAGACGAACGTCGCGTACACCAGTGCCGCAGCAGAGTGATCGAGGCCGTGCCCCTCGACCGCCGCGAGGCTGAGCCAGTCGTTGGCCGAGCCCTCGACGAATGACATGCCGACCATCATCACACCGATGAGCAGCAGCCGTCGGTCAGCCAGCAGCCCGAAGCGTGCGCGCAGTCGTGCCCGCATGCCGGTTGATGCCTCGCCCTCGCCCGAGTCCACAGACAGTCGCGCAGCGCTGCCGGCACCGTTCTGTGCCGCATGGGCGGTCGACGAACCACGTGCATCGGGGGCCTCGAAATGGATGCGCTGCGGAGCCGACGCGCCCGGCACTGTCCGCAGTGTGCCCAGGCCGGCGACGAGCAGGAACACCGCCGCCAGAGCGAGGTACGGCAGCAGGCCCGTGCCGCGCGAGGCGGCAAGCGCACCGACGAGTGCGCCGGTGATCGTGCCCGCGCTGTAGCAGGCGTGCATCATCGGCAGAATCGTGCGGCCGACGCGCTTCTCGACGGTAGTGCCTTCGAGGTTCATCGTGACCGATGCCGAGCTCAGGCTGAATCCGAAGAGCATCAGCGCCGCGAAGGCGAATCCGGTCTGCGCGAACACATCGACTGCCACGCCGATCGCGGTGAGGCCGAGCCCGATGCCGATGATCGCGGCGGTGAGCATGCGTCGCGCGCCGAGGCGGCCGATCAGCCCCGGTGCCACGGCGAGCCCGGTGATCGAACCGCTCGAGAGTCCGACGAGCAGAATCGCGACGCCGCCGCTGCCGATGCCGAGCTGTGCGCTCACTTCGGGGATGCGCGCGACCCAGACCGCCGTCGCCACCCCCGCGAGCGCGAAGATCACGCAGATCGCATTGCGCCAGGCTGCGAGTGTGCTGTGTCGTGTGGTGACGGCGAAGTCGAACAGGCGGTGTGCGGCGGATGCCGTGGCAGCGACCCCGCTCGCCACGCGCCGCGAGGGTGCGCCGGCACGGTCGGCGATGCGTGTGATGTCGATGGCGCGAGTGTCGACCGAGCGCTCGTGACTTATGGGAGAAGCAGCGACCGGGCGCGCGACATCGTTCGCATCGAACTCAGCGAGTTGCGACTCAGGATGCCGTGGCTCTGGGCGTCGTGACTCAGAGTGTCGTGACTCAGAGTGTCGTGGCTCAGAGCTTCTTGAGGGCGCGATCACGCGGATCGATCCGGTCAGCACGGGGATGGAGCTCGTCACGGCGGTCAGTTCGGTCACTGCTTTCCTTTCTGAATGTTCGGGTTGGGGCTGCTGCTGTCACTCCGGCGGGCGTGACGCTGTTCGGTTGTGGTGGTGGTCTGTTCGGTGTTCCGCACCCGTGGTGTTTTCGGGCGAGCGAGGGCGAGACCGAACACATCCGTGTGACCGGTTACTGCTCTGATGGATGCACAGCGCAACCCCGCGACGATGCGGTTGACTGCCTGTGAAAGAAATGACCACTGACGTTGTGATCGAGATGCCGAGCACATTCTCGGCGAATTGTTTTCGATGCTACGGCGAGGAATCCGATCGCTGCAACTGTCTACTCAGACTACTTTTTTGATCGGCGTGTCGCGCTCCGACCAGCTCGTTCACAACGCGCGCGGCGGCTCGTTTTTGTCGCTCGCTCGTCGCTCGCTCGCCTCACCGGCGCATGCCCCTCTGCACCAACGCACGCTCGACCTCGGCCACGAACTCCTGCCCTGCACGTGCATCGGTCAGCGTGCGCAGATCGGCCTGAACAACCTCGTACCCTTCGTTCCGAAGTGCCTTCAGCCGTTCCCGATCACGAGCATGCTGCGCACGCGACGTGCGGTGCTGATCCCCGTCGAATTCTGGAATCACCCTCTGCACCCGATACAGCAGATCGGCCCGCGCCAAGTGGCCTCCAGCCCGGTCGTAGATGTCGGCGTTGAGCTCAGGCTCCGGCAGCCCCGCTTCCAGCAGCAGCAGCCGAGTGAGCGATTCCATGGGCGACTGCGAGCCGTCATGCACGAGACGGGCGACCTGGCGCATCCTTCTGCAGCTTCGACCCGACAGCGACCCCGTCCACTCGACGAGCTCCCTCGGCCCGGCGAACGGCTGCCGGCCGTCTGCACGCAGCTCGGCGCGACAGACCAGAAAATCGCCGACGGCCACGAGATCAGCGTCGGAATAATGCGGCACATCGGCCAGCATCCTCCAAGTCGTCCGCACATCGCAGACCGGCAGATCGCCGAGTGTGTAGACATGAGCTGTCGGGGGCATGCGCCTGCTGCGGATGCCGCGGTGCCGCGGACGCGAAAGGGTCGCAGCCGCTGCAACGTCGAGTCCGTCGGGTTCGAGCGCCGAAGCAATCATGCTGAGAGGCAGCGGCAGGCCCCATATGATCGCCGCGGTCAGGTGGCTGAAGGCGAGCCCCGGCCTCATCAGAGGCAAATACTGCCGCGCGCGATGCGTCACTTCTGCGTAGAGGCGCTGGGATTTCGGGATCTCTGGCGGTGAACCCGCATGGTTCTGGGCCGATTCTGCTGTGCGCGTTTCGGTTCGTGCGCAGCGCACCCCTCGGTAGGGCTGTGCGAGGTCGTTTGCCCGCAGGCGAGACTGGGTGACTCCCAGGTCTCGTGCTTCTGCCACCGTGAAGGGTCGATGCCTGATCTGAATCGGCAGCGGCTGCGGTTTGGACGGTGACATGGCTTCAGCATGAGCGATCGGCCTGCCCCGGGTCTCCCCCGATCAACCCGATGTGGAGAACTTCGTGCTGCACCTGCAGCTATGCGTAACAGGTTCTGCGCACTCGGTGAGTCATCGCCAGGTTCTACACACTCGGTCAGCCATCAGCAGGGTGAGCCATCAGCAGGTTCTACGCACTCGGCGGGTCATCAACAGATTCTGCGCACTCACACCATCCAAAAGTGCCTCCACCCACCGAAAGCACAGAACACGCGACCAACAACAGCAAACACCCACAACAACTACACACTCAGTGAGCCATCAGCAGATTCTGCGCACTCAGTGGGTCATCAACAGATTCTGCGCACTCACACCATCCAAAAGTGCCTCCACCCACCGAAAGCACAGAACACGCGACCAACAACAGCAAACACCCACAACAACTACACACTCAGTGAGCCATCAGCAGATTCTGCGCACTCAGTGGGTCATCAACAGATTCTGCGCACTCACACCATCCAAAAGTGCCTCCACCCACCGAAAGCACAGAACACGCGACCAACAACAGCAAACACCCACAACAACTACACACTCAGTGAGCCATCGCCAGGTTCTACACACTCGGTGGGTCTTCAACAGATTCTGCACACTCGATCCCGCGCTTCAGGCGGCTTCTACACACTCGCACGCCGCCCCGCCCGGTTCAAGACAGAACTGCCCTGAGACACGACACCCACAAGACAAACGCACGACAGAACAGCCGAGAGACCAACAGCCCAAAACAGAAACAGACCCCGCCGCACACTGCGACGAGGCCTGCCTGACTCACTCCCACTCGATGGTGCCCGGCGGCTTGCTCGTGACATCGAGAACCACTCGGTTGATCTCACGCACCTCGTTCGTGATGCGGTTCGAGATCACTGACAGCACGTCGTACGGCAGCCGCGACCAGTCAGCCGTCATCGCGTCTTCGCTCGACACCGGGCGCAGCACGATCGGATGCCCATACGTGCGCCCGTCACCCTGCACACCCACCGAATGCACATCGGCCAGCAGCACCACCGGGCACTGCCAGATCTGATCGTCGAGCCCTGCCTTGGTGAGCTCCTCGCGCGCGATCGCGTCGGCCTCGCGCAGAATGTCGAGGCGCTCCTGCGTGATCTCGCCGATGATGCGGATGCCCAGGCCGGGCCCGGGGAACGGCTGACGGCTGACAATGACCTCGGGTACGCCCAGCTCGCGACCGATCGAGCGAACCTCGTCTTTGAACAGCGACCGCAGCGGCTCGACGAGTTTGAACTGCAGATCATCGGGCAGGCCGCCCACGTTGTGGTGGCTCTTGATGTTGGCCGCACCTTCGCCGCCGCCTGATTCGACAACATCGGGGTAGAGCGTGCCCTGCACCAGGAATTTGATCTCTTCGCCGTCGGCCGAGGCCTCATTCTGCAGGTCGCGAGCCGCACGCTCGAACGTGCGGATGAACTCGCGGCCGATGATCTTGCGCTTGCGCTCCGGCTCGCTGACGCCCTTCAGCGCAGTCAGGAACTGCTCCGACGCGTCGATCGTCACCAGACGGATGCCGGTCGCGGCGACGAAGTCCTCCTGAACCTGCTTGACCTCATCTTTGCGCAGCAGACCGTGGTCGACGAAGATGCAGGTCAGCTGATCGCCGACCGCACGCTGCACCAAAGCCGCGGCGACAGCCGAGTCGACGCCGCCCGACAGCCCGCAGATCACCTTGCTCGCACCGACCTGGGCACGAATCTTCGCGACCTCCTGGTCGATCACGTTCTCGCTGGTCCACTCCGGCTTCAGCCCGGCGCCGTGATACAGAAAGTTCTCGAGCGCCTGCTGGCCGAGCGGAGTGTGCTGCACCTCGGGATGCCACTGCACGCCGAAGAGTCGACGGCCGCGATCCTCGATCGCCGCCACGGGCGCGCCTACGGTCGACGCCAGCACGTCGAACCCCTCGGGCGCGGTCTTCACCGCGACGCCGTGGCTCATCCACACCGACTGCTTCGCAGGAGAGCCCTCGAGCAGCGTGCCTGCTTCGTGAATCTCAGACTCGGTGTGTCCGTACTCGCCCACCGCCGCCTGATCGACGATGCCGCCGAGCGCATACGACATGGCCTGAAAGCCGTAGCAGATGCCGAACACCGGCACGCCGGCTTCGAACAGCGCGCGGTCGACGTGCGGGGCGCCCTCTTCGAAGACGCTCGCGGGGCCGCCCGAGAGGATGATCGCCGCAGGCTTCTTCGCGAGGATCTTCTCGACGCTCCAAGTGTGCGGCACGACCTCGGAGTACACATGCGCCTCGCGCACGCGCCGTGCGATCAGCTGCGCATACTGCGCGCCGAAATCGATGACGAGCACCGTGGGTGTCGTCGCGTCAGCGCCTGCCTCGTTCGAGGCCGCTGCCGCAGTGGGGGTCTGCTGGGTCACTTCGTCTCGCTGCTTTCGTCGGTGTCGGTCGTGGTCTGTGCGGCGTCGCCTGAGGTCTGACGGATGCCGTGCTCGCCCGGCTGCGTCGCCGGATGACGGGCGTCGGCCGCGTTCTCAGCGGCTGCGCCAGGTGCAGCGGTCGTTGCCGCACGGGCCTCGTCATCGGCGACCTGCTTGCGCAGTGCCAGGATGGCCTCGTCGTGAGCCTCGGCACGGGCGTTGTGCTCGGCAAGATCTTTACGCGCAGCGCGCGACATGCGGTGCTCGACGAAGAACGAGAGGAACGGGACGATGCCGCCCAAGGCGATCGCGACGAAACGCCGCAGCGGCCACCGCAGCAGCGTCCACAGACGGAAGTCGCTGATCAGATAGACAACATACAGCCAGCCGTGCACGATCAGCACGCCGATCGAAAGGTTCAGACCGCCGGCGCTGTCGATGTACTCGGGCAGCGAGGGCACGAAGTTGAGCACGTGACCGCCGCCGGCGAAGACCTCGTAGCCGACGCCGAGCTCGTGATTCCACGGAATGTACTTGAGGATCATCTCGGCGCAGAGCAGCAGCAGGAACACACCGGTGATGTAGGCGAAGATGCTGTAGAACCTGATCGCACCGGGTATGCGCTGCCGATCGCGCTTCGGCAGAATCGGCTGACGGGTCATGGGTTCCATCCTAACGCGGGCGCTCATCGCACTGCGACACGACGCAGCAGCTCGAGCTGTTCGCGTTCCTGCGCGGCATATTCGAGACCGTGCTCGTACTCGTCACGGCCGAGACGCCACCACAGGAACAGAGAGAAGGCTGCGAAGACCACCCACTCGGCGGCGTAGAAGATGTTCATCCAGTTGATCTGCGCTTGAGTCGAGGGCGGCGGCGAGTAGATCGTCTGCAGGCCGCTGCCGACCACCGTGGGAACGCCGTCTGAGGCGACCAGGTACCCCTCGAACCATGGGCGGTCGTCGGTCTGCCACACGTTGATCAGTTCGGGTCCGGAGACCACCTGCGTCAGGTAGTCGGCGGCCGTGGTCTGCTGCTTCTCGACGCCTTCGAACGGCATGATGCGCCCGCTCAGCTGCAGCGGCCCTGCGCTCAGGGCCATCGCATCCCCGTCAGCGCCGGCTGCGCCGACCTCTCCTGGCGCGGCATTCGCCAAAGCCTCGGCGCGGTCACGTGTCGCTCGGGCCTGGTCGAGGTCGGGCGCCCACCCGAGGGCCACGGGCAGCACGGCTCCGGCGGGCGCTTGGGGAGCCTCCACCGAAAGGCCCACCACGACCCAGTAGCCGAGCGCGTTGCCCTCGCGGTCACGGGCCTCGCCGGTCTCACCCGACGCGTTCTGCTGGGTGCGGTTCGCAACGATCGTGGCCGTTCCCGGAAGCACCGTGCCCGACACGGTCGCACGCTGCTCGATGGCCTGCACGTTCATGGTCTGACCGGGCGTGAGCAGATCGGTGAGAGGCCGCGCGGTCTCGGTGTGACGACTGCCGTCGTCTCCCGGAGTCACCGCACGCATCGCCTGCCACCAGCCCAGCCCGAGAAACCCGGCCACGATCAGAAGCACGACGAACAGCGCGCCGAGCCACTTCGCCGTCAGCAGCACCGACAGCGTCGAGCGCGGCGGCTCTGAGAGCTCTGCCTCGAGCTCGTCGATCAGAAGATTGGCCTCGGCCGCCCCGATGCGTCGCGGCGTCTGGATGCCCGGCACAGCGGACTCCGACTGTGTGTTCGAGTCGGGCACAGATTCGGACACGTCTGGTTCAGGCCTCGTAGTGCGAGACGGTGACTGCGACCTTCTGGAACTCCTTGAGCTCGGTGTATCCGGTGGTCGACATCGACTTGCGCAGCGAGCCGATCAGGTTCGTCGTGCCGGTGGCATCGTGCGCCGGCCCAAAGAGCACCTGCTCGAGCGGCCCAACGCTGCCGACCTGCACGCGACGACCGCGGGGCAGCTCAGCGTGATGTGCCTCGGCACCCCAGTGGTAGCCGCCGCCGGGAGCCTCGTTCGCACGGGCGAGCGCCGTGCCGAGCATGACCGCGTCGGCACCGCAGGCGAAGGCCTTCGGAATGTCACCGCCGAAGCCCAGGCTGCCGTCACAGATGATGTGCACGTAACGACCGCCCGACTCGTCGAGGTAGTCGCGGCGGGCGCCGGCGACGTCGGCCACGGTGGTCGCCATCGGCGTGCGCAGGCCCAGCGTCTTCAAAGAGGATGACGTGGCGCCTCCGCCGAATCCGGCCAGCACGCCGGCCGCACCGGTGCGCATCAGATGCAGAGCAGTCGTATAGGTGCCTGCACCGCCCACGATGACCGGCACGTCGAGTTCGTAGATGAACTTCTTGAGGTTCAGCGGCTCAGTGGTCGCCGACACGTGCTCTGCCGAGACCGTCGTGCCGCGGATGACGAAGAGGTCGACGCCCGCATCGAGCACCGTCTGGTAGAACTGTTGCGTGCGCTGCGGCGAGAGCGCCCCGGCAACGGTCACGCCGGCGGCACGAATCTGCTCGAGCCGCTCAGTGATCAGCTCGGCCTTGACCGGCTCTGCGTAGACCTCCTGCAGCACCCGCCCGGCCTGATCGTCGTTGGCCTCGCGAATGCGACGGTAGGCATCGGTCGGGTCTTCGTAGCGCGTCCACAGGCCCTCGAGATCGAGCACGCCGAGCCCGCCGGCGCGCCCGAGGGCGATGACGGTCTCAGGCGAGGCGGCCGAGTCCATCGGCGCGCCGACGACAGGCAGATCGAAGTGGTAGGCGTCGATGCTCCAGTTCACCGACACGTCGCCGGCATCACGGGTGCGCCGATCGGGCACCACTGCGATGTCACTGAAGCCGTAGCCTCGCCGACCGGTTTTCGACACGCCGATCTGCACTGTCTCACTCATGATTCCTCGTTCATCCCTCGTCTGTTTGCTGCGACTGCGGCGTTCGGTCTACCGACCGTGGTAGTTCGGGGCCTCGATGACCATCTGCACATCGTGCGGGTGGCTCTCTTTGAGGCCGGCCGGCGTGATGCGCACGAACTTGCCGTTCTCTTTGAGCTGCTCGATGTTCTCGGCACCCACATAGAACATCGACTGGCGCAGACCGCCGATGAGCTGATAGGTGACGGCCTCGAGCGGGCCACGGTAGGGCACCTGCCCTTCGATGCCCTCGGGAATCAGTTTGTCGTCGCTGGGCACATCGGCCTGGAAGTAGCGGTCGCGTGCGTAGCTCGTGCGCTGGCCGCGCGTCTGCAGCGCACCCAGCGACCCCATGCCGCGGTACTGCTTGAACTGCTTGCCATGCTCGAACACGAGCTCTCCCGGGCTCTCATCGGTTCCGGCGAGCAGCGAGCCGAGCATCACAGTGTCGGCGCCGGCGACCAACGCCTTGGCGATGTCGCCCGAATGCTGCAGGCCACCATCGGCGATCAGCGGCACACCGGCCGGGATGGTCGCCTTCGACGCCTCGTAGATTGCCGACACCTGCGGCACGCCCACACCGGCGACGATGCGGGTGGTGCAGATCGAGCCGGGTCCGACGCCGACCTTGACGGCATCGACACCGGCGTCGACCAGCGCCTGCGCACCCTCGCGGGTCGCGATGTTGCCGCCCACGACCTGCACGTGTTTGGTCGCCGGGTCGGTCTTCAGACGTTTGACGATGTCGTGCTCGCCCTTCGAATCACCGTTGGCGGTGTCGGTGACGATGACGTCGACGCCGGCCTCGACCAGTGCGCAGGCGCGTTCCCAGGCATCGCCGAACACACCGATGGCCGCACCGACGAGCAGACGGCCCGAGCCGTCTTTGCTCGCGTGCGGGTACTTCTCGGCCTTGTCGAAGTCTTTGACGGTGATCAGGCCTTTGAGGTGGCCCTCGTCGTCGATCAGCGGCAGCTTCTCGATCTTGTGCGTGGCGAAGGTTCGGTAGGCCTCTTCGCGGCTGATGCCCACCTTGCCGGTGAACAGCTTGCCTTTGGTCATGACGTCTTTGACGAGGGTGTTCTCACGCTCGTCGACCGGCACCCAGCGGATGTCGCGGTTCGAGATGATGCCGACGAGCACGTTGTCCTCGTCGACCACAGGCAGGCCTGAGACCTTGAACTGGCCGCAGATGTCGTCGACCTCCTGCACCGTCGCCTCAGGAGAGGTCGACAGCGGATCGGTGATCATGCCCGACTCTGAACGCTTCACGAGGTCGACCTGGCGGGCCTGGTCTTCGATCGAGAGGTTGCGGTGCAACACGCCGATGCCGCCCTGGCGGGCCAGAGCGATCGCGAGACGTGCCTCAGTGACGGTGTCCATCGCTGATGACAGCAGGGGGATGTTGATCGACAGCTCACGGGTCAGGCGGGTCTTGGTGTTGACCTCGCTGGGAATGACGTTGGTGTGGCCGGGCAGCAGCAGCACATCGTCATAAGTGAGACCGGTGTAGGCAAAGGGGTCGTGTGCCATTTCTTCCTTCCAGACGCGGTGCGCTCAGTCTACCCCGACTCCTGTGTAACATTGGCGACACAAAAGCGAGGTAGCTTGTGTGCCACCCGTCGCAACCCCCTGAGGGTGGTGACGGTGACGCGTGCGGCATCCCACGCGTCCATCGCCAAACGGGGAGGCTCAGTTGACAACGGCCTTGACAGCAAGTGCGCTCGCTCACGCGGCGCCCACAGTCGTGCTCGCACAGGAGGGCGGCGGTTTTCTCGCCGACCAATTCGTGCCGAGCCTGATCAACGGGGTGATCTTCGGACTCATCCTCGCGCTCGCATCGATCGGGGTGTCGCTGATCTACGGAACGACGAAGCTCAACAACTTCGCACACGGTGAGCTGGTCACATTCGGCGGCTTCGTCGCCGTGACCGCGATGACCACGCTGGCGCTGCCGGCCTGGATCGCCGTGATCCTGGCCTTCGTGGTCGGCGGCGTCTTCGGCTGGGTGCAGGATGCCGCCCTCTGGAAGCCGCTGCGCAAGAAGCGAGTGGGTATCATCCCGCTGATGATCGTGAGCATCGGCCTCTCGCTCGCACTGCGCTACCTCTACGCCTTTCTCTTCGGCCCCGACCGCATCGTGATGCCGGTGTCGAGTGACGCGTGGCTCGTGCTGGGTTCGGTGCGGCTTCGCCAATGGGACGTGCTCGGTTCGCTGGTGGCCATCGTGCTACTCATCGTCACCGCGGCTCTGCTGACGAAATCCCGCATCGGCAAGGCCACGCGCGCCGTCGCCGACAACCCGGCGCTGGCATCCGCATCAGGCATCGACGTCAACCGGATCATTCGGGTGGTGTGGACGGGCGGCACCGCACTCGCGGCCGTCGCCGGCGTGCTGCTCGCGTTCTATCAGACGCAGCAGTGGGACACCGGCGCGTCGATTCTGCTGCTCATCTTCGCATCGGTCGTGCTCGGCGGTCTCGGCACCGCATACGGCGCTCTCGTCGGTGCCCTCATCATCGGCATCGCAGTGAATCTCTCCAGTCTGTTCCTGCCGGGCAGCCTCAAGTACGTCACGGCGCTCGTGATCATGATCGTGGTGCTGCTGGTTCGCCCGCAGGGCATCCTCGGTCGCAGAGAACGCATCGGATAAGGGGCAACCATGGATCTGTCGTTCATCTCACAGGCTCTCGGCGAGATCATCTCGCCGACCACGGCGGCCTACGCGCTCGCCGCACTCGGTCTTTCGATTCACTTCGGCTACACCGGGCTACTCAACTTCGGCCAGGCCGGCTTCATGGCCGTCGGCGGGTACTTCTTCGCCATCACGTCGAACACCTTCGGGGTGCCGTTCTTCGTCGGGCTGCTGTTCAGCATTCTCGGAGCCGTGCTCTTCGGGCTGCTGCTCGGCATACCGACGCTGCGCCTGCGCGCCGACTACCTCAGCATCGTGACGATCGCAGCCGCCGAGATCATCAGGCTGGTGGCCAAGACCCCGGAGCTCTCGTGGCTCACCGGCGGTTCGGCCGGCATGCAGAGCGGCTCCGACTCGTTCCAGTCGCTCAACCCGATTCCCGTCGGCCTCTATGAGATCGGCCCGCTGACCTACACCGAAGAGGATCTCTGGACGATCATCTTCGCGTGGGTCGTCGTCGCCCTCTCGATGCTCTTGGTCTGGCGTCTGGTGCGCAGCCCCTGGGGCCGCGTGGTCAAAGCCATCAGAGAAGACGAGGATGCCGTTCGCTCGCTCGGCAAGAACGTCTTCGCCTACAAGATGCAGGTGCTGATTCTCGGCGGCGTGCTGGGCGGCCTCGGAGGCATGATCTTCGTGCTGCCGCGGTCGGTGCAGCCGGACAACTTCGGCACGCAGACGACGTTCTTCCTCTGGACCATCATGCTGCTCGGCGGCGCCGCCACGGTCTTCGGCCCCATCGTCGGCTCGATGATCTTCTGGGTGGTCATCGTCGCGACCGACGGCATCGTGTCGCTGCTGGTCAGCGAAGAGATCCTGCCGATCACCGGCGTCCAAGGCGGCCAGGTGCGCTTCATCCTCGTGGGCGTCGCGCTCATGCTGCTCGTGATTTTCAGACCCCAGGGTCTGTTCGGAAAGAAGTCGGAGGTGTACTTCAATGCCTGACACTCCCCTCACACCAGTGCCCGAGCCGCAGCCGTCAGATGCCACGGTGCACGCCGTCGGCGAGACGTCGCAGGGCGGTTCGACTGTGGCAGCCTCCTCAGGTGGCGCACGCCCGATCGCAGCAGAGCCCGCCGCGCCAGGATGCAAGAAGACCGACCCGATCGTCGTCGCAGACGACATCACCCGCTCATTCGGCGGCAACACCGCCGTCGATGTGGAGCACGTCGAGATTCCGCGCGGCGTCATCACCGCACTGATCGGCCCGAACGGCGCCGGCAAGACCACGCTGTTCAACCTGCTCAGCGGCTTTGACAAGCCGAACACCGGCCGCTGGTCGTTCGACGGCACCACGCTGTCGGGCATCCCCTCGTTCAAAGTGTCGCGTCTGGGGCAGGTTCGCACCTTCCAGCTGACCAAGTCGCTGGCGATGCTGAGCGTGCTCGAGAACATGAAGCTGGGCGCCAAGGATCAGCGTGGCGAGCACTTCTGGAGCGCCTTGTGGCCGCCGGCGTGGAAGAGCCAGGAGAAGGCGATCGAGGCGAAGGCCATGGGCCTGCTCGAGAAGTTCCTGCTTGACAAGAAGAAGGACGACTACGCTGCGGCGCTCAGCGGTGGGCAGCGCAAACTGCTCGAGATGGCGCGTGCGCTGATGAGCGACCCGCAGTTCGTCATGCTCGACGAGCCGATGGCGGGTGTCAACCCGGCGCTGACGCAGTCTCTGCTCGGTCACATCGTGCGGCTGAAAGACGACGGCATGACCGTGCTCTTCGTTGAGCACGACATGCACATGGTGCAGGCGATCGCCGACTGGGTGATCGTGATGGCGGAGGGCCGCATCGTGGCCGAGGGCGAGCCAGGTGTGGTCATGCAGGATCCAGCTGTGATCGACGCATACTTGGGATCGAACAAAGATCGCGACCTCGGTGAGGTGGTGGCCGAGATCCGCGCCGAGCACCGTGCGACCGAACGGCCGCAGGACGGTGCGAGCACGGCATCCGGCGTTGACTCAGCACCGCACGCAACCGACGGTTCGCAGGTCGACGCGAGCACGGCATCCGGCGTTGACTCAGCAGACACCACCGAGGAGGACCCACGATGACCGAGCGCGTGCTTGAGACGAAGGATCTGGTCGCAGGTTACCTGCCCGGCGTGAACATTCTGAACGGGTGCAATACCTATGTCGAGCGGGGCGAACTCGTCGGCATCATCGGCCCGAACGGCGCTGGCAAGTCGACGTTGCTGAAGACAGTGTTCGGCATGGTGAGCGTGCGCTCGGGCAGCGTCGTGCTCGACGGGCGCGACATCACCGGTCTGAAGGCCGACAAGCTGGTGCGCGCCGGCGTCGGGTTCGTGCCGCAGACCGAGAATGTGTTTCCGAGTCTGACCATTCGCGAGAACCTCGAGATGGGGTGCTTTCAGAAGCCGAAGCTGTTCGGGCCGCGGCTGGAGTTCGTGACTTCGCTGTTCCCGGAGCTGTCGAAGCGTCTGGGGCAGCGTGCCGGCGGGCTCTCTGGCGGTGAGCGCCAGATGGTCGCGATGTCGCGGGCGCTGATGATGGATCCGAAGGTGCTGCTGCTCGACGAGCCCTCGGCGGGGCTGTCGCCGGTGCGGCAGGACGAGACGTTCCTGAATGTGGCGCGCATCAATGCCGCCGGGGTGTCGGTGATGTTGGTCGAGCAGAATGCGCGGCGCGCGCTGCAGATCTGCGACCGCGGATATGTACTCGATCAGGGCAAGGACGCCTACGTCGGACCTGGTCATATGCTGCTGAATGACCCGAAGGTGATCAAGCTGTACTTGGGCACCTTGGCCGAGGACCACACCGCGGGGTAGGCGTCGGGCGCGGTCGTCGCTGAATGTGTGCCGGACGGTAGCTGGGCGGTAGCCGGGCGGCAGCTGGGCGATAGCCGGACAAGCAGCTAGACGGCAGCTGGGCGGTAGCTGGGGGTGGTTGGGTACAGTCTGGCTGGCATCGGTCGGTGGTGGCTGTGCACGCAGTCGACTGAGCAGGTGCATACTTTGCACACAGTCGACTGAGCAGCTGCAGCTTTACACAGCCCCCTGAGCAGCTGCAGCTTTGCCCCCCCTGAGCAGCTGCATGCTTTGCCCACAGTACGCCGCACAGCAGCTGCGACTCCGCAGTCAGGAGTACCGGCCGGCCAAGCATCCTCACCCAACAGGAGCATTTCGCCAAACAGGAGCATTTGCACCAAGCAGGAGCAGATTGAGGCTTTCTCCAGGTCCTGTTTAGTGCATTTGCTCCTCTTCGACGCATTTGCTCCTGCTCGGCAGAGGCGATGTCGAGCACCATGCGCGAATGCTCCGAATCCGACGCATCTCTACGGGCAAATGCTGGCCTCAAGACGTGGCAGCCCGCAGTCAGCTTCGCGCTGCCTGCACAGACCTTCATGATGATGAGGTGAGAGAACGAAGATGTGAGGCCTTTGCATGCTCATCGCCCAGGCAGCAGTGCCGATGTCGTCAGTGCCGCAACACAGAAATGGGGCCGCCCCGAAGGACGACCCCATCAGATCAAGTGCCTGCCGAGAGTCAGCTGGCCGAGACCTCTTCCTGACGCTTGAACGTCGTGGTGTTGTTCGCATCAGTGACCCCGTAGAACGAGATCGTCGCCTTGGTCACATCACCGTTGCCATCGAAGTCGATTGGCCCTGAGAAGCCGTCGTAGTCGATGTCCTTGCCATCTTTGATGAGCGCCGCGCAGTCCTTGAACGACGTGCACTTCTCGCCGCCTTCTGAGACCGACTGCAGGTTGTCTTTGATGGTGGTGCCGTCGGTCTTGCCGCCCTGCAGCGCCGCAAGCGCCGCGAGCACCGTCGCGTCGTACATCTCGGGTGCGTAGACGGTCGAAGTCAGAGAGCCACCGGCCTGCTGCTTGACGCGGTTGATGAAGTCATCGAGGCCCTCGTACGGACCGGGCTGCGAGAAGGTCGCCCCCTGGATTGAGGTGTCGCCTGACTTCATGATGCCGTTGTTGCCGTCTGTGCCGTACAGCTTGGCAAAGTCGAAACCGTTCGTCTGCAGAGTCTGCACAACACCCTTGAACTGGTCGAACGAGATGGCCACGAGAGCATCGGGGTTGCCGCTGATCGCCTGTGAAACCTCGCTCGAGATGTCCTTGGCAGCAGGATCGAACGACTGCTCCTTCGACACGGTGCCGCCCTCGGCCTCGATCGACGCCTTGACCGCATCCTTCAGCCCCGAGCCGTAGTCGTCGTTCATGAACAGAATCGCCACGTTCTTCTTGCCGTCGGCGACAATCTGCTTGCCGAGGCTCTTGCCCTGCAGCAGGTCAGAGGGAGCAGTCCTCCAGTAGTATCCGCCGTTGTCATCGATGTTCGTGAAGCTGGGCGAGGTGTTCGAAGCCGAGATCTGCACGACCTGACGCTTCGAGACCGTCGGCAACACGTTCTTCGAGGCCGCCGAAGAGGCCGCGCCGAGAATCACGGAGTTCTTCTCGATGAGTGACTTCGCCGACGTCGTCGCGGTGTCGGTGGTCGAGTCGCCCTCGTCTTTGATGTCGGTCTTGACAGTCAGCCCGGCGTCTGCGGCATTGATGTCTGACGAGGCAAGCTCGATGGCTGCGGTAAGCGTCGGCCCCATGAACGACAACGAACCGGTCTGCGGCACCAGACCGCCGATGTTCAGGGTCGAGTCGTCACCACTGCCCGTCGAGCCTCCCGACTTCGCGCATCCGGTCAACGCGAGCGCTGCAACAGCGCCAATGGCGATGAACTGGGCTCCGCGTCGCATGAACGTCGACCCGAACTTCCGTGCGTTGGATTCTGTTGTCATATGTACTCCTGCTCCTTTGCATCGAGTTTTCCTCGTGCGCTCATGACGTTATGTGCGCAGAGTTACGCCAGTATATCCAAGTGTTTCGTCCTGATTTCGCCATGTCGTCGGCTACGCCCGAATGCGTTGGCGAGTCGTATATGTTCTGGGTCTGCGGATGCTTACCCGGCTAAGATTTCTTGCCTCACCCGCGAGGGCGAATCGGCACCCCAGAGGCACAGAACGCAGAAGCAGGCGGGGCGACGAGTACACAGCAGGGCGCATGCGCCAGCCGAGACACAGACGTGCAGACATACACGCAAGCAGGCAGGCGCAGGCACACAGGCCTCACAGACACACATGCTCACAGACACACATGCTCACAGACACACATGCTCACAGACACACAAAGGGCGGAGACGCCGAAGCATCTCCGCCCTCTGCACGGCGAGGCGCGCTCTGCACGCCTCAGCCGAAGAGTCTCAACCGTTCAGACTCGAGTGACCAGTCTCAGTCAACGATCGCGAGCAGATCGCGAGCCGACAGCACGAGGAAGTCCTCGCCGCCGAACTTGACCTCGGTGCCGCCGTACTTGCTGAAGAGCACCTTGTCGCCGACCTTGACGTCGACCGGGATGCGATTGCCCTTGTCGTCAACGCGGCCGGGACCCACAGCGACGACCTCAGCCGTGCTGGGCTTCTCTTTCGCGGTGTCGGGGATGACCAGACCTGAAGCAGTGGTCTGCTCCTGCTCGACCAGCTTGACAGCAACGCGATCTTCGAGTGGCTTGATGGAAACCGACACTTGTGACCTCTTCCTTTTCATCCATTTCATTGGACTGAATGAACACAACTGAGGCACCCTCCATGGGTGCAATTAGAACTGTAGCCACGTGTTAGCACTCGTGCAACCCGAGTGCTAATCGTCGTCACACGAACCCGTGTCAGCGGCTCGTGCCACAATTGCAGCGTGACTCCCGAAGACGCCCGCACCCTACTCACGCCAGAAGCGCTCGCGCTGCTCGACAGCCTCCCACCGCTCGAGTCGCCCGAAGACGTGCTGCGCATCTCGACCCGCCTGCATAAAGAGGGCATCGCTCCGGCGCTGATCGCCGCCGCGCTCACTCAGGCGAAGCTGCGCCGCCGTGCTCGGGCCAAGTTCGGCGAGTTCAGCGACCGCATGCTGCTCACCGAAGACGGCGTGCAGCAGGCTACGCGGCTGCCCGTCGCAGCAGCGCATGCCTCTCGACTGACACGAGCCGGCATCCGCCGAGTGGCTGACCTGGGGTGCGGCATCGGCGCTGATTCGCTTGCCTTCGCCGCCGCCGATGTGGATGTTCTGGCCGTCGACGCCGACCCGGTCACCGCCGCCTTCGCGGGCTTCAATCTCGCGCCCTGGCCGAACGTGCGGGTGCGACAGGCGCGGGCCGAAGACGTCGATCTCGCACGAGAGATCGGCGGCCTCAGTGACAACCACTCGCTCGATGAGACCTCGTCAGACGGTCGCGACGACAGCGCAGAGAGGTGCTCTGACAGCGGCCGCGCAGCAGATGACAGCAATGCACGCAGCAGCCGCGAGGCAGACGGCGGCACTGACATGAGACGCGATTCGGGCAGCAGTAATGCACGCAGCAGCGATGCACACAGCCGCACACAAGGTCAGTGCACTGGCGCAGTGTTTCTCGACCCGGCTCGGCGCGTCGCAGAGACCTCTGGCAGTACGTCGCACGAACACGCACACAACCGTGCCCCAGGGCGCGGGCGCGGATCGCACCGCACGTGGAACCCCGAGCAGTTCTCCCCCAGTCTCGACTGGGTGTTCGAGGTCGCACACCAGTGGCCGACCGGCGTCAAACTCGGGCCGGGTCTGCCCCACGAGCTGATCCCATACGACGCCGAGGCCGAGTGGGTCTCTGACAACGGCAATGTCGTCGAGGTGTCGCTCTGGTTCGGCGCCCTGACCGAGCAACCCGGAGCGCGCAGCGCGCTGCTGCACGACGACACCGGCTGGCACCGCATCGTCAGCGACGGCAGCGACCCACAGGTGGGGTCACTGCAGCGCTGGCTCTACGAGCCCGACGGAGCGGTCATCCGAGCGCGTGCATTGGGCACCCTCGCACAGCAGCACAACCTCTCGACGATCGACGAGACGATCGCCTATCTGACCGGCTCAGAGCGCGTTGAGAGTCCGTTCATGCGCGGGTTCGAGGTGCTCGACGACCTGCCGTTCGACGAGCGCAAGGTGAAGGCCCGACTCGTCGAGCTGGGAGTTCCCCGGGTGACGGTGAAGAAGCGCGGTGCCGATATCGACCCCGCCGCGCTGGCCAAACAGTGGAACAGACAGCTCGGCAAGGCACTGGGCAAGAGTGACTCCAACGCCACGATCATGACGGCAAACGAACAGGCCGACAGCGGCCCAGCAGACAGATCTGCCGGTGCTGACGCTGCAGACGAGTCAGGCACGACAACGACATCGGCGGGGCCGACGGATCGATCAGGCCGGACGACCGGCGAGGCCATCGTGTTCGTCACACGAGTGGCCGGCCGTCACCGGGCGATCATCGCTCGCCGCGCCTGAGCGTACGAGCAGAGAAGAGCACGACTGCTCCGCCGACCAGAGCCAGCGAACCGAAGACCGCGAGCGGCTGCAGAAGTGCAGCGGATGCTCCGGTCGCTGCGAGCGCGCCCTGGCCGTCGGTCGTCGCCTCTGTCTGCTGCTGAGTCTGCGACTGCTGCCGGTTCTGCGACAGGTCAGCGCCTGCTGCCGGCGTCTTCGCTTGGTCTTGACCGTCTGGCGCGGTGTCTTGGCCATCTGGCAGGAGCGTACCTGCGTCGGCACCCTCATCAGGTTTCTTACCCGAGACGGTGAGCTTCGCGCTGCCGACCAGACCGCTGTCTGCAGCCGTGGAGTCGAGGCCGCGCAGCCACGCCTGCAGCTCATGCTCCCCAGCGGCGAGCCCCTGCGGCAGGGTGACCTGCGCGGTGAAACGGCCCGCATCGTCAGTGACCACCGTGCCGAGCACGGTCGGGTCGGAGTGCACCTCGAGCGCCAGCGGCGAGTTCGTGACGAATCCGCTACCGGTGATCGTCACCGCAGCGCCCGACGCGAAGCCGGCAACGGCATCCGTCTGCGATGTCGTCGACTCAGCCGCACCTGCGGCACCCGCCACATGTCCAGCTGCACCGGAAGCCGCGCGGCTGGGCGTCGCCACGATCGTCAGCTTGCCGGTTACCTTGGTCTGGTCGGCGAGCGTCGCGGCCTGATCAGGATCAATTCCCTGCGTGCGCAGCGCGGCACGATGCTGCAGCATGTAGGCGATCTTGCCGGGCTTCTCTTCAGCGTAGGGCACACTCAGATCGCCGAAATCTCCCTTCGTAGCTTTCTTGCCGTTGTTCCACTGGCTCAGTCGTCCGAGGTCTTTCGCGGTGAATCCGCCCGGCATCGATTCGCTGTCGGCGAGCGCGACCTGTCGTTCAGTCATGGCTTTCACAGTCGTCAGCGCAGTATCGGCGTCAGCATCCCACCCGGTGAGGCTGCCTGTCTCGCCGCGCACCCCGAACTGGCCGTCACGCAGCCATTGTCCCCAGTAGAACTCCTGGAAAGGAATCGTGCCTGCCGTGTAGCCGATATCGCGGCCGAAGTAGAGCAGGCTGCGGTACTCGTCGTTCTCGAAGCTGCGCAGCCCGACCGTGGTCGGCAGCATCTTCGGCTCGATCGACCTGCCGTTCGCGTCCTGCAGCCACGTCCATTTGTTGGCCTTCATGACGTTCCAGAACTCGGCGGGCGTCTTGTCACTGAGGTTGCCGAGCACTTTGAGTCGGACGTGAATGTTCATGCCGCCGTCAGCCGTCAGCTCTGCGAACGAGGTGAGTGTGTGGTGCCCGTCGGTGAGGTACAGGCTGCCACCGGGGCCGATCACGACGGTCTTCATGGCTGCGGTGCTGTCTTCGGTCTCGGCTCCCAGTGCGATCTCGCAGGTGAAGCTCGTCGGGTCGTCAAGCCGGGCACCGGCGGGTGCCGCTTTGGCCTCGCCCTGTCCGTTGGTCTCGCACCAGTCGTCGAACTTCTTGTTGAGCTTGCCACGCGCTTCGTCTTTTCCCTGCGTGTAGCGGCCGAGCTTGTAGTACACCTCGTCGAAGCCCAGCGACGGCTGCGTCGGATGCACATCGCCGATGCGCACATCGACCAAATCGCCCGGCTTCGCGGCGAGGTAGCCGGTGCGATCCGGCGCCGACGAGACGATGTGCCCGCCCTGCACGTCTGCCGCAGGCTCAGCCGCCGCGGCGATGGTCGTGCCGATCACACCGGCAGCAGCGCCGCCAGAGATGAAAGCCGCCGCAGCCAGCGTGGCGAGCAGACGCCCGATCACAGAGCGTGCTGCCCGGCTCGGCCGGCGAGCGCCTGTCGCGTGGGTCGGCTGGGCGATGATGCCCGCATCGGGATGCGATGGTGCGGCTGGTGGGCGGATCGTCATTGCGCTCTCTCTGCCGCGCGTCACACACGCACCGGCTCCGAGAGCATAAGTTAGCCGAGTGAGCGCGGTTCAGCCGCGCAGTGAACGTTCCGTGAACACACGGCGATCCCGAATCTGCGTGCGGCGTCACACATTCAGATTGTCGAGCTCGTCTCGCAGCTGATTGAGCTGATCCGGTGGCACGACGCCGTTCAGCGACGAGGGGTCGTTCATCAGCATGATCACCAGGATGATGCCCAGAATCAGAAATAGCAGCCCCACGGCGACGGTGATGTAGCCCATGATGAGGCCCGCGAGCCCCATGCCGCGGCCTCGTTCGCCGCGCCGCTTGATCTGGCTCAGACCGATGTGCCCGGTGATGATCGCGACGATGCCCGGCAGACCGATCAGCTGAAAGAACGTGACGACAGAGAGCAGGCCGCAGATCAGGCTGATGATCGAGAGCACGTTGGTCTTCGCATTCGGCAGCACCGAGCTGCCTTGGGGTGAGAAGCGCTGGGCAGGCACCGGCGTGCCGTACGGGTTCTGCTGCCCGTACTGCCCCGGCTGCCCGTACGGGTTCTGCTGCCCCGGCTGGCTCTGACCAGGCTGCCCGTACTGCCCGTACTGTCCGTACTGCGGCTGCCCGACGGGCTGCTGCCGCGGATCCTGCTGCCACCCCTGCTGATCATTGCCAGCGGGCTGTGTCTCGGCGTCGTAGCCGGGCGCGTACTGCCCGTACTGCGGCGCCGGACGCGGGCGCGACAGCGCCTGATCGCCAGGCGTGCCCGATGCCGCCGCAGCGTCGTCTCGAGGTGAGCTGTTCGGGGTGTTCTCGCTCATGTGCATCCTTTCGAGGCCGATGCCTCGTCGGTTCTCTGGGTCAGTCTATGCGCGCTGCGATTCTGAGCGGCGCACATGGGCCGCGGGTGCTGATCTGTGCCAAGTGATGGTGACGCCAGCCTAGCCTCGCGGTGCGACGTAGGCGTCGGTCACCGGCAACGTCGAATCGGCCCCGAAGTCAAACCCGGTCGGCGGTTTTCCGGCCATCACCAGCTGCGCGCCGAGCGAGGCGATCATCGCGCCGTTGTCTGTGCAGAGCGACAGTGCCGGAATACGCAGACTCACGCCGGCATCCGCCGCACGCTCGGTCGCCACATGACGCAGACGGGCGTTCGCGACCACACCGCCGCCCAGCAGCAGTCGCGGCACGCCGTGGTCGGCGCAGGCCTTCAGCGCCTTGGTGACCAGCACGTCGACGACAGCCTCCTGAAAGCTCGCCGCGATGTCGGCGACCGGCAGTCCGGTCTCGGCCGCCGCGCGCGCGGCATCGTCGAGTTCGCCGCCCACCTGCTGCGCCTCCGCCTGCGAGACCCAGCGGGCCACGGCGGTCTTCAGCCCCGAGAACGAGAAATCGTACGGATGCCGACGCAGGTCTTTCGCCGTGCTCAGGCCGCGAGGAAAACGGATGGCCTTCGGGTCGCCCGCCTCGGCCGCTCGCTGGATGCGCGGGCCTCCTGGGTAGCCGAGACCCAGCAGGCGTGCGGTCTTGTCGAAGGCCTCGCCTGCCGCATCGTCGATGGTCTCGCCGAGCAGCTCGACGTCGTCGACCAGGTCGCGCACGAGCAGCAGCGACGTGTGCCCGCCCGAGACGAGCAGGGCGATCGTCGGAGTCTCGAGGTGACCGCTGTCGAGAATCTCGGCGCCGACATGGCCGACGAGGTGGTTCACCGCATAGAGCGGTTTGCCGCTGCCGAGCGCGAGGCCCTTGGCCGCCGAGACGCCGACCATGAGAGCGCCGGCGAGCCCCGGGCCGCTCGTGACGGCGATCGCATCGACGTCGTTCATGGTGATGCCTGCGGTCTCAAGCGCCTGACGCAGCGTCGGGCCGAAGGCCTGCACGTGCGCGCGAGCCGCGACCTCGGGCACCACGCCGCCGAAGCGTGCGTGCTCCTCCATCGACGAGGCGACGGTGTTGGCCAGCAGGGTCGTGCCCTGCACGATTCCCACGCCGGTCTCGTCGCATGAGCTCTCGATGCCGAGCACGATGGGAGCGTCTGCTGCAGGTTTCGCAGGAGGCACAGCTGCCCCCGCAGAAGCTGCAGAGAGTATGGGTTCAGTCATTCGAGACTCCAAGTCTGCTGACGGTCTGGTTCACTGCCTCGTCGCGATCTGTGGGCTGTGCGGCAGTCGGTCCTGCTGCGTGCGCATCTGCTGAGCTCAGAGCCCGAGCGGCGGACCAACGGTGCAGGTCGAGCCGCATCACGGTCGCATCCTCACCATCAGGCTGGTAGTAGCGCGGACGCGTACCGATCACGCCGAAGCCCTCGCTCTCATAGAGTCTGCGAGCGACGGAGTTGTCTGCGCGTACCTCGAGAAAGAGCTGGTGCGCTCCCCTGGCTCTGGCCGTGGTGGCGAGGGCGGTCAGCAGGCGGCGGCCGATTCCCAGCCCGCGTGCTGCGGCATCCACCGCGATGGTGAGCACGTCGGCGTCTGATGCCCCGCGAGCCGCGAGCACCGCTGCGAACCCGAGTATCTCGGTCTCGTGCGACTCCGCACGCCGCTCGGCCACCCACACGGGGCTGTCCGGGCTCGCGACTGTCTCGGCGAGCATCGTCGGAGTCCACGGGTCGTCGGGAAAGCTCGCCTGCTCGATGCGGCTGATCGAGGTGAGATCGGCCGTCATCGCCTCGCGCAGTGTCACGCCGTTCTGAGACGCTGCGGGCAGGGCGGTCTCGACCCGGGCCACCTCGTCCACGGTCAGAGCACCTGCTTGGGCTTCGCGCGGCCCACGTCAGGCTGGCGCACGTAGATGGGGTCGGTGCCGCGCTGGTCGAGGCCTGCCTCGTGCCGCAGCCAGGCGATACGGCCGAGGCCGGCAGCCGACACGTTCGGCGACATGACGACCTGTTCGCAGGTCTCTGGCCAGGTGTTGGGCTCGGTTCGGGCGGCACGGGTCTCATGCGGAATGCCATGCTGGTCAAGGCAGTCGTACTCGGTCACGAAGACCTCATGGCGACGCGCGTCGGTAGCCACCGAGATGGGGCAGGGCTCAGCTGGAGCGAGCGCATCGACGGCGACGGCGTCATGACTGGGCACGCCGACGACCGGGCAGCCGACGCCTGCGGCGAACCCGACCCCAGCGGCGATGCCGACGCGCAGACCGGTGAAGGGGCCCGGGCCGACGCCCACCACTACGAGGTCGATCTCTTCTGCGGCGACGTCTGCCTCGTCGAGAGCCTCAGTGACGAGCGCACCCACGGCCTCGGCGTGCCCGCGGGTGTTCTGGTCGTCGCGCACAGCGATCGGAGTGCCGTCGCGCAGCAGCGCGATGCTGGTGCCGGCAGAGGTGTCGAGGGCGAGGATGATCATACGGCCTTCGATTCTACCCGTGCGGCGAGGTCGTGCGCACTGCGAGGCCCACGCGCTGCGATGATCACGGTGCGGGTCTGCGGTGCGGCAAAGAGATCGTCGGCGTCGTTCGACGCTTCGGCGGATGCTGCCTCGCCATCGTCGCCGGGTGCGGCTGTGGGGTCGTCGGGTCCGTCCTCCTCAGGGATCAAGTCGATCGACACCCAGCTGTCGGCGAGCTGCCCGACCCAGTCTCGCCCCCACTCGATGACGGTGGCCGAGCCTTCGAGATCGAGGTCGAGATCGTCCAGCTCGATGCCGCTGGTGAGGCGGTAGGCGTCGACGTGTACGAGTGGCGCGCCGCCGACCTGTGAGGGATGCGTGCGAGCGAGCACGAACGTGGGACTGGTCACCGGACCGCGCACGCCGAGGCCTTCGCCGAGCGAACGGGTCAAGGTGGTCTTGCCTGCGCCGAGCGGGCCGTTCAGCACGAGCAGATCACCGCGCTGCATGATCGAGCCGATGCGGCGACCGAGGTCTGCGATGTGCTGCTCGTCGACGCCGTGCAGCGTCGCGATGATGTCACACACCGTGGGCCTGACTGCGGTCTGCGGTACCGAGACGACTTTCGGCATCGCCCTCGGCCGCACTGGCACGAGCCGTGTCGTTCTGATCCACACCGTCCTGGTCGACATACACACGCTGCGGACGATCGCCGATGCGGGTCACGATCTCGTAGTTGATCGTTCCAGCAGACTCGGCCCAGAGCGTCGCCGAGGGCTCGCCGCGTTCGGGGTCACCGAGAATGACCGCTTCGTCGCCGATGTGCACGTCGTCGTCGCCCACGTCGATCACGAACTGATCCATCGCGATGCGTCCGGCCACGGGATAGATCTTGCCTCCGACAAGCACGCCGCCACCCTCTGACGCCTGGCGCGGCAGACCGTCTGCATAGCCGAAGGGCACGAGAGCGAAGGTGGTCTCGCGCGGGGCCCGGTAGAGGTATCCGTACGATGCCGGAGTTCCCTCGGGCACACGTTTGATCTGCGCCACCTGCGTCGAGACGCGCATCACCGGTGTGAGCCCGAGGTCGGCACTCGTGCGCTCGTCGGGCGACAGCCCGTACGAGCCGATGCCGATGCGAACCATGTCATAGCGGGCCTCGGGGCGGTCGAGCGCGACGCCGGTTGCGGCGATGTGCCGCAGACGCGGGTGGATGCCGTACTCGGCTGCCGTTTGCAGGGCGTCGTCGAACACGCGCAGCTGGTCGGTGTCGTCGTCGACGCTGGTGTTCGACAGGTGCGACATCATGCCTTCGACGTCGATCTGACCGGCGGACTGGAGCCGGGCTGCGGTCTCGAAGAAGTGCGGCCACTGTGCACGCGTGGCACCGTTTCGGCCCAGGCCTGTGTCGATGGCGAGATGCACGGTGCGCGCCCCTGCGGCTGCCGCAGCCTCGATCTGATCAGCGGTCGAGAGACCAAGTGTGATGTTGTGGCGCGCGGCATCGGTGAAGTCGGTGCCGGGCAGGTGCAGCCAGGCGATGATCGGTTTGCCGATGCCTGCTTTGCGGAGTCGCAGCGCCTCTTCGAGCGAGACCACGCCCAGATACGAGACGTCTGTCTGGTCAGCGACCTTGGCGAGTTCGACGGCGCCGTGTCCGTATGCGTTGGCCTTGAGCACGGCGAGCACTTTCGCGGGCTGCACCCGCTGCAGAATGGTCTCGAGGTTATGCCGGTAGGCTGCGCGATCGACGCGCACCTCTTGCAGAGAAGTCATGAACTCTATTGTCGCACTGCCGTGGACTGGTGAAGACATTTTCTCTCCGTCTGCGACGACATCCTTCGCCCCGCAGCGGCCGACTCTCGGCGGGGTTAGCCCAATGGCTCCCCGACGCCTCAGCCCAGCGTCTCAGCGACCACGAACGCCTGGGCCACCGGTGCGTCGTGCGTCAGCGACACGTGCAGGTGCAGCCCCCGGCTTTGCACATGCGAGGCGATCGCCCCCGTCAGCTCGAACCGAGGGGCACCATGGGCATCATTCAGCACTGAGATGTCTGCGAAACGAAAACCTCGCACACCGCCGCCCAGCGCTTTGATCAGGGCCTCTTTCGCGGCAAAGCGAGCCGCCAGCTGCTCGGGACGCAGGCCCCTCTTCACCTGCGGAGGATGCAGCCCGACCGTTCCAGCATCCGTCGTCTCTTGATCTCGGTCGCCGCTCTGGCCGTCTGCACCACGAGGCTCGCCTGAACCAAGAGGCTCACCTGTGCCAAGAGGCTCGCCTGAACTCCGAAGCTCGAGAGGCGAGAACAGACGCTCACGCAGCCTTGGGGTGCGCTGCAGATGCTCGGCAAACCGATCGAGGTTGACCGTGTCGATGCCGATGCCTGCGATCATGGCGTATGCCTGCAGCCGTTACTCGACCGTGACCGACTTCGCGAGGTTGCGCGGCTGGTCGACGTCGAGCCCCTTTGCCTCGGCGAGCTCCATGGCGAACACCTGCAACGGCACCACTGCCACAAAGGGCTGCATTAGCGCGGGCACCAGCGGCAGTGCGATGACCTCGTCGGCAAAGGGCAGCACCGCTGTGTCGCCCTTCTCGGCGATCGCCAACACGCGAGCGCCGCGAGCGCGGATCTCCTGAATGTTCGAGATGACCTTGGCGTGCAGCACAGGCGACTCGCGCGGGCTCGGCACCACGACGAACACCGGCAGGCCGGGCTCGACCAGCGCGATCGGCCCGTGCTTGAGCTCACCCGCGGCGAACCCCTCGGCGTGAATGTAGGCGAGTTCCTTGAGCTTGAGCGCGCCTTCGAGCGCAACCGGGTAGTCCACATGGCGGCCCAAGAAGAGCACCGCACGGGTGTCTGCCATCCAGTGGGCCAGGTTCGGAATGACCTTGCTGGCCTCAACCGCCTCGGCGATCGCCGGCTGCAGCTGTGCGAGCTGCTCGGTGATCTCGGCGACATCATCGCCGGTCAGCGTGCCGCGCACCGCAGCCAGGTGCAGCCCGAAGACATAGAGCGCCGCGATCTGAGCCACGAACGCCTTGGTCGAGGCGACGGCGACCTCGGGGCCGGCATAGGTGTAGATGACGCCGTCAGACTCACGTGGAATCGTCGCCCCCTGGGTGTTGCAGATCGAGAGCGTCTTGGCCCCCTGCTCGCTGGCCCAGCGAATGGCCATCAGTGTGTCCATAGTCTCGCCCGACTGCGAGATCGAGATGACCAGCACACGGTCGTCGAGAATCGGGTCGCGGTAGCGGAACTCATGCGAGAGTTCGACGCTGACCGGCACGCGGGTCCACTGCTGCAGAGCATAGGCCGCGGTCTGGCCGGCGTACGACGCAGTGCCGCAGGCCACGATGATGATGCGGTCGATGTGTCTCAGCAGGTCGGCATCCACCCCACCCAGCTGGTCGACGACCACGTGCCCGTCGGCGATGCGGCCGAGCAGCGTGTTGGCGACGGCCTCGGGCTGCTCGGAGATCTCTTTCGCCATGAAGCTCTTCCAGCCGCCCTTCTCGGCTGCCGTGGCATCCCACTCGACCTCGAAGGGTTCGGGCTCGACTGAGTTGCCCTCGAAGTCGGTCACGTCGATCGAGTCGGCGGTGATGATCGCGATCTGATCCTGGCCGATCGCATAGGCGTGTGTCGTGAACTCGACGAACGCGGCGACGTCTGAGGCGAGGAAGTTCTCGCCGGTGCCGCGGCCGATCACCAGCGGCGAATTTCGACGGGCGCCGATCACGGTGCCCGGCTGGTCTTGGTGCACGGCGAGCAGTGTGAAGGCGCCTTCGAGACGCTGCACTGTGGCGAGAAATGCCTGGTACAGATCGCCCGTGCGACGGTACTCGCGGCCGAGCAGCACGGCTGCGACCTCGGTGTCGGTCTCTGAGATGAACTCGTACCCCTCGTCGACGAGCTCCTGCTTGAGCTGCGCAAAGTTCTCGATGATGCCGTTGTGAATCACGGCGAGGCGGCCGTCGTCACCCAGGTGCGGGTGTGCGTTCACGTCTGTGGGGCCGCCGTGGGTCGCCCACCGAGTGTGACCGATGCCGGTGCTGCCAGCCTCCAGCGGAGCATCCTCGATCGAGTCGACCAGATTCTGCAGCTTGCCGGCGCGCTTGCGCACACCGAGCGTGCCGTCTTCGGCGACGATCGCGACGCCTGCCGAGTCGTAGCCGCGATACTCGAGCCGGCGCAGGCCGTTGAGCAGAACGTCAAGGGTGTTTCCGGGGCCGACATAGCCGATGATTCCGCACATGGTGCAAATCTTACGGCATGGCCGAGAGGCATCTGCGCAGTCTGATGTCGGCCCCACCCTGCCGCGGTGGCGGTGGGGATGCGATCGCGCCTGGCAGCGGAGGCTGCGGTCGAAGAATGCTGAGATGTGCGGGAACGCTCGCAGGTGAGGCATGATGGAGGTCATGCCAGCCAATGACGCCAAGACGGCTGCGGCCGTCGAAGAGCGTGTCTCGCCTGCCGCTGCCACCGAAGAGCGGCCTTCGCCGTTCTGGCAGATTCCACGCCACTCGTGGTCAGAACTCGCTCCGAAAGTGTCGAACCCGCTGACAGCAAGCGAGGTACAGGCGCTGCGCGGGCTGGGCGATCCGCTCGATCTGCGTGAGGTCGCCGAGGTCTACCTGCCGGTGAGCCTGTTGCTGAAGAACTTCGTGGTGAACCGGCAGGGGCTCAATAACCGACTGCAGAACTTTCTGCGCACCCGTGGCAGCGGAACGCCCTTCGTCATCGGCGTCGCCGGCTCAGTCGCCGTCGGCAAGTCGACGGTGGCCCGCCTGCTGCGCGAGCTGCTGTCACGTTGGGGCGAGATCGACAGCGTCGATCTGGTCACCACCGACGGATTCCTGATGCCCAACGCCGAGCTCGAACGCCGTGGGCTGCTCGCACGCAAGGGCTTTCCCGAATCGTACGACCGCCGTGCGCTGCTGCGCTTTCTCAGCCAGGTGAAGAGCGGTGCCCCCGAGGTGCGTGCGCCGCAGTACTCACATGTGAAGTACGACATCGTGCCCGGCGAAGAGATCGTCGTGCGCCGCCCCCAGGTGCTCGTTTTCGAGGGGTTGAACGTGCTGCAGACGCCGAGCGACAGCGCGCAGGCCGCAGTGAGCGACTACCTCGACTTCGGCGTCTACGTCGATGCGCGCACCAACGACATCGAGCGGTGGTACATCGACCGGTTTCTCAAGCTGCAGGCGAACGCCTTTGACAGCCCCGACGCCTATTTCAAGAAGTATGCCGGGCTCAGCCCTGACGAGGCGACCGAGGTCGCCGACCGCATCTGGCGCACGGTGAACCTGCCGAATCTGCGGCAGAACATCGCGCGCACGAGGTCTCGCGCCGACCTGATTCTCGAGAAGGCGGCCGATCACACGGTGAATCGGGTACTGCTGCGCAAGCTGTAGTCGGTGCGGGTGCGGGTGCGGGTGCGGGTGCGGGTGCGGGTGCGGGTGCGGGCTGCCGGGCAACGCATCAGGCGAGGCCGTAGCTGCGAGGCAGCGCGTCGGCCCACTGCGCACGCATACGAGTTCGGATCTCTTCATCAGGCTGCGGCTCGAAACGGCGACCGAGCTCGGTCAGCTCACGCAGCTCGTCAAGGTCATGCCACATCCCCACAGCGAGGCCTGCGGCATAAGCCGCGCCGAGCGCCGTCGTCTCGAAGGTCGTGAGCCTCTGCACAGGCACACCGAGCAGATCGGCCTGCATCTGCATGAGCAGGTCGTTCGTGCTTGCTCCTCCGTCAACGCGCAGCTCGCTGATCTCACGCCCCGATGCCTCGACCACGTCGGCGCTCTGATGCGCGATCGCTTCGAGTGCGGCACGCGCGATGTGCGCCTTGGTGACATAGCGTGTCAGCCCGACGATCACGCCGCGCGCGTCGGGCCTCCAGTACGGAGCGAACAGCCCGCTGAACGCCGGCACGATCACCACCCCGCCGTTGTCGTCGACCTCTTTCGCGAGCGCCTCGATGTCGGCGGCGTCGTCGAAGAAGTCAAGGTTGTCGCGCAGCCACTGCACCAGTGAGCCGGTCACCGCGATCGATCCCTCAAGTGCATAGCTGGGCGCCTGCCCGTCGAGCTGGTAGGCGATGGTGGTGAGCAGACCGGCAGCCGAGTCGATCACCGGTTCGTCACCCGTGTTGACCAGCAGAAAGCTGCCGGTGCCGTACGTGTTCTTCGCGTCTCCCGGGCGGGTCGCCGTCTGCCCGAAGGCCGCTGCCTGCTGGTCGCCGAGGATGCCTGCGATCGGCACCCCGTCGAGTGCAGGCGGCAGCCCGGCCGCGGCGGCGTCGACGCTGCCGAAGACATGCGACGAGGGGTGCACCTCGGGCAGCATGCGCCGAGGCACGTCAAAGCCGGCGAGCGCATCGTCGCTCCAGTCGAGGTCGAGCGCATCGAAGAGCAGCGTCCGCGAAGCATTCGTCACATCAGTGGCATGCACCGTGCTCTCGCCGTGCGCTCCACCGGTGAGGTTCCAGAGCACCCAAGTGTCCATCGTGCCGAAGAGTGCATGACCGGCCTCGGCGGCTTCGCGCAGCCCTCTGACGTGTTGGAAGAGCCACAGCAGTTTGGTCGCTGAGAAGTACGGATGCACCGGCAGCCCGGTGATCTCGCGCAGCCCGTCGACGCCGATTCGGTCGATGATGCGATCGACCAGCGGCTGCGAGCGAGTGTCCTGCCACACGATCGCATCGTGCAGCGGTTCGCCGGTCTCCGGGTTCCAGACCAACGTCGTCTCACGCTGATTCGTGATGCCGATCGCCGCAGGAGGGCGACCGCTCATCGCCTCGACGACCTCGCCGACCACCGTGCACGTGTTGTGCCAGATCTGCCTGGCATCCTGCTGCACCCAGCCTGGTTCGGGAAAGACCTGATCATGCTCGCGCTGCGCGACGGCCAGCGTATGTCCGGCCGCGTCGAAGGCGATCGCTCGGGTGCTCGTAGTGCCCTGATCGATCGCCAGCAGATACTGCTGTGCATTGCCGGTCACTCGGGCCTCGCAGATCGTCGTGGGCCTTTGGCAACGGCCTCACCTGCAGAGTCGTGCCTCACTGCGTCTGTTTCCTGTGCCGGGCCAGAGGATGGAACGTCTGCCTCAGATGCAGAGAAGTCTTCGTCTTCGCCGATACCGGTGTGGGCGGTGGCCTCAAGGTAGCCAGAGACCTCGCGCAGACGCTGCTTCTCGCTCCAGCCGAGCTGCGCGGCCATCAGCCGGGAGACCTGACCGACCGCAGCAGCACCGCGATCGGGGTACTCGATGCTGAGGCGGGTGCGGCGTTCCATCACATCGTCAAGGTGCAGCGCCCCTTCGTTCGTCACCGCATAGACGACCTCTGCCTGCAGGTACCCGGGAGCACCCTCAAGCTCGTCCGAGAGCTCGGGTTCGACACCGATGAGCTCGAGCACGTCGTAGAGCAGCGTGCCGTACCGGTTGATCAGCCGGTTGACCCGCCACATGGGCCAGCCGTGAATGCGCGAGATCTCGGCCCGCTTCGCGGTGATCGCATCGAGTCCGCGAGCGCCGAGCAGTGGCGTCTGCTTCGTTCTTGACGGCTTCTTGCGCGCCTTGCTCGGCCCGAGTGCGAAGTTCACCGCGTCTTCGGCCATCACCCGATAGGTGGTCAGCTTGCCACCCGCGATCACGGTGAGTCCGGGCGCCGGCGAGGCCACCGTATGCTCGCGCGAGACCTTGGTCGACGCAGTTCCGGCTTTGGTGCCGGGCTGCAGCAGCGGTCGCAGACCGGCATACGTGCCCACGACATCCTCACGGGAGATCGGATCGACGAGCAGCTCGTTGACATGACCGATCAGATAGGCGATGTCGTCTTCGGTGGCGACCGGACTCGCATAGTCACCGGTGTACGGGGTGTCGGTCGTGCCGATGATCCAGCGGTCTTTCCACGGAATCACGAAGAGCACGCTCTTCTCAGTCTGCGAGATGATGCCGGCGTGCCCGGGAATGCGTTCGCGCGGCACGACGATGTGCACGCCCTTCGACGCGAGCACTTTGAGCCCGCCGCTGGTGCCGCTCAACGCCTCGGTCTGCTCGGTCCAGACTCCGGTGGCGTTGATCACGTTCTTCGCACGCACGCTGAAGGTCTGACCGCTCTCACGATCGAGCACTTCGGCGCCACGCACGCGATCGAACTCGTCAGTGGTCAGTGCGGTGACCTGGGCCCGGTTAATGGCCCGCGCCCCGAAGTGCGCAGCGGTGCGCACCAGCGTCGAGACCAGTCTGGCGTCGTCGATGCGGGCGTCATAGTAGCGGATGCCGCCGGCGAGTTGGGTCTCGTCCAGTCCGGGAAACAGATCGTGCAGACCGCGCCTCGTGAGATGTCTGTGGCCAGGCACGGCCGGAGTGCCGCCCAGCCAGGCCATGCTGTCGTAGAGGGTGATGCCGCTGCCTACGTAGGCACGCTCGGTGACGGCTTTGTGCAGTGGATAGATGAACGGCACCGGCACCGACAGATGCGGAGCGATGACACGCAGCAGCAGATTTCGTTCGAGAATCGCCTCGTGCACCAGCGCGAAGTCGAGCATCTCAAGATAGCGAAGCCCGCCGTGCAGCAGTTTGCTCGACCAGCTCGACGTGCCCGATGCCCAGTCGTCCGCCTCGACGATGCCGACTTTCAGCCCACGCGTCGCAGCATCCAGTGCGATGCCTGCTCCGGTGACGCCTCCCCCGATCACGAGCACGTCCAGAGTCGAGTCGCTGACGGTCTCGATTGCCTGCTGTCTGGTCTGCGCGTTCAGGATGCTGCTCACCGTGCTCCCCTCGTCGTACGGCCACAGCTGCGACCGTCTCGGTGCTGCCGAGTTGGAGTGGTTGGCGGCACCCTTTCCAGTGTAGGGTTCCCCTCTCACACCTGCGCACATTGTTGTGGCAGCCGTGACCAGCCTCATCTCTTCCAGCATGCCGTCCGTCGTCATGTTGTGACAGGCCAGAGCATCTTGTGCTCACCCTCGTCGGCCCTCGAGACGACCGCCGACACGCCGACGGCCGTCTGTTTTGACTTTGCAGAGTCTGCAAGTTTACAGTTACTGCATTGATGCGCGCGACGCTGCCGTGATCACGCCGGCCGTCGGTACAACACTCACCCCTACGAAGAAGGCTCCGCTATGCCCGAACTCACCCAAGAGCACACCTCTGGCGTGCTCCCGAAACGACAGATCAATCTGATCTTCGTCGCACTGATCGTCGTGATGCTGCTGAGCTCGCTCGACCAGATGATCTTCTCGACAGCACTGCCGACGATCGTCGGCGAGCTCAACGGCGTCGAGCACATGCTCTGGGTCGCAACCGCCTACATCCTCTGCGCGACCGTGATGATGCCGGTCTACGGCAAACTCGGCGACCTCTACGGCCGCAAAGCGATCACGATCGGCGCGGTGGCCGCTTTTCTGATCGGCTCGATCGTCGGCGGTCTGGCACAGGACATGACCTGGCTGATCATCGCCCGAGGCATTCAGGGTCTCGGCGGCGGCGGCCTGATGATTCTCTCGCAGGCGATCATCGCCGATATCGTGCCGCCGAAGGATCGCGGCAAGTACATGGGCCCGATGGGTGCCGTGTTCGGCCTCTCATCGGTCGCCGGCCCGCTGCTCGGCGGCTGGTTCACCGATTCCATCGGCTGGCGCTGGGCCTTCTGGATGAACATTCCTCTTGCCGTCATCGCCATCGTCGCCCTCACCGTACTGCTCCATCTGCCGAAACGTACGGCCAGCAAAGTGCGTCTCGACGTGCTCGGCACCGTGCTGCTCGCAATCTGGGTATCGTGCCTGGTGCTGTTCACCTCATGGGGAGGCAACACCTATGAGTGGGACTCTCCCCAGATCATCGGGCTGATCGTCGCCACAGTCGTCTTCGCCGGACTGTTTCTGTGGGCTGAGGCCAAAGCAGCCGACCCGCTGCTGCCGCTCGCGCTGTTCCGCAACCGCAACTTCAACCTGACCACCGCCGCCGGCCTCGCCGTCGGCATCGCGATGTTCGGAACGCTCGGCTACATGCCGACCTATCTGCAGATCGTGCACGACACCGGCGCGACCGAGTCAGGCCTGCTCATGGTGCCCATGGTGATCGGGCTGATGCTCACAGCCATCGCCTCTGGCCAGCTCGCCAGCCGCACCTCGCACTACAAGTGGATGCCACTGGCCAGCATGCTGCTCGTCGCAGCCTCGCTGGTGCTGCTCTCGACGCTGCACGCCGACACTTCGCTGTGGGTGCTGTGCTCGTACATCTTTCTGCTGGGCGCCGGCATCGGTCTCGGCATGCAGATTCTGGTGTTGGTCGTGCAGAACGAGTTCCCCATCACGCAGGTCGGCACTGCGACCGGTGCGAACAACTTCTTTCGCGAGATCGGCGCCACGCTCGGGTCGGCCATCGTGGGCAGCGTGTTCACTTCGAGCCTGACTCGTCTGCTGACCGACCGCATGCCGCAGACCGGCGCAGCAGGTGGTGCGGCAACCGGCATCGACTCGCTCACCCCGGCCGTGGTCAGAGATCTGCCCGCACCGATTCGCGATGTCATCGTGAACTCGTACAACGACGCGCTCACCCCGATCTTCATGTGGCTGATGCCGCTGCTGCTGATCGCCTTCGTGCTGCTGCTCTTCGTGCAGGAGCATCCGCTCGCCACCTCGGTCGACCAGTCGGGCAAGACGGCCATCGACGACTCTGGCGTCATGCCTGCCGACGTCGAGGCCACGCGCCGACCAGGCGAGCCTCGTCAGCACGGCGCACATGCGGCATCCGCCGCCCCGACGCACGATCACTCGCAGGTTCGTGACGATGGCTGATCAGCCCGAGGAGGCACCAGCCTCATGCGCTCATGAGGGACTGCGCCAGCGCAAGCTGCGCCAGACCCGTGAGCACGTCGAGCAGGTGACGGTCGATCTCGTCGACCGTCTGGGGTACGACGAGGTCTCGGTCGAGATGATCTGCGATCAGGCCGAGATCTCGCCGCGCACGTTCTACAACTACTTCGGCACGAAGGATGCTGCGATTCTCGGGTACATTCCGGCGAGCGTAGACGCAGACCGGCTGCAGGAATTCGTTGACGACCCAGGCGACGACATCATCGACGCGCTGTTGCAGGTGATCGCGTCAGCCGAGAACAGCCCGCTGCGGCGATCGTCGCTGCAGGCTCAGCGGCACCGGATTCTGCATCAGCACCCCCATCTGCTGACTGAGATGGCGAGTCGCGTCGAGCGACTGCAGAGTCGGCTGAACGGGGCGATCGCTGAACGCGTCGGGCGTGAACTTGGCGCATCGACGACGGATGCCACGGTGCAGCAGCGAGCGCGTCTGCTGTTCGCTGTCGTGACCGCGGTGATCAAGATCTCGCTCGTGGCCGGCCCCGAGCCGCTGACGCAGGATCTGACGGTAAGTGAGGCCGCCGTGCTCGAACGGCTGCGCAGTGCTCGCAGGCTTGCGGTCGAGATGCTGCAGTGAGCATGGGGCCGTGCTCTGGGCACGGCCCCATGTCGAGCGGCGCAGACTACTGAACGGGGCCCTCTGCCAGCGTCACGGTCTGAGTGTGCGTGGTGCCCTGTGCATCGACCCAGGTGACAGAGACCTGATCGCCGACGGCATGCTTCGCGATGATCGTGCTCAGGTCGTCGGCGCTGCTCACCGTCTGCCCGTCGATTGCGGTGATCGTGGAGCCGGCGCTGATGCCTGCCGTTGCCGCCGGAGTGTCATTGACGACCCCGGCGACAGACGCGCCACTGGTCTGAGCAGATGAGCCGCTGCGAGAGCCGCGATTCGACGACGAACCCGTCGAGCTGCTCGAGCTCTGCATCGAGACGCCCAAGAACGGGGCGCCACCGATGCGCACGCTGCCTGACGCATCCTTGTTCTCGATCTGCTGCACCACACTCGTCACGGTCTGAATCGGAATCGCATACCCGACCACCGTTCCGCCGGTGCTCGCAGCCACCGTCATCGCAGCGACCTCGCCCTCTGCGTCGAGCACCGGCCCGCCCGAGTCGCCCGACACGACGTCGGCGCCGAACTCGATGAGCCCGCTCAGGCTCTCGCCGGTCGTGCCGGCACCCGTTTCGGTGCCTGAGCCACTCCCCGAGCGCGCCGCTGCGCCCTGCGTGGTGATCGACTTGTTCGTCGCGGTGACTTGCCCCGCGGCAGCCACCAATGATCCACGACCCTGCGCATTGCCGATCGCCGTGAGTGTGTCACCGGCGTTCACACCGTCGTCGTCGACCGGCGCGACCTCGAGGCCGGATGCATCCTGCAGCTGCAGCAGTGCGACATCCTTCGTCGAGTCGCTGCCGAGCACCTTCGCACTGTAGCTCGCGCCCGTCGACGCAACCGTCACCTTGATCTGCGTCGCGCCCTCGACGACGTGGTGGTTCGTCGCGATGAGGCCGTCGCTCGTGAGTACGAATCCGCTGCCGGCCGCTTCGCCGCTGCCGTAGTCGAGCACTGTCTCGATGATCACGGCGCCACGCTGCTGATCGGCGGATGCTGCGGTCGCGCCCGCGTTTGAGGTGCCTGACCGCCCCGAGTCGTCGATCGTGCTGTCGCCGCTGTTGGACTGGCCCGAGCCGTTGACGCCGTAGCCGTTGCCGAACGCAGGCAGAGCCTGGCTGCTTCCAGAGCCGGTCTGGGCGGAGTGAAAACCGCCGGAGAGCGTGGTGATGCCGAGCGTCAGTCCCGCGCCGATGGCCATTGCGCCGCCGAGAGCGAGGGCTTTGCGCCAGACGGCGGAGCCGCCGCGCGGCGACGCGACCGGGCCGTCGGGCTGCTGCTGCGCGGCATATGCAGTGTCTGTCGTGAACGCCCAGTTCGGCACATACCGATCATCGGCGTTCGTCTTCTGTCCGTGCGCGTTCTGGTCGTTCTGCCCGCCGTGCACCTGCTGCTGGCGGGGCACCGCCTGGGTGTCGTCGTCGTCGTACATGAAGTGCCTCCTCGTTCGTACTGTCAGTACAGACCGCGAAGCTGAGTGCTGCTTGGCGCTTGCCGGTGCGCGGTCTTTTCAGTTACTGAGAAAGACCTGTCAAAGAAGGTACCCCGCTGTCATCCGCCCCAAGTCCGCGACACCTGCCCCCTCAGGCTCGTCTGCACGCTTGTCTGCGGGTTCACCGCTTCAGGGCACCTCGACGAGCGCCTAGAATGAATCGAGCGGTCACATGCAGCGCCGTCTCGCACTCTTGATCATCTCTTTTCACTGGCTTTCGAAGGTGCCCATGTCTCAGCCGACTGACGAAGCCCCTGACGCCGATCGGCCCGTGCCCCCTCCCCCGGCAGACAGACGAGCAAGCCCGGCTACGCTTCGAGACGTCGCTGCGGCCGCCGGGGTCTCTGTGGCGTTGGTCAGCTATGCGCTCAACGGCACCGGGCGCGTCTCAGCAACGACTGAGGCTCGAATTCTGCAGATCGCCGACCAGCTCGGCTACCGGGCGAATCGACTGGCTCGTGCTCTGCGAACCGGCCGCTATTCAACGATCGGCGTGATCATTCGCAACCTCCGCAACCCGCTCTTCGCCGACGTGCTGAGCGCGATGGAAGACGAGGCCCGCGTGCAGGGCCTCGCCCTGACGATTCGCAACTCACGATACGACCTCGAGGATCAGCAGCGTCTGCTCGACTCGCTGGTCGACGACGGCGTACGTGCGATCGTGATCGCGCCCGTCGGCACAGGTGACGAGCTCACCGCCTGGCAACGTCAGCATGCTCACATTCCGCTTGTCGCGCTGAACATGTCGATGCCGAGGACGACATCCCTGTCGACGATCAACCCGGATCATCAGGAGGCCGTTCGACTCGCGGTCGAGCACCTCGCCGCGCGGGGGCACCGCACGATCACCTTCGTGGCTGCGCCACGGCATCTCGCAGCCGATCTGACGCGGGAGATCGCCTTCGTCGAGCAGTGTGCCCGTCTCGGCGTCACGCCGCGCACTCTGCGCACAAAGCTGACGGTCGAAGCGGTGCAGAGGGCCGTCGCAGCAGATCTTGCCGATCGTGACCGCCGCGAGGCGCCGGCATTCCTCCTGAACAGCGACCACCTGGCTGCAGGCGTCTATCATGCCGCTCGCGGGGCTGACCTGGAGCTCGGGCACGACCTGAGCGTCGTCGGCCACGACGATCTGCCTTCTTCTGATCTGCTGGCGCCCGGGCTGACCACGATCGCATTCGACAGAGATCAACTGGGCCGAGACGCGGTTCGTCTGGCGCTGTCGCCCGGCTCTCAAGAGCACATCGCACTGCCGGTACGGCTCGTCGTGCGTGAATCGGTGCGCTGAGACCGCACCGAGTTCACTGCCTGTTCACCTCGCTTTCCACTTCTCGAAAGGCTGATTCAGACCCGCGTTCACCAAGCGCTGAAACCTTTAAGCAGTCGGAGCTCGCGACGTCGACAAGGGTCGCTGCGAGAGCGGAATACAGCATCCAGAGGAGTCAGAATTGCGTAAGTATCAAGGAATCGCCGCCGTCGGCATGACGGCCGCGCTGCTGGTCGGCCTGGCCGGCTGCTCGGGATCGTCGAGTTCATCAGCAGACGGCGAGCAGGATGGCGACAGCGTCATCACCTACAACAGCCCGAAGGAATGGGGCAACTACGGCGAGGTGCTCTCGTCGTTCACCCAAGAGACCGGCATCCAGGCGCCGAACGACCCCAAGAACTCGGGACAGGCGCTCGCTGCCATGCAGTCGGAACGCGACGCACCAGTGGCAGACGTCGCCTATGTGGGCATCGCGTTCGCGCAGCAGCTGACCGATGCCGGCCTGCTGCAGCCCTACGCACCGAAGGGCACCGAGAACGAGACGGCAGACCTCAAGTCTTCCGATGACCTGTGGCACACCGTGCACACTGGCACCGTCGCGTTCATCGTGAACAAAGACGCATTGGGCGACCTGCCGACGCCGACGTCGTGGGCCGATCTGCTCAAGAGCGAATACCACGGGAAGGTCGGCTATCTGGATCCTTCGCAGGCAGCGGTCGGCTACTCGGTCGCCACCGCGGCGAACCTCGCCATGGGCGGTGACCTCGACAACTGGCAGCCCGGCCTCGACTACCTCGGAAAGCTCAAAGACAACGGTGCGGTCACTCCCGCTCAGACTGCGACGGCCAAGGTCTCTCAGGGAGAGATTCCCATTCTCATCGACACCGATTTCAACGGCTACAACCTCAAAGACAAGGGCAGCAACGTCGACGTGGTGATTCCGCAGGAGGGCAGTCTGCAGATGCCGTATGTCGTGGGGCTGGTCAAAGACGCCCCGCACCCGAACAACGGCAAGCGGCTGCTCGACTTCTACTTCTCTGAGCAGGGGCAGTCACTCTTCGCCAAGGGCTACATGCGCCCGGCTCTCGGCTCCATGCCCGACGACGTCAAGTCGAAGGTGCTGCCCGACGCTGACTATGAGCGCGCCAAGACCGTCGACTTCATCAAGATGGGCAGTGAGCAGAAGTCGTTCATCGACCTGTACACGGCTCAAGTCGCCAACCGCTGACATGAGCATTCAGCACTCCCCACGGGCCGCCCGAAGACAGTCGACAGCCGGCTGGCTTCTGGCGGCCCTGCCCGGAACGATTCTGCTGGTCTTCTTCGGCATCGTTCCCCTCGCCTTTCTGCTGATGTCGTCGCTGGGGCTCGGAAGACTCGGCACCGGGGAGAGCGCCGGGCCGACGTTCTCGTACCTCACGCAGGCGTTCACGAATGGCTCGCTGCTCTCAGAGCTCTGCAACTCGCTGCTGATCGCCGGCGGCGCAGCCGCCATCACGACCCTCGCCGCCGTTCCGATCTGCATCGCCCTCAGCCGACGGGCACGCACAGGGCATCCGACGTCGCTGAGCGAAGCGATTCTGACGCTGCCCATGTCACTGCCCGGAACGATCATGGGCTTCTTCGCGATCATCCTGATCGGTCGCACCGGCATCCTCGGTGCAATGATTCCGGCGCTGAACGGCATGGCCTACATGCCGCTCGGCATTCTGATCGCCTACATCTCGTTCTCACTGCCACGGGCCGTGTCACCTCTGAGGGCGGCAGTCGAAGGTCTCGACAGCGACGCGATCGACACGTCACGGGTGCTTGGCGCCTCGGCCACCCAGTCGTGGTTCACCGTCACGCTACCCACGCTGCTGCCGGCCATGGTCAGCGTGTTCGGCACCGTCGCCGCCGTCGCACTGGGCGGGTACGGCACGATCGCCACGCTTTCGGAAGGCAGCATGCGTCTGCTGCCGCTGTCGGTGTCTGACGCGCTGACGAATCACTACGCGATTGCACAGGCCTCGGCTCTCGCCATCGTTCTCGCCCTGACTGCGACCGGCATTCTCATCGTCTCTCGTCTGCTCACCTCACGATTGGAGCGTTCCCGTTGAATCGCACTTCCTGGAGTGACCGTCTGACCGTCTGGCTGGCACTCGCATTCACCCTCATTCCCATCGGCGCCTGCTTCGTCGCTGCCACCAGCGTGAACTTCGCCCAGGGACCGTGGGGCGCAGGCATCACCTTCGAGTGGCTTGCCCAAGCCGTGTCGCAGCTCGGCCCCATGCTCACCCGCAGCCTCGCTCTGGCGGCGGTCATCGCGGTCGCCAACCTCGTGTTCGGCTACGGCCTGAGCGGTTGGATCGCGCGCAGCGGCTCCTGGCTGTCGAAGCTCGTCGGCCAGGTGGTGAACCTTCCGCTCGCGGTGCCGGGCATCGCCTTGGGCATCGCTCTCGTCACGCTGTACCCCAAGCTGCGTGCCAGTGGTCTGCTGCTGGCATGCGGGCACTTGGTCTTCACGCTCCCATTCACCCTCGCGACGCTGATTCCAGCCCTGCGCGATCCCGCAGTGCAAGAGGCCGAGATCGTCGCTCGCACACTCGGAGCGCGAACACTCACCCGCGCACGCACCGTGACCCTCCCAGCAATACGAATCGCTCTGGGACAGGCGGCCATCACGGCTTTCGCCCTGTCGTTCGGCGAGTTCAACATCAGCTTCTTCGTCAACCCTCCGGCCTCAACCTTCGCTCCGTTCGCGCTGTTCGACGCCTATGCGACGCAGCGCCTCGAAGTGGCCTCAGCCGAGACCATTCTCTTTCTACTCTGCCTACTGCCGGTGCTGCTCGTCGTCGTTCTGCTGACCCGGCGTCAGAGCTCTTCTGCCACAATCACACGAAAGGCCTGACTCTTGTCCGAACCCAAGCGCACCGCAGAGAGCCGCGACCGCGGTCTGCGCATCGAAAGCCTGCACGTCTCGTACGGCAGTCAGACGGTGCTCTCTGACATCACCCTCGACGTGCCCGCCGGCCGCACCCTCGCGATCGTGGGGCCGTCAGGCTGTGGCAAGAGCACGCTGCTCAAGACGATCTGCGGGCTGCTCACACCTGACTCGGGAACGATCACACTTGCCGGGCGAGACATCACCTCGCTGCCTTCAGAACGGCGAAACATCGGCCTCGTGCCGCAGAACTACGCGCTCTTCCCACACCTCAATGTGCAGCGCAACGTCGAGTACGGGCTGCGCGTGCGGCACGTGCCACGTGACGAACGCTCTCTTCGCGTGCAAGAGGCAATCTCGTTCGTGCAGCTCGAAGACCTTGCCCGTCGTCGCACCAATGAGCTCTCTGGCGGTCAGCGACAGCGTGTGGCTCTGGCCCGGGCACTGGTCATCAGTCCTGATGCGCTGTTGCTCGACGAACCCCTCTCGGCGCTCGACCCGCAGCTGCGGGTGAGCATGCGACGCCAGCTGCGCAGCATTCTGCAGTCGGTGACCGACAGTGTGCAGGTCATCGTCACCCATGATCAGCAGGAGGCCATGACCATGGCCGACCTCGTGGCCGTCATGCGCGACGGTCACGTGGTGCAGGTCGGTTCGCCCCAAGAGATCTGGGCGCACCCGGCAGACGCATTCGTCGCCGACTTTCTCTGCAATGCGGCTCTGCTCGACGTGACCGTCACCGATGAGGCGGTGCACGCCTTCGACGGTGCCTGGCGCATCCCCAATGTGGCCTTCGACGAGGTTCCCGCCGCCGGCTCTGCGCACATGCTGGTACGCCGCGACAGCCTCGAGGCGAGCCCGTCGCTCGTCTCGCCGGGCGCACCCTCGCAACGGGCGGCGCTGCACGACCATGCCTCAGCATCCGTCATCGGTCTCGTGCTCGCTTCTGAGTACACCGGTGAGCGACACCTGCTGACAGTCGACGTCTCAGGCACTCGGCTTCCCGTCACGATGTCGCCCGGAGACGGCCGTCAGATTCAGGTCGGGGCTCACGTCGCCCTGTCGCTGCGACCAGGTGGGGCCGCGCTCTTCGCCGAGGAGGCCGCACGATGACGCTGCGCATTGAGATTCTCGGCGCCAACGCCACCGCGCCAACGAAGTGCGGCCCCGCTTCGGGGTCGCTGGTTCTGGCAGGCGACGCCTGCGTCTTGGTCGACGCCGGCCCCGGCGTCATGGGTGAGTTCTGCCGCCGACATGAGCTCTCTGAGATCGCTGCGATCACGCTGACCCATCTGCATGCGGATCACTGCCTAGATCTGATGGCCCTCGCCTACCGGTGGACGTTCCCCGAGGTGCTCCCTCGCATTCCCCTGTACGTTCCCGCCGGCGAGACGCATCGGGTGCGCGACTTCGACGCGCTCTTCGGCATTCCGACCCTGCCCACGATGCACAGCCCGATCGAGGGCAGCTTTCAGCTCGCCGAGACGCCGATCGGAAGCACACCTGCCGCTGTGACTCCGGCCCTGCCGCCGCGGCTGGGCGAGCTCAGGCTTACGACGGCTGCCGCCCACCACGCCGTGCCGACCGCCTGCCAGCGTTTCGAACTCGACGGCCGCGTCGTGTCGTTCACCGGAGACACCAGTGACTGTCCCAGTCTCAGAAGCGGCATTGCCGGCAGTGACGTTCTCGTCTGCGAGTGCACCTATCTCGACGGCGATCCAGCGGTGCTCAGCGGCCACGGGCATCTGACCGCCGCGCAGGCCGGCAGGCTTGCCGCTGAGACCGGCGTGCGTCATCTCGTGCTGAATCATTTCAGCACCGATGACATGCATGACGAGGCGCATCGACGCGCGGCCGAGCATTTCGACGGCCCGATCACAGTCGCCGAGCCCGGTCTGCGCATTCAGGTGTGAGGGCCAACTCGGGAACACCACGTGGACGCCCAGACCAGCACGGGGTAGAACGAGCAAGGCAGCGTGTTCGCCGGCGCCGTTGAATCGCCGCCATACTGCTCGCCTGCTACGTCATCGGGCTCGCATTCGTCGCACTGTGGCTCACGCCGGTCGACAGTGACGTCAGCCCGCAGCTCGCGCACGTTCTGAAGTGGCTGCATCAGCACAGCATCCCCGCATTCTTCGACTACTCATTCGTCGAGCGATCGGCCAACGTGCTGCTCTTCGTGCCCGCAGGCCTGCTGCTCGCACTGCTCATGGCGCGGCACCGGTGGTGGCTGGCCTGGGCGATCTGCGTCACTGGGTCATGCATGATCGAGCTGGGGCAGCTGGTGCTGCTCCCCGCGCGCTACGCCACGCTCGACGACGTCGTAATGAACAGTCTCGGCGCACTCATCGGCGTCGGCATCGCAGCACGCGTCACGCGCCGCAGCCGACCGTCTCACCGCTTGTCACCGCGTGTCACCGCACGAGTCGGTACCGATGCTCCGGGCGTCCGGCCTGCCCGTACTGCAGCTGCACCTGCACGATGCCCTCGCCCGCCAGCGTGGTCAGATACCGCTGCGCCGTCGACCTCGACACTCCGATCGAGTCGGCGACCTGCTGGGCCGACACCACATCCTGTGCCTCTTCGAGCGCGGTCACGACCGCACGCTCCGTCTCGGAGCGCGACCGCGGAGCTGCCGCATCGCCGCTGTGCAGAATGCGCTGGGCGCGCTCGACCGCCTCTTGATCGATCTGAGTGCCCTCGCGCAGCACGCGTCGATAGCGCAGATAGGCCTCAAGCCGCGCGGTGAGCAGCGTGCGCGCAAACGGTTTGATCAGCATGCCCAGTGCACCGCTGCGCAGCACCTGCCGCACGGTCACAGCGTCATTCGCCGCGCTCAGGACAAAGGCGTCGACGTCGATCTCACGCAGCAGCGAGATCCCGCTGGCATCCGGAAGATACAGGTCGAGAAGCAGCAGATCGGGCTGCTCTTGACGCACTGCCTCGATCGCCGCACGCCCTGAGTGAACCGGCTCCAGAGCACTGAACCCCTCCACAGCGTCGACGTATCGCGCATGCAGGTCGGCCACGCGAAAGTCGTCGTCGACGATGAGCACCCGATGATCGGTCATCATTCCTCGTTCTCTGCATCGTTCACGGTGGCACACTGCTGAACCTCGACCTCGACCGTGTTGGGCAGGCGTGCGCAGAACACCGCGCCGCCGTTCTCTGTTCGCGCGGAGGCCACCCACACGTCGCCTCCCATTCGCCGGGCGATCTCACGACTGAGCGGCAGCCCGATGCCTCGGCCGTGGGCGCCGGCCAGCAGACCTCCGTGCTGTGTGCGGATGCCGCCCGACAGCCCGCCTGCGGTCTCGCCGAACTCACCGGCTCGGGTTTCGACAGACGGTACGGCATCGAGCGTGTACAGCTGTTCCGTGGTCGTGACGAACGGATCGATGCCGTCAGGCACGCCGTCACCGGAGTCGGCGACGACCAACACACATTCGTCTCCGTCATTCATGATCTCGACCTCGACCCAAGGCTGTGCGGCGACGTCGTCGTTCCTCTCGGCATCGATCGCCGCACGCAACGCGTTGTCGACCAGGTTGCCGAGCACGGTGGCGATCGTCTCGGCGTCGTGCACCCGACCGTTCAACGCCGTCTCTGAGCCGACGGTGAGCAGCACGCCATGTTCTGCGGACTGCGTGCCCTTGGCACCGAGGAACGCCTGCAGATACGGATCGCTGACACGGTCGAGATGCCGCACCGGGTATCGCAGCGGCCCGTGTTCGAGCAGCCTGCCCAGATACCGCCGTGCCTCGTCGACCTGCCCGACCTCGAGCAGACCGTGCACCGCATGCAGACGGTTCGCGAACTCGTGACGCTGCACGCGCAGGGCCTGACTCATCGCATCCACCGCCTGCAGGCGTTCGGTCATCTGCAGCACGTCGGTCTTGTCTCGCAGAATGACCACGCAGCCCACATCGTGACCGCCGCGGCCCACAGGTCGCACGTCTGCGAGCACGACGCGACTCGCCACGACGGTTTCGAGCGCGCATCCACGTCGATCGGCCAGCGTTCGGCGCACGGCGCGATGCAGGTCCTCGGGCAGTGGGAGGTCATTCCATCGGCGTCCGGCCAGCGCTCCGTCGCCGATCAGGCGAATCGCGACGTCGTTCGCCGTGGTGACGGCACCGTCGTCGCCCACACCGATCACGCCTTCGTCCACGCTCTCCAGCGTTGCCTCCTGGTTCTGCGCGAAGCTCACGAAGTCTTCGGGCCTGACCCCCAGAGTGAGCCGCCGCAGTCGCCGCCAGACCAAGATCGATGCGACGACGCCGAGCAGCACTGTGCCGAGTGCGGCGAGCGCAACCGGCCAGAGAGCAGCGGGGAGCCCGGACCAGATCAGATCGCGAGACAGTCCGACGCTCACCTCGCCGATCACCGAACCGTCAGACGGTGAGCGCAGAGGAACCTTCGCACGTGCGGATTGGCCGAGCGTTCCGCGCTCTTCGATCTGAACTTCTTCTCCCTGCAGCACGGGCCCCATGTCGGTGCTCACCGGCCGCCCGATCTCGTCCGGGTTCGGGTGCGAGAGACGAATGCCGTCGCGGCCTGCCACCACGACGAAGAGGGCTCCCGTTCGCTCCCGCACGGCCTCCGCAGTGCGGGCCACGTCGGTGCGAGCAGAGACGGCTTCGGCCGCCTCAGCGTCTGAATGATGGATGTCGTCTCGGCTGAGTTCGACGGCGCGCTGCACCTGAGGGTCGCTCGCGACGCTGCGCGCGATCGCAGTCGACTCGGCCTGCGCCTGGTCGAGACGCTGCTGCCAGGTGATCCAGCTGAACGCGCCGGAGAGCACAAGGGCGACGCCGAGCATCATGACCAGCTGCAGCACGATGATCTGGCCGGTGAACGACCAATGGCGGCGGGGCGTGCGGGTCATGAGCTCCTTTTCTCGGCCGATAGGCATTCAGCCTAGCGACACCTCGATCATGACACCTCGGTGACCACACAGTGTCGTGCACAGAATGCACACAATAGGTTTTTCGCGACTTTCGCAGTCCAATGCGTACAACCGCGCCCGAAGCCCCGGGCCCGGCCTACTCTGACGTCGGCACGCCGCTTCTGTTTCCCCGCAGGGCGGAGTGCTGCTTTCTCGACAGCGCTGACAAAGGAGTCACTATGCTCGTCATTCTCGGGTTCGGGATGATCCTCACCTTCATGGTGCTGATCATGACAAAACGTCTCTCGCCCGCCGTGGCACTGATCGCGGTGCCCACGATCTTCGCCCTGTTCACCGGCATCGGCTGGGGCCTCGGCGATGCGATCACGCCGGCGGTCAAAAGTCTGGCACCGACCATGGCGCTGCTCACTTTCGCCATCGTGTTCTTCGGCACCATGCTCGACGTCGGCCTCTTCGACCCGCTTGTGCGCGGCATCACCAAGGTGTGCGGCACCGACCCGGTGAAGATCGTGGTCGGCACCGCCGTGCTGGCGGCCGTCGTGTCGCTCGACGGCGACGGGTCGACCACATTCATCGTCGTCACCTCTGCACTGCTGCCGATCTACCTCAAAATGGGCCTGAGCCCTGTGGTGCTGACCTGCGTCGCCGGTCTGGCCAACGGCACGATGAACATCATTCCGTGGGGCGGCCCCACAGTGCGAGCCGCTGCGGCGCTGCAGGTCAGCGCGACAGACGTCTTCGTGCCGATGCTCCCCTCGCTCGGCGTCGGGCTGCTGGTGATGCTCGCGTTCGCCTGGCACCTCGGCGTGCTCGAGCGGCGGCGTCTGGCAGCGGCCAACGGCTTCTCAGGCTCGGTGAACACCGAAGTGCTCACGACCGTCTCACAGGACAGCCTGGTCAGCGGCATGCTCGACCCCGACCGCGAGAAGCGTCGCCCGAAGCTGTTCTGGTTCAACGCCGTGCTGACCCTGGCCGTGCTGGTGCTGCTCGTCGTCGACGTGCTGCCGCTCTACTACGTCTTCATGCTTGGCACGGCGCTGGCCCTCATCGTGAACTTTCCCAAGCCGAGCGCGCAGTTCGAGCAGCTCGTCGCCCACGCATCCAGCGTGCTCTCGGTGGTCTCGATGGTCATGGCCGCAGCCGTGCTGATCGGTGTGCTCGACGGCACGGGCATGGTCGACGCGATGTCGAACTGGCTGGTCTCGATCATCCCGAGCTCACTCGGCCCGTACTTGGCGGTCATCACCGGCGTGCTCAGCATTCCGATGACCTTCTTCATCAGCAACGACGCGTTCTACTACGGCATGCTGCCGGTGCTGGCGCAGAGCGCCCAGCAGTTCGGCATCGAGCCCGTCGAGATGGCCCGGGCCTCGATCATCGGGCAGCCGTTCCATCTGCAGTCGCCGCTGGTGCCCGCCATCCTGCTGCTGGTCACCCTGGCCAAGGTCGACTTGGGCGATCATCACAAGAAGGTGCTGTGGCGGGCGGCGGCCGTGTCGATCGTGATGCTCGTCGTCGGCGTGCTGGTCGGAGTCATCCCCTTCGGCTGATCGGCCTGGGGCTGCCACCTACCATGCCTCCGCAAGCAGGCGCATGCTGCGCAGCCGATCTTCCGGATCGTGCGCGTACGTCACCGTGATGAGCTCGTCGGCCCCGGTCGCGGCCGCGAGCGCGCGCAGTTCCGCAACCACGACATCCGCCGAACCGACCGCACGCACCCGCAGCATCGCGTCGCTGAGCCGCTGCACCTCGGGCGGCAGCGATTCGGGGTCGACCGCGGGCTGAAGCGGCAGGCGCGCACCGGTGCGCACGCTGACCATCATCTGCTGCACGGTCGTCCACAGGCGCCGAGCCTCCGCGTCGGTCGGTGCGACCATCACGTTCACGCCCACCATCACGCGCGGGCGGTCGACCTGGGCAGTGGGAGCGTCCGCGTTGAACTCAGCGCGGTAGGTCTCGAGCACCTGCTGCATGCCGTCGGGCGCGAAGTGCGACGCGACCGCGAACGGCAGGCCCATCGCGCCGGCGATCGACGCGCCGACCGGGCTCGATCCGAGCACCCAGATCGGCACGTTCGTTCCGGCCGAGACGCCCGAGACCACTGGTGCGCTGAGCGCTCGGCCTTCGGGGCCGAACCAGCCGATCAGATCGGCGATGTTGCGCATGACCGCCTGCGGAGCCGACCCCGAACGCGCGAGCAGCGACGAGGTGGTCGGGTCGGTGCCCGGGGCCCGCCCGATGCCGAGGTCGATGCGCCCGGGGTGCAGCCGCGCGAGCGTGCCGAACGCCTCGGCGACCATGAGGGGCGGGTGGTTCGGCAGCATGACTCCGCCCGAGCCCACGCGGATGCGGTGGGTGTTCGCCGCCGCCCGCTCGATTAACAGGTCGGTTGCGCTCGCTCCCAGCTGCTGGGTGTTGTGGTGCTCGGCGTACCAGTACCGTTCGTAGCCGAGCTCGTCGGCCAGCTTCGCCGCGTCGAGTGACGCGTCGAACGCTGCGTTCATGTCGCTGCCGGCGCTGACCGGCACGAGGTCGAGCACGTTCAGGGGAATGTCGTTGCGCATGAGGCTCCTTTTGCCGTGGACCGTTGTTGGCGCAGCTGCCCGCAGCGGCTCCTGCCGCAGACGACTGTGGACTGCGGCAGCTTGCGGTCTGCTGCCGAGAACTCGCCTTGAGTCGCAACGCATCTGGGCCCGGGGTTCTTCCCTGTGCCGGCATCCCCCTCCCGGTTCCTCCCTGTGCCGGCATCACCGGGTCTTCGGCGCGCGGGCTCCTCTCCCCTGCTCAAAGCACAGAACGTGTGACCTTCGACCGAGCAAGGCCACACCTGCTACGCACTCACGCCGCATTCGACAAATCCTGCGCACTCAGCGCCGCACACACCTCCGAACCCCACCGAAAGTACAGAAGGCGCGACCATCAGCAAGCGACGCCCGCACCTTCTGCGCACTCACGCCGGGCAGACCGCCCTGCCGCATCCAGACATGACAAATGCCGCCCCACACCTTCCAGACATGCCAAATTCCATGTCTCGATGTCAGGGGGGCGGCATTTGCCATGACTCGATGGAGTTGAACCTTCACCTACATGGTCGGCACGGGCCAAGGCGCCATTTACCCTAGCCCGATGCCCTCAGACTCGGCGAATCGCCCGCGCCCTGTTCGCACGCGCGACCTGCGCCAACTCCGTCTCCGGCGCAAGCAGCTCCCAGGCGTGCGGCACGCCTGGATAGACGCACAGCTCCACCTGCACACCCGCGTGCAGCAGTCGCTTCGCATAGTCGATGTCTTCATCGCGAAAGATATCGAGCGTACCCACATCGATGAACGCATCGGGCAGCCCGGAGAGGTCAGAGGCCCGACCGGGCACAGCGTAGGGCGAAGCCGGCTCCAACGCTCCGGCGCTGTCTCCGAGCAGCGCCTGCCACCCGGTGATGTTGTCTTCGAACGTCCACGTCAGAAACGGCGCAATCGCGGGGTCGGTCACCACGGTGCGGTCATCGAGCATCGGGTAGATGAGAATCTGCTTCGCAAGCTTCGGGCCGCGCCGATCACGTGCCATCAGCGCGAGCCCGGCGGCGAGATTGCCACCGGCGCTGTCCCCGATCACGAAGAACCGATCTGGGTCGCCGCCGCCGAGCTCGTCGAGGTGCTCCCACGCCCAGACCAGGCCTGCGTAGGAATCCTCGCTCGGCGTCGGGTGCGGATGCTCGGGCGCCAGCCGATAGTCGGGGGCGAACAGCGGCACACCAGCCTGAGCTGCGTAGCCGGCGATGATCGGAGTGTACTGCTCGATCGTGCCCAGGATCATGCCTCCGCCATGTGTGTAGACCCCGAACGCGTCCGACTGTCGCTCCCGTGGGGTGAAGAGTCGACCGCGGATGCTCTGGCCGTCCCCGACCGGAATCTCGTGATCCGAGATGGTCACCTCAGTCTCGTCGAAAGGCTCCTCTCCGGTGCCCAGCAGCCCTTTGAAGGCCTCACGACGACCTTCGATGTCGCCGACGGCGGGCAGTTCAGTGTCTGCGGTCGGTTCGCCCCCAGTGTGTTGAGCCGCAAGAAATGCGGCGTATTCAGGATCAACAGCCAGTTGGGTCATGAGCAGCTCCTCTGTTATCGGCACCCTGTGCGGGTGCATCGCTATGGGACAGCGTGTTCCTGTGTCCCTGTGTTCTGGCAATGCGTGTTCCCAGTGTTCTGAAAATGCGAGTCGCCAGTGTTCTGAAAGTGCGAGCCGCCAGGCTTCTGAGCCTGTGTGCTCATGGTTCTCGCATTGCGCACACACGAGTGAGTCTGCTCTCACTCAGGGCAGCCGCACCAATCAAATACGACAACCGACCATTTCAACGGCGAGAGCGCAGAACCTGCGACCACCAGACACGGGTCCCGCACCTTCTACATTCTCGACGCCGCCTTCAACAGGTTCTGCACGCTTGACACCGCGTGCCACAGGTTCGACGCACTCGCGCCACGTTCAACAGTTTCTACACACTCGCGCCGCACAAACAGAAGAGGCCGGGCACAATGCCCGGCCCCATCCGGCCAAAATCCATCAGCTCGAGCCCGTCCGGCCGAGACGCGTCACCCGCAGCAGACCTACTTCGTCTGTGCAGCAACCTCATCCCGAGTCAACACCACGTCGTCGGGCTTCACGTCGTCTGTGAAGAACTGCTTCAGCTGGTCGTTGTAATCCTGCTCGAAGAATCCCTCGTCGGTCAGCGACGAGATACGCTCATTGACCCACTTCAACAGGTCGGCGTTGCCCTTGGCCACGGCCGGCGCGATGAACGACTGGTCGCCCAGCTGCTTGATTCCCACGGTGAACCCAGGGTTGTCCTTCGCCCACGAGTACAGATACGTGTTGTCGTCGGCCAGCGCCGCCGCACGCCCGTCTTTGAACGCCTGGAACTGCTGCGTCTTCGAGTCAAACTTCGTCTGCTCGATCTGCGGAAAGTTCTCAGTGAAGTACTGCTCGGCCGTTGTCCCCTTGTTCACCGCGAGGGTCTTGCCCTCCAGCTGCGAGGGGTCGGTGATTGCAGCGCTCTCTGGCGACGCCACCCCGATCGAGACCTTCATGTACGGCGTTCCGAAGTCGACGACCTCTTTGCGTTCGTCGGTGACGGTGAAGTTCGCGAGCACCAGGTCAGCTTTGTCAGACCGCAGCGAGTCGACCCGCGCATCCGCATTCACCGGCACCCACTCGACCTTGACGCCCAAGTCTTTGGCCAGCCGCTCGCCCAGCTCGACGTCGAAGCCGGTGTTCGTGCCGTCGTCTTTGGTGTAGCCGTATGGCTTCAGATCGGTGAACGTCGCAATGCGGATCGTTCCCTTGTCTTTGATCTGCTGCACGGTCGCACCGGTCTGCGCGCCGTCAGAGCTGTCTGAGCCGCTGCCAGAGCAGCCTGCGAGCGCGAGGGCCGCGATGCCTACGGTGGCGAGGGCGGCAATGGTCTTGCGAATCTTCATCTGTGTCTCCTGTGTCTGGTTGTCAGTCGTTCGTCTTCTGGTGGGTCGAAATTCATGCGGATGTCATGGTCGCGCCCGACGTGACCTCGCGTCGCGACCCGAGCGACGACGTGGGCCTCAGAGGTGTTCGAGAGGTCGACCGGTCGCCCGGCATCACTCGAGCGGGGCCATGCTGGCCAGGAAGCGCTGGGCGCGTTCAGTGCGCGGATGCTGGAAAAACTCCGCTCCGGAGGCACGCTCTGCGATGACCCCGCCGTCGAGAAAGAGCACGGTGTCGGCGACACGACGAGCGAACTCCATCTCGTGAGTGACGACGATCATGGTCATCTCGCGTTTGGCGAGGCCGAGCAGAATCTCGAGCACCCCGCGCACCATCTCGGGGTCGAGCGAGGCGGTGACTTCGTCGAAGAGCATCAGGTCGGGCTGCATTGCTAGGGCGCGTACGATCGCGACGCGCTGCTTCTGCCCGCCGCTGAGCTGCCGCGGGTATGAGTCGCGGTAGTCGCTCATCTGCACCTGGGCCAGCAGTCGGTCGATCTCGACGTCGACCTCGGTACGATCGCGGTGCTGCACCCTCGTCGGGGCCAGCCTGATGTTCTCGGCGACGGTCAGATTCGGGAAGAGATCGTAGCTCTGAAAGACCATGCCGATACGGCTGCGCAGCGGCTGCCAGGCCTTTTCCTGCGCACGGCCGGTGCGCTTCGAGCCGGTGCCCGAAGCCATGTCAACGACCACGTCGCCATCGAACTCGATGCGCCCGCCGTCGATCGTCTCGAGCCCGTTCAGGCAACGGATCAACGTGGACTTGCCCGACCCCGACGGGCCGAGCAGCACCTGCACGCTGCCCTTCGGCACCTCGAGAGACACCTCTTTGAGCACGTGCCGGTCACCGTACGACTTGGCCAGGTCGCGCACCTCCAGCAGCGATCGTTCAGCGGATTCACCCATGAGTGCGCTCCTTCGTTCTGCGCTCGAGTCGGCTCGCGAACATCGCCAGCGGCCAGCAGACGACGAAGTAGAGCACGAAGATGAAGAGGTAGATCCAGAATGGCGCGTCGGGGGCGGTGTCGCGGTTGGCCTCCATGATCTGCTGACCGACGCTGACCACGTCGAGCACACTGATGAGCAGCAGCAGCGAGGTGGTTTTGATCACGCGGGTGGCCAGGTTGATCGTGGCCGGCACCATCAGCACGATCGACTGCGGAATGCGCACGTATCGCAGCTGCTGCACCGCGTTCAGTCCCAGCGCACGCCCGGCATCCACTTGATGGACCGGCACCGACACTAATGCACCACGCACCACGTCGCTGATTTCTGCCGCAACCCACAGCGCGAACGCGACCACCGCGATGGTCTCGCCGCCAACCTGCACACCGAGCTCACGCGGCAGAATGTAGTAGAAGAGGAAGAGCAACACCAGCGTCGGGATGATGCGAAAGAACTCGAGGTAGAGCCGCAGCACAGTGCGCACAATGCGACTCGGCAGCAAGCGCAGCGCGCCCAGCACGATGCCGAGCGGAATGCCCACCAGCAGCGAGAGCGCAGCGATGCGCACCGACACCCACAGCCCGCCGAGCAGCCGCCCGAGAATGGTGGGGTCGAGCAGCAGCTCAATGCCCGAAGGAACCACGGCGCACCCTCCTCTCGAGCAGCGTCAAACCGATCGACAGCGGCACCAAGATGATCGCATATGCCACAACAAGCATGAGCAGGTACTCGTCGGTGCGGTAGTACATGCCGATCAGGTAACGCGCGGTGTTCGTCAGCTCGGGCACCGCGATCACGGTGAAGATCGAGGTTTCTTTGACGAGAAAGATCATGTTCGCGGCGACGGCGGGCACGCTGAGCCCCAGCCCCTGCGGCAGGGTGACATATCGGGCACGCTGCCGGCGTGTGAGACCGAGTGCGCGCGCCGACTCTTGCTGAATGGCGGGGATGCCGCTGAAGCCACCGCGAAACGCCCCGGCCATGTATGCCCCGCCCATCAGCGCGAGACCGATGATGGCACAGGCCTGAGCCGGCAGTTTGATGCCGACGACTGGCAGAGCATAGTAGAGAAAGAAGAGGTGAATCAGCAGCGGGGTGTTGCGCAGCAGCTCTTCATACGTCGCGGCGACCTTGGCGGCGACCGGCACGTCGAATTCACGCACCAGCGCGGCGATCGCCCCGATCACGACGGCGAGCGCAATGCCGACCGCCGACAGCCACAGGGTCGTCCAGAACGCGTCGGCGAACAGCGGCAGCGCCTTCTCGATGACCGACCACTTCACTGTCGATCACCTCCGGCCTCTCTGTGTCTGCTCGCGTCGTGGTGAGGCATCCCTCATTGTGCGGATGCCGTGTGCACGCGACGCGATCGACTTGCGCCGTCAGTCTGCGTGGGCACAACCTGTATAGGCTACGGGTTTGCTGGCAGGCACGGAAGTCAGCCTGCAACACTGTGTAACAGTGGGTGCGACGCCGGCGCTGGGCTCGCCGAAAGTGCAGAGGCTGAGGCCGTGCACCACCAGCACCCGCGCTCGGTGGGCCATGATCACTGAGACGACGCCGTTCGCCCAATCCCGCAGAGTCGGGTTTTGCGGCATCGCATCAACGAAGGCTTTGACAGTCTCTTCATAACACTAGGTGAGCAGCTCTTCAAACAGATCCGGTAGCGATGGAAAATGGTGCATCTGGCCAAGCGGGCTCATGCAGCACCACTTCGCAACTGAGTGCACGCTCAGATTCTCGGGGCCTTCTTCTCGGATCAGCGCGTGCGTTCGATGATCTCGGCTTTGCGCTGGGCTGGTTCAATTCGGCGTGCCAGTGAACACTCCGCACGGCTCTGATGGGCACCATTGCTCCTGTCTGTTCGAACTCGGCAACGAGTCGTCAAAGGCCCCACCAACATCGCTTCATCAGCCACGCTGTTGCTGTAGCGCGAGTCGATGCGCAGGACCTGATTTCGCGGACACCTGGAGTTCATCACCTCGCTAGCCACCCCCGCGCATCAGCCGACAGCACCCTGCTTCAGAGCAAGCGAATCGGCATGAAGGCTGTTATCAGGGCCAGACCAGCACCAATCGCCATGTGGGGCCCAAAGGGGATGCTGGAGTTGCGCCGCGCCCGCCCGCTCAGCAGCAGCATTGTGGCGAACGCTCCGCCTAGGCAAAACGGCAGAGCGAAACCGAGCAGTGCGGTCTGCCACCCGTGCCAGCCCAGTACGAGCCCGATCAGCCCAGCGTACTTCACGTCTCCAAGCCCGAGCGCACGAGTCGTAACAACGGCTACAAACAGATAGAACATGAGCATGATGACTGAGCCAAGCAGCGCGGCGCCAAGCCGCTCCCAGCTACCGGGCTGTGCGTCTGCGGCCATGTCGGCCGCGGCAGCGACGTACAGCACGACGATGACTGCACCGCTCGGGTACACAACACAGTTGGGAATGCGTCGCGTACGCACGTCGCTCACACTGAGCGCCACGCTGGCTAGCACGAAGAAGGCCGCCGCCGACCACGTCAGAGTCTCAAACATGCTCCACGGTAGTCAGAGCCGCGGCTTCTGCTCCTACCCTTCAGACGAGCTGTGGACTCTCGCTGCCAAGAAACCACTCTGTGTAATACCGTCCAAGCGCACTTGCACGCGTATTGATCATCAAGCACACCGCGCGGCTCACGCGCGGCTGCCGCGAACGGCCGCCTGGGCGTTCAACACGAAGGCATTGGCCTACGTGTCAGCATGACTGCGGGGGCGGCTCGATCGCAACGGCGCTGCTCAGGAGACAGTGATCGAATCGACGCGCGGCGCTGCGTCAGAGCCGGAGACATGGCACTCAACGACCTGGTCTTTGCGCTTGGTTCCGTATGCGTTCTTGATCGTGGTCGTCGCTTTCACGACTCGGCTGTCGCCCACGACGCGATCGTCCAGCATCCCGATGATCCAGTGCGCTTTGACCCCATAGGGGAACTGTGCTTTGCCCGCCTGTGTGCACGCTACTGAAGCCCCGCCAAAGGTCAGCCCGCTGGGTGTGGCATCTAACCTCTCCGATACCGCAGGTTCAGGTGCCTCAGGCGCGTCTTCATCCGTCGCATTCGGTGCAGCAGGGTCCGTGCTGACAACCGTCCAGTTCTCGGGAGCGAGAACGGTCTTGTCCCCACCGTCCCACTTGATGCGCAGCCCGACCGACTCGATAGTCTGCTTCGCAGAATTACCCTTCTGCCCCGACAAGTCAGGAATTGTCACGCCCACAGCGGATGGCGAGGCGGCGGCATCGTTCTTTTTCTCCTCGCCGCAGCCGACGACTCCTGCAGCAGCAACCATGAGTGCCATGGCGGCCGCATCGAGTCGACCATATTTCTGCGTCATACCTGTGGTCCTACCGTGCGTCTACACAGCGAGAATCGGCCGCAGTCCACCTCGTCACTGCCCACCCACTACGCTCGAATCATGTGCGGACGCATCGTTCAGACCAAGACCTCAGACTATGTCGCTCTGTTCGACGTCGACCAGGACGACACCGCCAACTTCACCCCGACATGGAATCTCAAGCCGACCCAAAGCGCACTGGTCGTCGCAGACGGAGACAAAGACGGCATCCGCCGGCTCACGCCAGCACGCTGGTCACTGGTGCCGACCTGGTCGACAGAGCTGAGACTCACGTTTCCGACGTTCAACGCACGCATCGAGACTGCCGGGCAGAAGCCGACCTTTCGGGCGTCGATGAAGCGCCGGCGCTGCGTCTTTCCGATCGATGGGTATTACGAGTGGCAGACCGTCGGCAAGACCAAGACGCCGTACTTCGTGCATGCCGGCTCGGAAACGACGCCACTCGCGCTGGCCGGGTTGTACAGCTGGTGGCGCGACCCGAGCGCGCACGCCTCACACGATGCGCCCACAACGGGAGGCAGGGGCGGTTCTGCGGCGAGCGCTGCGCCAGACTCGGCGGCGGATGCTTCACGCGAGCCCGGCGCACACGGTGACGGCTGGGTGCTCACCGCGACGGTGCTCACACAGCCCGCGGCGCCGGAACTCGATTGGCTGCACGATCGCATGCCGGTTGTGCTCGATCCTCATGTGTCGGGCAGAGGGCTCCTCGATGCGTGGCTCGACCCCAACGTCGACGGCAGTGACCTCGCACACGACGTGGAGGCCGCGAGCGCAGCAGCGGCTGAGTCGATCGTCTGGCACCAGGTCTCTCCGCTACGTGGTGATGGGCCCGAGCTGATAGCACCCATTTGACCAGGAGCAAGCCCCGCAGAACAGCCCAATTAACCTCGGGGCCCCGCTGGCCTCGGAGTGCACCACTCTGCGGGCTGGAGTGCCCTGCGGTGGCGGAAGCCCCTATCCGATCTACAGTTCTTGTGGCAAAAGCCGACGCAAACCACGAAAAGTGCCCACCACGCTGGCTGGTCAGTGAACGGCGCGGCCGACGCGACAACGGGGGAGCAACCCCCGCAAATCTCGCAATGTGATCCGCAGTGGTTCTCAGCAGATCCGCAGACAGCACGCAAGGCGGCAGATTCAGCGCAGATTCATAGATACGTTGTCGATGAGCCTCCGGTCGGGTTCGCTGCACAGTGCACCGCCCCTTTGCATTGCACAGCGGCCCGACCGGCGTTCAGAAGATGACCGGGACCGCCCCTAAGTGGACAGACCGCGAGGCTCGCGCGGTCGGAAGCCGAACTGGTCGCGGACAAGACCGAGCGAAACACCCTCAAGACGAAACGGGACGTTCTCCGTCAGGCGGCGAGGCGTTCCACCGGGGGCGGGCAAACTGATGCACCGTGTCCAGTCCATCCAGACTACTCATCCACTCACAGCACGAAGCAGCAGTGTGAGGTGTCCAGATCGCCAGGCCGTTAGACTTGAAGGGATGGCGACGCCCCTGGGCAGGTGGCCAGAATCCCGGTGAGTCAGTCCCAGACAGTGCGGATCCACCGGGCGCAGCACTCTGAACAGGGCGGCGATCACGCCTGCATAGCACCGCGCCTCGAGAGAATGTTGCTGCAGCCCGAACGGGTGCACCATCAGCGGGTCGCGCGGCGATGCGTGAGCATCAGCTCGCGGGGATCCTGTTGCGCCGCAGTGCAGACTCGACGTTCCCGGCGCAGTCATGGCACCGGTGTCCCTATCTCACCGAGGATGCTCTCCGCTGTCATCCGCATCAGCAAGACGCTGCAGCCACGCCCTAAACAGGGCCGTCTCCGGGGCCCCCAAGACGCCTGGGTGCGCAGCGGCATACTCCATCAACAAGTGCGCAGAGCGCTGCCTGGCATGACCGGCGGCTTCTTCATGCACTCCAGTAATCGCAGCGATAGCACCTTCGCGTACGGCAGCACTCAGATCAGGGTCAGGTCGTGCGTAGATGATCTGTCTGAGCGTGACTCCGATGTTCGTCGCGAGGATGTGCGCGGCGGCCTGATCGGCTGGCACGACGAGCCTGTGTTGTGCTTCGGCTCGTCGCATCAGCTCGAGCAGAATCTGACTCGGACGTGCGTTCGCCGGAGAAGGATCCCCCGGACGAATCTTGCCGTACATCAGCGTGTAGAACCCTGGGTTCGCGAGGCCGAACGCCACGTGTGCATCCCAGCCCGCGCGGATGTCCTGAATCGGATCACCCGAGCTTTCATGCGATTGCTTCTCGGAAACATACAGGTCGAATCCATAGGCGACGACGGCATCCAACAGACCTTGTTTGCTGCCGAAGAAATGATAGAGCGTCGGCATCTTCACGCCCACGCGATCACAGATCTCACGTAGAACGACATCTTCGCCAGGAGAAGCCGCTATCAGCTCGGCCGCGGCTTCGATGAGCCGGGTCCTTGTCGTCCCTTTGCCTCCTTGTATCATGTTGATATATTAACCCATATCAGAGATATACAGTCGCGCAGTCAAGACAGACAGGTATGCCCATGCCCAGCCAACAGATTCCAGAACCAGTAGCGTCGTTTATCGACGCGGTGAACCGACACGACGCTGGCGCGTTCCTCGACGCCTTTGTCCCAGATGGCGAGGTGGACGACTGGGGTCGCGTGTTCTCCGGGCGCGCGGCGATCAAGACATGGAGCGACAAAGAGTTCATTGGCGCCACAGGCACATTGACCCCGACCGAAGTCACGCAGCGAGGCACCACAGTGACCGTCGTGGGCGATTGGTCGAGCACGTTCGCCAACGGTCTCAGCCGCTTCGATTTCACAGTCACTGACGGCAAGATCTCCCGCATGACGATTCGCGAAGGCTGACCTGTGGCAGTGACCTCGAGTTCACACCTGTTTCCATTGCACCCACGCGACCCAGCACAGGCGCATCGCGCAGCCAGCCCGCTCGAGCTCTTCTTCGATCTGGTCTTCGTCGTCGCCGTCTCGTTCTCGTCGCAGCAGCTGCATCACCAGGCAGCCGAAGGGCATCTGGGTTCGGGCGTGCTCGGTTACCTCATGGTCTTCTTCGCCATCTGGTGGGCGTGGATGAATTTCACCTGGTTCGCCTCGGCCTTCGACACCGACGACTGGCTCTACCGAGTGCTGACCATCGTGCAGATGGCCGGAGTGCTCGTGCTCGCCGCCGGAGCCGCAGACGCGATGCATCAGCACGACTTCACCCTCGTGACCATCGGCTACATCGTGATGCGTCTGGCGCTCGTCGTGCAGTGGCTGCGCGCGGCGTCTGGCGACCCTGCGCTGCGTCAGACCGCCGCACGCTACGCCGCGGGCATCACCTTCGTGCAGATCCTCTGGGTCGCGCGCCTGTTTCTTCCTGAGCAGATCAACTTCATCGCATTCTTCGTGCTGGTCGCCGCCGAGATCGCCGTGCCGATCTGGGCCGAGGCTCATCGACGCACACCGTGGCATCCCCAGCACATCGCCGAACGCTACAGCCTCTTCACCCTGATTCTGCTCGGCGAGTCGATTCTGGCGTCGGCCAACGCGGTCGTGACTGCAGTCGACGAGCATCAGCACATTCCCGACCTGCTCACCGTCTCGGCAGCCGGCCTCGCCATCGCGGCTGGCATGTGGTGGGTCTACTTCTCACGCGAACAACACGACCAGCTCACCGGCCTGCACTCGGGCCTGGTCTTCGGATACTCGCACTACTTCATCTTCGCCGCAGCTGGAGCCTTCTCTGCCGGAATCGAACTCATCATCGACAGCGCTGCCGGCCATGCTGAGGCCTCGCCACTTGCCGCGACGGGTCTGCTGACAGTCCCGGTGGCCGTCTTCATCTTCGGCATCTGGATGCTGGCGTTGCGTCGGCGGATGCGACCCGCAGCGAGTGGCACGCTGCTCGTTGGCGTGGTGGTCATTCTCGCCGGCATGCTGCTGCCTCCACTTGCAGCCGTTGTTGTCGCCGCGGTGGGAAGCGTTGTGGCCGTGGTGGCGGTGCAGCTTCGAGCGCCTTCCACAGAAGCCGTCACTGCCTGAGAACTTGCGAACGGTCTGAGCATTCACGACCCGAAACGGTTCACAGGCTCACTCGTTTCAGCCCGTCACAGCGGCTGCCGATGCGCCGCCAGAACCTTTCGATAGATCGAGACATGTGAAATGTCGGCCCAGCCGATCGAAACATGCAAAGTTACATGCCTGGATGCTCTCAGCCCACATTTGCCATGACTGGGTGAGACACTCTTGATCTCTGTTGCACTTCGAAAGATTCAGGCCCAGACGTCTCGAACGACACCGCCTACTGAGGCGTAACCTTCGCTGCGAACGCCGAGGAATCCGGCGTCGACAGTGACCTGGGAACGTCTGACCATTCTGGATTGGGCCTACATCGGGGGGGGGGGAGAGACAGCACGGAGACGCTGACCGTCACCGGCATGCCCCAGCAAATCGTCGCCTCCGTATGAGCCGAGCGAACCGGTGACACCGACGGCCTGACTCCGGGACAAAGTAACTGCGCTTCAAATGGCGGCAGGCCCAGAAGTACCATTGTCTCATGCCCGACCAGAGACAGCTGCCCACCACCGCGACGGTACGCCTCGACTCAGGCATGATCCGAGGGGTCTACGATGACGGAGTCTGGCAGTTTCTCGGCGTCCCCTATGCCGCTTCACTGGTGGGGAAAGCCCGGTTCGCGTATCCCGCAGAGGCATCGTGGAGCGGCATCCGCAATTGCCGCCGCTTCGGTGACATCGCGTTCCAGACGGCGACCGGTGGACACGTCGGTAGGTCTGTCGTCTCACAGCTTCGACAAGGTCCCGAGTGCCTGAACCTCAATGTGCGCGTCGACGCGTTGCACCCAGGTGAGAAGAAGCCCGTACTCGTCTGGTTTCACGGCGGCGGCCTGTTCGCAGGGTCGAACGCTGAGCCGAATATCACCACTGCGGCCTTCGCCCGCGAGGGCATCGTCGAAGTCACCGCGAACTCGCGACTCGGCATCTTCGGATACTTCGACTTTGGCGACGGTTCTGACCCGAACCGTGGTCTCCTCGACCAAGTGGCCGCACTCAAATGGGTGCAGCGCAATATCCATCTGTTCGGCGGCGACCCGGCGAACGTGACGATTGCGGGGCACTCCGCCGGCGGCTTCTCTGCGGCAGAGCTCATGGTGTCACCGGCGTCACAGGGACTCTTCACGAAGGTCTTTCTCGGCAGTGGCGCTTCGTCTGCCCGGCACCCCAGGTCGACCGCCGAGATGGTGCGGCGTGTCGTGGTCGATTCTGCCGACGTCCGGTCGCCCGCTCAGCTCACCGAGATGACGACGGAACGGCTGCTCGACGTTCAGGCACGTGGGATTGAAGAGTGCTATACACAGATGCCGCCTCAGTACGGCCGGGCCAGTGTGCTCGGGCTGCCGTTCGAGCACACGATAGCCGCAGGCACTGTGGTCACAGACGTGCCAGAGTCTCTGTCTGGTGGTGCCAGGCCAGACGTTCCTCTGATGATCGGCACCACAACAGGAGAGTGTGTGTTCCACGTCTCTCAGTTCGCCGAGAATCTCTCTTCGGCGGATGCCGCAGCGGCCTACGAGGGCATGGTGCGCCCGCTCGGGCTCAGTGGACGAGAAGTTGTTCACGCCTACTCCACGATGATGCCCTCTGCACGCCCTCGCGACCTCCTTGCGACGATCAACGCCGACCTGCGTTTCAACCTCGACAGCCTGCGTATGGCTCGCGCTCAGCAGCGATTCGCCCCGACGTATCGATTCGTGATCGGCACGTTTGACGAGCACGGGGTGGGCACTACGCCTCATGGAGCTGTCCAAGGCCACGCCTGGAGACAGAGTACTGGCAGACCCGTCGCTCTGAAACCGAAACAAGTGCCGTTCAACGATCAGACCGCGCAGTTCGTCCATTCGGCAGTGACCTCGTTCGTCATGACGGGCGCGCCCCGCTCGCAGACTCTGCAGGCTGGCGATTCGTCATATTCGTGGCCGAAGGCGAGCACCGCTGACGAGGTGATGCTGGTGACCCCGATCGGTCACGATATCGTCCACGACAGTGTGGCTGATCGACTGGCCTGGTGGGATCAGGCCGCGCACTGACCGGCTACCGTGCTGCACCCTCGATGCCGCGCAGCATCTTGACCCGCACCCCAAGAGGCGCCGGGCGCCCGGCGAAGACACGACCGCGAGCGAACACGCTCACCGGACGACGCAACGCTTCGAGATCCTGGGTCGGGTCGCCGTCGACCAACAGCAGATCTGCTCGGTGGCCCGAACGGATACGTCCGATCGGCTGCCCGAGGATGTCTGCCGCCACGTCGGTCGCGGCCCCCAAGGCTCGTTCCGGAGCCCAACCTGTCGCCTGCGCGATCAGCTCGAGTTCTTCAACGATCTCGCCACTCGTGTCTGTGCCCGTGGCGAGAGGAATCCCGTGGTCTGCTGACATACGCACGCTTTCGAGCAGGCGCGCGATGACATCGTCGAGAATCTGCCTTCCCAGCACCTCCTGCCCGATCAGCTGCAGCTGGTAGCCGATCGCGATCAGTCCGCTGATCGTCGGTACGTGAGCCGTGCCACGCTCGACCATGAGCTGCTGCGCTTCTTCATTCATGAAGGCGCCATGCTCGACCGTGTCGATGCCTGCCTGTACAGCGTTCAGAATCGCCTGTGTCGAGTAGGCGTGGGCTGCGGTGGGGCGATGGAACTGATGCGCAGTGCTGATCCCCGCAGCGAGTTCTTCGTATGTGAGCTCGGGGACACCGGGGTCTTCTTCGGGGTAGGTGCCGAGGCCACCGCTCGCCATGAACTTCACCACGTCGACTTTGTCTGTGAGGATGCTCCGTCGTACCGCGCGAACGACATCTTCCGTTCCGTCAGCGGCCTGGGCACCCCAGTTTGTGGCGTGTCCCCCAGTGATCGCAATCGGATCTCCACCGGTGAAGATGCGAGGCCCTGCGATGACCTCTTGTTCGACCGCTTTGCGCGCCGCGAGCGCTGTCGCCCCGGGAAGCCCGAAGTCTCGGACCGTCGTGACTCCGGAATGCAGGTGATCCGCCAGGTTGCGCGCAGTATGCAAAGCGAGATACTCGTTCGGCTCACGCATCAAGCGGTCGCTCTGGTCTTTGTAGCGCACCCCGGGCTCGTTCAGACGCAGTCGCTTTCGCGCGATGTGATCATGCATGTTGATCAGCCCTGGCAACAGCACAAGACCGTGTGCGTCGACGACGTCATCACCCGATTCTCTGTGCATCTGAGCCGTATCGTTCACCGCAGTGATGATGCCGTGCTCGATACTGACGTCTCCGCGCTCGATCACCCGATCGTCGACACGAGTGATCACGGTGGCGCCGTGAATGATGGTGCGCATTAGTGGCCTTTCAGGCTGTTGCGGATGTCTGCAGCGAGTTCTGCGGCAGAGGTGAAGATCGGATGATCGCCATCGCTGATCGGGCCGGCAACGGTGTTCCAATATGTGCCCTCTGTCGGAATGCCGAATGCGTAGAGCCCGCCCTGTCGAACGCCGTTCGGCCTGAGCACGGCACCGGTCGGCACCTCGACGCTGAGCCCGTGCAGGCTGCAGCCGTCGACTTCGTGGATACCGATGAGCCGTCGATCGATGAGGTCGCGCAGCAGCGGGCTCGCCGTGCTCTCGGGCGAGGAATCGGGCACACGAGCCTCGATGAGCATGTCAATGGCATGGGTGTGCACGACGGTGCTGTCACGAGTCACGACTGCTGGGGGCGCGAGCTGAACGGTGGGTGCTCCGACAAAGGTCAGCAGGCCCGCATCAGCCACGGCCAGAGTCTGTCTGATGCGCAGCATCGGTGGCCCCGTGGCGATGAATGACGCCAGACTGCGAAATCCGCCGTCGAGGTCGCGCAGGTACGATTCGCCGCGCAGTCGCAGCCCTGGCACCATTGCTCGCAGGCGGTTGCGAATGGGAGCGATTCGCTCGGCCACGCGTTGTCGGGGGTCAAGGCTGTGGCCGATCTCGACTGAGAGGTCGTCAAGACGCACCTCATCGGCAAGAAAGTCGCGAATGCGCTGATGAACGTCGGCACCCTCATAGACGCCCTCGAGTGTGCGCAGATCGTGCCATTCCTCGAACGGTCGCCGCACGAGGCGAGCGACCCGAACAGCTGCAGCCCGGTCGTCGGGTGACCACTGCGTACTGCGCCTGTCGAGTTCGCCGACTGCCTCGTCGAGTTCGCGTTCCAGCACCCCTCGAATAGCGGGCATCAGATCCCGTGCGAAGTCGGCCGACGTGCACTGACGAACGTCTTCGAAGGCATCAGTCAAACTCGCGCTCTCACTGGGTCGACCGCGAAACGTCCGCCCCCTCCCTAAAAAGGGCAGGCCGTGTCGCGAGCCGGCGAAGAGTCTGGGTTCTTTCCCGCTCGCCTGGTAGCCGTCACAGAAGCGACCGCCTCGCCGGGCGGTGACGAGGGCAAGCACGTCGAAGAAGCTCAGCCCCAGCCCCTCGAGATAGACCCGGGTACCAGCCGGGATCGAATCGAAGTGCTCCTGCGATGCATTCGCCGCCGCCACATAGCGGCGCCCGAGCGCTTGTCGACGTCGTCGTTGTTCGGGAGTCATCAGGCTCGGCGTATGACCGGTCGCCAACACGACGCATCGTGCATACTCTGCGTTCGTGGGCGAGCCGCTCAGCGTCACCCGCCAGCCCTGCTCACCCACCGGTTCGAGCCGCCTGGCGTCTGCCTGTGCGAAGGTGATCTCAAGCGTTCCGGCAAGGTCGCGTTCGATGCGCGCCAAGGACTGCTCCAGATACCGACCGAAATCACGCCGACGAGCGTAGCCGTCATAGGCGATCAGCTCGTCGTTCTGGCCTTGTGCCATCATCCACTGCGCCAGTGTCGGGCCTGCAGTGGGGTCGTGGGGATGTCGTGGATCGCAACGAGGAAAGATGCTCGTCACCGAGGCCGGCCCGTTCATGAGCAGTTCGGAAGCCTGTCGCGTACCCCAGACGGATCCAGAACCAGGGCTGCACGAGTCTATGACCAGCACGCGCAACGGTCCGCCCGTCTCCGTTCGCTGCCATAGGTCTCCGAGCTGCTGGAGCACGATCACCCCCCGTGGCCCGGCACCAATCACTGCGACGTCGTACGAAGAGGTCATGCTCGCAGCACCTTTCGCACATCGAGAATCCGATTGACCACGACCATCACGATGATCGACAAGAGAACAAGCAGCACGGAAAGCGCAGCCACCGTCGGATCGGCTTTCACTTCGACATAGTTGAGCAGTTCGACCGGCAGGGTCGTCGTATGACGGCCAGAGATGAACAGTGAGATCACGCTCTCGTCAAACGACACAAGAAAGCCGAAAATCAGTGCCGCAGTCACCCCGGGACGAAGAAGTGGCAAGGTGACGCGTCGCACGACGGTGAGTGGCCCTGCCCCAAGAACTCGTGCCGCATTCTCACTCGACACATCGGCGGTTTCGAGGCTGGCCATCACCGACCTGAACGTATAGGGCAGTGTAATGACCGCGTGCGCCAGCACGATGCCCCAGACCGAGTCAGTCAGCCTCCATTGCGAGAAGACCATGAGCAGCGCCAGTCCAAGCACGACGTGCGGCACGACGAGCGGCGAGGTCAGAAGGGCAATGACCGCACCGCTGCCCCGAGGGCGCCGCCGCAGGGCGAGAGCGGCAAGTGTGCCACATGCCGTCGCCGCGACAGCGACGATGGCTCCGACCAGCAGACTTGTGAGAAAACCCGAGAGGAAATCGCCTTCGGCAAACACCTTGGCATAGTTGGCAAAAGTGAACCCTTGCGCGGGAAACGCAAGAAAGCGTGAGGTGTCAAAGGAAATGATGACGACCACGATCAGCGGCGACCACAGAAAAAGGTAGCCGATCAGGGCTAGGACCCGCAGCGTCCACCCGGGCCGCATTCGGTCTGCGCCTGCTCTCGTGCGCCTCATCTGCGACATCAGCGTTCCTCCTCTGCGACGTGGCTCCCTGAAAGGCTGAGCACACGGCGTACCAGCGCAATCAGCAGCGTGAGCACGCCGAACAGTGCGAAGAGCAAAACGGACAACGACGCCGCCATCGGCCAGTTCACCGTGACCGTCGCCTCGTTGTAGATCTCGGTGGCGAGCACGAAAATGCGTCCACCGCCCATGATGCGCGGCGTGACGTATGCGCTGAGGCTCAGCACGAAGACGAGCATGAACGCCACTGCGACGCCCGGCATGCTCAGCGGCAGGGTGATGCGGCGAAAGGCGGTCCACGGTCTGGCTCCAAGCGTCTGTGCCGCCACTTTCAGCTGCCCGGACACTCGTCCGAACCCTGACGTCATCGTGAGCACGGCGTACGGCACATAAATCTCGACCAGAGCGATGACAATGCCACCGATCGATCCCATGAAGGGAATCGGCCCGAGCCCGAAAACCCCGAGCAGTGCATTGACCACGCCCTTGTTGCCCAGCATGATTGTCCATCCGAAGGTGCGCGCAACCGATGAGGTGAGCATAGGAGCAATCGCGAGAGCCATGAGCAGGTTGCTCGTCGCTGGTCGCACAGAGACGAGCAGCAACGCGATCGGGTAGGCCACCACAGTCGTGAACAGCGCGACCAAGACGCTGATGAGCAGTGTCGTGCCGATGACCTGCCAATAGTAGGGATCGGTGAAGGCCTGCGTCATGCTCCCGAGCGTGAATCCGCCATGCGGCAGCCCACTGGCACTCGGCACAGAGAACGCCATTCGAATCACGACAACCAACGGAATCAGGTAGGCGATGACGAGCAGAACCAGCGAGGGCAGCAACAGCCAGAGAGCCGTGCCTCTGCCCTGACGCACCGTGCCTGTTCGGGCAGTGAGAGCCGTCATCGAATCACCCACGCGTCATTCGGACGCCAGGTCACGCCGATGTGATCGCCCACACGCGGGTGATCAGTGCCGGGCACACTGAACTGTTCCGTGCGCAGCTCCACTCGATGCGGGTCTTCGCCCACAGCCATCACGGTCTGCACCAGCGATCCGGTGAAGGTGACCCGCGTCACCGTGCCATTGAGCCTGCCTGCATCAGCCGCGGTGACCTGCAGTCGGTGCGGGTGCACGGTGAAGACACCGGCCTTCCCCACGACGCCAGCCTCCCGACCCGCCTGTCCCGTGCCCGTCGCGCCGGGCAGCCGCCCGACACCAGGTACCGATACCTCGGCGATGCCACCGCGAGTGTCAACCAATGTGCCGTCAAGCACGTTGGTCTGACCAATGAACGTTGCGACGAAACGTGTCGTCGGGCGGTCGAACACGTCGTTTGGAGTGCCCACCTGTTCGACGTGCCCGTCAGACAGCACAGCGATTCGGTCTGAGACAGCCAGCGCCTCTTGCTGATCATGGGTGACGAACACCGCAGTGGTTCCAGACCGCAGCTGAGCGGCGCGAATCTCATCGCGCAGCTGGGTGCGCAGCGTCGCGTCCAGGTTCGAGAGTGGCTCGTCGAGCAAAAGGATGCTGGGGTCGATGACGAGAGCGCGAGCGAGTGCGACTCGCTGTCGTTGACCGCCTGAAAGCTCTGCGACCCCACGCCGCTCGACCGAGTCGAGACCGACGAGCGCCAGCACGTCATTCACCCGGCGTGCCCGTTCACTGGCCGTGATCCCGCGCATCTCCAAACCAAACGACACATTGCGGCCGACGCTCAAGTGAGGAAAGAGCGCATAGTCCTGAAACACCACGCCCATGTTGCGACGATGCACGGGCACCGGCGTGATATCACGGCCACCGACCAGAACGCGACCGCTGCTCGGCTGCAGCAGACCGGCGATCATTTGCAGGGTCGTCGTCTTCCCGCATCCTGAGGGCCCAAGCAGTGTGAGCATCTGTCCGTCTTCGACACAGAGATTGATGCCATCGACGGCGTGCCTTCCTGTTCGGCCGTAGGTGTATCGCAGGTCTTGCAATTCAAGCGCAGACGAGGTGCGTCCGAGCGCATGCACAGTCTCGCCAGAGGCGCGTTTCATCATGCTCAACGAGCCAGGACTTCTCGTTTGATGCGCTGAATCCAGTCGCTCTGCACAGTGCTGATGTAGGCCCAGTCCGGGAAGACGCCGCCATCAAGCTGACCGCCTTCAGGAGAAGCCGAGGCGGCACGCTCTTCAGCGCTCAGAGAGACGTTGCGATTCACCGAGCCGTAGTGCCCTTCACGGGCGAGTGCCGTCTGTGCCTCTGAACCGATCGCATAGTTCAGAAAGTCGAGCGCCTCTTCTTTCTGGGGTGCGTTCGACACCAGGTTGATGGTCGGTGTCAGCGCAACACCCGCGTTCTTCGGCACGACGACGCCGAGTGACGGGTTGTCGTTCGAGAATGCCTTGGCTCGGGCGTACCAGCCCAGTCCCAGCTGGGCAGATCCCGAGGCGACGGCCGAATACACGTCCGGCGTCGGCTGGAAGGTCTGCACCTGGCCTGCTGCGAGCTCCTTCAACTTGGCGATTTCCGGGTCGATGCTCTGCCGATAGTCATTGCCGTTTTCTTTGGCCAGGGCAGTGATCAGGCTGAGGCCAAAGGCGTTGTCGATGCTCATTGCGACCTGCCCCTGGTACTGGCTGTCCCAGAAGTCCTGCCACCCAGTCGGTGCGGGTGTACCGCTCTGCGTGTTGTACACGAGAGCCAACGAGTCAATGTAGATTGACGGGCCGAAGCCATCGGCGTTCTTCGCGAGATCAATCAGATCTGCCGTGTTCGGCACCTCGTCAGCGGGCAGCTTCTCGAAAATCCCCTGCTTGTTGGCGTCGCCCTGGGCCGATTTGTCGACAAGCGCAAGGTCGTAGGTCTGGTTGGCAGCGGCACCAGAGACCTGCCCGATTGTCTCTGCCGACGTCGACTTCTGCTCATAGTCAATCTTGACGTTCGGGTGCGCGTCTTCATACGGCTTGATCACCAGGTCTTGGAACTGGTCTGAGAACAGTCCGGGAAAGCCGATCACAGTAACCGTGGTCTGGTCGGTATTCGCGCTGCAGCCGGCCAGCAGACCGGTAGCAAGAGCAGCTGTCACCCCAAGGGCGAGAATTCTGGTGATTTTCACGGTGATGCTTTCTATTGAGTGACGTCTGTGATGCTTCATGCCGCGCCGCGCAACCTCGCTGGGCGACTTCCGGAGCCACCCTAATCGACGAACGGCGAGGTGACGAGTGATCTCACTGGGCCATGATCTGCGTGCGACTCGACCGAGACGCAGACGCAGAAATGCGCGGGAAACGTCAGAGCACTCGGACTGCGCGGCAGCGACCGGAGCGGCAATGCGCGGTATTTCTCTCTGTGTCGTCACCCGCCGACTTCACACGTGCAGACAGGTAACATAGCGTCACATTGTCTGGCCACATCGTTCAGGAGGGTCATGTCTCGCCCACTCGCATTGCGCCACGCCTATGCGATTCTTCGCGCGGCCGTCAACAGCTATCGCTTTCCGCAGCATCGCGGCAACTCGTTCTCAGAAGAAGAAGTCATGCACTATCTGCAGGCCAGCCGCACCGAGACCCGTGAAGCCCTTGACCGCCTCACAGCCGAAGCCATTCTGAAACGAGCGCCGCGCCGTGGAACGACAGTGGAACAGCGGCCTGTGGCCTGGTCGCTGACCGACGGTCTCAATGCGGGAGGCCGCCCACCCGTGCGCATCGAGAAACTCCAGTCGGGCCTCATCGATGCCACGCCAGCGTTGCAGGATGTGTTCTCCGGTGCTCTGCAGATCAATACCCGTGACGAAGTCTTCTTCGTGAATGATCTTCGCATCTGTCTGCGCACGACGTATTGGCCTGACGGTCTGTCTGAGAGACCCGTCATTCTGCCGTACAACAATCGGCGCCTCACAGAGAGCTTCGAGACTTCGTACCGACGGAGTTTCGGACATCTCGAGTCAACGCTCACAGCCATCGCTGCCGACCGACGTCAGGCGCACGTTCTCGACACCGACATTGGCGAGCCCCTGCTCTGGCGTCAGACGACTCTGTACGATCGGGCAAACGTCATCTGCGAGCTCAGTCATTCCTTCTATCTCGCCCACAGCATGTACTTCGACCTGGTCGACACGCAAAACCCGTAGCACTCACACACACCGCGAGCCGCACAGAGCCAGGTGAGGCTGCACGGTGAGTCGTTCTCCCGCCCGATGGTTCGAGCAGAGTCTGGTGAATCCCTGGTGCTCGCCGGTCATTCGAGAGTCACTTCTCACACGCAATGCCGTCGCGATCGCGATCGAGCTGGTACGAGTACCCGGGCTGCCCCTCATACAACGGAGCTTTGCCCGCTTGCTTCACCGCTGTGCAGTTCGCATAAGAGACGTCGCCACCGCCCGACGATGACCCTGTGCCCGCGAACCCGCGCGGCTGAGCCGCTTGCTCGGCTTTTGCTCGCTCCTCAGCCTGCCGCTGCTCTTCGGCAACGCGGGCCGACTCAGCTTCGCGGGCCTGACGCACCCGCTCTGCCTCTGCAGCCTCCGCGTCTTTGCGCTGCTGCTCTTCGGCCTGTTTGCGCTCATTTTCAACCCGCTGATCGTGAGCTTCCTGCTCTTGGCGCACGCGTTCAGCCTCGGCTGCCTGCGATGCCTCGGCATCCTTGCGTGCTTTCTCATCGGCCTTCTGCTGTTCCTGCTCAGCCTTCTGCGAAGCCTTCACCTCTGCCTGGTCTGCATCATCAGATGACTCGAGACACCCTGAGAGCAGCGTGCCCGACAGCAGCAAGGCGAGTACCATGCCCGCGACTCGTGTGCTTCGGCTCTTCGTTGCGCCTGGCTTCGCCATGGTTCTCCCCTATTGGTTCGCTGTGAACACCTTGGCAATCAAACCATATGGGGGCAGAGCACGGCAATGCGGGTTCGTCTCGGTTTGGGCACTACCCGAGCGGCAGTCTCAGCAGCTGGCCCGCCTACATGCCTCAGGGCGACCCCGGTCAGCGCAGCAGACCACGTTCAGCAGCCACCGTCAACAGCTCTTCCCTGTTGTGCACGTCAAGCGCCCGGTAGAGCCGCTGAACATTGCTTTTGACGGTATTCGTCGACACATGCAGCTCTTTCGCTATCTCGCTGTTGGGCCGACCCTGCGCCATGAGGTGTACCAGATGCAACAGCGTCGGCGGCAGCTTCGGCCGAGGCCGCGCATCGGGAATCAACGAGTTCGGGGCTGCCATCTCACACGCCGCATAGAGCGGTGCCATGAGGTTGCCCGGAACGACGGCCAGCGAGCGTCGCCCGCCCTGCAGATCTGCGATGGCGGCAGCCTCCCGCAGCATCGACTGCGCCTCTGCGCTGCGCCCTGTGTACCATGCTGCGCATGCGGCAAGCGTCATCGCTTCAGCACGAGCGAGCGGGCCGAGCAAGTCGAAGGCCAGAATCTTCGCAGACAGATCAGCAGCCTCATGAAACTCTCCGGCGTACAACGCCAGGCGGGCACGCGTCGGCAGGGCGATCAGAGCGTCAGGCGCAATGAGGCGGCCGGCCAACGCATGTGCCGCCCCCAGATGACGAGCAGAGATCATCGTCTCGATCTGACAGATCATGACGATCTGAGCCGGCATTTCGTCGGCTGCGGGCAGCAGGGGGCGAATCTCCTCGAGAATCGCCGTCAGCAGGCTCGGCACGCCAAGCACCTGTGCCGCGCGACGATAGGCCAGCAGCAGGAACGGCCAGAGTTCGTCATGCCAATAGGCTGGAGCCTGGGTGAGACCGATCAGCCGTTCGACTTCATCCCGGTCCAGACGTTCGGCGGCGATGAAGAGCGCCGCCGTATACTCACCGCAGCGCACCATCTCGCGAATGCGTCCGGTCGGCTCGGGCAGCGTGCGCAGACGACGCAGATGTCGGTCGGCGGCCACCAAATCGCCCATGAGCACACGCGTGACGGCGAGTTTGCTCTCGGCATCGCGACACAGCATGCGGTCACCGGCACAAGTGGCGATCTGCCGTGCAGCTTCGAAGTCTCGGGCGGCCGTCGCATAGCGCCCGGCGAGCAGAGCAGACAGACCGGCATGCAGCCGAGATATCGCGGTCGTGCTGGTTCGCAGGGGTTCAGCGACGCGGTCGCTCTCGGCGAAGCTCTGCTGCAGGCGCAGAACCAGGATGCTGCTGAGCACACGAAGTTCTCGTGACGGCGAGCGGGTGAACTCTTCGAGTTCGCTCACCACAGTGCTGTCTGCATTCGTGACGGGCACTTTCGCCTGTACAGCGAGAAAGGCTCGACAGAACATCAGATCGGGGTGAGTGGTCTGCACCTCAGTCGGCAGGGCTCCGAGTGCGCGGTACATCAGACTGGGCACTTCACTGGTCAGGGAATAGAGGTTCGGCCGCAGCACCTCGATCATGCCGGCGATGTCTTCGTCTTCGAAGGCCTGCTGCAGCCGTGTTGCGGGAGGTTGCTCCGTCTTCTTCATCGCCTCGCGGATGCGCTGCATGTTGTGCTCGTACGTCTCGGGATGACGTCGCAGGCATTCCTGTCGGGTGACTCTTCGCAGCGCCGCAGGAATCCGGCCGATGACAGTGACGTCGTCGTCATCGGCCAGAATCAGCCCGTTGGAGATCATGCCTGCGAGCAGATCAGGAAAGTCGTTGTCGGGCCAGAGTTCGACGGCCAGACTGTGTGTCAGCGCGACCGGCAGGGTCATGGCGGCGAAGAAGTCGATCTCACGCTCAGAGAGATGCAGATTGGTGAGCACGCCCAGTGCCGCGTCATCGACAGTACCGGCGGCACGACTGCGACCGAGCACGACTTCGACGACTGGCCTCAGCAGACCGGCCTCATCTGTCACACGCTGGGCGAGCTCAGAGTCATTGTCTACGAGGGCCAGCAGCTCTGCAGCATCAAGCAGTGGCGCTCGCGGGGGATCAATGCCTGCCGAAATCGCCACGCAACCACCCATCCGCATCGCTTGAGGCCGAAGCTCCCCGCATACTCACATCGTTCACCGAGAAAGACGAATTCCGGCCGCACAAAACCGAGCGCACACCGGAGATACAACCAGTATCATCCCCATCCCCCGTCGGCGCAAATTCACCCTACAGTTCACCCCCAGTGACGCAAAGTTCCAGCGCTGTTGACGGTTTCGTGCGTTTGGTCGCAGACGCATGGCCCGCTCCGTGCTGCGCGTGCAGCCGGCAACGGACGTCTGCCGTCTCAAAGGATGAAGAGGGTGACTACTCAGTCGTTCGTTCAGTGTGTTGACGCCCGCGTGTCGACGGCAATGCCCCATCGCGAACCTCTGCCCCCCCCCACCGCGAACCTCAGAACGAGCTGAAATCGAGCTGCGGTGTGCCGTCTGCGCCGATCGACACCGGCACGACCGTGGTGTAGTCGAACACCCCGGTGTTCACCCGGGAGTCATCGCGCCAGTCGTCCTCGTCTTCAAAGCGCCACTTATAGTCGATGTGCATGTCGCCGCCGGTCAGCACGACCGATCCAGCGGTCGAGCCATTGGCCTTGTCAGCGCTGCTCTGGCCGCCCTGGCCGCTCTGGCCGCCCTGGCTACTCTGGCCGCCCTGGCCGCCCGGCACCTGCCCCGAGCTCGACGAGCCGGCCCAGCCGCCAGATCGGGAAGACTGCTGCCCCGTTTCGTCTGTGAAGGTGATCGTCGGCTGGCCCGACCAGGATCGGCGTATGCCAGTGACGGCATACGAACCCGGGTCACTCATCTTGAGATGCTTGCAGCCCTCTGGCTCGAACTTGTCAGACTGCATGCATTCGGCGATGCGGCTCTTCACCTGATTGATCGCATAGTCGCGCCCCTGCTGCGACCAGGTCTCCGTGAACGCCACCGAACCGGCGTCCCCATCACCGGAAGTGAACGCTTTGACCGTTACCGGGTCGCCGAAAGTCACATACTGGCTGTTCTGCCTCGGGGCGAAGGTGTACGCCCCCGGCAGCACCGAGATCTCGTCAGCGCTGCCGAGCTCCACTTTCACACCGTTGACCGTGTCGACTGCCTCTGGCGAGCTCACAGTGATCTTCTGCATGCCTCCATCGGCGAATGCCCAGTCGTCGAAGATGACGGCCTGATTCCCGCGCTTCTGCAACGTGATCGTGACCGGGTAGCTCTTGGAATCGATGGTGAGGTCGGCGCTCACCGTTGCGGTATCGCCTGAGATGGCCGTGCCGTCGATTGTGAACGCTGTCGGCCTGGCCGAGGATGCGCCGAAGACCTCTGAGGTCAGCAGCGCACGCTGATCGGTGCTCAAGTTGGGCCGGTACAGTTCGAGCGCGTGATCGACGTCGCCGTCGACCACGGCCTGCAGGTATGCCTTAGCACGTGCCTCGGGGCCGTAGGTGGAGCTGTTGCCGACCGCACGTGTGATGAAGCCGGCGGCGACCAACAGGCCGATGCAGACCATGGCAATGATGATGACGATCCAGCGACGCTTCTGCCTGCGGCTCTGCTGCTGCAGCTCACTGGAGCTCAGCGCGCCAACGACTTCGCCCTGGCTCCACGCGCCGTTCCCGTTCCAGCCTGCGCCCTCGGGCGCCACGGGTGCCTGCGGCAGCCGTGGCGGCGGCGCGCTCTGCGGTCGGGCAGTGTTCAGTCGTTCGTTCTCGGGCATCATGTGTCACTCCCCTTTTTGCGCATACATACAAGCGGCGCTCGAGCAGCGACGCTCGGCTGCCGAATACCGACGTCGCCAGCCTACTCAACAGCGCACACAGCGCCGACCGACGCCTTGTCGCGACTGATCAGCTGTCGCGTCCGGCGACCACCACAGTGGCGTGCCCCTGCTCCGGAGCCACGATATGCAGCTCGCGGGCGTCTACCAGCGCTGCAGCCTGCCCCTCGCCCACCGTCAGCTGCGCACCGTCTGCGTCGCGAATGAGCAGCCGCCCGTCGCCGTGGTGGTGCATCACATAGGCGATGTCTCCGTCGTGGAACGGTACGCGTGCGCGCTGCCCGTCGCTCACATGCGTGAATGTGAGCCGCAGCCCGGCCCCTTCGGCCTGCACCTCGACGACGTCGTTCTTGTGGTACTCATACAGGTGCTTGGGCGCAGACGGCTCGAAGTCCAACACCTTGAGAAACTCGTGGTCGTCGACGTGTTTCGAGGTGAGACCGGCACGCAGCACGTTGTCGCTCGGCCCCATGAGTTCGAGACCGGTGCCGTGCAGGTAGCAGTGCGGCGTGCGCGGTCGAAGATAGATCGACTGGCCGCGTTCGAGGGTCTCGTGGCGCAGCAAGAGCCCGAACGGCACGCCGCGGTCTCCCGGGTAGTGCTCGTCGAGCCGACGCAGCACCTCGTCGCGTTCGTTCGCGCAGACTCCGAACCCGCCCATGAAGCGAATATGCATCTGATTCGCCAACGCACGTCCGAACGCCGCGTCGTCCTGCAGCATCCACCGCACGGCAGCCTCGATGGGGTCGGCTTCGACCAGCGCATGCAGCAGCTCAAGCCAGATGATCTCTTCGGCGCGAGACTGGCAGCTGCGCAGAATCAGCTCGACGTCGGCGATCACGGCTTCGGGGTCTCGAAAGCCTGCGAGCAGATCGAACGACTCGCTCAGGGCGTAGACCATCTCAGGCTTGGCGTTCGGGTCACGGTAGTTGCGCACAGCGGCCGTGAGCGGCACGTTCATCGCATTCTCAAGCACGAACCCCTCGTTCGCCTGTTCGGCGTCTGGGTGCACCTGCACGCTCAGCGGGCGATCAACCGCGAGCAGTTTGAAGAGGTAGCCGATGTCGGCAGGGCGCCCGAGCTGCTGCAGCGCCTCAGAAAGCGTCTCACCCTCATGCGGGCCGTCCACGACGACAGACGGCCAAGTGGGGTGTGTGCCCAGCCAGAGCTCGGCTTCGGGCTCAGCCACGACCGGCATCGGCGCGGAAGACTCTGCTGCCGATGCTGTCGGCGCCGCCGAGACCTCGCTGGCCACGAAGGCGCCTGCGCTGTGGAATCGCCGAGAGGGAACACCTCGCAGACGCGCTATGCCGCCGGGCGTGCCCCAGTCATAGTCGCGTGGCTCGTTGTCGATCAGCAGTGACATCAGAAGTCATCGTATCGTGCATGCCCGTATGACGCTCGCCGCTGTCGGCGATGCCCGTCCGAACGGTCGATCACATGCATGCCGACGATTGGGGTGAACATGCCGGGCGCGCCGAGGTGAGAATGCCGAGCGCGCTCAGGTGATTTCTCAGGGTGAAATTACTCTGAGGCTGCCGAGCATGAAGAGGCCCGAGACTCCGGTCGGGGGGGGTGACACAGAATCTCGGGCTGCTCATTATGGTAGCGGGTTCCGGGCAATACGTCTTCCTCAGAGCCTCATTTCTTATGAATCTGATAGAAAAATAGCCTGAGCTCCGCAGAATTCTCACCATATGCGGAATTTCGGCCAAGCCCCGATCTGATTCTCGCCCCCTGTAGCCGCCACGCCCCAGCTGCCGCCCGGCCGAGATGGCGTTCGAAGATCAGAAGCGCAGGAAGGTAGGGGTGCCACCCATGAACGACAGCGGCGTTACACGAACCACATCGCCCGGCTGAACTGCGTGAATGATCTTGCCGCCACCGAGATAGATGGCGACGTGCCCCGGCCACCAGATGATGTCACCGGGCTGGGCCTGCCCCTGTGAGATGACCCGACCGGCTGAACGCTGCGCACCGGAGCTGTGCGGAACTGATATTCCCGCTGCTGCATAGGCGAGCATCGTCAGCCCCGAGCAGTCCATGCCAGAACGCGAGGCGGCGCCCCAGACGTAGGGCACACCTTGGTACGCCAGCGCCGCACTGACGATCGTTGCGCCTCTTGACCCGCTGCTGCTCGGAGCAGGAGAGGTCTGTGAGGGCTGTGGGGTAGCTGCAGGCTGTGAAGGCTGTGGGGTGACTGCAGGCCGTGCAGCCGGAGTCGGAGCAGGTGCTGCAGCCGCCGGAGTCTGAGCAGGTGCTGCAGACGCCTGAGTCGGAGTAGACGGTGCCGCCTGCTGACGAACCGGGGCCGCAGCTTTACTCTCTTCAGCCGACTGATCGCCTGCCTGCACCGGGGCGAGTTTCGCGGCCTGAGCCTGGCGCTGCTGGATCAGCGCCTGTCGCTCTTGTTCGACGCGCTCTTCGCGCTCACCGCGAAGCGTCGCCTGTTGAGCGGTCAGATCGGCCACCAATGACGTCTGCGAGGTGAATCGGCTGTAGGCGTCGTTCTGCGCCTGGAGTAGCGCAGTCGAACGCTGCTGATACTCGTCTGAGAGACTCTGGAGTGCATCCTGCTGCGCCTGCACCTGCGCCGCCAGCGACTCGGCCTGCTGCGCATCAGCCTGCGCCTGCGCCATCGCGTCGTTGTATCGGTCACCGAGCTGCCCAAGACTCGAAACGCGAGACAACGCCGAGTCAACATCTTGCACACCCGAGATCGCGCTCATGCTCCCCAGGCCGAACCCTCCGGTACGTGACAGCTGCACTGAAATCGTGCCCACATATGACTTGGACTGCTCTGCCTTCTCACGTGCGGCATCCGCCTGAAACTGCAGATCGACAAACCGATTGACGACATCTGCGAGCTTGGTCTGTACTTCGCCTGCAGCGCTTTGCGCCTGCGTTGCCTGAGCCTGAGCATCTTGGAACTGCGCATCGAGCGCAGAGAGGCTCGCCTGCACACGCTGTGCGAGGTCTGCCGTTTTGCTCTCGTCACCTTTGGCGGCATTGATCTCATCCCATGAGGGAGTCTGCACGCTGTTTTCATCTGCATAAGCGGGAGTGATCACACCAAATGCCGAAGTCTCAGGAATGGGGGTCAGCGACAGAGTCGCGAACAGACCGACTGACAGAACACCGACAACAAGCTGGTTCTTCATGTACCCTGACAAACCTCTCATTACGTGTACGTACGTCAACCAACCGCTGCACACAGTCTGCATTCAACTGCTTCGAGCGCCTGAAAATGACTACAACGCCATTAGTCTAGACAGTCCCGAACGACAAGCTCAAAGGCGGCGTGTCGAAAAAGTTTCACGTTGAGATTGAGGGTTAACGGTTCTGAAGAGGTGCTTTCGCCGCCTGGACGCACAGACCACTCGCGCGCCGATGGCGGACGCGCGGCGCCGTCACTGTCACATTGCCACCATCACCGTCACCGCTCCAGAAGCGAGATCTCGCCGCGAAGTGGCGTGCACAGGCACTTCTATGCGAACAGAGTTACCACGTGCACGATGCCCACCACGACCGCGACGGCCGCAGTGGAGTATCCGACGCACAGCGAGGCGAGCAGGGTGCGCGATGCCCCGCTGGCCACATGAAGATGCTGCGAAACCACAGCACCCGTCGACTCCGCCGCGGCCAGCGCCACCCGCTCATCATGGTTCTTCTCAGCACGGTGCAGCGCCACGTGCGAGACGACCAGCCCCGGAATGGCCGACAGCAGCACCGCCCAGACGAGCACTCCGGTCATGCCTGCCGCAGTCAGCATCCCGGTAAAGAGCCCCACTACGATGACGAGCACGAGCGCAGCGGCGAGCCAGGTGAGCACAGCGCCGGCTGCGGTGATTGCGCTCGAGCTCGCCTTGTCATCGGCGGATGCAGCAGCCGAGTCCGCCTCCCCCGTCGCATCCGCGGCCGCGCGCGTGCGGTCGGCGACATCACCGGCATCCGCCGCATCTGACTCGGCCGACTCTTCGACGGGCAGCGCCGAGGCAGGCGCGAGCAGAGCATTCTCAGCATGGCGCAGGGAGCCGAGGCCGCCCTCGAGACGCACGCGGGAGTGCCTGTAGCTGTACCCGAAGTAGAGCGCGAGGCCGACCAGCAGCCACACCACGAAACGCAGCCAGGTCTCGATCGCGAGGTTCATCATGAGCCAGATGCACAGAACACCCGAGATGATCGGCAGAGTCGGCGACCAGGGCACGCGGAATCCACGAGGCACATCGGGGTAGCGCTTGCGCAGCACCGGCACGGCGAAGCTCACCAGTACGAACGCGCTCAGCGTGCCGATGTTGATCATCTCGCTCAGCTCGTTCACGTCGCCGAGGCTCGCGATGACGGCGACGATGATTCCGCAGCCGATCTGCAGCCGGGCCGGCGTGCCGCGCTTCGAAGTGTGCGAGATGGCGCGAGGCAGCAGACCGTCGCGACTCATCGCGAAGACGATGCGGGCTAGGCCGAGCAGCAGCACCATGATGACCGTGGTGAGCCCGACCAGGATGCCGATTGTGATGAACGTGCCCACCCAGTTCGCACCCACGATCTGGAACGCGGTCGCGAGACTCGGCTCAGGCTGCTCGGCCATTTCACGAAAGCTGACCATGCCGGTGACGACGATGGTGACCGCGATGTAGAGCAGCGACACGAGACCGAGACCGCCGAAGATGCCGCGCGGCAGGTTGCGTTGCGGGTCTTTGGTCTCTTCGGCCGTGGTCGCGACGATGTCAAATCCGATGAACGCGAAGAATACGAGTGCGGCGGCGCCAAGCAGACCGTAGGCCCCATAACGGGTGGGGTCGGCACCGATCATGAAGCTGAAGAGCGACTGATGCATGACGTCTGCGGCTCCGCTGCCGCCGGCGGTGGGCTCGCTCGGTGGCAGGAACGGCACGAAGTTTGCGGCTTTGACGTAGAACGCCCCGGCAAGCACGATGAAGATCGTGATGCCGACTTTGATGACGGTGAAGATGTTGTTGACTCGTGTGGTGAGCTTCGTGCCGACCACGAGCAGCGTGGTGAAGATCGCGACGATGACGATCGGCGGCCAGGATGCGGTGAACGGGCCGACCTGCACATCCGTGGGAATATCCCAGCCGACGAACTCGAACACGTTTCGCACGTAGATGCCCCAGTACTTCGAGATGACCGAGGCGGCCATCAGCATCTCCAGGATCAGATCCCAGCCGATGATCCAGGCGATCAGTTCGCCCATGGTGAGATACGAGAAGGTATAGGCCGAACCCGAGACGGGCACAGCCGAGGCGAACTCGGCGTAGTTCATCACGGCCAGGCCGCAGATCGCCGCAGCGATCACGAACGAGATGATGACCGCCGGGCCCGCGTAGTTGGCCGCCGCCTGCGCACCGACCGAGAAGATGCCCGCACCGACCGCGACCGCGACGCCCATGACCGCGATGTCCCAAGCGGTGAGCTCGCGTTTGAGCTGCCGTTCCGGATCTGCGAGATCCTCGTTGACCTGTGTGATCGTCTTGCGCGCGAAAAGACTCATTGCTGAGTCACATCCTCTCTTTGTGCCGGTGGCGGGCTGGGGCCCGGGCGGCTGTGGTGCTGTGGTGCGCTGCAGTGTGCTGGTGCGCTGCAGTGTGCTGGTGCGCTGCAGTCGTGATTCGGGCGATTCCTCCTGCGATCGAACGCAGGGGTCGGTGTCGCTGCTCCGCAGGTCGCTGGATCTTCTCGGATCGTGACCCGCACATCCGTATTTCTTCTGCCTTGTGGGCTGCCGACGCCGCACCTTTCAACCGCCGACTGTATGCCTTATGAGCCGCTGGTCGGGGTGGATGCGTGCCAATGCCGCCAATAGTTTAGTCATGCTGTGGTTTTCGTGTGGAGTTTGCACAGATTCAGCCGCAGTTCGGCCGCCTCGCTCGGGGCTGTCTGTGCGGTCCTGTACGGATCGCCCGAGCTCGGAGCCCGAGGTTGAAACTGAATCGACAGAAGCGGGGCAGTCGAGTACTCAGGAACCGCTCACGCCCCCGCAGACACGGTTCTGATAAGCGATTTTTGTGGTTCTGCGCGCCGATTCCCACAAAAGGTGCAGATCGTGCATCGATAGCCGCAGGCTGCGACGAACAGATCGCAGACGTCGCGCGAGACGCCGACAGCCGTCAGGCCTCCGCAGCACCTACACGCACGCATCCGCACGCACCCGACTACTGTTAAGGCGATGAGACCCAAGAAGACCAGCGCTGCCGGCCAGAGCATCACTGTCTACACCGACGCCTCATTCGATCCGAACGAGAAGCGCGGCGTGTACGGCTGGGTCAGCCCATGCTCCGACAACCAACAGCCCGATCACTGGGTCGGCATGCGCAAGGCTCCGTCGGTGAACCAGCTTGAAGTGCTCGCAGCGATCGCTGCAGTGATGGCGCACCCAGATGCGCACGACGTCACTCTCTATACCGACAGCCACGCTGTGATCGTTGCGTTCGAGAAGGCCTCGCGCTCTGAGACGGTCAAAGGTGTGCCGTCTGCGCGCGTGGAAGCTCTGCACGAAGTGCTGCAGCATGTCAGCGTCGACGTGCGCAAAGTGGCCGCGCACACCACTGACTACTGGAACAACGTCATCGACCGCGTCGTGCGCGCAGTGATGCGCCGGCTCGAGGTCGAGGCCGATCAGGTACACCTTCCCAAGCAGGATGTCGTGCAGGCGGCCCTCGACGAAGCACGCCGCACCTCGAACGAGACCGCACGCAAGGCCGAGCGGGATGCTGCCGAACAGGCTGCGAAATCCGCCGCCGCCGAGGCTCAGCAGCATGAGGATGAGAAGGCCGATCGGTTCGTCAGGTCGGGGCTGGAGTCCCAGCCAGGTCTGGCCCCGGTGTCGGCTGCGGCCGACTCAGCCACGCACCTCACCGCCGCCTTGTCAGCCGAGCTGCTTGCGGCATCCGCTGCCGAGCGTGCAGTGCCCGACTACCTGGCCCCCACATCGGCTGGCGCACTCAGTCCGCTGTTCGGGGCCGGTGCCGAAGTCGCAGCCGAACTCGCCGCTGCCGGCCTGGGCGAGGGTCACGGCGATGGTGACGCCGATTCGACGGATGCTGCAGACGAGACCGAAGAGACTTGGTCGGATCCGTTCGCGGTTCCAGTTCAGACCAGACGCTCGGTCGATGCGCGGTCTGCACGTCAACGACCTGCGAGCGCACCTATCGCCTCGGATCTGGCTTCGACCCCAGCTGCGGCACCCATCAACTCGATCTTCGACTTGGTCGCCGAGGCGAGCTCGGCCGCAGATTCTGCCGAGGCTGCTGCATCGCACGTCGACGAGGCTGACGTCGCACTCTTCGACACCGCAGATGCCGACGGAGGGTCGTTCGGCCCAGGACAGTTCGGCACGGGACAGTTCGACACGGGTCAGTTCGACGCGGGCCAGTTCGACGCCAGATCGTTCGACATCGGCGCCGCAGCAGCCGCACCGCTCGATTCTGCGGACTCACAGGCGGCACGATTCGCATCCGGTGAATTCGAGACCACTGATTTCGGGATCTTCTCTTCAGAGGCCTCTGCAGAGCCGACCATGACCTACTCGAGTGCGGCTCCGGCGACTCGGGAGGACGACCTGCTTCAGCATCCTGCGTCAGCTCGTTCGAACGATCTGGGCCGCCCGACCGACGCCGATGTCTTCAGCGTGCCGAGGTCGAGCGACCCGTTCGTGCTGCTCGATCAGCTGCAACTCGAGAATCAGCAGCTGCGGCACGAGCATGCGGTGCTTCGTGAGGCGCTCGAGATCATGCTGCGCGACCGGCGCGCGTGACGATGCGGCACCGAACCAGAATCACCCAGCCATAAACAGTCCGCCATTGACGTGCAAAGTCTCGCCAGTGATGAAACTCGCCGCATCGCTGGCCAAAAAGGCCACAGCTCGAGCGACTTCCATCGGCTCGCCGTTTCGTCGCAACGGGGTGTCGCGCAGCATCGCTTCTCCACGGTCTTTGACGAGATCCCCTACCATCGGTGTCATGATCGTGCCCGGGGAGACCGCGTTCACTCGCACCTCTGGGCCGAGTTCCAACGCCAGACTGCGCGTCAAAGCGATGATTCCGGCCTTGCTCGCCGCGTAATGGGCGTGAAGTCGGCTGCCTCTATGCCCAGCGACAGAGGCGAAGAGCACGATCGCAGCACGATCGCCCAACGATGGCAAGGCGCGGCGCACAAGAGTGAACACGCCGTCGAGATTGATCGACATCACCTGTCGCCATTCTTCATCGGTCATCTCGGCGACGGCCCGGCGCGGGTAGATTCCCGCGGCAGGTACAAGCACGTCAATACCTCCGAACTGCTCGGTGACGACGTCGACCAAGTGCTGAGCTGACTCCGGATCCGCCCCGTTGTAGGGCACCGTCAGCACTGTCCCGCTGCCCTGAGGCAGCGCGCTGACTGCAGCGTCGAGCGCCTCGACGCTGAGATCGGCAAGTGCCAGGTCAGCCCCTGCCTGACGAAAGAGCTTCGCCAGCTCCCGCCCGATACCTCCAGCGGCACCGGTGATGATCACACGACGCCCGGTGAAGTCGAACGTCACCTCACGCGAGTTCTCACCCGAAGAGTCGTCCTGAGCGGTGCGTCTTCCATGAGCCTGCGCCGAGGCTGGCATTTCATCGACGAGTCTTGGCTCAGGTGCAGTACTGCGGTCGTCTGAACCGCTCGGTGCGCCGACGCCGCCTGTTGGGTCTTGGAAGTTCTCGTTGTCCTGATCTGCAGAATCATGCATAATGCGTCTCGTCTCTCATCTCATTGTTCTCATTCGTCACGGCCCGCGGTGATCCCACCGGAGCAAGCCACTGACTTCGATCGTTTGTTTCGAGTTATTGGTGCTCAGCGCAGCAGCTCAGTACCAGTCGCCATCGACGGTCAGCCCGCCATCGGCGACGATGCTCTGGCCGGTGATGAAGGAGGCACGCGGCGACAGAAGAAAATCGATGACCTCGCAGATCTCAGAGGGCTCACCGAGACGTCCCATGGGTGTGCGGGCCACAATGCGATCAACCCGCAGTTTGCCCTGCTCGATCAGCCCGTCTGTGAGCGCGGTTCGGATGTACCCCGGTGCCACTGCATTGACGCGAATGCCAGCGCGCGCCCATTCGACGGCAAGGGCTCGCGTCAGTCCCTCGATGCCGGCTTTACCTGCACAGTATGCGGCGCGCTGCGGCATTCCCGTCTGCGCGGCAACCGAAGAAAGGTTGACGATCGCAGCCCGCGGAGACTCCGAGAGCAGTCGGTACGCGGCACGTGAAGAACGCTGAGACCCATTGATATGAATGTCGATCAGTGAGCAGAACTGGGTGTCCGAGATCTCATCGCTGGGCGCGGGGCGAGAGACTCCAGCGCAGTTGACTACAGCGTCCAGCCGACCCTCGATGTGAGCGATGGAGTCGTACGCTGCGGTGATCGATGCGTCATCGGTGACGTCAGTCTGCACGCCACGAGCAGCCTCACCGAGTTCGGCACAGGCTTGCTTCAGCCCGTCCGGGTTCAGGTCCAACAGCACTGCCCGACCGCCTTCAGCCGCCCAACGCTGAGCGACGGCGAAGCCGATACCGGATGCTCCCCCAGTAATCGCCACCACCGGCGCTTCATCCGAGGCGTGTGTGGTGCTTGTGTCCTGGCTGTTCTCGTTCATATCGTTTCTCCTATCGTCTTCATTCTGAGAAGCTGTCAGCATCCGCATCGACGAGCCATGACCTCGCTGACGAGACGGTCAGGCAGTTTCGACCTGCCGCCCGGTGGCGTGCGATCAAAGCTCGACCGACTCATCGGATAAGCTGCTGAAATGCCATCGCCTGATTCGACGCACGATGACCTTGCGTCTGCCGCCGAACGTGAGACTCTCGCACCCGTTACGAGCGTGCGCGCAGTCGACGCGCTGCGCACGGCGATTCTCGACGGACAGTTCATCCCCGGTGAGCGGCTCACTCAAGAGCGACTCGCCGACTTCATCGGATCGAGCCGCGTGCCTGTCCGGGAGGCGCTGAAGACTCTGTCCACCGAAGGCCTCATCACTCTCGTCGAGCACACCGGGGCATGGGTGACGGCGCTGTCGCGCGAGGAATGCACCGAGGTCTACCGTGTGCGCGAGCGCATCGAACCGCTGCTGCTCGAAGCCTCGATGCTTCACCTCAGCGACGAGGACGTCCACACGCTCGACGATATGCGTCGAGACATCGACGCCGAACCCGATCTCAACAAGGTGGTCATCAAAGATCGAGCATTTCACTTCATGACGTATTCGCGCGGAGGCGGCACGTTTCTGCGCGAGACCGTACAGCGGCTGTGGAACACCACCCAGTTCTATCGGCGCCGGTTCATCGAGCAGCAGTCGAACCCCGGGCGTGACATGATCTCTCATGAGCACACTTTGCTGCTCGACGCGATCCGACGCCGTGACGTGCACAGCGCCTCACAGCTGCTTGAGCTGCACATTCGTCGCACACGACTCGCGTTGCAGGTCGCCGACGACATCTTTGAGGCGTGAGCAGGCGTTCCCCGGCGGTATGCCTCCCGCGGAACGCCTGCCCTCACCAACGTGTTCACGCTCGCTCAGGCCTCTTTCGCTGCCCCGGCAGCCTCCAGACCGCCTTCGGCCTGGATTACATCGTCATCGGCAAGATTAATGCCCTTGGTCTCAGGCATGATCCAAGCGGCGAAGAAAGCGAGCACACACAGTGCCGCGACATAGATCTGGAAGATCCAAGGCTGACCGACTGAGGTGAACCATGTGTTCAGGTACGGAGCCGTACCGCCGAAGAGCGCCACCGACAGAGAGGTGGCGAATCCGACGCCCGCCGCACGCGTACGTGTGCTGACCAGTTCCGACATCAGCGCCGGGTACATCCCCGCTGCACATGCCCACAGCAGCATGCCGATCGCCTGCGAGACGAAGAGAGTCCACGACGCCTGACCAAGCAGTGCATGTATCGGGAAGACGAGCGCTGCTGACCCGAGCCCGAACGTCATCATCATTGGGCGACGACCGATGCGGTCTGAGAGACGGCCCGCGAAGGGCAGGAAGCAGACGGTAACCAGCTGTGCCAGAAGGCTTGCGATGAACGCACCGTTGGCATCCATGCCGTGTGAAGAGATCGCGTACGACGAAGCGAAGGTACCCCACGTGTAGTACCAGGCATTCTGTCCGGCGGACAGCATCAGCACCAGACCGCCGAAACGCAGGATCAGACGACGACGCCTGCGCCGCTCGGCGTCGCTGACCTGCTCGGTTTCGACGGCGGCTGACTCAGCTGTGTCGGGCTCGAGTTCGATCGTCTCCGCGGCGTTGCGTCGCAGGAACAACGCATACACACCAAGCAGCGCCCCGATCACGAATGCGACTCGCCACCCCCACGCACCCACTGCATCCTTCGGCAGGATGCCGGTGATGAGCGCAGCGAGCAGCGTCGCAGTCATCACTCCCACGGTGACCGCGGTGAAGACTGAACTCGCCCAGAAGCCGCGCTTCTCGCGTGGAGCGATCTCGGCGATGTAGGCATACGAGGTACCTGCCTCACCTCCGTGCGCAAGCCCCTGCATCAGACGAGCTGCCAGCAGCAGCACCGACGACCAGACGCCAATAGCGGTATAAGAGGGAATCAGAGCGATGACCAGACTGCCTGCAGCCATCGTCATCATCGTGGCGACCAGCGAGAACTTGCGCCCCTTGCGGTCGGCAAGGCGTCCGAAGACCAACCCGCCGATGGGCCGGGCCAAGAACCCGCCTGCGAACACCAGCAGCGTCGACAGCAATGCCGAGGTCGGATCACCGGAGTCGAAGAACGACGCAGCGATGTATGTCGAGAAAAGCGCGTAGAGCGTCCAGTCGAACCATTCGAGCAGGTTACCGACGATGGCAGCGCGCAGCGAGCGCAGTTTGCCTGCGCGATCGAGATCGCGAATGCCGACGTGGTCAGCCTGAGACGAAGGCGAGTCACTGTCCGTCTGATCGAGGGATGTCATCAGAGTTCCTGTCTTTCTGTGTGGGGGATTGACGAGACCGGCACGATACCGGCCTGCAGTCAGGAGTGATTAGAGCTTGAGTTTGTTGAGATCGGCACCCTTGGTCTCTGGGAAGAACAGGGTCGCGACGAACGACACGACGCACAGCGTCATGACGTACACCGAGAACATCCATCCTGCGCCGAGAGACACAAAGAGCTGGTTCAGGTAGGGTGCGGTGCCGCCGAACAGGGCGACCGAGATCGAATAGGCGAATCCAATGCCGCGGCTGCGCACGTAGGTGGGAAAGTTCTCGGCTTGAATAGCGGGATAGATCGACTGGCACATCGCCCACATCACCAGTGAGGCGGCGACCGGCAATGCCAGCGTCCAAGGCGCAGCCCCGACCATGAGCGTCAGCGGAATCGTGGTGACGAACGCGAGCACGGCGAAGCCGAACATCATCGGTTTGCGGCCGATGCGGTCTGAGAGCTTCCCCATCAGCGGCATCGACGCCAAGCACACGAGCTGGCCGACCATCGTCGCCCAGAAGGCGGCGTCTGCCTGCATCCCTCGCTCTTTAATGGCGAACGTCGTCATATACGTCATCCAGACGTAGTTCACGCAGGTCAGCCCTGAGGTGAATGCGATCATGCGCAACGTGATCAGAGTGATCTTCTTGCGACTGAGCTTCTGCGGGGCATCGGCATTCTGGTGAGCGTCGAAGACATCACTCTCATGCATACTGCGTCGCATCCACAAGACCACGATGGCCATGGCACCGCCCAGCAGGAACGGAATGCGCCAGCCGTACGTCGCCATCGCTTCCTCCCCCAGCCACGTCGTCAGCACGGCACTGATGAGGAAGGCGAGCACGCTGCCACCGATGATCGAGACTCCCGACACCGACCCCCATTGGCCGCGCTTTCCGGCTGGAGCGATCTCGGCCACATAGGTCGTCGACGCACTCGACTCACCGCCATGCGCGAACCCCTGCAGACACCGCAGCAGCAGCAGGAGCACTGAGGCGGCCACACCGATCGTGGCAAACCCCGGAGTGAGCCCGATGGCGAAGCACGCCGCCGCCATCAGCAGCATGGTGATCAGCAGAATCGCCTTGCGCCCGATGCGATCGCCGAGCCATCCGAAAAAGATCCCCCCGACCGGGCGCATGAGAAACCCGACGGCAAACACGGCGAAGACGGCGAGAAGTCCCGATGCGGGGTTGCTCGAGTCGAACATCGCAGCCGCGATGAACGGCGACATCACCGAATAGGCGCTCCACTCGTACCACTCCAGGATGTTGCCTGCCGTGCTCGAGACCAGCGAGCGACGCCGCTGCTGGTGACTGACCGCAGGCGTGTCGATAGCGATTCCTGGTCCAGGTGGCGTATCTGCACTCTGGGAAAGCGAGGTATTCATCGTTGAATGTTCCTTTTTATTCTGGAGGGGGATGCTGTGGGGGCACAGACATCCGTTCTGAAGCCCGATCCGGTCGAGCATCGCTTGAGAATTTAAGACTTCGAACGCTCAGCGCTCTGGATGACGGGTATCCCACAGCAGCGTCTCGCTGGAGCGCTCATACGCTTTGCCCTGAGGAAAGCTCACCAGTTCGAATTGCATGCCCCAGGGTGAGAGAAAGTAAACCCATCGCTGGCCGGTGCTCGCACCGGAGCTTGCGGTGGGTTCGTCAAGCACACGCACGCCCCGACCATGCAGATACGCGACGGCATCATCGAGGTCATCGACGTAGAACGCCAAGTGATGGCCGCCGATGTCGCTGTTCATCGGCTGTCGCTGCGGCGGTTCAGCAGGTTCGTATTCGAATACCTCAAAGTTCGTTCCGAAGCCGCAGCGGTAGAAGCGCAGTTCGCGCATGACTGTTCGCGGGTGCACATTCAAGTGCGTCTGCATCCAGTCATCATCGCTCTGGAACGGACCCAGGGTATAGACGTGCTCGCAGCCGATCACGTCGACGAAGAACTCATGGGCCTGTTCGAGGTCGGGCACGGTGAAACCGATGTGATCGGTTCCCCGCAGTCGTGGAAGCGCCATTGCCTTCACCTTTCTCTCGCTCGGCTAGCGTAATGGATACAACTCTCGTGTCAATTCCTCAAATAAAGCGAATATGATTCACATTCAGGTTGCATTGGATCCAATCAGGTCTCTACAGTGAGTTTCCAGTTCTGATTCGCAACGGTCGAGAATTCATCGACCACACCACGCATGCACTGTCAAAGGAGAAAGTGACGATGCCCAAGACTGTCAATCTCAGACCCGCCGTGCCATGGGTCGAGCTGCGCGCGACCGCGAAAGACTGGGACGAAGCCGACCCACAGCTGCTGCGCGACATGCTCGCACAGATGCATCTCATCCGCGCGTTCGAAGAGAGCGTGCTCGACCTCGCCAGTCAGGGCCTCGTCCACGGCCCCGCACACTCCAGCATCGGCCAGGAGGGCGGTGCCGTCGGTTCGATCACCGGCCTGCGCTCGAGTGACGGCATCAACGGCTCGCACCGCGGCCACCACCAGTTTCTCGCCAAGGCTCTGCGTCACGTGCATCGCGGCGCGTACGACCTCGGCGCCATCGTCGACGACACGACGCAGGACGTACTGCAGCGCACGCTCGCCGAGATCCTCGGTCTGGCGCAGGGGTACTGCAAAGGCCGCGGAGGCTCCATGCACCTGCAGTGGCACGAGGCCGGGGCGCTCGGCACCAATGCGATCGTCGGCGGCGGGGTGCCGCTGGGCGCGGGCAACGCCTGGGCGCAGCGACATGCAGGCACCGACGATGTGACGTTCACCTACTTCGGCGATGGAGCCACGAACATCGGCTCGGTCCTCGAGTCGATGAACCTCACCGCCGCCTGGGACATCCCCCTCGCGTTCTTCATCGAGAACAACGGCTACGCCGTGTCGACCAACGTCGACGAGGTCACCGGCGAGTCGCGACTCAGCGGACGTGGCCCGGGCTTCGGCATTCCCTCATGGCGCGTCGACGGCATGGATCCGCTCGCCGTGCACCTCGCGACCGAAGCCGCCCTCGACCACATGCGCGCGGGCAAAGGGCCGGTCGTCATCGAAGCGCTCGTCTATCGGTTCTTCCATCAGAACGGCCCCTACCCCGGCAGCGCGTTCGGCTACCGCACCAAAGCCGAAGAGGCCGAATGGCGCGAGCGCGACCCGCTTGAGAAGGTCGCTCTCGAAGCGATCAAGCGCGACGTCTTCACTCGTGAGCAGGTTGATCAGGTGCGCGCACAGGCGCAGGATGCGATGCGTGCGGCCGTCTCAGCTCTCACCGAGGCCGATCCCGAGTCGCAGACGGGAGCGCTTCGAATTCGTCCGGAGCTCTGGCCCGAGCCCGGCTTCGTCGACGTCGGCGTGCGCGGAGACCTCAGCGAGATCGCCGACGCACGCACGCTCGATCCGGTGGCGCTCGGCGTTCCCGCGACGGGCATCCGCACCAATGCAGATGCCGACACCGCAGCGACCAGCCCGGCCGACGCAGCGCAGCCGGAGACCAAGACGATGAAGTTCGTCGACGCAGTGGCCAAGGTCATGGAGCGGCGCATGGAGACCGATGACCGCATCATCGTGCTCGGCGAAGACGTGCATCGGCTCAACGGCGGCACCAACGGCGCGACCAAAGGGCTCACGAAGCGCTTCGACGGCCGTGTGCTCGGCACTCCGATCTCAGAGAACGCATTCGCAGGCCTCGCCGGCGGCGTCGCCCTCGACGGGCGCTTTCGACCGGTCGTCGAGTTCATGTACCCGGACTTTCTGTGGGTGGCGGCCGACCAGGTGTTCAACCAGATCGGCAAGGCGCGCCACATGTTCGGCGGGCACAGCGCAGTGCCGCTCGTGCTGCGCACCAAGATCGCGATGGGGTCGGGGTACGGCTCACAGCATCTGATGGATCCGGCAGGCATCTTCGCCACCGCACCCGGCTGGCGCGTGATCGCCGCATCGACGCCTGCGGACTACGTGGGGCTGATGAACGCAGCCCTCGCGATCGACGACCCGGTCGTCGTGATCGAGCACGTCGACCTCTATGCGCAGAAGGGCGAGGTGCTGGTCGACGACTGGGACTACCAGCTGCCCTTCGGCAAGGCCGCAGTGCGCCGCGAAGGCTCAGAGGTCACCGTGCTGTCGTACCTCTCCATGGTGCAGCACTGCCTCGACGCAGTCGACGAGACCGGGATCGACGGCGAGGTCATCGACCTGCGCTGGCTCGACCGAGCGAGCATCGACTGGCAGACCATCGAGGCCAGCGTGAAGAAGACCGGTGCCGTGCTCATCGTCGAGCAGGGCGCTCAGGGCACCTCGTACGGCGGCTGGCTGGCCGACGAGATTCAGCGCCGTCTGTTCGACTGGCTCGATCAGCCGGTGCAGCGCGTGACCGGCAGCGAGGCGAGCCCGAGCATCTCCAAGGTGCTCGAGCGCGCGGCGATCGCCGGACACGAAGAAGTCGTCGCCGGCCTCGAACAGGTGCGCGCGCAGTTCGGAGGTCGATGATGCCGACGACCGTGAACATGCCCGAGGTGCTCGCCGGAGCAGCCGAGGCGTCGATCAACGAGTGGTTCAAGCAGGTCGGAGACACCGTCGAGGTCGGGCAGCCGCTCGCCGAGATCGAGACCGAGAAGGCCGTCGTCGAGTACGAGGCAGAAGAGGCCGGCACGGTCGCACGGCTCCTGGTCGAGCCCGGTGAGACGGTGACCGTGGGCACCCCCATGCTGCTGCTCGCCCTGCCCGGCGAAGATGTTGATGCAGTGGGCGGTGGCGCTGATGAGGCAGACGGCGCAGATGCAGAGGCACAGGCCGATGCACCTGCACCTGCACCTGCTGATGCTGATGCTGATGCTGATGCTGATGCTGATGCTGATGCTGATGCTGACGGTGCCGCAGACGCAGACCTCTCCGAGACACCGTCGAGCGCTCAGGCCCCAGCGGTTCGCGAGCCTGCGGCGGCAGCGCCGAGCGACCGGGCCCACGAGGCCGATGCGCACACGAACGGCTCGCGCCGATTCGCGAGCCCGTTGGCTCGCAGACTGGCCCGCGAGCGCGGCATCGACCTGAACCGCGTCGAGCCGACCGGCCCAGGCGGACGCATCGTGCGTCGCGACATCGATCGCGCTCATGCAGCTGCCGCTCCGACGCATCCCGAGACGTCCGCAGGCGATGCCGCGGGCGCGACCCAGCATCCCCACGCTGTGCCTGCACCACCGGTAGTCACGAACCCGGTGCAGCGCACATCTCCGTCAGCCGGAGAGGTGCCGGACGGCGCCACGGCCATTCCCCTCACCGGGATGCGCCGCGCCATCGCCCGTCGCCTCACCGAGAGCAAGACGCAGGTGCCCCACTTCTACATCGATGTGGAATGTCGGGTCGACCGGCTGCTCGCGCTGCGCGCCGAACTCAACGAGACGATCGCAGGTGACGACCGTGCGCGACGCGTCTCGGTCAACGACTTGATCGTCAAGGCGGCGGCGCTCGCGCTGCGCGACGTTCCAGAGGCACACGTGCTGTGGGACGGCGACCGGCTGCTCACCTTCGATCGGGTGGATGTCGCAGTTGCGGTGGCGATCGACGGCGGCCTGGTGACTCCGGTCGTTCGCGGTGTCGACCAGCTGAGCGTCGGAGCCGTGCACGAGCAGGTGCGCGGGTTCGCGGAGCAGGCGCGAGCCGGCCGCACCTCACCCGCTGATCTGGTCGGCGGCACGCTCGCCGTGTCGAACCTCGGCATGTACGGCACCAAGCGGTTCAGTGCGATTCTGAACCCCCCGCAGTCGGCGATCATCGCTGTCGGCGCCGCGTACCGCAAGCCCCTGATCGTCGACGATCAGATCGAGATCGGCACCGTCATCGAGTGCACGTTCTCAATAGACCACCGCGCCATCGACGGCGCGGTTGCAGCCCAGCTGAGCGCCGCCTTCCAGCGGCGGATCGAATCCCCCCTATCGATTCTGGGCTGAAAGGTCGATGGCACCGAGCTGCTGATTCCCCTCCGGCTCGGTGCCGTCGATCGCCCCTGCTGTGCATGGTTTTACCCCGTGCGCACGGTTTTGCACAAATGCGTACGGTTCTACCCGAATGTGCACCGTTCCGCCCGAATGCGCACCGTTCCGCTCTGATCAGGGTGATCTCGACGGAACTGTGTACATCTGAGCGGAACCGTGTGCGCGCCACCCACGACGACGCCCCGCCATCCTCAGCGCAGCATCCCCGCTATCCCGGCAGCCCCACGATCAGGCTGAGCGCGAAGGTCACGACCAGGCCGATCAGTCCCACGATCGTCTGCACCACGGTGATCGTCTTGAACGTCTCGCCCATGGTCATGCCGAACGACTCTTTCACCAGCCAGAAGCCAGCGTGGTTCGCATAGTTGAAGAAGATCGAGCCCGAGCCGATGGCAACCACGAGCAGCGCCAGGTTGACGGTCGGGTCAGCCGCGGCGAGCGGTGCCACCAGACCGGAGGCACCGACGATTCCCACGGTCGCCGAACCAGTCGACACCGAGAGCAGCGCGGCAATCACCCACCCCAATACGACCGCCGACAGCGCCCAGTTCGACGCCATATGCATGATCGCGTCGCCCACTCCTGAGGCGATGAGCACCTTGTTGAAGGCTCCGCCGCCGGCGATGATCAGCAGGATGCCTGCGATCGGCTTCAGCGACGAACCGAGCCACTTGCGCAGCTGCTCTGGCTTTGTGCCTCGACCGTAGCCGAGCATCACCAGTGCGACGAGCACCCCGATCAGCATTGCGACCACCGGGTTGCCGACGAAGCCGGCGACCTTGCCGGTCACAGAGTCGTTGCTCAGCAGCGTCGCAGTGAGCGTGCGAAACAGCATGAGCACCACAGGGATGAGCGTCGCTACGATCGCGACCACGAACGAGACCGGATGCTGCTCGGGTTGCGCGACCGGCGCATCCTCATGATCTTTGGTGACGTTCGCCACGCCACCGGCCGCGTCACCAGTCGCACGTTTCGACGCGCTGGCTGACCCACCGACATGCGCTTCGACGGTCTGGGCTGCGGAGGTCTGGGCGGTGCCGGTGAACTGCTCGACGAGGGCGGCATCCGGGCGGATGTGCAGCCGAGGAGCGACGAACCGCGCGTAGACCGGACCGGCGAGAATCACAGCGGGCACAGCGGCGATGAGCCCGTAGATCATGGTGAGCCCGAGATCTGCGCCGATGGTCGAGATCGCGGTCAGCGGGCCGGGATGCGGCGGAACCATTCCGTGCAGCGCAGACAGGGATGCGATGGCCGGGATGGCCACCCAGGCGAACCCCGAGCCTTTGAGCCGCCCGGCGCGCTCGATGCGCAGCGCGATCGAGAACAGCAGCGGCAGCAGCATGACCAGTCCGACTTCGAAGAACATCGGGATGCCGATGACGAACGCTGCGATCGCCACGAGCCACGGAGCTGCGCGGCCGGTGTGTTCTCCGATCACGATCTGCGCGATGCGGTCGGTGGCGCCCGAGTCAGAGAGCAGGCGACCGAGCATCGCGCCTAGAGCAACTACGAGCCCCACGTTGCCGAAGGTGTTGCCTGCGCCATCTTCGATCGCGTCGATCAGGTCACCGGTGCTGAGCCCGGCGACGAGTCCAACGGCGACTGAAGTGACCAGCAGGGCAAGGAACGGGTGCATTCGCAGTTTGCTGGTGATGAGCGCGATCAGCATCAGCACGCCGCCGAGCGCGGTGCACAGCAGCAGGATGTCGTGGCCTGACATGTGTCTCCTCATTGAGTCTGAAACCGGTGAACACGCACCGGCCAGTCACGAGGTCGTGCGGCCCACGGCCAAAGATACTCCCGTTTCTTCGCTCAGGGTAGGGTCACGGCCGGTGCGCTCGGCGATCGGCGCGCGGACAGCATCCTCCATATTCAGCACAGCACAGCACAGCACAGCACAGCACAGGGCACGGTTGCAGCAGCGCATGGTTGCTGCAGCGCACGGTTCCGCTGAATGTGTACGGTTCCGCCGAGATCACCTCGATCTGAGCAGAACCCCGGACATCTGAGCGGAACCTCGTACATCTCAGTAGAACCGTGTACGCCTGTGCGCAACCGTGCACATGTGGGCAGAACAGGAAGCCCTCGCAGTCAACGTGATCGGCACAGGCAGAACCGTGATCGGCACCGGCGGAACCGCGTACATCTCAGTAGAACCGTGCACATCTGAGCGGAACCGTGCACATCTGAGCGGAACCGTGTACACCTGAGCGGAACCGTGCACAGGCGCCCCCGGCCCGCTCTCAGTCGTTCTGCGGGAACCCCAGGTTGATCCCGCCGTGGCTCGGGTCAAGCCACCGCGACGTCACGGCCTTAGTCTGCGTGTAGAACCGCACGCCCTCGGCGCCATGCGCCTTGGTATCGCCGAAGAGCGACTGCTTCCACCCGCCGAACGAGAAGGTCGCCACCGGCACCGGAATCGGCACGTTGATGCCGATCATGCCGACCTGCACCTCGCGCTGGAAGCGCCGCGCCGCACCTCCGTCGTTGGTGAACACCGCCGTGCCGTTGCCGAAGGCTCCCGAGTTGATCAGCTCGATGCCCTCTTCGAACGATGACACCCGCACGATCGCCAGCACCGGCCCGAAGATCTCTTCGGTGTAGGCGCGCGAGGAGGTCGGCACCTTGTCGAGCAGCGTCGGCCCGAGCCAGAACCCGTTCGCATCGCCGTCAGGATTCACGTCGCGACCGTCCACCTCGACGACCGCGCCGTCGCCCGCCGCGATGTCGATGTACGACGCCACCTTGTCGCGGTGTGCTTTGGTCACCAGCGGCCCCATGTCGCAGCCGCGTCTGCCGTCGCCGATGCGCAGCTTCGCAATGCGCTCTTTGATGCGGCTCACCACGTCGTCACCGACCGGGTCAACGGCGACCAGCACCGAGATCGCCATGCAGCGCTCGCCGGCCGAGCCGAACCCGGCGTTGATGGCAGCATCCGCGACCAGGTCGAGGTCGGCGTCGGGCAGCACCAGCATGTGGTTCTTGGCCCCGCCGAGCGCCTGCACACGCTTGCCGTGCGCCGTGCCGGTCTCGTAGACGTACTGCGCGATCGGCGTCGAGCCGACGAATGAGATCGCCTTCACGTCAGGGTGCGTGAGCAGGCCGTCGACCGACACCTTGTCGCCGTGCAGCACGTTGAACACACCGTCGGGCAGGCCGGCCTCCTTCCACAGCTCGGCCATCCAGATCGACGCCGAGGGATCTTTCTCGCTCGGCTTCACCACGACCGTGTTGCCAGCCGCGATCGCGATCGGGAAGAACCACGACGGCACCATCGCGGGAAAGTTGAACGGGCTGATGATGCCGACCACGCCGAGCGGCTCGCGAATCGAGTACACGTCGATGCCGGACGACACCTGGTCAGAGAACTCGCCCTTCAGGTGGTGCGCGAGGCCCGTGGCGAACTCCACCACCTCCTGCCCGCGGCTGATCTCGCCGAGGGCGTCGTCGATCACCTTGCCGTGCTCGCTGGTGATGATCTCGGCCAGTTCGCCCTTGCGCTCGTTCAGCAGCTCGCGAAAGCGAAAGAGCACGGCCTGCCGACGCGCGAGCGACAGCTGGCTCCAGGCGGGGAACGCCGTCTGCGCCGAAGCCACCGCAGCGTCGATCTCGGTCTGCGTGGCGAGCGGCACCTGCTTCGTCGCGACGCCCAGCGCGGGGTCGTAGACAGGAGACGTGCGCGCGCCGGGCTGCTCGACTGCGTGGCCGTCGTACCAGTGCGGCACGGTGGGCAGGTCGGTGTGGGTCTCGGTCTGTGCATTCATCGGTGGATGCCTTTCTCTTTCGATCGTTGTGTGTCGGCCCGCGATGAACGAGCCAGGCGAAGACGTGCGATGTTCGTGTCAGGGTGGCGCTGAAAACTCATGCGGATGCCGTGTCGAGGGCGCCCGCACGCAGCGGCAGGCCGGTGGCGCGGTACACCTCGTCGATCAGACGCATCACCTCGCGCGAGCGGGCGAGCTCGTCGCCGTCACGCCGATTCGCCGCGTGCTCGACACGCACCGTATCGAGCTGGAACGCGTAGGTGTGTCTCGTGCCCGCGTGCGTGATGTGCTCGCCGGCATCATCGGTGATGATGACTCGGTCGTCGACCTCGGGCATCAGAAAGCGGGGCACGCGCGCGGTGCCGCGCTCGCCGTGCACCGTGATGCTGAAGTCGAATCCGTCGCCATGCTCGCCGCCGCCCGCGTTGAGCACGTCGTCGGCCATGCTGGCCTCGATGTGCACGGGCAGCTCGCCGAATGAGAGCTCTGCCGTCACCCGCTGATCGACCCTGGGGTCGAGTCTCCAGACGTCGGCGCTCGCACGCCGCACCCGTCCATGTGCGAGCCCGTCGCTGTCGAGGCCCTGCCCGAGCGCCTCGGCCAGCCGCTGCGAGGCGTGCAGCGCGTAGCATCCGACGTCCATGAGTGCGCCGCCTGCGAGATCGAAGCTCCAGCGTGGGTCGTCTTCGGCAGGCTCGGGCATGTGCATATGCACGTCGAGTCCGGTGACTCGCCCAAGACGACCTGCGCCGACCTGCGCCAGCAGGTCGCCGAAGAGCGGATGGAACCGATAGTGCCATGCCTCCCAGAGCCATCCGGAGGAGTCTCTGAGCACCTCGGCCACCTGATCGAACTCGTCGAGATTCGCGGCGAACGGCTTCTCGAGCAGCACGCTCTTGCCCGCTTTGAGCGCGCGAACGGCCCATTGCGCGTGCAAAGCGTTCGGCAGGCCGATGTAGACGAGATCGACGTCGGGCCGAGCGAGCAGCTCGTCATAGGTCGCAGCCACATCCTGCCACCCGTGCGTGTCTGCGTACGCCCGCGCACGCTCCGGGTCGCGGGCGGCGACGGCGACCAGCGCATCCCCGGTCTCTTGGGCCGGATCGCTCACAGCGGTGACCGTGATCCGAGCCGCGCCGATCGACCCTATGCGCAGCGGCTTCGCACTCATGGTCGATCCAGGCTGCGCAGGAACTCGATGCTCTCGGCGACGTCGGCGACCGCTGCGTGAACGGCTTCGACGTCTGGCAGCACAGTGTCCTGCTCCATCGTGTACCACCCCTGATAGCCCTGGTCTTCGAGCACGTGCACGATGTCGCCGATGCGTGCATCGCCCTGCCCGAGCGGCCGGTACATGCCCTGCACGACGGCCTCATAGTAGGTCAGATCGCCATCGCGCACGCGCTGCGCCATCGCGTTGTCGACGTCTTTGAGATGCGTGTGGCGAATGCGGTCACCATGCTCACGAGCCAGCTGCAGCGGGTCGGTGCCGCCGATGAACAGGTGCCCGGTGTCGAGAGTGAGCCCGATCGTCGACCGTTCGAGCACACGCTCGACGTCGTCGCGGTTCTCGATCAGCGTGCCGACGTGCGGATGCAGCGTCGCCGTGATGCCGCGCGACTCGGCGGCCTCACGAGCGCGGTCGAGGTTCGCGAAGAAGACGTCCCACTGATCGTCGTCGAGCTGCACGCGCTCGTCATAGCCGTCTTCGCCGCTCACCGCACTGTAGATGACGGTGGTGGCGCCGGCGGCGACGTAGGCGTCGAGCTCGGCCTCGATCTCGGGCAGCGGGTCGTGGTCGGCTTTGTGCAGCACCAGCGGGAAGAACCCGCCGACGGCCTTCAGCCCGCAGCCGCTCAACACCTGAGCCCGCTCTGCGGGAGCCTGCGGCAGAAAGCCCTCGGGGCCGAACTCAGTCGCTGCGACGCCCAGACGACGCATGTCGCCGAGCACTTGATCGGGGTTAAGCTGGTAGCCCCAGTCGGGCACTTCGCATACTCCCCATGAGATCGGGGCTGCGGCGATGCGGTCGGTGATGGTCGTCATTCTGGGTCTCCTGATTCGGGGGATGCTGTGGTGGCTGTAGTGGGGACGGCCTGCCAGCCGCCGGTTTCGCGCGAGCGCAGCACCGCTTCGGTGAGCCGAGCCGCGACGAGCCCGTCAGAGCTGCCGGGGCCGGCGACGGGGTGCTCCGGAGCGTCGCGAATCGCGTTCGCCCAGTGCTGCAGTTCGATGCGGTAGGCCTCGGCGAAACGGGGGCGCCAGTCTGCGGCGAGGTCATGCCGCACCCCGCCGCCTCGACGCTGCACTGCGGTGACCGGCGTGGTGAGTTCGAGGGTGCCGAGTTCGCCGACCGCTTCGCAGCGCACCTCGTAGCCGTAGACGGCGTTGGCCGTCACCTCGACGGTGACCAGTGCGCCGTTGCGCAGACGCAGCAGGGTCACCTGCGGGTCTGCGTAGTGCACTCTCGTCGATTCCCGCGCCGCGAGCCAGAGCACCTCGACAACCGGTGAGTCGAGCAGCCAGGGCATCACGTCGAGTTCGTGCACCAGCGAGTTCACGATGGTTGCGGTGGCGTCCCATCCCGCAGGCATCGACACGTTGCGGTGCACGGCGTGCGCGAGCAGGGCCGCCCCGATCTCGCCAGCGGCGATGCGCCGACGCAGGTCGGTGTATGACGGATCGAACCGTCGCATGAACCCCACCTGCACGAGGGGTCGTCCGGCCGCCTGCTCGGCAGCGACGATCGCCTCGCATTCGGCGACGGTCGGCGCCAGCGGCTTCTCGCAGAGCACCGGCAGCCCAGCGGCGATGGCCGCGAGCGTGAGCTCTGCATGGGTGCGATCGGCGGATGCGATGATGACCCCGTCAAGAGTTCCGCCTGCGATGAGGTCGAGTGCGTCGCCGCTCGCAACGGCTCCGATGGGTTCGGCCACCGCACTGGCGCGGTCGAGGTCGATGTCGGCGACCGCGGCGATGCGTGCCCCCGACACTGATTCGGTGATGGTCTTCACGTGATCGGCGCCCATGACCCCGGTTCCGATCACGCCGATTCGTAGTTGCTGATCGCTCATTCGTAGCCTCCGATGACGTTCTGATCCCAGTCGATGACCGACCCGGTCACGACCCCGCTGCGTTCGCTCAGCAGAAACACGATCGCATCTGCGATCTCGTCCGGCTGGCCGAGACGGCCCATCGGCTGCGCGGCTGCGGCACTCTTCTGCCAGCCCTCCTCACCACCGTGAAAGGCGCGCTGAATGGCGTCTTCGCCCGGAGTCTGCGCCCAGCCGATGTTCAGCCCGTTGATGCGAATGCGGTCGAACCGATGCGCGAACGCAGCGTTCTTCGTCGCCGCAGCCAGACCGCCCTTCGAAGCCACGTAGGGCGCGAGATAGGGCTGCCCCGCGTGGCTCGAGATCGAGATCACGTTCACGATCGTGCCTGGTTCGCCACGTCGACGCAGGTCGTCGATGGTGCGGGCCATCGCGAAGAACGGCGAGGCGAGGTTGAGCTGCAGATGCTGCTGCAGCAGCTCGTGTGTGGTGTCGGTGATCGTGCCGCGGGTGGTGAGCCCGGCTGCGTTCACCAGACTGTCGATCCGGCCCCAGCGTTCGATGGTCTCGGCCACCGAGCGCTCGGCTTCGCCCGGCTGCAGCAGATCTGCCGAAATCATCAGCGCCTCCGCGCCATGCCGTTCGATCTCGTCCAGCACTGGTTTGGCCTTCTCAGCGTGACGGCCCACGATGGCGACCCCGCGCGCTCCTTCGCGAGCGGCAGCCACGGCGGTCGCGCCGCCGATGCCCTGTGTGCCGCCGGTGACGAGGACGACTCTGTCCTGCAGCAGATTCTTCATACGTGTGCCTCTCTGGTGAGTGGGATGGGCCCGGCAGCATCAAGTTCAGAGGGGGCATCGACCTCAGCGGCGGGGTCCACTTCGTTGACGGTGACCACGCGGCCCTCTTCCAGGCTGCGCTGAGCGGCGACTGCGAGCGCGAGCGCCTGGCGTCCGTCGTCGAAGCCGGGCGAGAACGGCAGCCCCTCGCGTGCTGCGGTGACGAAGCTCTGCAGCTCGGCACGGTAGGCGGACTCATACCGAGTCAGAAAGAACTCCTCCCACGCCGAGCCCTGGTCGGTGCCCGCTGCAGTGTCGAGGCGCACCCGTGAGGTGCGGTGGTTCTCGACCCGAAGCGTGCCGTCTTGGCCGAAGACCTCGATGCGCTGGTCGTAGCCCGAGGCGCTGTGTCTCGAGTTCACGATCAGCACCTGCACGCCGCTGGCCGAGGTCAGTGTGGTCATCGCCGTGTCCAGATCACCGACCGCACGAGCGCCGTCGTCGAAGAGCGCACCTCCCGATGCACTGACCGAGACGATCTCACCCACCAGGTTCCGGGCCATGTCGAAGTCATGGATCGTCATGTCGCGAAAGATGCCTCCCGAAACCGCCAAGTACTCCTGCGGCGGCGGCGCAGGGTCGCGACTGGTGATCACGACCTGTTCGATGCGACCGATCTCTCCTGCTTCGGCACCCCCCATGCGGCGCCGAAGCTCGGCGAAGTCGGGGTCGAAGCGCCGGTTGAACCCGACCATCACACGGGCCGCAGCCGGCCCCAGGCGGCGCGCAGCGGCATCCACCGAGGCCAAATCGAGATGCAGCGGCTTCTCGCAGAGCACACGGCGACCGGTCTCGACCACACGCTCGATGAACTCCAGGTGCGTCGGCGTCGGCGTGCCGACCACGACCGCGTCGACGCCGTCGTCGGCCAGCACCTCTTCGAGAGTGCCCGCGGCACGGGCGCCGTTCGCCGCAGCGACCCGCTCGGCCGCGGCGGGCACGGCATCCTGCACCCACCGCAGCTCGATGTCGGGCAGGGCCGCCGCCGCTGCGGCGTGCACCTGACCGATGCGGCCGGCCCCGAGCACGGCCAGGCCGAGCGGTCGGCCCTGCTCGATGGCACGGGCCTCACCCATGACGACCGCCTTCTGCGCCGTGGCCGTGGTCGGCCGCAGCGGTCTGCGACTCGTCGATGATCGTCGTCGGGCGGGTCACGGTGAGATGCGGCACGTCGACCGTCGAGTCCTCTTCAATGTCGTCGCGAATCGTGCGCAGCACACCGGTGTCGGTGTCGGTCTGCGCCAGCTCGTGCACCAGCTCTTCGAGCTCGGCGCCGCCGGCCATCATGCTGGTCAGCTCGTCGAGGGTGACCTCGTTCTTGCGGTAGTAGCCGATGCTGCGGCCGCGCTTGAGCAGCAGGAACCGGTCGCCGACCGGGTAGGCGTGGTGCGGGTTGTGCGTGATGAAGACCACGCCAAGCCCGCGCTCGCGCGCCTGGATGATGTAGCGCAGCACCACACCCGACTGCTTGACGCCCAGGGCGGCCGTCGGCTCGTCGAGAATGAGCACCTTCGCACCGAAGTGCACGGCGCGGGCGATCGCGACGCACTGACGCTCGCCACCCGAAAGCGTGCCGATCGGCTGGTCGACGTCGCGCAGGTCGATGCCCATGTCGAGCAGCTCCTGCTTCGTCGTGCGCTTCATGTGCTCGACGTCGAGGCGGCGGAACGGCCCCCACCCCTTCGTGACCTCCGACCCGAGAAAGAAGTTGCGCCACACCGGCATGAGCGGCGCGACGGCCAGATCCTGGTAGACCGTGGCGATGCCGAGGTCGAGCGCTTGGCGCGGTGACGCCAAGTGCACCGGGTCACCTTCGACCGAGAAGACGCCGTCGTCGTGCTTGTGCAGCCCGGCGATGATCTTGATCAGCGTCGATTTGCCTGCGCCGTTGTCGCCCAGCACGCAGGTCACCTCGCCTGCGCCGACTTCGAGGTCGATGCCCTGCAGCGCGATGATGTTGCCATAGCGTTTGCCGACGTCTTCGAGCTTCACGAGCGGCGTGTGCCCGCCCGCCTGAGCGCGCGTGCCTGTCGCGGACGCGGTGGTCGCCGTGGTCGAGGCCGTGGTGGTTGCGGTCGTGTTCATTTCTTTCCTCCGCCTTTCGCAGCGCGACGCTGCAGCATGAGGTTCAGCACGGTGGCGCCGAGCAGCATGGCGCCGAGGAAGAACTTCAGCCAGTCTGGATTCCATTCGGCATACACGACGCCTTTGAGCGCCATGCCGTAGATCAGTGCGCCGATGGCGCCGCCGATGGCGCTGCCCGCACCACCGGTCATCAGGCAGCCGCCGACGACGGCCGCAATGATGTAGAGAAACTCGTTGCCGATGCCCTCACCCGACTGCACGGTCTTGAACGCGAACAGCTGGTGCATGCCCAGCAGCCAGGCGCAGAAGCCGACGCCCATGTAGAGCATGATCTTCGTGCGAGCGACCGGAACGCCGACCGCACGAGAGGCATCAGGTGCGCCACCGCTCGAGAAGATCCAGTTGCCGCCCTTGGTGCGCTTCAGCAGCCACGTGGCGACGACGACCAGCAGAATCCAGTAGAAGACCGTGATCTTCACGTTCACGCCGAAGACCGGAATGTCAGAGGCGAAGACCGCCTCGGCCGAGTCGAACCCCGGCAGGCCCTGCACCGACGGAGTGGCGACTCCGCCGGTGATGAGCCTGGTGACACCGAGGTTCAGACCGGTCAGCATGAAGAACGTGGCCAGCGTGATGATGAAGCTGGCCAGCTTCGTCTTGGTCAGCAGCCACCCGTTCAGGGCACCCACCGCCAGTGAGAAGACGAGGCCGAAGACGACGCCCAGCCAGACATTCGTGCCGAACCAGTAGGTGAACAGCGAGGCGCTGAGCGCACTGCTGATCACGCCGACGCCGGCCGACAGGTCGACCTCGCCGCCGATCATCAGCAGCGAGACTCCGACGGCCATGATGCCGACCGTCGAGGCGCCGTAGAGCACCGTGGCGATCGACGACGGCTGCGTGAACGTCTGAGAGACCGAGGCGAACAGGATGAACAGTACGACGGCTGCCGATCCGGCCCCGAACTCAGGCTTCGAGAAAATGCGTACGAACACGCTTGATCGGGCGACACGTTCGTCTTTGCCCGGGGTGGGGCCGGTCTTCGCCGGCCCCACCGCAGTGGTCGAGGTGGTCATGATGTGCTCCTCAGCTTCAGAATGAATCGGGCAGACTAGCGTGTGCCGTTCTTGGCGAACTCTGCGACTGCGTCGGCATCGTCCTTCGTCAGGATGTTCGGGCCGGTGTAGACCGGTTTGCCGCCGCCGATCGTGTTGCCATTGGTCTTCTGCAGCCAGATGTTCTCAACGCTCAAGTACCCCTGCAGGTACGGCTGCTGATCGACGATGAAGGCGAGTCGGCCGTCCTGCAGCGCGGTGATGGCGTCGGCGCTCATGTCGAAGGTCGCGACTTTGGCACTGCTGCCTGCGCTCTGCACGGAGTCCAGTGTGCTCATGGCGATCGGAGCGGCCAGGGCCATCACGTAGTCGATGTCGGTCGTGGTCTGCAGCTTCGAGGTGATGGTCGACGCAGAGCTGGCCATGTCGGCGATGTTCACGTAGATCTGTTCGACCTGCCCGGTGAACGTCGACTTCACGCCCTCACAGCGCTGTTCGAGAGCGATCTGCCCCTGCTCGTGCACGATGCAGAGCACCTTCTTGGCGCCGACCTCGTTGAGCTGCTTGCCCGCCGACTCACCAGCGAGAGTCTCGTTCTGCCCGAAGTGAGCCGAGATGCCCAGATCTGCGAACTGGTTCTCGCCCGCGTTGATCGACACCACGGGGATGCCTGCGGCCACAGCCTCTTTCACTGCGCCGCCCACAGCGTCTGGCTTCGACAGTGCCACGACGATGCCGTCAACTTTCTGGTCGACGGCCTGCTGCACCAGCTGGGCCTGTCGGCTGCCGTCAGGGTCTGACGAGTAGAGCAGTTCGACGTTGTCTTTCGCTGCGGCGGTGTCGCCGCCCTTGCGGACGATGTCCCAGAAGGTATCGCCGGGAGCGGCTGACGTCACCATGGCGATCTTCAGACGGGGTGTGTCGACGTTCGCGCTCTTGGCCCCTGCCGGGCCGGAACACGCCGCTAGGGACACACCGGCGATCACGGCGATCAGCAGCGCGAGCATCCTGCGGATGCCACTGCGTCGCCGACGAGGTGCGGTTGCAGTCGCGCCGGAACTGCCCGGCGTCGTTGTCGTGGTGTTCATGTTGTCCTCACTTCGTTGTGATTCGGTTTCTGTTGCGATTCGATATTCGATTGGTACTGCGGAGTTTCTGGTGTTTCTCGGTTCTGTGATGTCTCTCGGTTCCGTGCGGTGGTTCAGATGCCGTGTCTCACGTTCATGCGTTCACCGGCTGGCATCCACCAGTTCTGCGGCGTTCACCGCGAATTCCGGGCGACCGCCCGCGATCACGGCGGCGACGGCCTGCGCAGCCATGCGGAAGGTCGCTTCGCTGGCCGCGACCGAGAGGCCGGTGACGTGCGGGCTGACCAGCACGTTGTCGCGGTCGAAGACTGGATGATGCGGTGCCGGTTCGCTGGCGAAGACGTCGAGCCCGACGCCGCCGAGCACACCGGCTTCGAGAGCCTCGTCAAGCAGATCGATGTCGACCAGCCCGGCACGTGAGCAGTTGATCAGCACCTGCCCGGGCTTCGCGCTCCACAGCAGATCGCGGTCGAGCAGCGGCCGATCGGTCTCGGGCACATGCAGCGTGAGCACGTCGCTCTCGGCGACCAGCTCGGCGAGCGACCGGTTGGGCAGGTCGTCGGCCTGAATGTACGGGTCGTGCACGCTCACCTCAAAGCCGAGCGCCTGACCGAGCTGTGCGACGATGCGGCCGATACGACCGTAGCCGACCACGCCGAGGCGGCTGCCGAGCAGATCGCCGGGAGTCGGAATGGGTGCGGTGCCCCACTGTCCTGTGCTCACCAGGCGGTGCTCCTGCGGCACACGCTTGACGAGTGCGGCGGCAAGCGTGATCGCTCCCTCGGCCACTGCGCGGGCGTTGCTGCCCGGGGTGATCGCGACCGGGATGCCACGCTCGGTGGCCGCCGCGACATCCACCCGATCGACGCCGACGCCGGTGCGCGCGATGACCTTGAGCGCCGGCATCGCATCCAGCGCCGCACGGTCGACCACGTAGGCCGCACGCACGATCGCACCCTGCGCCTCGGCCAGATCGGCTGCGCTCGGATCGGTCACCAGGCGCACGTCGTCGCCCAGCCATTCGGTCACCAGCGCCGGATCGACCGGGCCGAGGCCCACGACGACCGGCTGCCCACCGTTGATGTCAGCCATGTCGCACCTGCTCTGGAGCGTTCGCGCGAACCGCGACGGTGGTGCTGCCCGCCTCGTCGGGAATCTGCTGCCAGCGGCCGTCGGCGGCGCTCTGCTCGGCGGCTGTGACGACCGAGTTCGCCGCGACCGCATCGTGGATGTTCGAGTTGGCCTGGCCTGCTCCGGTGACGGCCTCGAGGAACTTGCGCGCCTCGATCACTTTGAGGTCGTCGTAGCCCATGGCCGTGCCCGCGCCGGGCTGAAAGTGGCCGAAGTCGCCATAGCCGTCACCGGCGTAGACGGTGGTGTAGCCGAACTCTGCGGCACTACGCCCCAGAGCGACCTCGAGCTCGTTCATGCGCTGGAAGTCCCAGCGCACCGATCCCTCGGTGCCGTAGATCTCAAGGCCGTAGCTGGCGCGCGGACCGACGGCCACGCGAGAGGCCTCGAGTGTGCCGACCGCGTCTGCACCGGCCGCATCGCCGGCGAGGCGAATCAGCATGCCGGCGTAGTCCTCGTTCTCGACGGGCTTCATGACGCCGCCTTCGATCACGGCGAAATGCGTGGCCGAGCCCATCGGCAGCTCCGGGCGCTCTGTGTAGACCGTCTTGGTGACGGCGCTGACCTCGGCGACGGGGCCGACGGTGTAGTGCACCAGGTCGATGAGGTGCCCCATCAGGTCGCCGAGTACGCCCGAGCCGGCGAGACTGCGAATGAACCGCCACGACAGCGCGCCGTTGGGCTCGGCCGAGTAGTCGGCGAACATGCGACCGCGCACGTTGGTGATGCGGCCGAGGGTGCCGTCGGCGACCAGCTGGCGGATGTGCTCGACCACCGGTGCGTGACGGTAGTTGAAGCCGACCGAGGTCACGACGCCGGCGGCGTCTGCGGCCTCGGCCACGCTGCGGGTCTCGTCGACGTTGCGGCCGACCGGCTTCTCGATCCAGAACGGCTTGCCTGCCTTGGCCGCGGCGATGCCCATCTCGGCGTGCAAGAAGTTCGGCGCGCAGATCGAGACCACGTCGACCTCGGGATCGTTGAGCACGTCGTGATAGTCGGTGGTGAACTTCTCGTAGCCCAGCACGTCGTGTGCGTAGGCGGCGCGGTCGGCGGCGGTGTCTGCGGCGTGCACCAGGCGTGGCGAGATGCCGAGCTCCGGGTAGACCAGCGGCAGGTTGCGGTAGGCACGGCTGTGCAGCTTGCCCATCCATCCCACCGAGATCAGGCCGACGCCGATCTGTCGCGGAGGGTTCGTCGTTGGTGTGTCGGTCATTGGTGTGCTCCTCGTCTCTGAGTGCTCAGTGTTCGTCAAAACTGGGGGGGTGCGGGGGTCGGTTCAGCTCTGCTCCCGCAGCCCGGTCACGGTGTCGTGCACCGCTTGGGCCAGCAGAGTCGAGTCAGAGCCGATGGTCAGAAAGGTGAAACCGCGCCGCTGGTAGGCCCGCGCAGCTTCGAGATTCGCAGCGAGGATGCCGACCGAGACGCCGTGCTGTCGACCGGCCTCGAGCACCCGGTCGAGCGCCTCTTGAAACACCGGGGCGTCGAACTGACGCGGCACCCCGAGTGCGTAGCTGAGATCGAGCGGCCCGACGAAGAGCACGTCGACTCCGGGCTGCGCGGCGATCTCATCGACCGTCTCCAGCGCAGCGAGCGTCTCGATCTGCACCACCGTGATGGTGTCGTCGTTGGCGCGATCGAGCGCCTCGCGGTCCTGCCCCCAGCGGGCGGCCCGGTTGTACGAGGCCACCCCGCGAATTCCCTCAGGTGGGTAGAGCTGGCCGCGACGAGCCTCGGCGACCTGCTCGGCAGAGGTGATGCGCGGCAGCATCACGCCCGCCGCCCCCGAGTCGAGCACGCGACCGACGCGGATGCGCTCCGGTGTCTCGACCCGCACCAGGGTGGGCACGCCGTAGGCGGCCGCAGCGGTCACGATGTCGCCGATCTGCGACTCGTCGCCGCCACCGTGCTCGAGGTCGGCCAGCAGCCAGTCTGCGCCCGACGCGGCGACCACTTCGGCGGCCATCGTCGACCCCAGGCCGATGAACAGCCCGACGGTCGTCTCGCCGCGTGCGAAGCGCTGCTTGAGCTCTGCGTTCACCGTGAGGGGTGATACCCGAGCGGCGCTCATCCGTGCCACTTCTGATCTGCGCGGCCCTCGAGGTACTCGTCGTAGAGTTCCTCGACCACTTTGTCACCGCTGACCTCGGCGGGCGAGACGTCCCACCAGACCTCGGCACCCGGCAGGTCGACCTGCGGCACGGTGGCCACCACGATCACGACCGGGTGCGTGGCTCCGCGGGTGCTGTCAAGCGCCGCACGAAACTCGTCGGCGGTCTCGACATAGTGCGTCTCGGCACCGAGGCCGTGCGCGATCTCGATCAGGTCGATCTTCAGGTAGTCGCCCTCGAGTCGGCCCGGCTTGGTCTCGCCGACCTCTGTGACGGCCTGGTGCAGCGAGGCTCCGGACTCGTCGCGATAGCGAAACTCGTTGGCGAAGTGACGGCCGGTCTTGCCCATCTGCAGACGACGGATCACCTGGAAGCCGTGGTTCTCAGAGACCACCAGTGTGAACCCGATGCCCTCGGCGGCTGCCGTGACGATCTCGGTGGGCTGCATCAGGAAGGTGCCGTCGCCGATGAACGCGGTCACCCGGTGCTCCGGGTTCGGGTCGGCCAGGCGCACGCCGATCGCCGCAGGCAGCTCGTAGCCCATGCACGAGAAGCCGAACTCGAGGTGCGCATGGCGGCCGTCGGTCGCATCCCACACCTTCTGCAGGTCTCCCGGAGGGCTGCCCGCCGCCGCGATGATGGTGTCGCCGCTGCGTGCGTGCTCTTGCAGCACGCCGATCAGCTGCCCCTGCGTGATCACGGCGTTCGTGACCGGCGCATCCGGGTGATCGGCGCGAACGAACGCCCGATCGGGGTCGAGAGCCGCTGCTCGCTTCGGTGCCCAGGCATCCTGCTCACGGGCGATCTCTTCACGCCACGCCGCAGGGATGCTGTAGTCGCCCAGCTCGTCGGCCAGCGCCCGCAGCGCGAGCTGCGCGTCAGCGACCGCGGCGACCGCGCCCTCTTTGATCGCGTCGAACTCGCTGACGTTCACCGAGGCGAAACGCGCGTCAGCCGCGAAGAGCGACTGCGAGGCGGTGGCGAAGTCGGTCAGGCGGGTGCCGACGTGCACGATCAGGTCGGCATGCTGCGCCAGGTGATTCGTCGCCGGGGTGCCCTCGAGTCCGATGCCGCCGACCTGGAAGGGGCCCGGCTCGAGCACGGCGCCCTTGCCGCCGAAGGTCTCAGAGATCGGCAGGTCGGTCGAACGTCCGAGATCGGTGATCTCGCGCTGGGCGTCGGAGTAGATCACACCGCCGCCGGCGATCACCAGAGGGCGCTCGGCCCGACGAATCAGCTCGGCGATCTCGCCGATCTCGGCGGGGTCGGGCAGCGGACGACGGATCTTCCAGTCACGCGGTTCGAACATCTCGACGGGCCAGTCGTGTGCATGCGACTGGACGTCCTGCGGCAGCGAGAGAACGACGGCACCCGTCTCGACCGGGTTCGCCAGCACGCGGAACGCCTGCGGCAGCGCCGTCATCAGGTGCTCGGGGCGGCTGATGCGGTCGAAGAAGCGCGAAACGGGGCGGAAGGCGTCGTTCACCGTGGTGTCGGGCGCCGCGGGATTCTCGAGCTGCTGCAGCACCGGCCCCTGGCGACGGGTCGCGTAGGTGTCGCCGAGCAGCAGCAGCAGCGGCAGTCGGTTGACCGTGGCGAGGCCCGCTGCGGTGAGCGTGTTGGTCGCTCCCGGACCGATGGATGCGGTGACCGCGAGCGCCTGACGCCGCTTGGCCGCTTTGGCGTAGCCGACGGCGATGTGCCCGAGTGACTGTTCGTTGCGGCCCTGGATGAAGGGCAGCTGATCGAGGTTGGCGGCGAAGGCCTGCCCCAGCCCGGCGACATTGCCGTGGCCGAAGATGCCCAGAGCCGCGGGGATGAAGCGCTGCCGCTCGCCGTCGACCACGCTGTGCTGCGCGGTGATGTAGCGAACGATGGCCTGCGCGACGGTGAGCCGCACCGTCTTGCCGGATGCTCCGTGAACCATGTCGGGTTCCTCTCTGCGGGTTTCGTGTTTCTGAAGTCGTCTCGTTTCGAGCGGTGTCGAAGCGCGACGCTGGTCTGTTGGGGTGTGTGCGGGCGTCTGCCGTGCAGCCTGGTCAGCTGCGCAGCCTGGTCAGCCGTGCAGCACGATGGTTTTGACCTCGGTCATCTCGGCGACCGCGGCGCGTGGCCCCTCTTTGCCGATGCCGCTGGCTTTGAGCCCGCCGTAGGGCATCAGGTCTGCGCGCCACAGCGGCGTCCAGTTGATGTGCACCGAGCCCGCGTCGACCTCGCGAATGACCTTCGTGATCGTCGAGACGCTGCCGGTGAAGACGCCCGCTGCCAGGCCGTACGGGGTGCCGTTCGCCACAGCGAGGGCGTCGTCGAGGTCAGAGGCCTCGGTGATCGCGACTGCCGGGCCGAAGAGCTCCTGCTGCGAGAGCGGGTCTTCGAGCCGCACACCGTCCACGATCGCCGGCTGCACGACCGCACCGTCACGGTCGCCGCCGGTGACCAGTCGGGCGCCGTGTGAGACCGCATCCCGAATGCTGTCGTGCACGCGCTCGGCCTCGCCCTCGGTGATCAGCGTGCCGATGTCTGTCGACGCGCTCGACGGGTCGCCGGCCCGCAGCTGCGAGACCTTCGCGGCCAGGGCATCCACGAAATCGGCGTGCACGTCACGGTGCACGACCACGCGCTGCACCGAGATGCAGACCTGGCCCGCGTTCGCGTAGCCGCCCTTTGCGACTGCCTCGGCAGCACGCTCGAGGTCGGCATCCGGCAGCACCACGGTCGGCGACGAGGCTCCGAGTTCGAGCGAGAGCTTCTTGACACCGGCGATCTGAGTGATGCGCTCGCCCACTCCGGTCGAGCCGGTGAATGAGATCTTTCGGATGCGCGGGTCGCTCACGAGCAGGTCGCCGATCAGCGAGCCGGCACCGGTGAGCACGGAGAGCACGCCCTCGGGAAGCCCTGCGTCGACGAAGCACTGGGCCAATGCGAGCGCGGTGAGCGGTGTGGTGCGGGCGGGTTTGAGGATCACAGCGTTGCCCGCTGCGAGCGCCGGGGCGATCTTGTGCAGCACGAGCAGCGACGGGTAGTTGAAGGGGGTGATCGCGGCGACGATGCCGACGGGCTGGCGGACGGTAAATCCCACCTTCTCGAGGCCGGTGCCGGGATTCGCGTCGAGTGGCAGCGTCTCGCCGTAGAGCTGGGTGCCTTCGAAGGTGGCCAGGCGGATCAGCTCGCCGCTGCGCGAGCACTCGGCGGTGGCCTCGGCGAGCGTCTTGCCGTTCTCAGCCGAGAGGATCGCCGCAATGCGGTCGACGCGCTCATCGGCGAGCTCGGCAGCGCGAAACAGGATGCCCGAGCGCTCGTGTGCTGGAGTGCGACGCCAACGGGCGGCACCGGCTTCTGCGGCGCGGACGGCTTCTTCGACGTCTTCGGCTGCAGCGGCGGTGATCTCGGCTACGGTCTGGCCGGTGTAGGGATTGGTGACGGCCTCGACCGCGCTCTGAGCGCTCGCCGGCTGCCACTGGCTGCCGATGAGCAGCTGCCCTGCGTGTGCGAGTTCTGCCGCGCCCTGCGGGTTGTCTGCTGACGCCATTGTCACGATTCCTTCGCTTCACCGTTCGTTTCGAGCTTGTGGCCGCTGAAGGCCTTGCTGTCGGCTCTTCTGACGCCGGTGCTCGCGGCCTCGTCCGAAAGCAGTCTCGTCTGAAACTCGTTCATCTCGGTTTCTTCAGAGGCCGGGGCCGCTCAGCTTCATGCGGTCGTACTCGATTCGAGCCCAACCTCAGTGTTGGACCGGTCCAACTTTAGGCATAAGACCCAGGTGACTGACAAGTGCTGCGGCCCAGATATACGATCTGCGTCTCTCGTCGTGCGCCGGGCTGAACTTCTGTACCTGTACCGAGCCAGGCTTTGTTCTTGCGCCGACCTGGACTTCTGTACCTGTACCGAGCCAGGCTTTGTTCTTGCGCCGACCTAGGCTTCTGTACCTGTACCGACCTGGGTTTCTATTCGCGCGCCGGGACACTGACCCCCACTCTCAGCAAATCCTCGGCGAGACTGCCGTTGACTCACGTCGGCGCTCACTCTGGCTGCCCTGCGCATCGACTTCGCTGCACGCGGTTGCGCTGGCAGGTGCACGGTTCCGCTAAAATCCCCCTGATCTCAGCAGAACCGTGCACATCTCAGCAGAACCGTGCACACCTACAGAGCTGTCCACAGCCAGCGCCGCTCGGCACTCGATCACCGCCCCTAAGCCCCGCACATGACCCTGCGCACAGAATCTGGGCACGAGCCCTGCACACGAACCATGCACACAAAACCTACACATGCGCCCTGCACACGAAATCTGGACCTGAGCACCGCCCCTTAAACCCTGCACACGAGCCCTGCACACCGACCACTCCATATGGGCTCTTAAGTTCACGCCAACAGCAGATCAGCAGCTCTCCGCGCCGTCGCCTTCGCGCCGAGCGAGGCCGCTTCGCCGCGGTCAGGCAGGGGTCACGCAGCAGTCGAACCGCGCACGACAAGTCGCGGAATCACCAGCCGCTCGCGATGCCCCTCGAACGGCCCGTCGGCGTCGAGCAGCAGACGCACGGTCTCGTGCGAGATCTCCTCGTTGCGTGGATCGACCGTGGTGAGCGAGATGCGATCGATGCCCGAGAGCGCCGTGTCGTCATATCCGGTGACCGCGATGTCTTCGGGCACGCGCAGGCCGAGCTGTTCCACTGCGGTGATCACGCCGAGCGCCGCCAGATCGTTCACCGCCACGATCGCGGTGGGGCGTTCCCCAGCAGGGCGCAGAGTCAGATTCTCAATCGCCGAGGGGCGCACATCATCAGGATGCAGGGCCTGGGTCCCGATCGCAGCTCCCGTCCCAGCGGCTGTCGGCGCAGCATTCCTCACCGCAGCATCCCCCACCGCACCGGCTCGCCCGCCGGGATCTCCCGGCGAACGCGTCAGCAGACGACGCGTCGCCTCGATCGCGCGCTCCGTCGTGTAGTCAGAGAGTTCGATCTCGATGTGCTCGGCCAGTCGATGGCGACGCATCGCGCCTTCGTACGCGTCACGCCGATTGACAGCTGCGCCGCCGCCGGCGCCGCCGACGTGGGCGATGCGTCTATGCCCGCGCTCGACGAGATGATCGACGATCAGATCGATGCCGATGACGTCGTCGTTGCGCACCACATAGACGTGCTCGAGGTCATCGGCCGTACCGCTGGCCACCACCGTCGGAATGCGTTCCATGAGCGGCTGCACGATGTCGAGCGAGGGCACCGATCCGATGACCACCAGGCTGCTCGGGTGCATGTCACGCAGCACTGGCAGCACACGATCGTCGAACTCCCGGTTGCCACCGGCGTCGGTGAACAGTGCGCTCGACACGAGTGTGCGCTGCCCTGCACCGCGCAGCTCGGCGCGAATTCCCTCCAGAATCTCGGCGAAGATCGGGTTCGCGAGGTCGGGCACCATCACTCCAACGAAGTCTCCGTCGCCAGCCGCCAACGAACGCGCCATCCAGTTCGGTGAGAAGCCGAGCCGCTGCGCCGCATCGAGCACGAGCTTTCGACGCACATCGCTGACCCGCGGATCGTCATTGAACACCATCGAGACGAGAGACTTCGACACGCCGGCTTCGGCCGCCACGTCTCTGATCGTCGGCCCACTTCTTCGACCTTGCCCCATGATTCCCCCTTTGGTGCCACACTCATCATCGCAGCATTCGCCGCGCGTCGTGGCCCGCTCGATCTGCTCGATCTGCCCGCTTTACCCGGCACGCTCAATCCGCCCGATCTGCCCACTCTGCCCGCTCGGCCCGCTCGGCGCACTCGCGGCGTATCCCTTCACCCGCCGAAGGGCAGCCTCGCATCGATCTGCCCGGCATCCCAGGTCTCACGCAGCCATCCGTGCGCCGGGTCGTCCTGGATGAGCCACTCGCGGTCGCCCGCCCCGGCCATCACGTTCAGGTAGTACGCGTCGTAGCCTGGCGCGGCCGCCACCGGTCCGTGATAGCCGTACGGCACCAAGGCGATGTCGCCGGTGCGCACCATGGCGCTGATCTCGATCGGCCGACGATCTGACGGATACGTCGCGAACAGCGCGAACGGATCGGCTTCGTGGCCCGCCGGCTCCACTCCAGCGTCGACAGCCCGAGCTGAGGCATCGGCGACCCCGCCCAGCCCGCGCTCGACTTCGACCTCGAAGTAGTAGATCTCTTCGAGCGCCGTCTCGACGCCGGGCACGTCGCGGTCGTGCTTGTGCGTCGGGTACGACGACCAGCAGCCGCCGGGGGTGAGCACCTCGCACGCGATGATCGCCCCGGCACGCAGCCGGGCCGGCGTGCCGAAGTTGTGCACCTGTCGACTCATGTTGCCGCTGCCGCGCAGCTCGACCGGCACGCTCTCACGCCGAATCACCTCGACCGGCAGCCGCAGATCGGTGTACGCCTGCGACACCGACACCCGACCGTGCCCCGTGAGTGTGTACTCGGCGTCGATGGGCAGATAGAGCGCATCGGCCGGCCCGTCGAACACCGACGCCCGCCCGCGCAGCTCCACCGCCGCATCCGGCGCCGCGCCGGGCACGCTGTAGCGCACCTCGCACTCACCCGTCAGCGGCAGGATGATCGACTCACGCCCGCTCGCCCGCTCGCTGACCGGCCCCCGGTCGAGATCGGCGATGCGCAGCGCGGTGTGACGCCAGCCCGGAACACCGCGGTCGACCACGTCGCCCCAGCCGTCACGAGCGAGTTCGCCGGGTCGATAGGTCCATTTTCGGGTCATGCGGATGCTCCCCTCACGCCCGCGGCGTCAGCCGCCTCGGCAGGTGTCTCGCCGACAGGATTGCCGTGCACCAGTTCGACGGCACGAGCGACCGCACCATCGACATCGCCGTCGGGTGGGTAGAGCAGCGAGCGCCCCACGACCAAGCCGCGCACGCCCGGCAGCGCCAACGCGTCGGCCCAGCTTCGGAACGCCCCCTCTGGGTCGGCGCTGGTGTCGCCACCGAGCAGAAGCATCGGCAGAGTCGTCGCCGCCGCTACCGCGGCCATATCGTCGACCACCGGCACTTTGAGCCAGGTGCTGCGCGAAGACCCGCCGAGCCCAGATGCGATCGCCACCGAGCGCACGACGGCCTCGGTGCTGAGGTCGTTGACGACGCGCGTGCGCTGTCCCTGGGGCACGCGCCGGCTGATGAACGGCTCCAACAGGATCGGCACGTCTGCCTGCGCGAAGGCGCTCACCTCAGCCGCGATCGTCTCAAGGGTGCGCACGGTTCCCGGGTCGTCAAGGTCGATGCGCACGAGTGCCTTGCCCATGTCGAGTCGGTCGCGCAGAACATCGGCCAGTCGGTGTGCGGTGAGCCGGTCGTCCATTTCGAAGGATGCGCCCGCGAGCCCGCCTCGATTCAGCGACGCGATCGCCACGCGGCCGTCGAGCAGCCCGAGCAACGCGAGGTCGTCGAGCACATCGGGGGTGCCGAGCACTCCGTCGACTTCGTCGTTCTCGAGTGCAGCCGCCAGACGCCGCAGCAGGTCGTCTCGGCTCGACATGGCCATGGGGTCGTCGCCGATGCCGAGCGCTCCACGTGCCGGGTGATCGGCTGCCACGATGAGCAGACGGCCGTCATCCTGCAGCAGCGGCCGGCGAACGCGATCTGCATGTGACATGTCGATGCGGTGCGGCTCGCAGGCGCGCACCTCGCGGAGCTCGGCGAGCACTGCGGCGAAGTCGTCGTCAGGGATCGTACTCATGCGCGTACCTCACTGTGTGCGTCGTCTGCATGGTTCGCGGCACCCGCATGACCGGTCGAGCCGAGCATCGCATCCACCTCGAACTCGGTCGGCATCGCGGTCGAGCATTCGCGGCGCGATGCCACGATCGCTCCGGCGGCGTTCGCGAAGCGCAGAGTCCGTTCGAGCGGCCAGTCATTGAGCAGCCCGTGGATGAGTGCCCCGCCGAACGCGTCGCCGGCACCCAGCCCGTTCACCACCACGACCGGCGTCGGCGGAACCTCGACGCGTTCGGTCGCAGTGCGTGCGAGCACGCCTTTCGGGCCCTGTTTCACGATCGCGAGCCGCACACCGGTCGCCAGCAGCGCCTCCGCGGCGCGATCGGGATCGGTCTCTCCGACGGCGACTTCGCACTCTTCGCGATTGCCGACGGCCACGGTGACCTGCGGCAGGATCTGCGCGATGCGTTCGTGCGCCACGGCCGAGCTGGGCCAGAACTGCGCACGGTAGTCGAGGTCGAGCACGACAGTCGGCTCGTCCCCGCCGCCGCCTGCCCGTCGCAGGGCCTCGAGATGGGTGTCGAAGCTCGGCTGCTCACTGAGCCCGGTGGCGGTGAGCCAGACCAGACGTGGTCGCTTCAGCGATGTCGACTTCGACGACGCCTCGGGCAGCACTTCGACGAGCTGTTCGGGCAGCAGGCAGAGGTCGGGGGCTTTAGGCTCTCGGTAGAAGTAGAGGGGAAAGTCGTCGGGCGGAAAGATCTCGCAGAATGTGACTGGAGTCTGGTACTCAGCCACTGTGCGCACACCGGTCGAGTCGACGCCCAGGCGCTGAAGCTCGTGCCGCAGATATCGGCCGAAGGGGTCGTCGCCGACTCCCGAGATCAGCGCTGGGTGGTGCCCGTATCTGGCCGCCGCAACGGTGACGTTCGCGGCCGAGCCGCCGAGGTATTTGCCGAAACTGGTGACCTCTTCGAGACCCAGGCCGTTCTGCAGCGGGTAGACGTCGACGCCGAGGCGCCCGAGTGCGACGACGTCGGGAGTTGACGAGGCTGAGCCAGCTGGACGCGTTGTGCCGGCGCCGGTGTCTGCATCTGTGCCTCTGTGAGGGCTCGTGGGGGGAGCCGAGTCTCCGACCGAACTATTGGACCGTTCCAATTCTGTCTCCTTCAGTGCGCCTTTGCAGTGAGTAAGGGGTACTGACGAGACTAGCCCACCGAGACGACCGGCGTCGAACGTGACGGGCGATTCCGTGGAGGGCGAAGGTGCTCAGGAGGTGAGCTGGAGTGACGATCGGCTCGGCACGACGTGCTCTGCGATCTGCCTGCGGCGTTAGGCGGCTGCGACAGTGAGCTGCTCGCGCACGACGGCCGCAAGCTTCTCTGCCCAGTCGTGTGCGACACGCTCTGACGTCGCCTCGACCATCACGCGAACGAGCGGCTCAGTGCCGCTCGGCCGCAGCAGCACGCGACCTTGGTCACCCAGCTGGGCTTCGGCATCCGTCACCGCGTCTTTGATCACGGCGTTCGACGACAGTGCGGTCTTGTCGACGCCGCGCACGTTGATCAGGGTCTGCGGATACACCGTCATCGCCTCGTCGGCAAGAACCGAGAGCGGCTTGCCCGTCTCGGCCATAACCGAGAGCAGCTGCAGGCCGGTCAGCAGGCCGTCGCCTGTGGTGGCGTAGCGGCGAAAGATGACGTGCCCGGACTGCTCGCCGCCGAGACCGAGGTTCGACCGGTTGAGCTCTTCGAGCACGTAGCGGTCGCCCACTGCGGTCTGACGAACCTCGATGCCCGCCTTCTGCATGGCGAGGTGCAGGCCGAGGTTGCTCATCACAGTGCAGACGAGCGTGTTGCCGGGCAGCTGGCGCCGACGGTGCAGCGCAGTGGCGAGGATGGCCATGATCTGATCGCCGTCGATCACACGGCCGTTCTCGTCGACGGCCAGGCAGCGGTCTGCATCGCCGTCGTGGGCGATGCCGACCTGTGCACGATCTGCGATGACCGCCTCTCGCAGCTTCTCGAGATGCGTCGAACCGACGCCGTCGTTGATGTTGACCCCGTTGGGATCTGCACCGATGAGTCTGACGAGCTTGGCACCGGCGTCGGTGAACGCCTGGGGCGAGACACCGGCTGCTGCTCCGTTCGCGCAGTCGAGCGCCAGACGAATGCCGCCAAGTGAGTTGGGCACAGTGCCGAGCAGGTGCAGCAGGTACCGGTCTTCTGCGTCTGCGAACGTGGAGATGCGCCCCACGTCGACACCGGTTGGGGCAAGCTTCGGCTGGTCGAGTTCGACCTCGATCTTGTCTTCGACCTCGTCAGGCAGTTTGAGACCGCCCTTGGCGAAGAACTTGATGCCGTTGTCTGCCGCGGGGTTGTGCGATGCAGAGATCATCACGCCGAAGTCGGCCTGCAGATCCTGCACGAGGAACGCCGTCGCCGGCGTGGGCAGCACGCCCGCGTCATGCACGTCGACTCCCCCGCTGGCCAGCCCCGCCGCGACCGCAGCGCCGATGAACTCACCGGAGATGCGGGGGTCGCGACCGAGGACGGCCATGGGACGACGACCCGCCGCCCGCGCCTCAGCGCCGAGCACCCGCGCAGCGGCCTGAGCCAGCTGCAGCGAGAGTTCGACGGTGAGGTCGCGGTTGGCGAGTCCTCGCACCCCATCGGTGCCAAAAAGTCGAGGCATGACGTTCCCAGTTCGAGCGGTTTAGCGCTTCGAGTACTGAGGAGCCTTACGGGCTTTCTTGAGACCGGCCTTCTTGCGCTCTTTGATTCGGGCGTCACGGCTCAGGAAGCCGGCCTTCTTGAGCTCGGGTCGGTTGTTGTCGGCATCGATGCCGTTGAGTGCGCGGGCGATGGCCAGACGCAGTGCGCCTGCCTGGCCCGAGGGACCGCCGCCGTTGATGGTCGCGGTGATGTCATACGCGCTCTCGAGCCCGAGGAGCGTGAGCGGATCCTTGATCAGCTGCTGGTGCAGCTTGTTCGGGAAGTAGACATCGAGGGTACGGCCGTTGACCGTGATCTCGCCGCTGCCCGGAACCAGGCGCACGCGAGCGATGGCCTCTTTGCGACGGCCGACTGCGGCACCCGGCACGCTGAGGTTGCGCGGTGCGCGCTCTTCAACGGCCTCTGCGCCCTCAGGCGTCGAGGTGCTGTACGAAGTGAGGTTTTCTGTGTTCTCTGCCACGGTGTTCTCCTGTGAAAGTCTCTCGGCGCCGGTCACTGGGCGATCTGGCTGAAGGTGTACGGCACCGGCTTCTGCGCGGCGTGCGGGTGCTCGGCACCCTTGTAGACCTTGAGCTTGCCAAGCTGCTCGCGGCCGATGGTGTTCTTGGGAAGCATGCCGCGAACGGCCTTCTCGATGGCGCGCTCAGGGTTCTCGCGCAGCAGATCGCTGTACTTGACTCCCTTGATGCCGCCCGGGTAGTTCGAGTGGCGCCAGGCGATCTTCTTGTCGGCCTTGCCGTTGCTCAGCACGACCTTCTCGGCGTTGATGATGATGACGTAGTCGCCTGTGTCCAGGTGAGGAACGAAGGTGGGCTTGTTCTTGCCGCGCAGGATGGCGGCAGCGTGGCTGGCCAGTCGGCCGAGCACCACGTCGGTGGCGTCGATGATGACCCAGTTGCGCTTGATTTCGCCGGCTTTCGGCGAGTATGTGCGTGTCACTAGCTTCTCTCTCTCGATTTGAGGTGTTCGTGAATCCCACTCCGATGCGATTCCCGCGCGTCGAATGCACCCTCGCGCCCCCGCAGTCGACATCGTCCACGCGATGCGTGACCAGTCGAACGAGACGTTTGGAGCATCCTCAGTCGTGTGAATACAGACGGTGGAGGGCTCAAGTCGGGCAGCACAGCTGTTGCACAAGGCTCAGCCGCGCATACCAAAGAGAGATTCTAGTCGAATGCGCGCAGCCACAGCAACCTGTGTGGCGCTGGGTCCAGGGTGCGGCCGTCGATGCCGCCAGACCCCCGCCCGACGCGCCCACGCTGTCACAACCAGCTGTGAATGTCCGAGGAATCCCCTATCATTCTGCGTACCGGTGGCACGGCATGTGCTCGCGTGACATTGGTACCACTGAGACATTCAAAGGAGAATGCCCCATGTCCACGACGACACCCTCAGGACGGCCGACTGCAGGCGGGCAGCCTGCGGCATCCGCCGCAACACCGCCCCCAGAGTGGGATGAGTCGAAGCTCGTCTCAGACCCTGCACTGCCGCCCACGGCGGTAGACCCCAAACTTCTCGACAAACCGAAGTGGACCCCAGCCAAGGTCATCACCTGGATTCTCATCGCTGCCGTCGGCGCGATCGGGTGGACGATTCTCGCGGTCAGCCGCGGTGAGACCATCAACGGCATCTGGTTCGTCTTCGCCGGCGTCGCCTCATACCTCATCGCCTACCGGTTCTACAGCAAATACGTCGAGCGCAAGCTGCTGCGTCCGAACGACCGCCGCGCCACACCCGCCGAGTACTCGGCGAACGGCAAAGACTACGTCGCGACCGACCGCCGTGTGCTCTTCGGCCACCACTTCGCCGCGATCGCCGGCGCCGGCCCGCTGGTCGGCCCCGTTCTCGCCGCGCAGATGGGCTACCTGCCGGGCACGCTCTGGATCATTCTCGGAGTGATCTTCGCCGGAGCCGTCCAGGACTACGTCGTGCTCTTCGTCTCGACACGTCGGAACGGCCGTTCGCTCGGCCAGATGGCTCGCGAAGACCTCGGCCGCATCGGCGGCACGGCGGCCATCATCGCGACTCTGACAATCATGATCATCATCGTCGCGATTCTCGCGCTCGTCGTGGTCAACGCCCTCGGCGAGAGCGCCTGGGGCGTGTTCAGCGTCGGCATGACGATTCCGATCGCCCTGTTCATGGGGGTGTACCTGCGCTACCTGCGCCCGGGCAAGATCATGGAGGTGTCGGTGATCGGCATCGTCCTGCTGCTGGCTGCGATCATCGGCGGAGGCTGGGTCTCGAACACCGATTGGGGCCAGTCGATCTTCCACATGGATCGCATCGCCATCGCCTGGGCGATCATCATCTACGGGTTCGTCGCCGCGGTTCTGCCGGTCTGGCTGCTGCTGACCCCGCGCGACTACCTCTCGACCTTCATGAAGATCGGCGTGATCCTGCTGCTCGCCGTCTCGATCGTGGTGGTGCGCCCCGAGCTGAACGTCCCGGCGTTCAGCGAGTACGCCTCACGCTCTGACGGCCCGGTGTTCAGCGGCCCGCTCTTCCCGTTCCTCTTCGTGACCATCGCATGCGGCGCGCTCTCCGGCTTCCACGCGCTGATCGCCTCAGGCACCACCCCGAAGATGGTGCACAAAGAGCGGCAGACTCGATTCATCGGCTACGGCGGCATGCTCATGGAGTCGCTCGTCGCTCTGATGGCCTTCGTCGCTGCCCTCTCGATCGACCGAGGCATCTACTTCGCGATGAACTCCTCGGCCGCGGCGACCGGAGGCACGGTCGAGGGCGCAGCCAAGTTCGTCAACTCGCTGGGTCTCAACGGCGTGCACGTCGAGGGCAGCATGCTGCAGCAGGTCGCCGACGACGTGGGCGAGCACTCGATCGTCTCGCGCACCGGCGGTGCCCCGACCCTGGCCGTCGGCATCGCCGAGATCATGCACAACATCACGCCCGGGCTGAAGGCGTTCTGGTACCACTTCGCAATCATGTTCGAGGCGCTGTTCATCCTGACCGCGGTCGACGCCGGCACGCGCGTCGCACGATTCCAGCTGCAGGAGGCCGTCGGCAACTTCTGGCCACGGTTCAAAGACAACAACTGGCGACCGGGAGTGTGGCTGGCAACCGCGATCATGGTCGCCGGCTGGGGCTACATCCTGATCTTGGGTGTGACCGATCCGTTGGGCGGCATCAACACGTTCTTCCCGCTCTTCGGCGTGGCCAACCAGCTGCTCGCCGCGATCGCCCTCGCCGTCGCAACCGCCATCTTCGCGAAGAAGGGCCGCAAGTACTTCAAGTACCTGTGGATCACCGGAATCCCATTGGTCTTCGATCTCGTCGTCACGCTGACCGGTTCGTGGTACAAGATCTTCTCGTCGAACGCCACGATCGGCTATTGGGCCAATCACTTTGCGACACGGGGCAAGCTCGCCGAGCTGCGCGAGTCTGGCACGGTCGCGGGCGTCGCCATCGCCGAAGAGAAGGTCGCCGCGCAGATCACCAGCTTCGAGGCGACGATCCGCAACACCGCAGTGCAAGGTTCGCTGTCTATTCTCTTCGCCGTGCTGACCGTCATCGTGATCGTCGCGGCGCTGACCAAGATCGTGCAGGCCTGGCGAGGCAACGGGCTGCCGACGACCGAACCGGCGCCGGTCGCCAGCGAGACCTACGCACCGTCGGGGCTGATCGCGTCACGCGAAGAGAGCGATCTGAATCACGAATGGGAGCAGGTCTCCCCCGAGAAGCTGAAAGTGCACGTGAGCGGATGAGCAGCGCAACGTCACACACGACGAACGCCGTGCTCGTCTGGCTCAACGGCATCCGCCGTCTGCTGCGGGGCATGCTCGGGGCGAACGCGTACAACGACTACGTCGCGCACCGTCAGCGGGTGCACCCCGGCAAGCCAGTGATGAGCGAACGCGAGTTCTGGCGCGAGCAGGCACGCGAACAGGAGGCCAACCCGGGGGCGCGCTGCTGCTGAGCCACCAGACCTTTCGACCCCTCAGTCGCTGAACGACTCGGACCCGCCAGGATGCACCCCGTCTCGGCGGGCCCGAGTCTGTTCGGCCCGCACCGCCAGCTCCGCGTCAGCAGGATACCCGACCTCTGCGAGCACCAGCCCGTGGCCCGGCACCATCTTGTATTCGGTACCGCGGCTGCCTCGGTCACGCAGGCGCACGAGGTCGTCGATCTCGAGATCTCCTGCGCCGACGGCGAGCGTCGCCCCGACGAGACAGCGCACCATATGGTGGCAGAATGCGTCAGCCTGCACCGTCGCGATCAGGATGCCGTTCGGCGTCGCCGCAGACGTCACGGCAGGGGCTCTGGCTGCGTCGCGACGCCACTCGAAACGCTGCAGCTCGCGAATGGTCGTCGCTCCCTCACGCGGACGGCAGTACGCCGCCCAGTCATGCAGCCCGAGCAGAGTCTGCGCCGCACGATTCATGCGTTCGACGTCGACGCGCTGCGGCCATGCCAGCACGTGTCGTCGCAGCAGCGGGTCGCGCGTGCCCCAGTCGTCACTGACCCGGTACTCATAGCGTCGCCAGATCGGAGAGAAGCGGGCGTCGAAGCCAGGTGCAGCCGTGCGCACACTGCGGACGAGCAGGTCGGGCACCCGTCCGAGAACGCTGCGCAGCCGAGAACACAGCACAAGTGCCGCGCGCTCCGGCAGCGGTTCGCCCACGTCGCACGACGCCTCGGCTCGGCGTGCGCTTCGCTTCGCATGGTCGGCGCGCGCGAGCTGTTCGAGTGCACCGACCGGCACGTCGACGTGCACCACCTGACCGGTCGCATGCACTCCGGAGTCGGTACGTCCCGCGACCACAGTGCGAACGGGCTCACGCAGGATCAGCGCCAGGGCATCCTCGAGCACACCCTGCACTGTGCGCCGCCCCGGCTGCGCGGCCCAGCCCTGAAAGTCGGTGCCGTCGTAGGCGAGGTCGATGCGCACCCGGGTGCTGTCGCCTCGGTCGCTCATGGTGCTCCTGTCTTCGTCAGTTCCTGGCTCAGCCATGTCCGGCTGCCTCGTTGCTTCATCCGTCGGTGCTGCCGACACCATGCTGCCACTCCCGCAGACGACGAAAAACCCGCCGAACCGGATCACCGGAACGACGGGCTTCTCAGATCAGTCTGATCGACTACTTGTCGTCAGCCTTCTTGGTCTCATCAGCCTCGATGGCCTCGTCGACCTGCTCAGCGGCCTCGGCGACCTCAGCCTCGGCCTGAGCCTCAGCCTCGATCTGCGACTCTGAGCCCTGCACCTGAGTGTCGGGCTCGACGGCGACGGTCTCTTCTTTGATCTGCTCGTCGACGTCGGCTGCGACCTCGACGGCCTCGTCAGCCGCGTGCTTGCCGCCGCGGTTCTTCTTGACGACAGGCTCGAGCACCAGCTCGATACGCGCCAGGGGCGCATTGTCACCCTTGCGGTAGCCGAGCTTGACGATGCGAGTGTAGCCGCCCTCACGGTCGGCAACCTGCGGCGCGATCTCAGTGAAGAGCTCGTGCACGACAGACTTGTCGCGGATGATCGCGAGCACCTTGCGGCGCGACTTCAGGTCGCCGCGCTTCGCGAACGTCACCAGACGCTCGGCGAACGGACGCAGTCGCTTGGCACGGGTCTCAGTGGTGGTGATGGCCTTGTGCTCGAACAGCTGCATCGACAGGTTCGCCAGCATGAGCCGCTCGTGTGCGGGGCTGCCTCCGAGACGCGGGCCTTTAGCGGGCTTCGGCATGATTGTGGTCTCCTTCTTCGGTCAGAAAGTTATAAGTGTGGTCAGGCCTGCGTGTCGTCTTCGAAGCCCGTGTAAAAGTGGGCGCCGTCGAAGCCGGGCACTGCATCCTTCAGCGAGAGGCCGAGCTCTTCGAGCTTGTCCTTGACCTCGTCGACGGATTTCTGACCGATGTTTCGGATGTTCATCAGCTGCTGCTCGCTCAGAGCCACCAACTCGTTGACGTAGTTGATGTTCTCGCGCTTCAGGCAGTTGTACGAGCGCACTGAGAGATCGAGATCTTCGATCGGCGTCGACAGCTCGGTGGGAGCCACCACGTCTGCCGGTGCCGGACCGATCTCGATGCCCTCTGACTCGGTGTTCAGATCGCGGGCCAGGCCGAAGAGCTCGACGAGCGTGCTGCCGGCCGAAGCCACAGCGTCGCGGGGCGAAATCGAGGGTTTGGTCTCGACGTCGATGACCAGCTGGTCGAAGTCGGTGCGCTCACCGGCACGAGTCGCCTCGACGCGGTAGGTGACCTTCATGACCGGAGAGTAGATCGAATCGACCGGGATCTGACCGACCTCGGCGTACTCGCTGCGGTTCTGCTGCGCCGTGACATAGCCGCGGCCGCGCTCGATGACCAGCTCGATGTCGAGCTTCGCGTTGGCGTTCAGCGTGGCGATCACCAGATCGGGGTTGTAGACCTCGACGCCGGCCGGCACGGTGATGTCGGCAGCTGTGACCTCACCTGCACCCTGCTTGCGCAGGAACGCGGTGATGGGCTCATCGTGGTCGCTCGAGACGACGAGCTCCTTGATGTTCAGAATGATGTCTGAGACATCTTCGACCACACCGGGAACCGTGGTGAACTCGTGCAGCACGCCGTCGATGCGGATGCTGGTGACGGCCGCGCCCGGAATCGACGAGAGCAGCGTGCGGCGCATGGAGTTGCCGAGCGTGTAGCCGAACCCCGGCTCCAGCGGCTCGATGACGAACCGCGAGCGGTTCTCTGAGACGACTTCTTCAGTGAGTGTGGGTCGCTGTGCAATCAGCACGTGTGTTTCCTTTCGGCGAATCGACCGCCATATGACGACTCGCGTGTTCTGGGAATCCTCCCAGGACCGGTATTTGGGATGATGACCACGAAACCGGCGACGTTAGGGCGAACGCCGCCGGTGACGCGAACGTGCAGCGATTCAGACCCGGCGACGCTTCGGCGGGCGGCACCCGTTGTGCGTCTGCGGAGTGACGTCGTTGATCGACCCGACCTCGAGGCCGGCGGCCTGCAGCGAACGGATCGCGGTCTCGCGACCCGACCCCGGGCCCTTCACGAAGACGTCGACCTTCTTGACGCCGTGATCCTGAGCGCGCTTCGCAGCGTGCTCAGCCGCCTGCTGTGCGGCGAAGGGCGTCGACTTGCGGCTGCCCTTGTAACCGACCTCACCGGCAGATGCCCAGGCGATGACCGCCCCGGTGGTGTCGGTGATGGTGATGATGGTGTTGTTGAACGTCGACTTGATGTGTGCCTGGCCGACGGCGATGTTCTTGCGGTCTTTGCGGCGTGGCTTACGAGCCACGGCTGACTTCGGTGCTGCCATTGTTGTGCTCTGTCTCCTGAATCCTGTGGACTACTTCTTCTTGCCTGCGACGGTGCGCTTCGGACCCTTGCGCGTACGCGCGTTGGTCTTGGTGCGCTGACCGTGCACGGGCAGGCCACGACGGTGGCGGAGACCCTGGTAGCTGCCGATCTCGACCTTGCGGCGGATGTCGGCGGCAACCTCACGGCGAAGGTCACCCTCGGTCTTGTAGTTGTGCTCGATGAAATCGCGCAGTGCGACGAGCTGATCGTCGGTCAGATCCTTGACGCGGATGTCACCGCTGATCTCGGTGGCCTCCAGAATCTTGAGCGCGCTCGTGCGCCCGATGCCGAAGATGTAGGTGAGTGCGATCTCCACGCGCTTCTCGCGAGGCAGATCGACGCCTGCTAGACGTGCCATGCGGCTGCTCCTTATGGTGCATTGGAGGTGTCGGGCAGCATCTCCGTGAGTCCACCTGATCGCTCAGACGATTCCACGGCCCCAGCCTCCGACTAGGGGTGTGCTGACTCTCGTCAGCGATGCTGCTTATTGTGGTGCTTCGGCCTACTTGTAGCGGTAGACGATGCGTCCGCGGCTGAGATCGTAGGGGCTGAGCTCGACGACCACGCGGTCTTCGGGCAGAATGCGGATGTAGTGCTGACGCATCTTGCCTGAAATGTGCGCGAGCACCAGGTGCCCGTTGGTCAGCTCGACGCGGAACGTGGCGTTGGGGAGGGCCTCGACGACTGAACCTTCAATCTCGATGACACCGTCTTTTTTCGCCATGTATGCCTTACCGCCTTGATCTCTAGAGTGGATACACCGATGCCAAAAGACACCAGTTAAACATCTTATGGCTTTTTTTGATGGTTGTACAGACCGGGCGTGTCGCGAATGCGACCTAGGCTGTCAGCGGAGTCGGCACGACGCCGAACGGCGCCAGCCCTGCCGCACCGCCATCTGCGTAGCTCAGCGCCCAGATGCCGCGATCGGTCACGGCAACCTGCACCTCCCAGTGTGCGCCGTCAGACCCGTCGGCAGACGAGATCGCCCATCCGTCGGGAGCGATGACGGTTTCTTCGGTGCCGGCGGTCAGCATCGGCTCGATGCAGATGACCAGCCCGGGCTGCACCTTCGCACCGCGGCCCGAGATGTGGTAGTTGAACACCGGCGGATCTTCGTGCATCTCGCGACCGATGCCGTGCCCGATGTACTCGCGCAGGATGCCATAGTCGCCCTGACCGAGGATGTAGTCCTCGATCGCCGTGCCGACCTGGTTCACATGCTTCGCCGAAGCCAGAGCTGCGGCCCCTGCCCACATCGACTGCTCAGTGACGCGGCTGAGCTCAGCCCGACGTGCACTGACTTCGGGGTCTCCCCCGGGAACGAGCACGGTGACGGCCGAATCGCCGTTCCATCCGTTCAGCAGTGCTCCGGCATCCACTGAGACCAGGTCGCCGGGCTCGATGACACGGTCGCCGGGGATGCCGTGGACGATCTGTTCGTTGATCGAGACGCAGATCGCGTCGACGTAGTCGTCTTCGAGAGCGAAGTTGGCAGTGGCGCCGTCGGATGCGAGCGTGCGCAGTGCGACGTCGTCCAGATGTCGCGTGGTCGCTCCCGGCTGAATCGCCTTCGTGACCTCGTCGAGCACATGACGAGTGGCCATCGCCGCATCACGCAGCTGCAGAATCTGCTGCGGAGTCTTGTAGTCGAAAGTGGGTCGACGAAACATCACTTCGCGCCGAGACCGGCGAGGATGCGATCGGTGACCTCGTCGACCGCGCCGAGACCGTCGACCGTCACGAGCAGGCCGCGTTCGCGGTAGGTGTCGATCAGCGGAGCCGTCTGCTCTGCGTAGACCTCAAGACGGTGACGAATGACGTCTTCGGTGTCATCCGAACGACCCTGCTCGACGGCGCGCTTGTGCAGCCGCTCGACGAGCTCGTTCTGATCGGCTTCGATGAGCACGACCGAGTCGAGCGCCTTTCCGGCGTCACCGAGGATGTCATCGAGCTCTTTGACCTGCTCGGCCGTGCGCGGGTAGCCGTCGAGCAGAAACCCTTCGGCTGCGTCTGCCTCGTTGAGGCGTGAGCGCACGAGCGCATTCGTCAGAGAGTCGGGAACATACTCGCCGGCGTCCATGTAGCGCTTCGCCTCTTTGCCCAGCTCAGTCTGGTTCTTGACGTTCTCGCGGAAGATGTCTCCGGTCGAGATCGCCGGAACACCGAGACTCTTCGTCAGACGTGCGGCCTGCGTACCCTTGCCGGCTCCTGGCGGACCGATGAGAAGCAGTCGTTTGCTCATTTGAGTAGCCCTTCGTAGTGACGTTGTTGCAGTTGCGAGTTTATCTGCTTGACCGTCTCAAGGCCGACGCCGACGATGATCAGAATCGACGTACCGCCGAAGGCGAAGTTCTGGCCGACGCCGAGGCCGCCCAGAACGATCAGCGGCAGCAGCGCAACGATGCCAAGGTAGATCGAGCCGGGGAACGTGATGCGGCTGAGCACGTAGTTGAGGAAGTCAGCGGTCGGGCGTCCGGCGCGGATGCCCGGAATGAAGCCGCCGTACTTCTTCAGGTTCTCGGCCTGCTCCTCGGGGTTGAACGTGATGGCGACGTAGAAGTATGTGAAGCCGACGATCAGCAGGAAGTACAGCGCCATGTAGAGGGGGTGGTCGCCACGAGTGAGGTAGTTCGAGATGAACTGCACCCAGGCTGGTGGCTCCTGTGACCCGTCGCCCTGGTTGAACTGTGCGATCAGTGCGGGCAGGTAGAGCAGCGACGAGGCGAAGATGACGGGCACGACACCGGCCATGTTCACCTTGATCGGAATGTACGTGGTGTTGCCGCCGTAGGTGCGGCGCCCCACGACCCGTTTGGCGTACTGAACGGGAACGCGACGCTGGGACTGCTCGACGAAGACCACGGCCACAACGAGCACCAATGCGAGGATCAGTACAAAGAAGAAGTTACGAGGCCCGCCGTTGCCGTTCCAGATGGCACCCATCTGGCTGGGGAACTGCGCGGCGATCGAAGTGAAGATCAGCAGTGACATGCCGTTGCCGATGCCACGCTCGGTGATGAGCTCGCCGAACCACATGATCAGGCCAGTGCCGGCGGTCATGGTCAGCACCATGAGCACGATCGTGTACCACTGGTCGTTGACGATGAGCGACTCGCTGCAGGCTGTGCCGTACAGTGCGCCGGTTCGTGCGACGGTGACGAGTGTGGTGGCCTGGAGCAGACCGAGGCCAAGTGCGAGGTAACGGGTGTACTGCGTCATCTTGGCGCGACCCGACTCGCCCTCTTTGTGCAGCTCTTCAAAACGCGGGATGACCACACGCAGCAGCTGGACGATGATCGAGGCCGTGATGTAGGGCATGATGCCCATTGCGAACACCGAGAGCTGCAGCAGCGCACCGCCGCTGAACAGATTCACGAGCTCGTACAGACCCGAGGTCTGCGATGTCTGATTGATGCACTGTTTGACAGCGCTGTAATCGACGTAGGGGGTGGGAACGAAGGAGCCCAAGCGGAACAGCAGAACGATGAATAACGTGAAACCAATCTTCTTTCGAAGATCAGGCGTCTTCAAGATACGGACGACGGCGTTCGACAAACCTCAGGCTCCTGTCAAGTTGAGACGTCTCTCGACCGTGACGTACGCCACGGTCGAGAGACGACACATTCTTTACTACTCTACCGAACCACCGGCAGCAAGAATCTTCTCGCTTGCCGAGGCCGAGATCTTGTCAACGCGAACATCGAGTTTGACGGTGATCTCACCGGTTCCCAGCACCTTGACAGGCTCGCCGGCGCGCACGGCGCCCTTTGCGACGAGATCGTCAACGGTGACCTGGCCACCCTGGGGGTAGAGTGCCGCGAGGCGAACCAGGTTCACGACCTGGTACTCGACGCGAGCCGGGTTCTTGAAGCCACGCAGCTTCGGGGTGCGCATATGCAGCGGCATCTGCCCGCCTTCGAAGCCGGGACGCACCTGGTAACGAGCCTTGGTGCCCTTGGTGCCGCGACCTGCGGTCTTGCCCTTCGACGCCTCACCGCGACCCACGCGGGTGCGATCCTTCTTGGCACCAGGAGCGGGGCGAAGGTGATGAACCTTGAGCAGGCTCACTTTCGCCTCTTCCTGTGGCGCTTTCTTGTCAGCCATGCTCAAATCTCCTCAACCTTGATCAGGTGACGAACCGCGTTGACATACCCGCGGTTCACCTGGTTGTCATCCTTGATGACTGTCTGACCGATGCGGCGCAGGCCGAGTGAGCGAAGCGTGTCTCGCTGCTCGGGCCGTGCCCCGTACTTGCTCTTGACCTGGGTGACCTTCAGCTGGCTGGCCATCACTCACTCACCTTCTCGTCAGCCTTGAGCAGCGCCGCGGGTGCGACCTCGTCGAGAGGCAGACCACGACGTGCTGCCACGGCCTGCGGCTCCTCGAGCTGCTTGAGTGCGGCAACGGTGGCACGCACGATGTTGATCGTATTCGACGACCCCAGCGACTTGCTGAGCACGTCGTGCACGCCGGCGCACTCGAGCACGGCGCGCACCGGGCCACCGGCGATAACACCGGTACCGGCTGACGCCGGACGCAGCAGGACGACGCCGGCTGAGTCCTCGCCCTGCACAGGGTGCGGAATCGACTTGAGGATGCGCGGCACGCGGAAGAAGTTGCGCTTGGCCTCTTCAACACCCTTGGCAATCGCGGCCGGAACCTCTTTGGCCTTGCCATAGCCGACTCCGACGAGTCCGTCGCCGTCGCCCACGACGACCAGCGCCGTGAAGCTGAAGCGACGACCGCCCTTGACGACCTTCGACACACGGTTGATGGTCACGACGCGTTCGAGGAACGGGCTCTCTTTGTCACGGCCGCCGCGATCGCCGCGATCGCGACCGGGCTGGCGCTCGCGCGACCCGTGACGACGCTCGCGCTCGTTGGGGTCGGTGGCCTGCTGGCTCTTGCCCTGGCCTTCAGCTGAGGTTGCGCTCACCTGCTGCTCCTTTGATGCTTCGGTCTTCGTCTGTTCGCTCACAGTGTCAGCCCACCTTCGCGTGCGCCGTCAGCGACTGCTGCGACTCGACCGGCGTACTGATTGCCGCCGCGGTCGAAGACGACTGCCTCGACACCGGCCGCCTTGGCGCGGTCGGCAACGAGCTGGCCCACCTTCTTGGCCTTCGCCGTCTTATCACCGTCGAAGACACGCAGGTCTGCTTCGAGAGTCGACGCGCTTGCGACGGTCACGCCGCGGGTGTCGTCGACGACCTGCACGAAGACGTGGCGAGCCGAGCGGTTCACCACGAGACGGGGCCGCTGAGCGGTGCCGCTGAGGTGCTTGCGCACACGGACATGACGACGCTGACGCGCTGCCTGCCTGCTCTTGTTGCGTGAAGCCATGATTACTTACCAGCCTTTCCAGCCTTGCGCCGCACGTGCTCGCCTTCGTACCGCACGCCTTTGCCCTTGTACGGCTCGGGAAGGCGCAGCTTGCGCAGCTTCGCGGCGGTCTCGCCGACAGACTGCTTGTCAATGCCCTTGACGATGACCTTGTTCTGGCCTTCGACCTCGAACGAGATGCCCTCGGGCGGGTCGACCACGATGGTGTGCGAGTAACCGAGCGAGAACTCCACCGAGCTGCCCTTGGCGACGGCGCGATAGCCGGTGCCGACGATCTCGAGGCGCTTCGAATAGCCCTCGGTGACGCCGATGATGTTGTTGTGGATCAGCGTGCGGCTGAGCCCGTGAAGCGAACGCGACTCGCGCTCTTCGTCCGGACGCGCGACGATGACCTGGCTGCCGTCGACCGAAGCCGTGATCGGCTTCGGCAGTGACAGTTCGAGCTGACCCTTCGGGCCCTTCACTGCGACGTGCTGACCGTCGATCTTGACGTCGACGCCTGCAGGAATCTCAATGGGAAGCTTACCGATACGTGACATGTTCGATCACCACACGTAGGCGAGGACTTCCCCACCCACGCCCTTCGCCTTGGCCTCACGGTCAGTCAGCAGACCCGAGGAGGTGGACAGAATCGCGATGCCCAGGCCGCCGAGGACCTTGGGCAGCTCGGTCGACTTCGCGTAGACGCGCAGACCGGGCTTGGAGACTCGCTTGATGCCTTCGATCGCACGCTGGCGATCGGAGCCGTACTTCAGATCGATGGTGAGCGTGTTGCCCACGCGAGCGGGCTCCTCGCTGACCTCGCCGACATAGCCCTCACGCTTGAGGATCTCAGCGACGCTGCGCTTCAGCTTGCTGGAAGGCAGCGCGACGCGCTCGATGTGCGCGTTGTTCGCGTTGCGGATCCGCGTCAGCAGGTCGGCAACGGGGTCTGACATTGTCATGTGCAGTGTTTCCTGTTCTCGCCAGGTATCCCCGCCCCGTACACGGAGCGGGGACCTTCGGCAATCGGTGTTACTTGGTGGTCTTGGTCTTGAAGGGGAAGCCCAGGGCACGCAGCAGCGAGCGACCCTGATCATCGTTGTCAGCCGACGTCACGATCGTGATGTCGAAGCCGCGCACGTGATCGGTCTGGTCCTGATCGACTTCGTGGAAGACCGACTGCTCGGTCAGACCGAAGGTGTAGTTGCCGTTGCCGTCGAACTGGCGGTCGCTCAGACCGCGGAAGTCGCGAATACGCGGCAGCGACAGGCTGATCAGACGATCCAGGAACTCCCATGCGCGGTCGCCGCGAAGCGTGACGTGCGCACCGATGGCCTGGCCCTCGCGCAGCTTGAACTGAGCGATCGACTTGCGAGCGTGGTTGACATGGGGCTTCTGACCGGTGATGGCCGCGAGGTCGTGCACAGCACCCTCGATGAGCTTGCCATCGCGGGCAGCCTCACCGACACCGGTGTTCACGACGACCTTGACGATCTTCGGAACCTGATGCAGGTTCGTGAAGCCGAACTCCTTCTCAAGAGCCGGAATGATCTCTTCGCGGTACTTGACCTTGAGGCGAGGGGTCACCTTCTCAACCGTGGTGGTCTCTGCAGTCTCAGTCATCAGATGTCCTTACCCGACTTCTTGGCGTAGCGAACGCGGACGGTGCGCTTCACGCCATTGGTCTCAACTTCTTCGACTCGGAAGCCGACACGGGTCGGCTTCTTGGTCTCGGGATCGACGATCGCGACGTTCGAGACGTGAATCGGAGCCTCGAACTCCTTGATGCCGCCCTGCTCGCCGTTCACACCGGCGCGCACGTGACGCTTCACGATGTTCACGCCTTCGACGACGACGCGGTCAGTCTCGGGAATGACGCGCAGAACAGTTCCCTGCTTGCCTCGGTCACCGCCGCGATCCTGGCTCGCGCCCGAGATCACCTCGACGAGGTCTCCCTTGCGAATCTTCGCCATCTCAAATCACCTCCGGTGCCAGTGAAACGATCTTCATGAACTTCTTGTCGCGCAGCTCACGGCCGACGGGGCCGAAGATACGCGTACCACGAGGCTCGCCGTCGCCCTTGAGGAGCACTGCGGCGTTCTCGTCGAACTTGATGTACGAGCCGTCCGGACGACGCGTCTCTTTGACAGTGCGAACGATGACGGCCTTGACGACCTCACCCTTCTTCACACCGCCACCGGGGATCGCATCCTTGACGGTCGCCACGATGGTGTCGCCGAGACCTGCATACCGACGGTTCGAACCGCCCAGCACACGAATCGTCAGCAACTCCTTGGCGCCGGTGTTATCGGCAACCTTCAGTCGCGATTCGTTCTGAATCATGTGAATTCTCCTTGGGTAGGTTCAGGCCTACTTGGCCTTCTCCAGAATCTCAACCAGGCGCCAGCGCTTGGTGGCGGACAGCGGACGGGTCTCGTCGATGCGAACGAGGTCGCCAACACCAGCGGCGTTCTCTTCGTCGTGCACGCGAACCTTCGACGACTTGCGCATGACCTTGCCGTAGAGGGCGTGCTTGACACGATCCTCGACGACCACGGTGATGGTCTTGTCGCCCTTGTCGCTCACCACGTAGCCGCGACGGCTCTTGCGGTACCCGCGCTCCTCGGCGACAGGCGACTCCTGCTTGTTCTCGCTCATGCCTGAGCCTCCTCGTCAGTCTTGGCGGCCTTCTTCGACGTCTTGGCCTTGGCTTTCGACGCCTTCTCGGCCGGAGCCGGGGCGGGCTGCTGGCGGATGCCGAGCTCGCGCTCACGGATGATGGTGTAGATGCGTGCGATGTCGCGCTTGACGGCGCGAACACGCGATCCCGAAGCGAGCTGACCGGTGGCCGACTGGAAGCGCAGGTTGAACAGCTCTTCTTTGGCCTTCTTCAGCTCGGCTGCCAGGGCAGCCTCTTCGAGCGTCTCGAGCTTGTCGACAGCGAGGTCTTTGGATCCGATCGGCATTATGCGTCACCCTCCTCGCGCTTGATGATGCGCGCCTTGACTGGAAGTTTGTAGATGGCACGAGTGAGCGCTTCGCGAGCGATCTCATCGCTAACACCGCTCAGCTCGAAGAGCACACGCCCGGGCTTGACGTTGGCGACCCAGAACTCGGGCGAGCCCTTACCAGAACCCATTCGGGTTCCGATCGGCTTCTGCGAGAGCGGGCGATCCGGGAAGATGTTGATCCAGACCTTGCCACCACGCTTGATGTAACGCGTCATGGCGATACGAGCGGCCTCGATCTGACGGTTGGTGATGTAGGCGGGGCCGAGAGCCTGAACGCCGTATTCGCCGAATGCCAGTTCGTTGCCACCCTTCGAACGCCCTGAGCGCTTGGGGTGGTGCTGCTTGCGGTACTTGACCTTACGTGGGATGAGCATGTTCTACGCCTCCGCTCCTGCTGCCACCGGAGCATCCTTCTGCTGGCCGTGCTGGCCGCGAGGGGCTCGGCGGGAACGATCACCGCGGCTGGGACGCGAAGCCTCGAGGCTCGCCAGCTCACGATCGGTGATCTCGCCTTTATAAATCCAGACCTTCACGCCGATGCGGCCGAAGGTGGTACGTGCCTCGTAGAAGCCGTAGTCGATGTTCGCACGCAGCGTGTGCAGCGGCACACGACCCTCGCGGTAGAACTCGGAACGGCTCATCTCGGCGCCGCCCAGACGACCGGCCACCTGGATGCGAACACCCTTGGCGCCTGCGCGCATGGCGCCCTGCAGGCCCTTGCGCATGGCACGACGGAACGCGACGCGAGCAGCGAGCTGCTCTGCGACACCCTGAGCGACCAGCTGAGCCGATGCCTCGGGGTTCTTGACCTCGAGAATGTTCAGCTGAATCTGCTTGCCGGTGAGCTTCTCGAGATCGCCGCGGATGCGCTCAGCCTCAGCGCCGCGACGCCCGATGACGATACCAGGGCGCGCGGTGTGGATGTCCACTCGCACGCGATCCTTGGTGCGCTCCAGGTTGATCTTCGCGATGCCGGCGCGGTCAAGGTTCTCTGTCAGGAAGTGACGGATCTTGACGTCCTCGGCGACATAGTCCTTGTAACGCTGACCAGGCTTGTTCGAGTCGGAGAACCACCGTGACACGTGGTCAGTGGTGATGCCCAGACGGAAGCCGTAAGGGTTGACTTTCTGACCCATCAGTTGCTCTCCTTCTTCGCTGATGCCTCGGTTGCCCCAGCTGCCTCTTCAGGCGTGGCGACGACCACAGTGATGTGGCTCGTACGCTTCAGCACCCGATAGGCACGGCCCTGAGCGCGGGGACGGATGCGCTTGAGGGTCGGGCCCTCGTCGACATACGCCTCGGCGATGTAGAGCTCGTCCTCGTCGAGGAAGCTGTTCGAAGCCTCTGCCTTGACTCGCGCATTGGCGACGGCCGATGCGACGAGCTTGTAGACCGGCTCCGAAGCACCCTGCGGGGCGAACTTCAGAATTCCCAGAGCCTCGTTGACCTGCTTGCCGCGAACCAAGTTGACGACGCGACGGGCCTTCTGAGGCGTAACACGGATATGACGCAGACGCGCGGTTGCTTCTACCATCATGACCTCTCTTTCAGGAGCTGCCGACGCCTCAGCGTCGGCGGCCCTTCTTGTCGTCCTTCTCGTGACCGCGGAAGGTGCGCGTCGGCGCGAACTCGCCGAGCTTGTGGCCGACCTGCGCCTCGGTGATGAACACCGGGACGTGCTTGCGACCGTCGTGAACGGCGATCGTGTGGCCGAGGAACGCCGGAATGATCAGCGAACGGCGTGACCAGGTCTTGATCACATTCTTCGTGCCGGCCTCGTTCTGAGCGAGAACTTTGCGAAGCAGGTGCTCGTCAACGAAGGGGCCCTTTTTCAGACTGCGTGGCATTCTTGTCTATCTCCTACTTGCGCTTCTTGCTCGACGGGCGACGACGCACGATGAGCTTGTCGCTGGCTTTGTTCGGCTTGCGGGTACGGCCTTCAGGCTGACCCCACGGGCTGACCGGGTGACGACCACCCGAAGTGCGACCCTCGCCACCACCGTGCGGGTGGTCGACCGGGTTCATCACGACACCACGAACCGTCGGGCGGATGCCCTTCCAGCGGTTACGACCAGCTTTGCCCCAGTTGATGTTCGACTGCTCGGCGTTGCCGACCTCGCCGATCGTGGCACGGCAGCGGGCGTCGACGTTGCGGATCTCACCGCTGGGCAGACGCAGCTGTGCGTAGGCGCCGTCCTTCGCGACCAGACGAACGCTCGAACCGGCCGAACGGGCCAGCTTGGCTCCGCCGCCGGGACGCAGCTCGATGGCGTGCACCACGGTACCGGTCGGGATGTTCTTCAGCGGCAGGTTGTTGCCGGGCTTGATGTCGGCGCTGGCGCCGGACTCAATGACGTCGCCCTGCTTGACCTTGTTCGGAGCCAGGATGTAGCGCTTGGTTCCATCGATGAAGTGCAGCAGCGCGATACGTGCGGTGCGGTTGGGGTCGTACTCGATGTGAGCGACCTTGGCAACGACGCCGTCTTTGTCCGCGCGACGGAAGTCGATCACGCGGTACTGGCGCTTGTGTCCGCCACCGTGATGACGCGTCGTGATGCGACCGGTCGAGTTACGACCGCCGGTCTTCGAGAGCGGCCGCAGCAGCGACTTCTCGGGCGTCGAGCGGGTGATCTCGGCGAAGTCAGCCACCGATGAACCGCGACGACCCGGGGTCGTGGGCTTGTACTTGCGAATAGCCATGATTCTTAGCCTTTCCCCGACCTAGTTCGCTGCCGAGAAGATGTCGATGGAACCCGACTTCAGCGACACGATGGCACGCTTGGTGTCTTTGCGCTTGCCGGTTCCGGTGCGGGTGCGACGGGTCTTGCCCTGACGGTTGAGGGTGCGAACCTGATCGACCTCGACGTTGAAGATGGCCTCGATGGCCTGCTTGATCTCGGTCTTGTTGGCGTCAGGAGCGACCTCGAACGTGTACTTGCCCTGGTCGATGAGGTTGTAGCTCTTCTCAGAGACGATGGGCTTGATCACCACGTCGTGTGTGTGCTTGTTGAGCTCAGTCATGCTGCATCACCTTTCTGCGCGGCGCGGCCGACGAACTGCTCGAAGGCCTGCTTGGTGAAGACGACGTCGTCGGCGACCAGCACGTCATAGGCGTTGAGCTGGCCGGCGTCGAGGCTGTTCACGTTCTGCAGGTTGCGCACGCTTTTGATCGTGAGCTCATCGGTGCGATCGACGACGAGCAGGATGTTTGCGTCGGCGGCGAACTGTGCGAGCACAGCCTTCGCTGCCTTCGTCGACGGTGTCTCGCCTGAGACGACGTCGGTGATCACATGCACGCGGCCGTTGCGAGCACGGTCGCTGAGCGAACCGCGCAGAGCTGCGGCGATCATCTTCTTCGGGGTGCGCTGCGTGTAGTCGCGCGGCACCGGCCCGTGGACGATGCCACCGCCGGTCATGTGCGGAGCACGGATCGAACCCTGTCGGGCGTTACCTGTGCCCTTCTGCTTGAACGGCTTGCGGCCTGCGCCTGAGACCTCGCCACGGTTCTTCACCTTGGCGGTGCCCTGACGGGCGGCGGCCAGCTGTGCGACGACGACCTGGTGGATCAGCGGCACGTTGGGCTGCACGTCGAAGAGATCGGCGGGCAGCTCGACACTGCCGGACTTCTTGCCCTCGGCGGTCAGCACATCGATCTTGGTGGCAGCCATGGTCAGGCCCCCTTCACAGCGTTGCGGACGAACACGACCTGGCCCTTGGGGCCGGGGATTGCGCCCTTGATGAGCAGCAGGTTGTTCTCGGCGTCGATGGCCTGCACCTTGAGGTTCTGAACGCTCACGCGCTCGGCTCCCATGCGGCCAGCCATCTTGAGGCCCTTGTAGACGCGCGACGGCGTCGAGGCCTCACCGATCGAACCCGGCTTGCGGTGGTTGCGGTGCGCACCGTGCGATGCGTTGTCACCACGGAAGTTGTGCAGCTTCATCACACCTGCGAGGCCCTTGCCCTTGCTGGTGCCGACGACGTCGACCTTCTGGCCGGCTTCGAACTGCTCGACGGTGAGCTCCTGACCGATGCTGTACTGATCGGTGTCGTTGGTGCGCACCTCGACGAGGTGGCGACGCGGGGTCACGCCTGCCTTGGCGAAGTGACCGCCAGCAGGCTTGGTGACCTTACGCGGGTCGATCTGCCCGTAGGCGATCTGGACGGCCTGGTAGCCGTCGCGCTCGGCGTCGCGAATCTGGGTCACGACGTTGGTCGTGGCCTCGACGACGGTGACGGGCACGAGGTTGTTCTCCTCGTCCCACACCTGGGTCATGCCGAGCTTGATGCCCAGCAGGCCCTTGCGGGTCTTGGTTTCAGTAGTCATTCTCTCGTGTTCCTCAGAGCTTGATCTCGATGTTCACGTCAGCAGGAAGGTCGAGACGCATCAGCGAGTCGACAGCCTTCGGCGTCGGATCGACGATGTCGATCAGGCGCTTGTGGGTGCGCTTCTCGAAGTGCTCACGGCTGTCCTTGTATTTGTGCGGCGAACGGATCACAGCGATCACGTTCTTCTCAGTGGGGAGCGGCACCGGGCCGACCACTGTCGCACCGGCACGGGTCACCGTGTCGACGATCTTGCGTGCAGAGGAATCGATCACCTCGTGGTCATACGACTTCAGTCGAATGCGGATCTTCTGTCCCGCCATCGCTGACTCCCATCTTCATTCCAAGGCAATACTGCCTTCATCGTTTCGGCAATTGTGCCGACCTTGCTTCCGAGGTCTCGACGTCTCGCCGACACTGTTCTGTGTCTGCCTGACGCCTTGACTCCGTCAGGACGCTTGTGAGCTCTCGCTCATTCACGCACCACTGTTCTTCTGTCAAAGCTGCGTCCACTGCCTGTGTGAACTCCCCCACAACGACCGAGGGGCGGGCACGCAGGCACCCGAACTCTTGTCGTGTTGTGAGGTCTCAACGGCAAAAACCGCATCACTGCCGTTGTTCACGGCTGGACGCACTGTTCTTACCGACGTGTTCTGCTGCAAGCGGCCGAATCTCAGATCCGACACATACTGGCAGTGATCCGCGCGAACGCGGAATTTCTGGAACTGAACAAGTTTGCCACAGAGTTGGACCATTAAGCAACCCGGGCGTGTCGCCCTAGGCGAGTCGCTGCGGGCGCCTTCCCGACGCCCTGGAACCGGCACCCGGGCTTCGCGCCGTCACCCCGCCGGCGGACGCCCTTCACGCTCAGCGACCGGTGGCCACCAGCCCGGCCCACTGTTCGAGCTCGACGCGGGGGCCGGTGAAGAACGGCGTCTCTTCTCGCACATGCAGACGTGCCTTCGTGCCGCGCATATGACGCATCAGATCGACGATGCGGTGCAGCTCGTCGGCCTCGAACGCCAGAATCCACTCGTAGTCACCGAGCCCGAACGACGCGATGGTGTTCGCACGCACGTCGGGGTAGTCGACCGCATACTGCCCGTGCTCGCGCAGAATCGTCGAGCGCTCCTCATCGGGCAGCAGGTACCACTCGTAGGAGCGCACGAACGGGTACACACAGAGGTAGTCGCGGGGCTGCTCCCCTGCCAGGAACGCCGGGATGTGCCGCGGATTGAACTCCGCCTGACGATGCACGGCGACGTTCGACCAGTACGGCGACAGGTGCTGTCCGAGCGGCGTGGTGAGAAAGCGGTGATAGGCGCGCTGCACCGTCTCAGGGCTCTCGGCGTACCACCAGCACATCAGGTCGGCTTCAGCACGGTATCCGGCGACGTCATAGAACCCACGCACAGTGAGGCCCTCGATCTCGTCGAGCGCCTCCAGCGTCTCACGCGCGGCAGCCGCACGCACAGCAGCATCCTCGTCGAACGGCTCATCGACGGTGAACACCGCCCACTGTGTGTAGGTCACAGTCGAGTTGATGCGCTCGGCCTTCTGCGCGAAGCTCTCGGGCTTCGCCACGTTCGGGCGTTCCACCTTGGCGGTGGCGTTGTTCGTCGTGCTCTGGTTCGCATTGTCTGCGGTCATCGTTCTCAGTGCCTCTTCTGCTCTGTGCCTCGTGGATGTCTGTGCTCAGTGTGCGACCGGTCGCGTCAGTCGTCGTCGCCCGCGACGACCGGCAGACCGGTGACCACGCCGGCGCGCTGACGGCAGCTGTTCGGCGGTGCCACATCAGGCGTCATCGGATGCGATCCGATGACCGGACGTCGTGTGCCATGGCCGCGTTCGACCGCTGCGCGCTCGATCATCAGCTCGGCGAGGCCCTCGACGAACTCGGGGCGATGTCCTGCCGTGGTCGCACGACGCATCTCGAGGCCGATCTCGTCGGCGTGCGCTGCGGCCTCGGTGTCGAGGTCGAAGACGACCTCCATGTGGTCTGCGATGAAGCCGATGGGTGCGATCACGACGTTCTGCACGCCTTGCGCTTTGAGCTCGTCGAGCCGATCGCTGATGTCGGGAGCGAGCCACGGCTGGTGCGGACTGCCCGACCGCGAGCAGAACGACAGCGAGGTGCCGAGCAGACGGTCGCCCAACTCGCCTTCGACCGCCCGAGTGACTTCGGCGGCGACCAGCTGGTGCTGCTCAAGGTAGGTCGGTCCTGTGGCGCCGCTGGCCTCGTTCATCGTCTCAGGGATGCTGTGGGTCACATAGGCGATGTGCAGCGGCTGGCCGACGGGCAGTTCGCTGGCTGCCTCGCGCACTGCGTTGACGTTGGCGTCGACGAAGGCCTGATCGTTGTAGAACGCACGCAGGATGTCGACGTCGAGTCGCACACCCGTCTCGGCTTCGAGCGCGGCGATCGTCTCAGCCAGGTGCTCACGGTACTGTCGCGAACCCGAGTACGAGATGTACGCGGCGGTGATGACCACCAGGATGCGACGGGCACCGTAGGCGATTGCGGTGCGCAGCGTGTCGACCGTGTAGGGATTCCAGTGGCGGTTGCCGAAGAGAATCGGGGTGTCGATGTCTCGGCGGTCGAGGGCGGCGCGCAGATCGGCGATGAGTCTGAGGTTCTCGCCGTTGATCGGGCTGCGGCCGCCGAAGAGACGATAGTGCTCGCCGACCACTTCGAGCCGCGAGTCCGGGATGTTCTTTCCAGAGACCACGTCGCGCAGAAACGGGAGGACGTCCTCCTGTTTGTTCGGGCCGCCGTACGAGAGCAGCAGGATGGCGTCGTACGGGCTGAGTGCGCTGTCTGCGAGGGTATCTGAACTTGAGGAATTCTGGGCGGTCACAAGCCAAAGAATATCATCAGACGTTTCACTTGCCACATTGAGGAGACCATTCATAGGCTGGCCGAATCTTGTGGTTCGCCACGAGAATGCGGCGCCTCCAGCGGGGCGACGACAACCACACAAGAAGGAGCCACACATGTCTGACACCATGCTCGCTGCCGTCCAACACAACTTCGGAGACCGTCTCAGCATCGAAGAGGTGCCGATTCCGGAACCCGGTCAGTATCAGGCCCTGGTCAAAGTCGACTACACGGGCGTCTGCCACACCGATCTGCACGCGGTCGAGGGTGACTGGCCGGTCAAGCCCAATCTCCCGCTCATCCCCGGTCATGAAGGCCACGGCACGGTCGTGTCGGTCGGGCCCGACGTCACGAACGTGAAGGTCGGCGATCGCGTCGGCAACGCATGGCTGTGGAGCGCCTGCGGCGAGTGCAAGTACTGCCTCGCGGGCGACGAGAACCTGTGCCCCGACGTCGTCAACGGCGGCTACGCGGTGGCCGGCAGCTTCGCCGAGTACATGATCGTCGACTCACGCTACGTCGGCAAGATCCCAGATGGGGTCGATCCGATCGAGATCGCCCCGATTCTCTGCGCCGGCGTGACCGTCTACCGCGGCCTGAAGTCGACGGATGCGAAGGCCGGCGACTGGGTGACCATCAGCGGCATCGGCGGCCTGGGTCACCTCGCCGTACAGTACGCGGTCGCCATGGGCTTCAACGTGGCTGCGGTCGACGTCGGCGACGACAAGCTCAAGCTGGCGAAGGAGCTCGGCGCCTCGATCACGGTCAATGCCCGCGAGCAGAATCCGGTCGAGGTGCTGCAGAACGAGCTGGGCGGCACCCAGGGCGTGCTCGTCACCGCACCGAGCAACATCGCGTTCGAGCAGGCCATGCACATCGTGGGTCGAGGAGGCACCGTCGCGATCAACGGTCTGCCCGTCGGCGACTTCCCGGTGAACATCTTCGACACCGTGCTGCGCGGCATCACTCTGCGTGGCTCGATCGTCGGCACGCGCCTCGATCTCGCCAACGCGCTGGACTTCGCCGCGCGCGACAAGGTGCACACGATCGCGACCGAGCGACCGCTCAGCGAGATCAACGAGGTGTTCGACGAGATGCGCGCAGGCAAGATCACCGGCCGCGTCGTGCTCAACGTCAAGGACGCTCGAGCGCAGCTCAAGTAGTCTCCACGCAGTCCGCGTCCGACACACTGTGTCTGTGGCAGGACGCATGAAGGCGGGAACCCATGAGTGGGTTCCCGCCTTCATGCTCGCGCCCTGCTGCCGACGACTCGTGTCGACACATCAGAAGAGAGCTCTGTCAGACGCTCGATTCGTTCACGGGCGACAGGTCACTCGTTGCCGATCGTCTTGTCCGCGGCGTCACGGGCCTGCTGCACCTGATCCGAGAACTTCTCGCCGGTGACCTTGTTCGCCAGATCGGCCGCCTTGTCGAGCAGCGAGTCTGAGATCTCTTCGGCCTTGTCGCTCTGCATCGCCTGCTTCGCCTTGTCGGCAAGCCCTCCGGCCTGCCCCGCGACGCCGCCAGCAGCGTTCTTCGCCTTGTTCACCAGATCTTCGAGTCCCATGGCGGATCCCTTTCTCGTTGGGCCTCACCGGTAGGGGCCCGTTGCAGACAACTCTACAGATTCGCCCGAACACGCAGAAAGACCCCGGATCTCTCCGGGGTCTTTCAGACAAGCGGTCTGTGAGGACTACTTGATGATCTTGGTCACCGTGCCGGCGCCAACGGTGCGTCCACCCTCACGGATGGCGAAGCGCAGGCCCTCTTCCATGGCGACAGGCTGAATCAGATCAACCTTCATGTCGGTGGTGTCACCGGGCATGACCATCTCGGTGCCCTCAGGCAGCGTGATGACGCCGGTGACGTCCGTGGTGCGGAAGTAGAACTGCGGACGGTAGTTCGAGTAGAACGGGTTGTGGCGGCCGCCCTCATCCTTGGTCAGGATGTAGGCGCTGCCCTCGAACTCCTTGTGCGGGGTAACCGAACCGGGCTTGGCCACAACCTGGCCGCGCTCGACGTCCTCGCGCTTGGTGCCACGAAGCAGCAGGCCGACGTTCTCGCCCGCACGACCCTCGTCGAGCAGCTTGCGGAACATCTCGATGCCGGTGACGGTGGTCTTCTGAGTGACCTCCTGGATGCCGACGATCTCGACGTCCTCGTTGATGTGGATGATGCCACGCTCAACACGGCCGGTGACGACGGTGCCACGACCGGTGATCGTGAAGACGTCCTCGATCGGCATCAGGAACGGCTTCTCGGTGTCGCGCACCGGATCCGGGATGTACTCGTCAACTTTGTCCATGAGGTCGGCCACAGTGGCAGCCCACTTCTCGTCGCCCTCAAGCGCCTTCAGCGCCGAGACGCGCACGACAGGAGCGTCACGATCGTAGTCCTGGCTCTCGAGGAGGTCGCGGACCTCTTCCTCGACGAGCTCGAGGATCTCTTCGTCGTCAACCATATCGGTCTTGTTCAGAGCGACGAGGATCGACGGCACGCCCACCTGGCGAGCGAGCAGCACGTGCTCGCGAGTCTGGGGCATGGGGCCGTCGGTCGCAGCGACCACGAGGATCGCGCCGTCCATCTGAGCAGCACCGGTGATCATGTTCTTGATGTAGTCGGCGTGGCCGGGGGCGTCAACGTGTGCGTAGTGACGCTTCTCGGTCTGGTACTCGACGTGCGAGATGTTGATCGTGATGCCGCGCTGGCGCTCTTCAGGAGCGTTGTCGATCTGATCGAATGGGGTGAACGGGTTGAGATCGGGGTACTTATCGTGCAGCACCTTGGTGATCGCCGCCGTCAACGTGGTCTTACCATGGTCGACGTGACCAAGCGTGCCAATGTTGACGTGGGGCTTTGTCCGTTCGAACTTTGCCTTCGCCACTGTGGGTCCTCCTCAGGACTCTCATGTAGTTGGCTCAACCCGATTCTGTCTCGGAGAGTTACCTACGATTTGATTCTTGCGTACTTACCTATCTTACAGCCTACGGCACGGTGCCGTAACCAGCACCGTGCCGCGAGACCCCAAGCTTTATTCGCCCTTTGACTTCTGGACGATCTCGTCTGCCACGGCGCGAGGCACCTCGGCATACGTCTCGAACTGCATCGAGTACATCGCACGACCCTGGGTCTTCGACCGCAGGTCGCCGACGTAGCCGAACATCTCAGAGAGCGGAACGTTCGCTTTGATGACCTTGACGCCGGTGGCGTCCTCCATCGACTGGATCTGGCCGCGACGTGAGTTCAGGTCACCGATGACATCGCCCATGTACTCCTCGGGCGTGCGCACCTCGACAGCCATGACGGGCTCGAGCAGAACCGGCTTGGCCAGCTTTGCCGCCTCGCGGAAGGCCATCGAACCGGCGATCTTGAACGCCATCTCAGACGAGTCGACGTCGTGGTACTGGCCGTCGAGCAGCGAGGCCTTGACACCGACGACCGGGTAACCGGCGATGATGCCCGACGCCATGGCGTCCTGGATGCCCGCGTCGACTGAGGGGATGTACTCGCGAGGAACGCGTCCGCCGGTGACGGCGTTCACGAACTCGTACGTGTTGTCGCCCTCGACCTCCATAGGCTCGAGCTTGATCTGCACCTTGGCGAACTGACCTGAACCACCGGTCTGCTTCTTGTGGGTGTAGTCGTACTTCTCGACGGTCTTGCGAATCGTCTCGCGGTAGGCGACCTGAGGCTTGCCCACGTTCGCCTCGACTTTGAACTCGCGCTTCATGCGGTCGACCAGAATGTCGAGGTGCAGCTCACCCATGCCGCCGATCTCGGTCTGACCGGTCTCGGGGTTGAGGCTGACCTTGAACGTCGGGTCTTCTTCGGCGAGCTTCTGAATCGCGATGCCGAGCTTCTCCTGGTCGGCCTTCGTCTTGGGCTCGATGGCCACGAAGATGACCGGATCCGGGAAGGTCATCGACTCGAGCACGACCGGGTTGTGGATGTCGCTCAGCGTGTCGCCGGTGGTGGTGTCTTTCAGACCGATCGCCGCGTAGATGTGTCCGGCAGTGATCTCTTCGACCGGGTTCTCTTTGTTGGCGTGCATCTGGAAGAGCTTGCCGATGCGCTCTTTGCGCCCCTTGGTCGAGTTGAGCACCTGCTCGCCCGACTTGGCATGCCCCGAGTAGACGCGGATGTAGGTGAGACGACCGTAGAACGGGTGCGCCACGACCTTGAACGCCAGCGCCGCGAACGGCTCGGAGGCCTCAGGCTTGCGAGTGATCTGCTCGTCTTCATGGCCGGGAACATAGCCGACCATGTCGGGCACATCGAGCGGCGACGGCAGGTAGTCGACCACCGCGTCGAGCATGGGCTGGACGCCCTTGTTCTTGAACGCCGAGCCGGCGAGCACGGGGTAGGCCTGGCTCGAGATCGTCAGCTTGCGAATGCCTGCCTTGATCTCGGAGATGGTGAGCTCTTCGCCGCTGAGGAACTTCTCGAGCAGCGCATCGTCGGTCTCGGCCACGGCCTCGACCAGCTCTTCGCGGTATTTGGTGGCCTTCTCTTTGAGATCGTCGGGGATCTCTTCGATCTCGTAGTGCGTGCCGAGCTCGACATCGCCGCGCCAGGTCAGAGCACGGTTCTCGACCAGGTCGACGACGCCCTCGAAGGTGCTCTCGGCACCGATCGGCAGCTGAATCACGAGCGGACGAGCACCGAGACGATCTTTGATGGTCTGCACGGTGTAGTAGAAGTCAGCGCCGAGCTTGTCCATCTTGTTGACGAAGCAGATGCGCGGCACGTCGTACTTGTCAGCCTGACGCCACACGGTCTCAGACTGCGGCTCGACGCCTTCCTTGCCGTCGAAGACGGCGACGGCGCCGTCGAGCACGCGCAGCGAACGCTCGACCTCGACGGTGAAGTCGACGTGTCCGGGGGTGTCGATGATGTTGATCTGGTTGTCGTGCCAGAAGCACGTGGTCGCGGCAGACGTGATGGTGATGCCGCGCTCCTGCTCCTGATCCATCCAGTCCATCTGAGAAGCGCCATCGTGAGTCTCACCGATCTTGTGGGTGATACCGGTGTAGTACAGGATGCGTTCCGTGGTGGTGGTCTTACCGGCATCGATGTGAGCCATGATGCCGATGTTGCGAACCTTCTTGAGATCCGTGAGCACTTCGAGCGCCACGATGGTTCCTTCCGAGAGAGTGTGTGAAGAGTGTTTGATGTCGAGAGCAATGATCTGTCGGCGGCCGAGACTCCATGCCTCGGCCGCCGACAGCCATGATCACCAGCGGTAGTGTGCGAAGGCCTTGTTCGACTCGGCCATCTTGTGCGTGTCTTCACGGCGCTTGACCGCGGCACCGAGACCGTTCGACGCATCGAGGATCTCGTTGGTCAGGCGCTCGGTGATGGTCTTCTCGCGGCGGAGGCGAGCGTAGGTCACGAGCCAGCGCAGAGCCAGCGTGTTGGCGCGGTGAGGCTTGACCTCGACCGGCACCTGGTAGGTCGAACCGCCGACGCGGCGTGAACGAACCTCAAGCGTGGGGCGCACGTTGTCGAGCGCCTTCTTCAGCGTGGCGACCGGATCTTCGCCGTTCTTCTCACGCGTGCCTTCGAGAGCGGCGTAGACGATGTTCTCGGCGAGGCCCTTCTTGCCGTCGAGCAGGATCTTGTTGACCAGCTGCGTGACGACGGGAGCGCCGTAGACCGGATCGGCGACGACGGGACGTTTGGGAGCGGGACCCTTACGTGGCATTACTTCTTCTCTCTCTTCGCTCCGTAGCGGCTGCGAGCCTGCTGACGGTCTTTGACTGCCTGGGTGTCGAGCGCACCGCGGACGATCTTGTAACGGACGCCGGGGAGGTCTTTCACACGACCGCCGCGGACGAGCACCATCGAGTGCTCCTGGAGGTTGTGGCCTTCACCCGGGATGTACGCGGTGACCTCGATGCCGTTGCTGAGCTTGACACGTGCGACCTTACGCAGTGCCGAGTTCGGCTTCTTCGGGGTGGTCGTGTACACACGAGTGCACACGCCGCGCTGCTGCGGGTTCGACTTCAGGGCCGGAGCCTTGGTCTTGGTCACCTTCGGCTTGCGCCCCTTGCGAACCAACTGCTGAATTGTTGGCACAACTTCTCCTTGTATTCGTTGCTCTCTACGTCTGACGCGCACTGCGGCGCAAACTCTGTCGAGTCGACATCTTCACGATGCGGCGAGTCCGGCATTCACTGCTGACCCGCGCGAACATCTGAACTCTCTTGGCACACCACTAATGCGCCATCGACTGAGCTTAGTCAATACACCCTAGGCGCGTCAAATGTCGGTCATTTGTCTTTGCCGGTGTGTTTCTTGCCCGATGACTCGTTCTCAGCCCGGTCGACGAGCGTCTGGGCGAAGTCCGGAACATAGATGTTCTCTTCGCGCGGAGGCCGCTCGTAGCCGGCTCGCTCAGGCCGATCGGGAATCACGATCTGCTTCGGCTCCTGCACCGTGTAGGGAATCGAGCTGAGCAGGTGGTGGATCACATTGAGTCTCGAGCGCTTCTTGTCCTCGCTCTCGACCGTGTACCAGTGTGCCTCGGGGATGTCGGTGTGCACGAACATCTCGTCTTTGGCACGCGAGTAGTCCTCCCACCGAGTGATCGACTGCAGGTCCATGTCAGAGAGCTTCCAGCGACGCATCGGGTCGTTGAGCCTCGAGCGGAACCGCTTCTCCTGCTCCACGTCGCTGACCGAGAACCAGTATTTGAAGAGCAGAATGCCGTCTTCGACGAGCAGTCGCTCGAAGATGGGCGTCTGGTGCAGGAACCGACGGTACTCCTCAGAAGTGCAGAAGCCCATCACGCGTTCGACGCCGGCACGGTTGTACCACGACCGGTCGAAGAGCACGATCTCACCGGCGGCGGGCAGATGCTCGATGTAGCGCTGAAAGTACCACTGCGTCTGCTCACGCTCGCTCGGAGCCGGCAGTGCCACCACGCGCGCCGAGCGCGGGTTGAGGTATTCGGTGATGCGCTTGATCGCAGACCCCTTGCCTGCGGCGTCACGCCCCTCGAAGATGATCAGCACGCGCGCACCGGTCGTCTTCACCCACTGCTGCAGGTTCACGAGCTCGGCCTGCAGACGACGCAGCTCTGACTCATAGACCTTCTTCGGCAGTTTGCCCTTGCTCATTCTTCCCCTTGCTCGTGACTCTGGTGCGGCGCTGAGAATGCGCCACTGCTCAGTATCCCACCTAGCGGCACTCGACGCATGGCGAGCAGTTGGGCCGGCCCCAGTGTCGCGGCCGCCCGATCAGCCGACGACGGTCACACCCAGCCGGCCGAGCGCATCCGTCACCGATGCGACGTACCTGCCGGCGGCGGCATCCCCGGGATGGATCTGATCACCGGCCAGCTCGTCGACGTGGTCTTGGACGGCCGCGTGCCAGTGGGCCACGGCGACCGTCTGCGGATGCTGCGCCGCGACCGACTCCAGCGTCGCGTTGCCGGGCTGCTCCCAGCTGCGCGCCGCGAAGATGTCGACCAGCACGATGCGCCGGTTCGGCCCGGCCCAGGTCACGAGGTCTTCGAGCGCGCCGGCGTCGATGCCTCCGTTGGTACCGGCATGCACGACGAGCACGCGACGATCTGGGTTGTCGGCGAGCAGTTGACGGGCGGCGTGGAAGGTGTCTCCGCTCTGCCTGGCCACCTGAGCGTCGATGAGGATGCCTGGGTAGCTCTCGGTGATCTGACGCGCGCTGGCGAGCATCACTGAGTCTCCGGCGGCGATCATGTCGGTGCCGTGAATCTGCGCGATGGGCTGTGTCGAGGGGAAGAGCGGCTCGGCTGGCGGCGCACCGTGAGGATCGATCGCAGGCGCTTTCGCCGAAGCGGCGTTGGCGTATACGGCCCCGTCCTCCACATACTGCTGGGCCGTCGACCGGTCAGGCGCGCTGATCAGAGAGACGACACAGAGAACGCTGACGATCGCCGCCGCACCGATCGGCACGACGTGCCGACGCATCCCCCCGGTCTCGACCAGGCGGGCGTGCACAGCTTTGACGGACTGTCGAAAGCCGAGCCGCAGAATCGGCTGCTCGACGAAGCGGTAGCTGAGCCAGCTGGCGAGCGTCGTCAGACCGAGGCTGATCACGACGACCAGGGCGGTTGGCAGCGGCTCTCCCCTGCCGCCGACGAGATGACGCACCATGATGATGACCGGCCAGTGCCACAGGTACATGCCATACGACAGCCGGCCGATCAGGCGGCACGGTGCCGTCTGCAGCACCTTGGTGACGACCGATCGCTGGTCGCCGAGCGTAGCGATGGCGACCACGACGAGCGCTGAGACCAAGAAGATGCCACCTTGATAGGTGAACGGGAGCTGGTCGCCGAGCAGTGCGAAGGCGAGGCCGAGCACGGCGAGCGATACGAGCGCGATGACATTGACGACGCCCGCCGCCAGCGGACGCCTCGCCCCGAGCTGGCCCAGCCCTCTGGTGCTGTAGAGGGGTCGCGCGAAGGCGAACGCGGCTCCGAGCATCAGCCCGAAGAGGTGAGTGAATGTGCCGAAGTAGACGGGGCTCGGATCGGCGCCGGGAACGTACATGAGCGCCATGCCCGCCCCTGATGCGATGGCCAGTGCGAGGGCGACGGTCACTCGGCCCGCGCGGCGCACCGCAAGCACGCCGAAGAGCAGCAGCGGCCACACCAGGTAGAACTGCTCTTCGATCGCGAGCGACCAGAGGTGAACGAAGGCGAGCGGCGTGTCTTTGGCGAAGTATGAGTCGTGTGCGCCGATCGACAGCCAGTTCGACGTGTAGGTGAACGCACCGAGAAGCTGCCTGCCGAGCGCGGCGCGCAGGTCGGGCGGAAACAGAGCGAGCGCCGCCGTACAGACGAGCACCATCGCCCAGAGAGCGGGGATCAGCCGCCGAAGGCGCCGCACCCAGAATCTGCCCAGGCTGATGCCGTCTCGGTCGTCGTGGTCGCGAACGAGACCCGAGGTGATGAGAAAGCCGCTGAGCACGAAGAACACGTCGACGCCGAGATATCCGCCCGGCAGCCACGAGGTGTCGAGGTGATAGACGATGACCGCGAGCACGGCGATCGCGCGAAGTCCGTCAAGGGCTCCGAGGCGTCGTCTGGGAGCGGGCTGCGGCTGATCTGCCTCTGGACGCTGTGTCTGAGCCTTCTGACTCTGAGTCTTCTTGTTCTGAGTCTTCTGGCCCTGAGTCTTCTGGTGCTGGCCCTTTGGCGATTGGGCCCGCTGAAGGCTGCTCTGCCGGGGGCTGCTCTGCGGCGTCGGCGTTTGAGACGGCGAGACATGAGTCTTCCGCGCTCGGGCAGCGGCTTGCGCTGCCGGCAGCGTCGGGCGCATCGGCGTCTGAGGTGCCGACGGTGTGTGGGGAGCTGGTGGCTGAGCCCGCGGAACAGGCGGCTGTGGCTGTGGGTCCGGGCCCGACAGCGGCTGCGGCTGCGGCTGCGGCTGCGGCTGCGGCTGCGCGGATGCTGTGCGGTGCGGTGCGGTCTGCGCCTGCCGCTCGGCCGGTGCTGAAGGTCGTGGTACGGCCGGTGCAGGCCGCTGAGCGGCTGGGGCGCGGCTCTTCACCGGAGCGGGACGCCAATGCTGCGGTTCGATTTCGTGCCTGCGTGCGGGTGCGGTTACGGGCCCGGTCTTCTGGGCTGGGCTCTTCGTCGAGGATGATTTCGACTCTGCAGACTTCGGCGCCGCATCCGGTGCACCGGTCGGCCGTTGGACGCGACGAGAGGAGGGCTTTCTCACCGGTTTCGCCGAGGTCTGGGACGAAGCAGAAATGGTCGAGGGAGCAGACGGCCGCCGCGGTGCCGATGCCGAATGCACAGTCGCTCGTGCGGCGGAGCTCTGCGTTCCGCTTCGCCGGACGTCAGCTGTGTTCGCCGATCCCGAGTCGGGCGTCTTTGCCGGTGTGCTCTGTTCCCTCTTGGTCATGATCATCTACAGCGTAGTGCCGAGTTCTCATGGCGTCGGCTGGCGCGGCGGGTGTCGGCGTTCTGTCTCGCGGGATGCTCTCCCGGCATCCTTCTTCACGCTCCTTGCTGCACGGTCTGCGCCCCCACCTCGCCTCAGGCGTTCCCGCAGCGACGGCACTGCTGCGACACCGACAGCGCTGTTCAGGCAAACAGTGCGCGATCGTGGCGGCACCATGCCGCACTTGGTCCAACAGCGCTGCGGGACAGAACGAGACGGGCCGAAAGACGAAGAGGGCCGCATGCAGAAGAACTGCATGCGGCCCTCTTCGTCACGGCGCATTACCGAGCCGTCTCAGTCGACCGCCCGGGGTGGGCAGCGGCGACGAGACAACCGATCGAGCCGGTATCGCCTAGTTGTACGTTCCGGGCTCGAAGTTCCCGAAGTCTTCGAGATCGGTGAAGCCCAGATCGCCCTGGCTGAAATCGACCGAATCGTTGAACAGACGGTTCGGGTAACGCTCGGCACGAGCCTCTTCGGTCGGCTCGACTTTGACGTCGCGGTAGACGTTCAGGCCAGTGCCGGCCGGGATCAGCTTGCCGATGATCACGTTCTCTTTCAGGCCCACCAGCGGGTCGGCCTTGCCATCGAGCGCGGCCTGCGTGAGCACGCGGGTCGTCTCCTGGAAAGAGGCCGCAGACAGCCACGAGTCGGTCGCCAGCGAAGCCTTCGTGATGCCCATGACCTCACGACGGCCGGTTGCCGGCTGCTTCTTCTCGACGACCGTCTGACGGTTGACCTTGTTGTAGGCATCGACGTCGACGACCTCGCCGGGCAGGAAGTTGGTTGCTCCATGCTCGACGACAGTGACCTTGCGCAGCATCTGCCGCACGATGACCTCGATGTGCTTGTCGTGAATCGGCACACCCTGTGACCGGTAGACGCCCTGCACCCCTTCGACCAGCAGACGCTGGACGGCACGGATGCCGCTGACGCGCAGGACCTCTTTCGGATCGAGCGAGCCGGCCTGCAGCTGTTCGCCGAGCGAGACGTGCTGCCCCTCTTCGACCAGCAGGTTGGCACGCTTCAGCACCGGGTACACGAACTCGTCGTCACCGTTGTCGGGGGTCACGATGACGCGACGACCCTTCTCGGTGTCTTCGATGTGCACACGACCGTCGGCCTCGGAGATCGGCGACGAGTTCTTCGGGGTACGCGCCTCGAAGAGCTCGGTCACACGAGGAAGACCCTGAGTGATGTCGTCGGCCGAAGCCGATCCGCCGGTGTGGAAGGTGCGCATCGTCAGCTGCGTACCGGGCTCACCGATCGACTGCGCTGCGATGATGCCCACGGCCTCGCCGATGTCGGCGAGCTTGCCGGTGGCCAGCGAACGACCATAGCAGGCCTGGCAGACACCGACCGCAGACTCACAGGTCAGCACTGAGCGAACCTTGACCTGCGTGATGCCGGCCTGGATCAGCTCGTCGATCAGCACGTCGCCGACGTCAGCGCCACGCTTGGCGACCACCGTTCCGTCAGCCGCAACGGCGTCCGTCGCCAGCGTGCGCGAGTACACCGAGTTCTCGACGTTCTCGTCACGCACCAGCGTGCCGTCGACGTCGTTGGCAATGGTGACGTCGATGCCCTTCTTCGTACCGCAGTCGGCCTCGCGGATGATGACATCCTGTGCCACGTCGACCAGACGACGAGTCAGGTAGCCCGAGTCAGCCGTTCGCAGAGCGGTGTCGGCGAGGCCCTTTCGAGCGCCGTGCGTGGCGATGAAGTACTCGAGGTTCGACAGACCCTCTCGGTAGCTCGAGAGAATCGGGCGGGGGTAGATATCACCCTTCGCGTCGTTCACCAGACCACGGATGCCTGCGATGTTACGGATCTGCAGCCAGTTGCCTCGTGCACCCGAGGTGACCATGCGGTTGATGTTGTTCTCGCGCGGGAACGAGGCCTTCATCGCGTCGGCCACCTTGTCGGTCGCCTCCGTCCACACCTTGATCAGATCGGCGCGACGCTCCATCTCGGTCGTCAGACCCAGATCGAACTGTTCCTGAACCTCTGTCGCCTTCTTCTCGTACTCGGCGATGATCTTCGGCTTCTCGGCCGGAGTCACCACGTCGCTCAGCGCCACGGTGACGCCCGAACGAGCGGCCCAGTGGAAGCCGGCGTCCTTGATCTTGTCGAGGGTCTCGGCGACGATCACCTTCGGGTAGCGCTCGGCGAGGTTCGTGACGATCTGCGCCAGCTCGCCCTTGCCCGCCTGTGCCTCGAAGTAGGGGTAGTCGTCGGGCAGCAGCTCGTTGAAGATCGCGCGCCCCAGCGTGGTCTCGAGCAGGAACGGCTTGTCGGCCTCGAAGCCCTCCGGCTCCTTCCCCGGCTCGAACGCGATGTTCTCAAGGCGAATGTGCACCTTGGCGTGCAGATCGAGGTCGCCGAGGTCGCGGGCCAGGATGGCCTCCGAGATCGACGAGTAGTAACGTCCCTCGCCGGCAGCGCCCTCAATGTGATCTGTCAGCGTGAACAGACCGATGACCATGTCCTGTGAGGGCAGGGTGACCGGGCGGCCGTCTGACGGCTTGAGGATGTTGTTGCTCGAGAGCATCAGGATGCGGGCCTCAGCCTGCGCCTCGACGCTCAGCGGCAGGTGCACGGCCATCTGGTCACCGTCGAAGTCGGCGTTGAAGGCCGAGCAGACGAGCGGGTGCAGCTGGATGGCCTTGCCCTCGACGAGCAGCGGCTCGAACGCCTGGATGCCCAGACGGTGCAGCGTAGGTGCGCGGTTCAGCAGCACCGGCCGATCTTTGATGATCTCTTCGAGAACATCCCAGACGTCGGGGTTCGAACGCTCGACTTTACGCTTGGCTGCCTTGATGTTCTGCGCGTAGCCCAGCTCGATCAGACGCTTGATGACGAACGGCTTGAACAGCTCGAGCGCCATCTCTTTCGGCAGACCGCACTGGTGCAGCTTCAGCTGCGGGCCGACCACGATGACCGAACGGCCCGAGTAGTCGACGCGCTTGCCCAGCAGGTTCTGACGGAAACGACCCTGCTTGCCCTTGAGCATGTCGCTCAGTGACTTGAGGGCGCGGTTGCCGGTGCCGGTGACCGGGCGGCCACGGCGGCCGTTGTCGAACAGTGCGTCGACGGCCTCCTGCAGCATGCGCTTCTCGTTGTTCACGATGATCTCGGGAGCACCGAGGTCGAGCAGACGACGCAGACGGTTGTTGCGGTTGATCACGCGACGGTAGAGGTCGTTGAGATCTGACGTCGCGAAGCGACCGCCGTCGAGCTGGACCATCGGACGCAGCTCCGGCGGGATCACCGGGACCACGTCGAGCACCATCGATGCGGGCGACGTGCCGGTGTGCAGGAACGAGCTGACCACCTTGAGTCGCTTGATGGCGCGGATCTTCTTCTGACCGCGGCCCTCTTCGATCTGCAGACGCAGGCTCTCTGCCTCGGACTCGAGGTCGAAGTCCTGCAGACGACGCTGGATCGCCTCGGCGCCCATGTGCCCCTCGAAGTACTCGCCGAAGCGGTCTTCGAGCTCGTGGTACACGGCGTCTTCGGGAAGGAGCTGACCGACCTTGAGGTTGCGGAAGACCTCCCAAGTCTGGTCGAGTCGAGCGATCTGCTCGTCGAACGACTTGCGGATGCGGGCGATGTCTTTCTCACCGGCATCACGCGTACGGCGCTTGGCGTCGGCCTTCGCGCCCGACTCCTCCTGTGCGGCGAGGTCGTTCTCGAGCTGCTTCATGCGCTCGGCGATCTCGGACTCACGAGCCTGTTCGAGCTCCTGAGCCTCGAGTCGAAGCTCGGCCTCAAGAGTGGCCTGGTCTTCGTGACGTCCCTCTTCGTCGATCGAGATGATCATGTAGGCGGCGAAGTAGATGACCTTCTCGAGGTCTTTCGGCGCCATATCGAGCAGGTAGCCGAGGCGTGAGGGCACGCCCTTGAAGTACCAGATGTGCGTGACGGGGGCGGCCAGATCGATGTGCCCCATGCGCTCACGGCGCACCGAGCTCTTCGTGACCTCGACGCCGCATCGCTCGCACACGACGCCCTTGTAGCGGATGCGCTTGTACTTGCCGCAGGCGCATTCGTAGTCTTTGGTCGGGCCGAAGATCTTCTCGCAGAAGAGGCCGTCTTTCTCAGGCTTCAGCGTGCGGTAGTTGATGGTCTCGGGCTTCTTGACCTCGCCGTGTGACCAGTGACGAATGTCGTCTGCGGTGGCCAGGCCGATCTTCAGCTCATCGAAAGTCGTAGTCTCGAGCACTTTGTCTCTCTTTCTGGAAGTCTCTGTGTGTCTGTTGATCAGCCGGGTCAGATCTCGTCGATCGGACCGTTCTCGAACTGCTTCGAGATGTTGATGCCGAGCTCTTCGACGGCGTTGTAGGCGTCATCCTCGCTGTCGCGCAGGCTGACGGCCTGGCCGGCCGAGTTCAGCACCTCGACGTTCAGGCACAGGGACTGCATCTCTTTGATGAGCACCTTGAACGACTCAGGAATACCGGGCTCCTGGATGTTCTCGCCCTTGACGATGGCCTCGTACGCCTTCACACGGCCGGTGACATCGTCGGACTTGATCGTGAGCATCTCCTGCAGCGCGTGCGCAGCGCCGTAGGCGTACAGCGCCCAGACCTCCATCTCGCCGAATCGCTGACCGCCGAACTGCGCCTTACCACCGAGCGGCTGCTGCGTGATCATCGAGTACGGGCCCGTCGAACGCGCGTGGATCTTGTCGTCGACCAGGTGGTGCAGCTTCAGGATGTACATGTAGCCCACCGACACCGGGTCGGGGAACGGCTCGCCGGAACGACCGTCGAACAGCTGAACCTTGCCGTTGTGGTCGATCAGACGATCGCCGTCGCGGTTCGGCAGCGTCGAATCGAGCAGGCCCGAGATCTCGTCTTCGGACGCACCGTCGAAGACCGGCGTGGCGACCTTCGTGTTCGGCTCGGCCTGACGGGCGCGCTCAGGGAGTTCCTTGGCCCACTCGGCGTTGTCGTCGACCTTCCAGCCCTGCTTGGCAGCCCACCCGAGGTGGAGCTCGAGCACCTGGCCGAAGTTCATTCGGCCGGGCACGCCCAGCGGGTTCAGGATGATGTCGACCGGCGTGCCGTCGGGCAGGAAGGGCATGTCTTCGGCGGGCACGATCTTCGAGATGACGCCCTTGTTGCCGTGACGGCCTGAGAGCTTGTCACCCTCGGTGATCTTGCGCTTCTGGGCGATGTACACGACCACGCGCTGGTTCACGCCGTTGCCGAGCTCGTCGTCGCCCTCTTCGGCGTCGAACAGACGAACGCCGATGACGGTGCCACGCTCGCCGTGCGGCACCTTCAGCGAGGTGTCGCGAACCTCACGGCTCTTCTCGTTGAAGATGGCGCGCAGCAGACGCTCTTCGGCGCTGAGCTCGGTCTCGCCCTTCGGCGTGACCTTGCCGACGAGGATGTCACCGGGGCGAACCTCGGCGCCGATGCGGATGATGCCGCGCTCGTCGAGATCGGCGAGCATGTCCTGCGAGACGTTCGGCAGGTCGCGAGTGATCTCTTCTTTGCCCAGCTTGGTGTCACGAGCGTCGACGTCGTACTCCTCGATGTGGATCGAGGTCAGCGTGTCGTTCTTGACCAGGTTCTGGTTGAGGATGATCGCATCCTCGTAGTTCAGACCCTCCCACGGCATGAACGCGACCAGCAGGTTCTTGCCGAGTGCGAGCTCGCCGCCCTGCGTGGCGGGGCCGTCGGCGATGACCTGACCGGCCTCGACGCGGTCGCCTTCGCGAACCAGCACGCGGTTGTTGAAGCAGGTGCCCTGGTTGGCACGATCGAACTTGCGCGTCGGGTAGCTGTCGATCCCGCCCTCGTCGTTCTCGACGACGACGAGGTCGGCCGAGACCTCGGTGACCACGCCGCCCTGTGCGGCGGTGATGACGTCACCGGAGTCGACCGCAGTGTAGGCCTCCATGCCGGTGCCGACCAGCGGGCTGTCGCTGCGCAGCAGCGGCACCGCCTGACGCTGCATGTTCGCACCCATGAGGGCGCGGTGCGCGTCGTCGTGCTCGAGGAACGGAATCAGTGACGTACCGACTGACACCATCTGACGCGGCGAGACGTCGATGTAGTCGACCTGATCGGCCGGCACCAGCTCGACGTCGCCGCCCTTGAGGCGCACCAGCACGCGGTCGCTGATGAAGTTGCCCTGCTCGTCGACGTTCGCGTTGGCCTGCGCGACCACGAACTCGTCTTCGTCGGATGCGGTGAGGTAGTCGATCTGGTCGGTCAGGCGACCGTTCTCGACCTTGCGGTACGGGGTCTCGATGAACCCGAACGAGTTAATGCGGGCGAAGGTCGCCATCGAGCCGATCAGACCGATGTTCGGGCCTTCAGGAGTCTCGATGGGGCACATACGGCCGTAGTGCGAGGGGTGCACGTCTCGCACCTCGACGCCGGCGCGCTCACGTGACAGACCGCCGGGGCCCAGCGCCGAAAGACGACGCTTGTGCGTGACGCCGGCCAGCGGGTTGTTCTGATCCATGAACTGCGACAGCTGGCTGGTTCCGAAGAACTCCTTGATCGCAGCGACGACGGGGCGCACGTTGATCAGAGTCTGCGGCGTGATCGCCTCGGCGTCCTGCGTGGTCATGCGCTCGCGAACGACGCGCTCCATGCGGCTGAGGCCGGTGCGCACCTGGTTCTGAATGAGCTCGCCGACGGCGCGGATGCGACGGTTGCCGAAGTGGTCGATGTCGTCGACGTCGACGGGAATCTCGACCTCTTTGCCCTCGCGCACACCCTCGACCGTCGCCTCACCGGCGTGCAGCGCGACGAGGTACTTGATGGTCTTGACGATGTCTTCGACGGTCAGCACCGACTGCTGGATCGGCGCATCGATGCCGAGTTTGCGGTCGATCTTGTAGCGACCGACCTTGGCGAGGTCGTAGCGCTTGTCGTTGAAGTAGAAGTTGTCGAGCAGGGCTCGGGCCGCCTCGGCGGCAACCTGCTCGCCCGGGCGCAGCTTGCGGTAGATGTCGCGCAGAGCCTCGTCTTTGGTGGCGATGGTGTCTTTCTCGAGTGTCGAGAGAATCGAGTCGTACCCGGCGAACTCGGCCTGGATGTCTTCGGCGGTCAGCCCCAGAGCCTTGAGGAACACCGTGACCGACTGCTTGCGCTTGCGGTCGATGCGCACGCCGACCTGATCACGCTTGTCGACCTCGAACTCGAGCCACGCGCCGCGGCTCGGAATCACACGAGCAGAGAAGACCTCTTTGTCTGAGTTCTTCTCGAACTGGCGCTCGAAGTACACACCGGGCGAACGCACCAGCTGCGAGACGACGACGCGCTCCGAGCCGTTGACGATGAAGGTGCCCTTGCGGGTCATCATCGGGAAGTTGCCCATGAAGACCGTCTGCGTCTTGATCTCGCCGGTCTCGTAGTTCATGAACTCGGCCTCGACGTAGAGCGGAGCCTCGTAGGTCTTGCCGCGCTCCTTGCACTCGTCGATGCTGTAGCGCACCGGCTCGAGCGTGGGGTTGGCGAAACTGAGGTGCATCTTCTCGAGGTTGTCCTCGATGGGCGAGATCTCTTCGAAGACCGCGTCCAGGCCGCTCTTGACCGGAACGTCGTGACGCCCCGCAGCCTGATCGTCGGCCAGACGCTTCTTCCACCCCTCGTTGCCGATCAGCCAGTCAAAGCTCTCGGTCTGCAGGGCGAGCAGATCGGGAACGTTGATCGGCTCGGTGATTTTGGCGAAGGAGAGGCGCTTGTAATTGCGGCCCTGAGAGTTGACGGTGGTGTTGGATGCGTTGCGCGCAGCAGCCAAGGGATTCCTCCAATAAAGCCTGGTGGGGCTTGTCGTTTCATTGACTTCGACCGCGACTCGCCAGCATCCACACCGATACGACACCTCGACCGGGGATACAATCTGTATCCGCAGCCGACGTGGATCGAGTGCAATGTGACCGCAATATGACACACCACCTGCCCACCGCCATATGCGGGCATGAAGAAGACACCGTCGAGCGCAGAGATTCAGCATACGTCATATAGCACGCGATGTCCAGACCTGCAACACAACCCCGTCTGCACACTCACCCGACGCCCCATCGCGGCTCTCACTGACCGACGTATACGACGCAGCAGATAAACATGTACGTGTTGTACGATTTCTGCAGCGAGCGCCGGGCACTGATGCGCCGGCCCTGCGAGACGGGGGAACGTCATGATCGCTCAAGCCGGGTTCGGCCATCGCATCCGTTCGCTGCTGCCCGGCAGGCAGGATCTCATCGACGCACGACGCAGCCCGGGCACCGACCTGCTGGCGGGCGCCACCGTCGCCGTCGTCGCGCTGCCCCTCGCACTCGCCTTCGGCGTCGCCTCGGGCGTCGGCGCCGCTGCGGGCATGACGACCGCCATCATCGCCGGCATCATCGCCGCGGTCTTCGGCGGCAGCAACCTGCAGGTCACCGGCCCCACAGGAGCGATGACCGTGGTGCTGCTGCCGATCGTGCACCAGCACGGCGTCGGCGGCGTGCTGACCGTCGGGCTGATGGCCGGCGTGATGCTCACAGTCGTCGCCTTCGCCCGCGTCGGACGCTACGTGCAGATGCTGCCCGCCTCGCTGCTCGAGGGCTTCACCGCGGGCATCGCGGTGGTCATCGCCCTGCAGCAGGTGCCCACTGCACTGGGGGTGCCGGCCGGACAGCATGAGCAGGTCTGGGCCGCCGCCGGAGAGGCGCTGATGCGCTGGGCCGCCGAACCGCACTGGCTCGAGCCGCTTGTCGCGCTGGGCACTGCGGCTGTGATCCTGATCGCCGGCCGACTGCGTCCCGGGCTGCCCTGGCCGCTGCTGCTGGTGGCGGTGGTGACGGCTCTCGCCTGGTGGCTGGGACTGCCCACGGCGCGCATCGGCGAGCTGCCGACCGGGCTTCCCGCCCCGAACCATGATTTTCTGCAGTGGGATGCGGTGGCCGGGCTGATCCCCAGCGCTCTGGCCGTCGCGGCGCTGGGAGCACTCGAGAGTCTGCTCAGCGCAAGTGTGGCCGACGGCATGACGGTCGGCGAACAGCACGACCCGGATCGCGAGCTCTTCGGTCAGGGCCTCGCCAACATCGTCGTGCCGTTCTTCGGCGGAGTTCCCGCCACGGCCGCCATCGCACGCACCGCGGTCAACGTTCGTTCCGGGGCACGGTCACGCACCTCGGCGGTGACGCACTCGCTGATTCTGCTCGGGGTCGTTCTGGTCGCCGGCACCGTCGTCGCTGCGATCCCGCTGGCCGTGCTGGCCGGTGTGCTGCTCGCGACGTGCGTGAACATGGTCTCACTGGGCAGCATCCGCAGCGTCGTGCGCGCGACCCGCGGAGACGCACTCGTCTTCTTCGCCACTTTCGCGACCACGGTGATCGTCGACGTGATCACGGCCGTCATCGTGGGCTTCGCGCTCGCCTCACTCGTCACGCTGAAGGCGGTGAGCGACGCGACGCAGGCGAAACAGGAGCCGCTCGATCCCGCCGATCACAGCGAGGCCGAACGGGATCTGCTCAGGCAGGCCATCGTGCCGTACCGGCTCGAAGGGGCGCTGTTCTTCGGCGTCGCTCAGCGCTTTCTGATCGACCTGACCGAGGTGAGCGAGGTGCGCGTGGTGATTCTGCGCATGGGGCACCTGAGCACGGTCGACGCCACCGGCGCGCAGGCGATCGGCACCGCTGTGCGACAGCTGCACGATCGAGACGTCGTCGTGCTGCTCTCGGCTGTGCGGCCCGAGCATGAGCAGGTGCTGCGCAGCGTCGACGAGCTCGACGCGCTGTGGGCCGACGGCGAGGTCTTCGCGACCACGCCTGAGGCCATCACCCGTGCCAAGGCACTGGTGGCCTGAGCCCGACTCGACGACGGCACTAGAGCGCCCGGTCTGGCCGCAGACACAGAGATGGCGTGGTCACGACATATCGTCACCACGCCACCCGCCTGCACGAGGCTCTGGCAGCGTCGGGCCTGCGCAGATTCAACCCACGCAGATGCCCGACCCCGCCAACGGCCTCGACCGAGTCGCTTTCGACTTAGTTGTAGAGCATGCCACCGTCGACCAGCAGGGTCTGGCCAGTGACGTAGTCAGCCTTGTCGCTCGCGAAGAACGACACCACACCGGCGACGTCTTCGGCAGTCTCGATGCGCCCGAGGGCGATCGACTCAACGTTGTCTTTCAGGTTCTCACCCTTGGCCTTGCCGTTGAGCTTGCCCAGCTCTTCATCGATGAGATCCCACATGCCCGTGCCGACGATGCCGGGAGCCCAGGCGTTCACGGTGATGTTCCGGGGAGCGAGCTCCTGTGCGGCGACCTGCGTCAGGCCGCGCACGGCGAACTTGGTCGCCGAGTAGGCGCCCAGAATCGGGAAGCCCTTGATACCGGCGATCGAAGAGGCGTTGATGATCTTGCCCTTCTCCTTGCCCAGCTCGGCGAACTTCTTCTCAGCAGCCTGGATGCCGTAGACAATGCTGAAGACGTTGATGTTGAAGATCTTCTCGAGGTCTTCGGTGGTCACGTCGCTCAGCGGCTTGATCTGTGCGATGCCCGCGTTGTTGGCGATGACGTCGAAGCTGCCGAGCTTCTCAGCTGCTGCGTCGACGGCGGCGAACACCTGGTCGCGCTTCGACACGTCAGCGGCGACGAAGAATGCCTTGCGGCCGAGCGCTTCAATCTCTTTGACGACGGCTTCTGCCTTCTCCTGCTGGAAATCCAGGTCGGCGACGGCGATGTCGAAGCCATCCTTGGCCAGCTGCAGTGCGATGCCGCGGCCGATTCCCTGCCCAGCGCCGGTAACGAGCGCAACCTTCTGATCACTCATGGGAGATCCTTCCTCTTCGCGATGTCGTGCAAATGACCTCGCGTCGAGGCCATCCTCCACACGCCTTCTTCTGGTGTGCGGTGCATCTGGCAGTCACTGTAAGTCAGGTGCGCGCTGTGAGTCAGCGTGTCAGATAAGGGAGACCTTGCCAACCGCGAGAACTCGCGCGAAAATACCTCATGCAACCGGACGCAACGGCTGGCCGCTTCGGGTCGCCGTTCGACGGCCAGAGACAATGAGGTGCACACGCGATGGCCAATGAGCTGGAATCGTCGTTCTCAACGGGGGAAGACCCCGTCGAATACGACCACCTGCTGCAGGAGGTCTTTCGGGCGACCTCACGAGGAGAACGGGCCCCGGCTCGACCTCGCCCGCTGATCAGCGCATCTTGGAAGCGCTCCCGCCGTGCCGGGCTCAAGCCCGATGTCTGCCGGTGCCCGATGCACTCGCCCGTGCGGGCACGCCGCGCACCAGCACGAACATCGACCACTCGCCAGCTGATCCCACTGCTCAAGCAGACGCTGCCGCAGCACGACAACGGCATGTTCGAGAACGGTAACTACCTCGTCGTACTCACCGACGCCGAGGCGCGCATCGTATGGCGCTACGGGTCGACCGAGGCACGGCAGCGCGCCGACCGCATCGGCTTCGTCAAAGGCGCCCTGTGGCGCGAGAGCACGGTGGGCACGAACGCGATCGGCACCGCGCTCGCCGTTCGGCACCCGGTGCAGGTGCATGGCGCCGAGCACTTCTGCCTCGCGCACCAGCAGTGGAGCTGCGCAGCCTCACCGATCATCGATCCGCGTTCGCGCGCCTGCCTGGGCATCGTCAACATCTCGTGCACTGTCGCCGAGGCACATCCGGCCATGCTCGCGCTGGCCTCACTGCTCGCGCACACCCTCGAGATGGAGCTCCATGAGGCTCACCAGCACGAGCTCGAACGACTGCGCACCATCAGCTGGCCGATGCAGCACACGCAGGGTGACGAACCGTGGGCAGTGACCGACCGTCTGGGCTGGGTCGCCGCGACCAACAGCGCCTCAGCGGGCAGCCGGTTCACGCTGCCTGAGCATCCTGATCGCGACCTGCTCTGGCTGCCCGAGTTCGGCAGCGCGAAGGCGGCCTCACTACCTGGCGGCTGGTTCATTCAGGGGCAGACCGTCGTCGAAGCCGAGCCGGGTGAGAACCGGCTGCAGATCACCCGCACGTCGACCGGTGCGCACGTGACGATGGATGCCGGAGACGTGCACTGGAGCGTCGAGATTCCGCCTCGGCAAGTCGATGTCATCGCTCAGATCAATGCTCACCAGGACGGCGTCAGCGCGGCGGATCTCTCAGAGGCGATCTTCGGCGACCGCACGCACACGGTCACCGTGCGTGCCGAGGTCAGTCGGATTCGGCGGGCGTTGGGGCCGGTGATCATTGCCGCGCCGTACCGCTTCGCGGAGGGCATGCGGGTCGAGATCGACTGACTGCTCTTCTGCGTGACGCAGGCGGGAAGGTGTCGGCGTCGGCCCCACTCAGCAGCTGACCGAGGCCAGCAGACGTTCGACCAGCACGCCGCGGTTGCCTTCGAGGTCGGAGAGCACACCCTGATCCCGGACCTCCTGCGGAGTGAGCCAGGCGAGCTCGAGGGCGTCTTGGCGTGGCTGGCAGGTGCCGGTGACCGGCACGACGTAGGCCAGCGAGACGGCATGCTGGCGGCCGTCGAACAGCTCGTTCGTGGTCGAGGGCACTGGAAAGTACTCGCCCACCGTCTGCGGCGACATCGACAGCGGCAGCTGTGGGAAGGCGATCGGGCCGAGGTCGTTCTCGAGATGGCGCAGCAGCGCTTCGCGCAGACTCTCGCCGAACCGCACACGGCCCGAGACGATGGTGCGGGTGATCGAGTCAGTGTCGCTGACGCGCATGAGCAGGCCGATCTGCGCGACTTTGCCACTGCCGGTCAGGCGCACAGGGAGTGCTTCGACGTAGAGCATGGGCAGGTGCCGCCTGGCCTCTTCCAGCTCGGAGTCGGTCAGCCAGCCGGAGTCGGCGCCACCGTTGCTGCCGATGACGTCATCGTCTGGATCCTGCGGGTCGGGCGTGCCAACGATGCTCATGGTCTGATTATGGCGCATTTGCCCGGGGCGGCGCAGACGACTCGGTACAATCGGTGCTCATGACCGCTTCACGCCCGAATGCCACCCCAGAGACCGCTTCGACCCGTTCGTCCGAAGCCGGTGGGACAGCGCAGCGTTCAGACGTGCAGGGCCGAGGATCGGTGCGGCCCAGCTACCGCTTCTACGCGGTGATCGTCGCGATCTTCGCCTCGCTGCTGCTGGTCTCGAACATCGCAGCGACACAGGGTGTGGTGTTCGGTCCGGTTTGGGGATTCCCGATAAATACTGACGGTGGGTTCCTGCTGTTCCCCCTGGCCTACGTGCTCGGCGATGTGCTGAGCGAGGTCTACGGGTTCAAGCGGACCCGTACGGCGACCATCGTGTCGTTCTGCATCGCCATCGGGGCCATGCTGTACTTCCAGTTCGTGATCGCCCTGCCGAAGTCGGAGGGCACCGACACGGAGTCGTTCAACGCACTGCTCGGTCTCAGCGTGCCGCAGATTCTGCTCGGGTCGGTGCTGGGCTTTCTCGTGGGTCAGACGCTCAACGCGTGGGTCGTGACGTGGATGAAGCGCCGCCGCCGCGACGAACGCCAGCTCTGGGCGAGACTGCTCGGATCGACCGTCGTCGGGGAGTTCGCCGATACCCTCATCTTCTGTCTGATCGCAGCGCCGGTGCTCGGGTTCACCGAGCCGGCCGACTTCGCCATCTACGTGGCGCTCGGGTTCGTATACAAGACCGCGGTCGAGGCCGCACTGCTTCCGTTCACCTACCGAGTGATCGCCTGGGTGAAGCGGCACGAGCCCGACTACCGCCCGGTGGGCGCCGGCGAGTCCGCCGCGAGCTGAGCGGGATTTCAGCGGGTTCTGCACTTTCGCGGGGCGCTCAGCGGTTTCTGCACACTCGAGGGGCGTCCGGCGGTACTCGACAGCGCATTCAGCGGGTTCTGCACACTCGAGGCGAAAGACGTTCAGCAGGTCCTGCATGATCGAGGTGCCGAGGCCCAGTGAGAACGCTCGTGAGCTTGCCCCACCCCCGAACACGACCGTACGCGAAAGCACAGAAGGCGCGACCATCAGAGACTGAAGCCCGCAAGTTCTGCACTTGCGCGGGGCGCTCAGCGGTTTCTGCACACTCGCGGGGTGTCCGGTGGTACTCGACAGCGCATTCAGCGGGTTCTGCGCACTCAAGGGGTGCACAACCGCATCTACTGACTTCCGCACACTGAACCTTCTCTCGACGAGGGCGGCTCAGCGGAGCCCGGCGTTCGACCAGGCGGTCACCCCGCACGCACCATGCGCACGAGTCCGACGATGATGCCGCCGAAGAGCAGCACCAAGCCGACGACGAACAGCGGCATCTGCGACGTGCCAGTGACGGTCAGCCGAAGAATGCCCCACATCAGAGCGCTGACGCCGAGCAGTGTGGTCCCCAGCAGCTGGGAAGCGATGCGGTAGAGCCGCTCGGCGTTCTGGCCAGTCACCTCGACCGGGTAGTTCGCCACATGCGGGTAACGCGCTAACCCTGCCACCAGCGCCGACAGCAGCAGCCAGACGAGACCGAGTCCGATGAGCGATCCACGAGGGCCCCACGCATCGGGCTCACCGTGTATCCCGAAATGCGTCGGAATGACCTCGGGCAGGCTCGGATACGAGACCAGCAGACAGATCAGTCCGGCCAGAGTCATCAGCAGACCGACGCCGATCAGCACGGCAGCGGCTGCGCCCATGCCCTCGGCCTTCGGTCGCTCTGATCTGCTCATACCTCTGCAGCGCCTGACTTCGCCCCACCACCGTAGTAGCGGCCCAAGAACTCCTCGCGGAGTTCGTCGAACGTGCCCTCCTGCATCGCGACGCGGATGTCGTCGACAAGACGCACGATGAATCGCTCGTTGTGGATGCTGCAGAGAGTCGCCGCATTCATCTCTTTCGCCTTGAAGAGGTGCCGCAGATACGCCCGTGTGTAGTGCGTGCAGGTGTAGCAGTCGCAGCCTTCGTCGATCGGCGAGAAGTCCATGCGGAACCTCGTCTGCTTCAGGTTGTAGCGCCCGTGGCGCGAGTACACGGCCGACGACCGTGCCACACGCGTCGGCGAGACGCAGTCGAAGGTGTCGGCCCCTGCTGCCACCGCGGCGAAGATGTCATCTGGTTCGCTGATGCCGAGCAGGTGACGCGGCCGATCCTCGGGAAGCTCCTCGGCCATCCACCCGATGATCTCGGCCATGCGCGGCTTCTCGAGCGCCCCACCGAGGCCGAACCCGTCGAAGCGCTGCCCGTCGATCTCCATGCTGCCGAGGTCGCGAGCAGCCTTGCGGCGCAGATCCTCATAGTTCGCGCCCTGCAGCACACCGAAGAGGGCCTGATACGGCTTGCCGACCCGTTCGTCGGTGAGGCGCCGATGCTCGGCGAGGCACCGCTCGGCCCACAGGCGGGTGCGCTCCAGCGAACGCTCTTGGTATCCGCGGGTGTTCATCAGCGTGGTGAGCTCGTCGAAGGCGAACATGATGTCGGCACCCAGCTGGTGCTGAATCTGCATCGACACCTCCGGGGTGAACCGATGCATGGTGCCGTCCAGATGCGACTTGAACGTGACACCGTCGTCGTCGACGTGAGCGAGCCGCTCTTTGCCCTTCGCGATCACGTCGTCGGACTGCCGCCCGCTGGTGTCCATCGCGAGCACCTTCTTGAACCCCACGCCCAGGCTCATCACCTGGAAGCCCCCGGAATCGGTGAACGTGGGCCCCGGCCAGTTCATGAAGCGACCGAGCCCGCCGGCGGCGTCGAGCACGTCGGGTCCCGGCTGCAGGTAGAGATGGTAGGCATTGGCGAGCAGCGCCTGTGACCCGAGATCGCTCATCGACTCGGGCAGCACCGCTTTGACGGCCGCCTTGGTGCCGACCGGAATGAACGCCGGGGTGCGAATGTCGCCGTGCGGCGTGTGGATGACCCCCGTGCGCCCGCCTCTCGGCTGATCGTCGAGTCGGGTGTCGATGTCGAAGCTGAAGTTCACCCGTCCATCTTGCCATCTGCCTGCGACTCAGGGTCTTCTGCGGGCATTCGTCGCAGAGCGTCACAATATGGCGTCTGGACTCCGGCGCAAATAAGCTGAACGCATGAAGCCATTCCTGTATCTGAGCGCGCGCACGAGTGACGAGGCCACTGCGGCCGAGCGCGCCTCGATGCTGGAGCACACCGGGCTGGGGTCAGACGCCCTCGTGCACCACCGACTCGACCGTGCACCGCTGCCCGAGATCGATCTCACCGAGCTCAGCGGAGTGCTGCTCGGTGGCAGCCCCTATGACTGGTCGGCCCCGCCCGAGCGCAAAGACCCGCTGCAGCGACGGGTCGAGCACGACGTGTTCGCCCTGGTGCGTCGCATTCTCGATGCCGATTTTCCGTTCTTCGGGGCCTGTTACGGAATGGGCGCGGTCGCCACGGTGCTTGAGACCCCGTTGGGTCCTGACTTCGCCGAGGATGCCGGAGCCGTCACCCTGCAGGTCACCTCCGCCGGCCGATCCGATCGTCTGCTGGATGACGCGCCTGCGCAGATCTCTTCGTTCGTCGGGCACCATGAGTCGTTGCTCGAGGTGCCGAAGGGCGCCGAACTGCTGCTGACCTCGGCGACTGCTCCGGTGCAGATGATCCGCGTCGGCGAGCGCGGCTACGCGACGCAGTTCCATCCCGAGCTTGACCGGTCTGCGTTCATTCGGCGTGCGACGCTCTACGACGGGCACGGCTACTACCCGGCCGGCCACATCGCAGCCATCGAGCAGGCGACGCTGGGCCTCGACACCACCCCGGCGCACCGTCTGCTGCGCCGCTTCGCGCTCGAGCACGGCCGTCGCTGAGCGGCCTGTGCTGCTCGTCGGGACGCGCCACGACCGGCGTGATCGTATCCCTCCGACAGGTGTCTGCGACCTGATCGACACTGCTGGCGCCAGCAGGCATACTGGATGGCATGGGCGACAACAATCTGCTTTCGATTCCACCGACGTTCCTCGATGAGGTGCCGGGTCTCGCTGACGCTCTCGCCGACGAGCCGCTCAACCGCGTGGCGGCCTCGTTCCCCGCAGCGTCACTGCCTTGGGCGCTGCTCGCACAGCAGGCTCGCACACACGGCAACTATGTGAACGCATACGCCTACGCTCGCACCGGCTATCACCGCGGCCTCGACGCTCTGCGCAGACACGGATGGAAGGGGCAGGGTCCGATTCCGTGGTCGCACGAGCCGAACCGTGGCTTTCTGCTCTCGCTCTTCGAGCTGGGCAAAGCCGCCGAGCTGATCGGCGAAGCCGACGAGGTCGATCGCGTGCACACGTTCCTCACCGACAGCGACCCGTCGGTCATCGACGCCATCCTGGCCGACGAAGCGGCGCACGCCCCGGGCACCGAGACGATCGTCATCCGCGGCATCAACTGATCGCTGCGGCGCATATCTTTCTTTGTTCCGACCGACCGTCTAGCATCAGGAAGCATGACTTCCACTGACCGTCAATCGGACGATCAGGCGCGGTACATCGAAGTGTGGAACGATTTGGTCTCTCCGCGAGACCTCACGTGGGCACTTCTGATCTGTGGTGGCACCACCGCAGCCGCGCTGCTGATCGCAACGCTGCTCTCGTTCAACGTCTTCTTCTGGGGACTCGGCGGCTCGGTCATCGGCTTCGTCATCAGCACCTTCGTCTTCACGCCGAAACGAGACGTGCGCATCGTGAGCGCCGACGACGGGCTCGAACACAGCATCCACATCAGGGCCGAAGCCGATGTCGCCGCAGACACCGACAAGGCCGGTGACCGCTGATGGACGTCTCGATCATCATTCAGATGCTGATCGCCGCCATCGGCGCGATCATGTTCTATTCGTTCATCGGGTTCATTCCCGGCACCGACGAGACCAGCGTGCTGGTGCCCGTCACCCTGGCGCTGGTGCTCGCGGGCGTCGCACCGATCGTGGTGCTCACCTTCTTCATCGCCGCGATCGTGACGCTCAATCTCACCAATGCGATTCCCACAGCCCTGGTCGGCCTGCCCGGGGGCGTGATGTCGACTCCGATGATGGAGCACTCGCTCTATCTCAAGAGCAAGGGACGCGCCGCCGAGACGATCAAGAAGATGGCAGCAGGCAGCGCCGTGGGCACGATCATCGCGATTCCGGTGAGCCTCGCCATCGCCACGGCGATCACGCCCTATGCCGAGACCCTGCGCCAGTACGGCTCACTGCTCTTCGTGTTCGGCGCCGTGCTGCTCGCGCTGCTCGGCAGCAATCGACTGCTCTCGCTCATCTCGATCATCCCGATGGCGCTGCTCTTCCAGGGCCTGCTCTCGCTCTACCGGACGCAGGAGGTGATACCCAAAGACGGCAACATCTCGGTCTCGTTCTTCTTGGGCATCACCATCGGCCCGCTGCTGGTCTCGATCCTGGGTCTGCTCAACAAGCGCAGCCGCGACAGTCTGCCCAGGTACGCGCCGACCACCGTCGAGATCTCGCGCAGAGATCTGAGCGGCCAGTCGCTCGCGCCCGGCCGCATCCTCACTCGTGACGAGATGGGTCGCACCGGCCTCGCCTCGCTGATCACCACCCCGCTGTTCTTCCTCAGCCCGGTCGGCCTGACCTTCCTGATCGGCGAGGCCTCTGCCGGTCGCAGCGGCGACAGGCTCAAGCACGCGAACCGCGCGGTGTCGAGCATGAACGGCGTCGCACACGCCGCCTACCTGTCTGGGGTGATCATCCCGCTGCTGGCCGTCGGCATTCCGCTCTCGCCGGTCGCGATCGGCCCGGCGCAGGCGCTGTTCAACGCACCACCGGTCTTCTCGCTCGACCACAACCTGCACCAGCTGCTGAGCACCGGCCAGTTCATCACCGCGGTGGTCGTCGGCGCTCTGCTCGCACTCGTGCTGACCTATGTGATCGCTGTGCGCTACTCGTACCAGATCACCTACTTCGTGATGCGCTACATCCCGCACGAGGCCGTGCTCGGGCTCTTCATCGGGTTCATTCTGCTGCTCGCCTATCTCGACGCCGGGGTGGCCAACATCTTCGGCGTGCTGCTCGTCGGCGTCGCCTGCGGTACCCTGAATAAGCTTGGCGTCAGCTACGGCGTGCAGTTCATGACGCTGTACGCCGCGCCATGGATCGTGCAGAACCTGCTCTGAGCGGCAGCGTTGTGCGTCGGTGCGCATGCACCGGGAAAGGCTTCTTCACTGTGCAGGTCGGCGACCCCTCCCCCTCAGACCGCTCATCGGTCGACACTCCGATGCACGCAGGCGTCGGTCAGACCGTCGCGAAGATCATCCTCTTCGGCGAGCACTCTGTCGTCTACGGCTACCCGGCGATCGCGATGCCGCTGCGCAATCTGCGCATGATCGCCCGCGTCGAACCGACCACACGCCCGTCAGAGCTGTCGAGCCTGGGCTGGGTCGGTCCGCTCGACGAGGCGCCGGCGAGGTTCGCAAGCATCGTTCGGGCGGTGGATGCGGCGCTCGAGTTCGCGGGGCATCCGAACGCCCGCCTGCGCATCGAGACGCACGCGGAGTTCCCGCCGGAACGGGGCCTTGGATCGTCCGCTGCAGCGGCCGGTGCGGTCATCCGGGCCGTGCTCAGCGCCTTCGACGTCGACGCCGAGCCAGAAGACCTCTTCGACCTGACGCAGATGGCCGAGCGCATCGCACACGGGCATCCGTCCGGGCTCGATGCGACCGCGACCTCGTCGCAGTCGCCGATCCATTTTCAGGCTGGCGCGACCACAGCCGTGCAGATCAATCTCTCAGCGTGGATCGTCGTGGCAGACTCCGGCATTCACGGCAGCACCCGCGAGACCGTCGGGCACATTCGCGAAGAGCACGAGCGCTGCCCCGAGGTCACCCGACCACGGCTGGCCGAGCTGGGGCGCATCACCGCCGAGGCGGTCGACGACGTGCGCGCCGGCGATGTCAGCGGGCTCGGCCAGAAGATGAACGACGCACACCGGCTGTTGGCCGAGCTGGGCGTGAGCAACGCACGCCTCGACCAGCTCACCGCCGCGGCGCGCAGTGCGGGCGCTGTCGGGGCGAAGCTCACCGGCGGGGGACGCGGCGGCTGCGTGATCGCCCTCGCCCGCACCAGCGCTGATGCGAAGCGCATCGCCGCTGCGCTCGGGATGGCTGGGGCCACCGGCACGTGGGTCTACGCACCGCACGCCTACGAGGTCGCCGCGTGACGGATCGCGCGAAACCGGTGGCAGCGGCTCCCGGCGTGGCCACTGCTGTGGCGCACGCGAACATCGCGCTGATCAAGTATTGGGGCAAAGCCGACGAACGGCTGATCCTGCCGCGCACCTCGAGCCTGTCACTGACCCTCGACGATCTGCACACGGTCACCACAGTGCGTTTCGTCGACGACGGCGCGGGTGACCGTGCCGTGCTCGACGGCCGGCCGCTGACCGGTCAGTCGCTGCGGCGCATCGCAGATTTTCTCGACATCGTGCGCGAGCGTGCTGGCATCACCTCCGCGGCCGATGTCGTCACACACAACACTGTGCCGACTGCGGCGGGGCTCGCGAGCTCTGCCAGCGGATTCGCCGCGCTGGCCGGGGCCGCCGCCGCAGCAGCAGGTCTCGAACTCGACGATCGCGGCCTCTCCAGGCTCGCACGACGGGGGTCGGGGTCGGCATCACGGTCGGTGTTCGGCGGCCTGGCCGTCTGGCATGCCGGCCATGACCACGAATCCTCGTATGCCGAGCCGCTTCCGAGCGATCTCGATCTGGCGATCGTCGTGCTCGTGATCGACTCAGGGCGCAAGGCGGTCTCGAGCCGCGAGGCCATGCGGCGAACCGTCGAGACATCGATCGAGTACGAGCCCTGGGTGCGGCGCAGCCACGAAGATCTGGCCGAGGCGCTCGACGCGATCGCACAGGCAGACCTGCCCCGGCTGGGCGAGGCAGCCGAGGCGAACGCCTTCGGCATGCACGCCACGATGCTCGCCGCAGAGCCTCGTGTGCAGTATCTGAACGCCTCCAGCATCGAAGCGCTGCAGGCCGTGCGCGAGGCCCGCGCAGCCGGCCTGCCGGCCTGGGCGACCATGGATGCCGGAGCCAACGTCAAGGTGCTCACCAGCGGTTCGGCATCTGAGCAGGTGCGATCCTGGCTGCGGCAGCGGCTGGAGCCGAGTGTGCCGGGCTTGCAGACCGTGGTGGCACGGTCAGGCCCGGGCCTGCAGGTCTGGCCGGGAGAGGTCGGCGTGCCCAGCACCTCAGTTCTCGACACCGCCACGACGAACCATGCAGGAGGTCTCTAGACATGTGCGCTGCCCATGACGTCGCCGTTCCGGCCCGCACCACCGTCGTGCGCGCGCCCGGCAAGCTCTACATCGCCGGCGAGTATGCCGTCGTCGAAGCCGGATACCCGGCGGTGCTGATCGCCGTCGACCGCTATGTGCAGGTGCGGGTGAGCCCCGCCCGCGACACCGGGCACATCACCTCAGACCAGTACGCGAGCCTCTCGCTCGAGTGGCATCGACGTGACAACGACATGGTGATCGAGCCTGACCAGACGCCCTTCGACTTCGTGCTCGCCGCCATCAGAGTGGTCGAGGAGGCCGCAGTCGGGCTCGGCGCGTCACTCGAGCTGTACGACCTCGACATCACGAGCGAGCTCGACGATGATGCCGGTCGAAAGTTCGGCCTCGGGTCGTCTGCCGCGGTCACGGTGGCCACAGTGCGGGCGCTCTGCGAGCACTATCGTCTCGATCTGACCCGTATGGAGCAGCTCAAACTGGCCCTGATCGCAAGCATCGAAGTGCAGCGCAGCGGCTCGGGCGGCGACGTGGCGGCGAGCATGTTCGGCGGCTGGATCGTATACCGGGCATTCGATCGGGAGTGGGTGCGCGCCGAGCGCGTCGCCCGATCGCTCACCGAGATGCTCGCCATCGACTGGCCGGGTCTCGAGGTGAGCCGCATCGTGCCGCCCGATCGTCTTCGCCTCGTCGTGGGATGGACTGGCTCGCCCGCCTCGACCGCTCGCCTGGTCAGCGGGGTGCAGGCCCGCAAAGGCCAGCGCAGCGTGCATTACAGCCGCTTCCTCGCGGAGAGCCGCTCGTGTGTGACCGAACTGGCCGAAGCGCTGGGACGCGACGACGGCGTCGGGATCGCCGCAGGCATCCGCCGCAACCGCGAACTGCTGCGCGGGCTGGGCGAGCACTCGGGCATCACCATCGAGACTCCGAAGCTGCAGCGCCTGATCGAGACGGCCGAGGCATGCGGCGGTGCGGCGAAGACCTCGGGTGCGGGTGGCGGAGACTGCGGCATCGTGCTGATCGATCGCGACGCCGACATCGACGGCATGCTCGCAGCGTGGGAGCGGGCCGACATCAGGCCGCTGAATCTGCGGGTGCACCAGCCGGAGGGCACGGTCGAGTAGGGCATGGCCCCGCAGGTCGCTCGGCGGGCGTCGTGCTCTGCGGTTCAAGCTCGAGACGGGATGTCGCAGACATGAAGGGACACAGAGCAGCATGAGCAGTGAGCGCAAAGACGAGCACGTTCGCCTCGCCGAGGAGCTTCGCGACGAACAGCGTGGTTCGGGTTTCGACGACGTGCGGTTTCTTCACCACACCTTCAACGAGCTGACGCGCGACGCGGTCGACATCAGCACGACCGTGGCCGGTCGGCGTTGGCCGGTGCCGTTCTACATCAACGCGATGACCGGCGGCAGCAAGATGACCGGAGCGCTCAACGCCGACCTCGCACGGGCTGCCGCGGCTGCAGGTGTGTCGATCGCCAGTGGTTCGGTGAGCCCTGCGCTGCGCGACCCGGGCCTGGAATCGACGTTTCGGGTGATCCGTGAGAACGCCCCTGAAGCATTCGTATTCGCGAATGTGAGCCCCGAGATGACCGTCGAGCAGGCGAAGCGAGCCGTCGGGATTCTCTCTGCCGACGCGCTGCAGATCCATGTGAACCCGGCCCAAGAGCTCGTGATGCCCGAGGGCGACCGCGACTTTCGCGGTTGGCTCGACCGGATCGAGCGGATTGTGGCCGACGTCGGCGTGCCGGTCGTGGTCAAAGAGGTCGGGTTCGGACTCAGCAGGCACAGCGTCGAGCAGCTGCTCGAACGCGGTGTGCGCACCGTCGACGTCAGCGGACGCGGCGGCACGAACTTCATCGCGATCGAGAACCGTCGGCGTCAGCGCAGCGAATACGACTACCTGTCGGGCTGGGGACAGTCCGCCGTCGAGTGCCTGCTCGATTCCCTGCACGCGGTGCCTGCGCTGCCGGTCGAGGCGATCGCCTCCGGCGGCGTACGCAATCCGCTGGATGTCGTACGCGCGCTCGCCTTGGGTGCTCGCGCCGTCGGGGTCAGCGGCCACTTTCTGCACGTGCTCGTCTCTGACGGGGTCGACGCTCTGACGGCCGAGCTGGAGGCATGGAAGGAGCAGGTGCAGACTCTGCTCACGCTGCTCGGAGCGGCCGACCTGGCGGCCCTTGCCTGCACTGATGTGCTCATCACCGGCCCGACCGCGGAGTTCGCTCGACTGCGGGGCATCGATCTCGCGGAACTGGCGCACCGCCGCTGAGATATGCCTGCAACCGCATATGTCGTGTTGGAGAACTCCTCGCGGACAATCCGCGACGCCCGCGCGATGTCCTTGACTTGTGCAGAGGAAAGCGGTTCACTGCAGATACCATGACGCAGCAGTACGAAGACTCCCAGGGCCCTCTGCCCCGCATCACCGATGCCGGCTTTCGTCTGCACTACGCGACTTCGCTCTTCGATCGCCTGATCGATGAGTACCTGCGTGCTGAATGGCAGCTTCCGGCCACTCAGTTCTATGCGCTGATGGCCCTTGCCGCAGCCGGCAAAGAGAAGCTCAGCGTTCGAGAGATCGCCGAGCAGCTCGGCATCTCCCGCGCAGCGGCCGCCACACGCACTCGAACGCTGGTCAAGGTCGGGTTCGCGTCGTTGTACCAAGACCCGAACGACCGTCGCACGCAGCGCGTCGCCCTCACCGAACGCGGTGCACGCCGACTGACCGAAGCGTGGCAGGGTCTCGACACCTTCGAGAACGCTCTACTGACCGGCATCGACGAACGCAGCCTGCTGCAGCGCATCAATGTGCTCATCGACAACGCCCGCGACGTCGCAGCAGCGCGGCAGGCCAGAGAAACTCGCTGAGCGGGCCGGCCCCGCGAAGAGTCTCGCTCAGACGTTCGGTACGACGACCGTCGGCACACGAAGATCGAGCAGCACGCCGTGCGATACCGAGCCGAACAGCGCACGTCCGAGCACCGTGCGCGAATGAGTGCCCAGCACCAGCATGCGTCGACCGGCCGCGGCCGCAGTCAGCTGAGACGCCGGAGCGCCTTCGATCGAGCGCCCGGTGACGTCGAGATCCTCGTTCTTCGTGCGCAGCTGCAGGGCGCGTGCGTCGAGCTGCTCCTGGAACTGGCGACCCACCGGAGCGAGTCCTCCGCCCATTGCCTCTGCCGGCCGGCTGATCACCGGCGGCAGCCCCCAGACAGAGACGAGCTCCAGCGGCTGATCCGTGGCCAGCGCCTGCGTGACGCCGAACTCGACCGCTTTTTCGCTGACGTTGTCCGGGCCCACGCCGACGACGATTCCGGATTCGGCGTGATCAGCGGCCGACGGCGTCCAGTCTGACGGGATCACCGCGGTCGGCACGTTCGTCGACACCGAGACGCGCAGGCCTTTGGCACCGCCGACCGCTTCGCCGAACGATGCTCCGTGGTGCGATCCCAGCACGATCAGATCACTCTGGTCGGCCGCGTCTACCAGCGCGTCGACGATGCCGCCGCGAGTGACCGATGCCGTGATGCCGAGGTCCGGATTCGACTCCGCGGCAGTGCGCTGCACTGAGGCGATCAGGTTCTCGGCAGCCTGCGTCGCATCCGTCTCGCTGACGCCAGTGCCCCGCAGCGCATGCGGGTCAACCACGGTCAGCAGGTGCAGCTGCGGGTCAGTGACGAAGTTGGCCTGAGCCAGTGCCCATGCGAGTGCGCGTTCACCGCGCACGGTGCCGTCGATGCCGACGAGGATGGTGGTCATTGTTACTCCTTGGTCCAACGGCCCAGGGCTGGGCTCGACAGAGTCGTCCCGGGTGCAGTCTGTGTGATGACGAGTCGTGTACGGCTCAGTGGAACTGCGGCACGATAAGCCACAGGGTGAAAAGTACGATGGCGACGCAGAGCGAAAAGCAGACCACTGATCCGGTGCGGGCGATCAAGTGTGCGTCGCCGGTGCTGTCGACCTGACCCGATTCCCAGAGCCGCAGTGCAGTGGCGTAGAGAGCACTGACGACGCTGGCGATCACGACTGCGACGACGAGGACGGTCAGAAAGCTGATGAGAGAAGGCATTGTTGTGTTCTGTTCCTTTCAGACTACGCAGCCGGAACAGTGGCCGGAACCGGCTCACCGGTGGTCTCGTGATTCACGTTGTCAGCGGTCACCGGGTTGCGATGCGACAGCCGGACGATGCCCCACACGATCGCGAGGGCGAGCACCGCGACGCCGAGGGTGCCGATCAGGCCGGTGTGAGCGAGCGCCGACGCCGCAGCCGACACCAGCGCCGCTGCGGGAAAGGTGACCAGCCAGGCGATGCCCATGCGGCCGGCGACTCCCCAGCTGACTCTGGCGCCTTTGCGTCCGAGCCCGGCACCGAGAATCGACCCGGAGCAGACCTGCGTGGTCGACAGTGCGAAACCGAGGTGGGAAGAGACCAGGATGGTGGTCGCCGAACTCGCCTCGGCGGCGAAGCCCTGTGGCGTGGTGATCTCGGTGATGCCCTTGCCCAGCGTGCGGATGACACGCCAGCCGCCGGTGTACGTACCCAGTGCGATGGCGAGACCGCAGGCCGCAATGACCCAGAACTCGGGACCGCTGCCGGTGGGCTGTATGCCCGCTGCGATGAGCGTCAGCGTAATGATGCCCATCGTCTTCTGCGCGTCGTTCGTGCCGTGCGAGAGGGCGACCAGCAGAGCGGTCGCGGTCTGGCCGTGGCGGAATCCGCTCTCGACTTTCTTCGCATCCATCTTGCGCACGATCGCTAGGATGATCTTGACCGCGCAGAACGCAGCCAGACCTGCGACCACCGGCGAGACGAACGCCGGCAGCAGCACCTTCGTGAACACGTTGAAGAAGTTCACGCCCGAGGTGCCGACCGCAACGATCACGGCACCGACGAGGCCACCGAAGAGCGCGTGCGATGAGCTGGAGGGCAGGCCCACCAGCCAGGTCAGCATGTTCCAGATGATGGCACCCACGAGACCGGCGAAGATGACCTCAGGTCCGATCACCACCCCGCCGTCGCCCTCGTTGATGATGCCGCCCGAAATCGTCTTGGCGACCTCGGTCGACAGGAAGGCGCCGATCAGATTGAGAATGCCAGCGGCGATGACTGCGGTCTTGGGCTTGAGCGCCCCAGTGGCAATTGAGGTGGCCATGGCGTTCGCCGTGTCATGGAACCCGTTCGTGAAGTCGAATGTCAGCGCCGTGGCGACGACCAGCACGACGACGATGATTGTGGAAGCATCCATCTGAGCTTCGTGGTTCCCTTCTGAGAGACCAATACATGATTGTCTCGACGAGGTCTCCGGGAACTTCCCCCGATATACGATTCGTCGACTGCAATTGCCGAGTCTGCGCCCCTAAGGTTACGGGAAGGAAAACCCCAAGCGGCCTTCAGGCAACCAACGTGCAACTACAGTCTAGATGCTGATATCGGGTCAGATACTTGTGGTCGGGTCTCAGCGTTTCGGCAGCACGAACCAGGCCGCCGCAGCCGCCGCCAGCATCAGCACCGCAGCGATGACCGACGTCATGGTGACGCCTCCTTCGAACGCAGCATTGGCCACGCGCATGAGCTCCGCGCCGAGATCGTTCGGCAGCGACGCAGCGACCTGCTCGGCGCCGGCGAGCGTCTCTCGGGCGCGTGCGCCGGCATCCGCATCGACTCCGCCAGGCACGACCAGCGCGCCGCGATAGTGCGCCGTGAGCAGCCCGCCGAGCAGCGCCGTGCCTAGCACGGCTCCGACTTCGTATGCCGTCTCTGAGAGTGCGGATGCCGCCCCGGCTCGGTCTTTGGGTGCGGCCGAGAGAATGAGGTCGTTCGAGAGCGTCTCGGCCATGCCGACGCCGACGCCGAGAATGACGAAGGCGATGAGGACGATCTGCCAGGCGGATCCGGCGCCGAACGCAGCCATGAGCACGTAGGCCGTTGCCGAGAGCAGCACCGATCCCGTGATGATGACGCGCGCCGTGACGCGCTTGGACAGCGGCACGACGGCGAATCCCGCGATGATCATCAGCACGATGCCCGGCAGCAGCACCACCCCTGCCGCCAGCGGGGTGAGGCCGACGACGATCTGCAGATGCTGGCTGACGAAGAAGAGAAAGCCGACCATCGAGACGACGCTGAGCAGGTTAACTGCGATGCTGCCGCTGAAGAGCGGGTTGCGGAACAGCGTGAGGTCCAGCAGCGGCACGGGGCGACGAAGCTGGCGGCGCACGAACCAGGCGCCGACGGCGAAGCCGACCACGATCGAGACGATCGGCTGCAGACCGAAGCCCTGAGCCGCGAACTCCTTGATGCCCAGCACGATGGCGACCAGCGCGACGATCGAAGCGAGCATTCCGGGCACGTCGATGGGGCCCGGATGCGGGTCGCGGGACTCTCTGACGAGCAGCGGCGTCAGGATGAACAGCGGCAGCAGCACAGGCAGTGCGATGAGGAAGATCGCGTTCCAGTGGAAGTGCTCCAGCACCACGCCGCCGACCAGCGGGCCTGCGGCTGAGCCCGCCGAGAAGCATCCTGCCCACACGGCGATCGCGACTCGGCGCTGGTTGCGGTCGCGGAAGATACCGCGGATCAGGGCAAGCGTCGATGGCATCAGCATGGCGCCGAAGACTCCCGTGAGGCCGCGCAGCAGGATCAGTTCCAGCGCGGTCGTCGCAAATGCGCTGGCAACAGAGAAGACGGCGAACCCGGCGGCCCCGATGAGCAGCAGGCGGCGACGGCCGATGCGGTCTCCCAGGCTGCCCATCGTGACGAGCAGGCCGGCGAGCACGATCGAGTAGGCGTCGATGATCCAGAGCTGCTGTGCGGCGTCCGGCTCAAGTGCCTCGGCGATGTGCGGAAGCGCGAGGCTCAGCACAGTGTTGTCGATCGAGACCAGCAGCACCGGGAGCATCAGCACCGCCAGCGCGATCCAGTCTCGAGCCGTCGCGAGCGGGGGCGTCTCGACCGATTCTGCCCGCAGACTGCCTGCGGCGCGGTGGTCGGTTTCTCTGACTGCTTCAGGGGATTCGTGCTGCCTCACACGAGATACTGTACCGTACGGACGGTATAGTTGCCATAGGGGCACAATGGAGTGAGCTGAGCAGACGACGACACTGGTGGCGAAACCGGCAACGACGCATACGACCGAGCCGATGACTCGCAGGACGTCGAGTATGACATCCACCAGACCGACCACAGGAGCGAAGATCAACGTGAGTGACAGACCGGCCCGCGAGCGGGTGCTCGACGCATACATCGACCTGCTGCTCGACTCCGGCGAGCGCGCTGCGACGCTTGAGGCCGTCGCCGAGCGCGCCGAGGTCTCGAAGGGCGGGCTGCTGTATCACTTCGCGTCGAAGAGCGACCTCGAGCGCGGGCTGCTCGAACGTCTCGACGCACTGATGGACGAAGACGTGCACAGCCTGGAGGGCACCGCGCTCGAGACCGTCGAGAACTTCTTGCGGACGTCGAACAACGCCGGCACTCCGCTCGATCGGGCTCTGCTCGCGACCGTTCGTCTTGCGCAGGGCAGCGAGGCGGCGCAGCAGGCCCTTCACGACGTCAACCAGCGATGGCTGACGCTGCTGCGCAACACGGTACACGACGAAGATCTCGCTCGCACGATTCTTCTGATCAGCGACGGCATCTACTATGGCTCGGCGCTCTCACAGGTGCCAGCCGCGCAGCAGCTCGCTCCGACCCAGCGCGACATGGAGTCGGCGATCGTCGTGGTGCGGCAGCTGATGCAGGCCGCTGAGGGCTGAGTACACTCACGCCGCCGGCCCGCTCAGCGTGATCGGTTCCGCCGGTGCAGCATCCACACGGGCCTGCAGCCCCTCACGCACCCGGGGCCAGTCGGCTGCGACGATCGAGAAGATCGCCGCATCACGCCAGCTGCCGTCAGCACGCGGCTGATCACGCCGCGAGATGCCCTCGAAGGTGGCGCCCAGCTTGAGGATCGCCCGCCGCGAATGCTCGTTGCGGGCGTCGGCCTGAATGCGCACTCGCCCGAAGCCGTGGTCGAACGCGAGGCTGAGCAGCAGCAGTTTCGTCTCGGCATTGACCGAGGTGCCCCAGACGTGCGGATGGTAGGCCGTCCAACCGAGGTGCAGGCGCTCCTTATGCAGCTCGAAGTCGGTCAGAGAGCTGGTGCCGATGACGTGCCCGTCGTCAGGGCCGTCGAGCACCCGCACGACGAACGGCAGCCCCACCCGCCACGGATAGTAACCTCGCGCCCACTCGATGAAACTCGGCAGGTCGGCATGATAGTTGGCTGCTCCCCCGCCATAGCCGTCTGCGAAGATCTCGGGGCGCCCGATCGCCGCGTGCAGGGCGGGCAGATCCTGTTCGGTGAGCGGGTCGAGGCGGATGCGGTGGCCGAGCAGGTGCTGCGGCAGCGGTGAGATGGCAGTCATGTGAGCACTGTACTCTGCCAAGGCGAACAGACGACGAAGGCCCCGCACCTAGTTAACACACTGGATACAGGGCCTTCGACCTGTGGCGGTGACGGCGGGATTTGAACCCGCGGTAGGTTGCCCTACACATCATTTCGAGTGATGCACTTTCGGCCGCTCAGACACGTCACCGCAAGCAAATATAGCGGAGTCGGGCCGACTCGCCAAATCGCCCAGAGGCACAGCCGACAGAGACGACGTCAGAATCCGAGCAGCAGCCGCAGCCCCAGCGCGAACATGATGACGGCGATACAGATGTCCAGGATCTGCCAGGCCCTCGGCTTCGCGAAGAGCGGCCGCAGCATCCGCGCACCGAACCCGAGCGCGTAGAACCAGATGAAGCTCGACAGGATCGCCCCGGCGGCCCACCACCACGGGTGCGTCTGGTGCTGCGCGAGCGAGCCGAGCAGCACCACGGTGTCGATGTAGACATGCGGGTTCAGCCAGGTGAACGCCAGCACGGTGAGCAGCACCGAGATTAGCGAGCGGCGACCGTGGGCTGCATCGGTCTCAGCATCGGTGTCGTCAGCACCTGTCACTGCCTCTGTCCCGGCATCGACGGCCATCGCCGTCGGCTTCAGCGCCCGCTTCGCCGCGAGCGCGCCGTACCCGATCAGGAACGCCGCACCGACCACGCGAATCACCGTCATCACCACCGGCAGCGACTGCACCAACGCGCCGACCCCGGCCACACCCGCGATGATCAGCACAGCATCCGACAGGGCGCACACGGTGACGACCGGCAGCATCACCGACCGACTCGCAGTCACCCCCAGCCGCAGCAGATAGGCGTTCTGACTGCCGATCGCGACGATCAGCGAGAGACCGGTCATTAAGCCGAGCGCCGACGAGAGCAGGAGTGAGTTTTGCATGCTTCGATCGTCACCCGAGTCGTAGATCAAGTCCAGCTAATCCATCTAAACCTGCATTAGATACTCTTCATACATGATGTCTTTTCAACTCGACCACGCCGCCACCCTCGTGGCTCTCGTCGACGAGGGCAGCTTCGAACGTGCGGCCCGCTCTCTGCATGTGACTCCCTCGGCAGTCTCGCAGCGCATCCACGCGATGGAAGAGGCCGTCGGCAGCGTGCTCGTCCAGCGCACCACGCCGGTCGAGCCGACGCAGGCTGGCCGCGTGGCTCTGCGCTACGCCCGTCAGCTGCTGCTGGTGAGCGCGGATGCAGCGCGTGCGCTCCGCCTCGACGGCGGCGGCCCGGCGGCGGCGCGGCGCGGCGACGGAGAAGCCGGGGATGCGGCCTCGAACCTGACGATCACCATTCCGATCGCAGCGAACGGAGACAGTCTCGCGACCTGGTTCCTTGGTGCGCTGGCCGCGACTCGCGATCGAATCGACGCGGTGTATGACATCCGCCGAGAAGACGAGGAGCTCGCCACTCGACTGCTGCGTCGAGGCGAGGTGATGGCGGCCATCACGACGACGGCGAAACCGGTGCAGGGCTGCACGAGCACACCTCTCGGAATGATGCGCTACCGGGCGGTGTCCTCGCCCGGCTTCTCCGAGCGATGGCGGCGAGATGCAGACGACACGACAGCCGACAGCCCGCGCGGCTGGCCTCTGCGCCGGCTCGCACCGATGATCAACTTCGACCGCTCCGACATGCTGCAGCAGCGCTATCTCGACTCAGTGCTGGGCAAGGCCGCCCAGCCACCGAGCCATTATGTTCCCGCCGCGCAGGACTTCGGCGACGCCATCGTGCTCGGTCTCGGCTGGGGCCTGCTCCCAGACCAGCAGGCCGACGAGTGGCTGCGCGCGGGCCGACTCGTCGAGCTCATGCCCGGTTCTGCAGTGCACGTGCCGCTGCACTGGCAGCGGTGGAAGCTGCCCTCCGACGCGCTGGAGCTGCTCAGCGAAACCGTCGTGGCACACGCCGCGCAGAGCCTGCTGCGCAACGAGTAGCGCAGGTGGGAACGCCCCAGCCCTCTCCATGTCAGTGGGGTCGCCTACTGTGGACGCATGGCGAAGAACACAATTGCTCCGTACCACTGCACAGAGTGCGGCTTCAAGGCGTCGAAGTGGGTCGGCCGATGCCCCGAATGCCAGGCTTGGGGCACCGTCGTCGAGGTCGGCACGCAGACCGGCATCGTCAGCGGCCGCCGCGGGTCGGTGCAGATGGTCGATGCGTTGGGCGCGCTGCCGACGCTCGACGCAGACCGCCTCGCCCGGCCGATCACTGAGCTCTCGTCGCATGATGCCACACACGTACCGACCGGCATCGGCGAGCTCGACCGTGTGCTCGGCGGCGGCATCGTCCCGGGTGCGGCCATTCTGCTCAGCGGTGAGCCCGGCGTCGGCAAGTCGACCCTGCTGCTCGAAGTCGCCGCACGCTGGGCTGCCGAAGAGCGAACCGTGCTCTATCTGACCGCCGAGGAGTCCACCGGGCAGGTGCGCCTGCGTGCCGAACGCACCGGAGCCGTGCACGAGCATCTGCTGCTCGCCGCCGAGACCGACCTCACGGCCGCGCTCGCGCAGGTCGAGGCGGCACAGCCGTCACTGGTCATCGTCGACTCGGTGCAGACGATCACCGATGCGAGCATCGAGGGCATCCCCGGCGGCACGGCTCAGGTGCGAGCCGTCGCGCACACCCTGACCCGTGCGGCGAAGCAGTGGGGCATCCCGCTGCTGCTCGTCGGCCACGTCACCAAAGACGGTTCGATCGCCGGCCCGCGTCTGCTCGAGCATCTCGTCGACGTCGTCTGCCAGTTCGAGGGCGACCCCCAGACCTCACTGCGATTTCTGCGTGCGCACAAGAACCGTTTCGGTTCGATCGACGAGGTGGGATGCTTCGAGATGGGAGGCGAAGGCATCCGTGAGGTGCCCGACCCCTCAGGGCTGTTCCTCACCCGAGGCAGCGACGTGCCGGGCACGATAGTCACCATCGCGATGGAGGGTCGCCGCGCGCTGCCGGTCGAGATTCAGGCACTGGTCGTGTCGTCGACTGCGCCGCAGCCACGTCGGGTCACCAACGGGCTCGACTCATCGCGCGTCTCGATGCTGATCGCCGTCCTCGAGCGTCGTGCGGGCATCACCGTGAGCAATATGGAGGTCTACGTCTCAACTGTGGGCGGGGTGAAGGTGACCGACCCGGCCGCCGACCTGCCCATCGCACTGGCCATCGCATCCGCCGCCACCGGGCGTGCGATCGACGAACACACCGTCGCCTACGGCGAGATCAGCCTCGCCGGTCAGGTGCGCCGCGCCGCGCAGTCGGCCCAGCGCGCCGACGAGGCCGTGCGCCTTGGATACGCCGCCCATCTCGATGACCGCAGCGTCTCAAGCCTGCACGAGGCACTGGCGAGAGCACTGCAGCCCCGCAGGGTGTGATGTGGGCGCCCTACTGCATGATGAACGCGTACTGCTCAGACGAGCGGCCGACGATCGTGGCCTGCACCCAGTAGGTGCCGGTCACTGACGCGTGACGGTCTTTCGAGCAGGCCGAGCCGTCATTCATCGAGAGGTCCCATGAGACCGTTCCGGTCAGCGGTTTGCCTGGTTCCAGCACGTTCATGGCGTCAGAGGGATTCGCGATGCACGGCGTCGACTTCCAGATCTCGGCTGGCCCGGAGCCCACGACCAGCTCCTGCTGCGACGTGCCGACATTGGCCGAACACGGCGCGGAGGTGATGTTCGAGACTTCGTACACGAAGACCGGCTGCTGTGAGAACGAATACTGGCCATTCTCGGTCTTCACGCTCACCGAGAGTTCGCCGGGGTCACAGGTCGGCACTGAGCCGGGATCTGCCGACGGCGTGGCCGAGGCAGCAGATTCGGTCTTCTGCGCATCTGCGCTCTTCGCTGCGTCGTCGCTCGTGGGGTCTGCAGATCCTGTGCTCTGCGGCTCGCTCGTCTGCGAGGTCTGTGCAGCCGAGTCTGCATCGTTGCTGCCATTCCTGCCACTGCTCGTGGCACAGCTCACCGCCCAGACGACGAGCAGAACGATGACGACCAGCAGAACGAGTGCTGCGAGACGCCTGCGACGATAGACCGCGGGGGAAGGACGTTTCGACGTGGCATGCATGGTTTCAGACTACCGATCGGCGGTGTCTTCGAATCGCCCCTGCTGGGCTGGCTCATCGCCGTTCGACGAGTCGTGGTCGAGGTGCAGGATCATGCGGGTGTTGCCCAAGGTGTTCTGCTTCACACGCTGCAGCTCGAGGAACTCTGCCACGCCTTCGTCGGGCGACCGCACGAGCTCGACGTAGGTGTCGGGGTCGACGCCGGGATCGAGCATGCGGGTGAAGCCGTTGCGCGTGAAGAAGTCGACCTCGAAGGTCAGGCAGAAGATGCGCCACACCCCGATCGTGCGGCCGCGCTCGATGAGCGCTGACACCAGCTTGTGACCGATGCCGTGCCCCTGCGCGGTGCGGTCGACGACGAGGGTGCGAATCTCGGCGAGATCCTCCCAAAAGATGTGCAGAGCGCCCGCGCCGACGACGCGGCCGTCGAGCTCGGCGACCAGAAACTCCTGCGTCGCCTCGTAGAGCACCACCAGCTCTTTGCCGAGCAGTACGCGTTCCTCGACGTACGGAGTGATCAGGTCGCGAATGGCCTGAATGTCACTGGTGCGGGCGGAGCGAATCAAAAGAGCCATGCCCCCCAGAATAACCCCTGGAGGGCATGGCTCCTCTGTTCTGCAGCACCGCGTCCCGTCTCAGAGACTCGGCATCGTGCGTCTAGAGCACCTGTGTCGCAGCGATCTTGCCCTGCTCCGGCTCAGGCCCTTCGCCATCGACGACCGTGAACGTGAAGTCGTTCTTGTCGTCGACGTCGACGTCGATCTTCTGCCCGGCCGAGATCTCGCCGCGCAGAATGCGTTCAGACAGCTGGTCTTCGATCTGCACCGAGATGGCACGACGCAGCGGGCGCGCACCGAGAGTGGGGTCGTAACCGATCTCGATGAGCTTCTCTTTGGCCGAGACGCTGAGCTCGAGGCGCAGGTCACGATCGTAGAGTCGGTCGTTGAGACGCTTGACGAACAGATCGACGATCTGCAGCAGCTCTTCTTTGTCGAGGGCGGGGAAGACGATGATGTCGTCGACGCGGTTCAGGAACTCGGGCTTGAAGTGCTTCTTCAGCTCGTCGTTGACCTTGCCCTTCATCATCTCGTAGCTGACGGTCTGGTCGTTCTCGACCTGGAAGCCCACGGGCCCGCCCGAGATCTCTTTCGACCCCAAGTTGGTCGTCATGATGATGACGGTGTTCTTGAAGTCGACGCTGCGGCCCTGGCCGTCGGTCAGGCGACCCTCTTCGAGAATCTGCAGCAGCGAGTTGAAGATGTCGGGGTGAGCCTTCTCGATCTCGTCGAACAGTACGACGCTGAACGGGTTGCGTCGCACCTTCTCGGTGAGCTGTCCGCCCTCTTCGAACCCCACGAAGCCCGGAGGGGCACCGAACAGACGTGAAACGGTGTGCTTCTCGCCGAACTCGGACATATCGAGAGAGATGAGCGCGTCTTCGTCGTCGAACAGGAACTTCGCGAGCGCCTTGGCCAGCTCGGTCTTGCCGACGCCGGTGGGCCCGGCGAAGATGAACGACCCGCTGGGGCGCTTCGGGTCTTTCAGACCGGCGCGCGTGCGGCGGATGCTGCGAGAGAGCGCCTTGATGGCCTCTTTCTGCCCGATGACGCGTTGGCCGAGCTCCTCTTCCATGAAGAGCAGTCGCGACGACTCCTCTTCGGTGAGTTTGAAGACGGGGATGCCGGTGGCCTGAGCCAGCACCTCGGCGATGAGCCCCTCGTCGACCTCGGCGTGCACCTCTTTGTCGCCCTTGCGCCATTCCTTCTCAGACTTCAGCCGCTCGCCGAGCAGCTTCTTCTCCTGGTCGCGCAGGCTGGCGGCCTTCTCGAAGTCTTGGTCTTCGATGGCCTGCTCTTTGGCAGCACGCACTTCGGTGATCTTCTCGTCGAACTCACGCAGCTGCGGCGGAGCGGAGAGCACGCTGAGGCGCAGACGAGCACCGGCCTCATCGATCAGGTCGATGGCCTTGTCAGGCAGGTGCCGATCTTGAATGTATCGGGCCGAGAGATTCACCGCGGCAACGATCGCACCGTCGGTGATCTTCACCTTGTGGTGCTTCTCGTAGCGCTCGCGCAGCCCCTTCAGAATCTGGATCGAGTGCTGCAGGCTCGGCTCGCGCACCTGCACCGACTGGAAACGGCGCTCGAGAGCGGCGTCTTTCTCGAAGTACTTGCGGTACTCGTCAGTGGTGGTGGCTCCAATGGTCTGCAGCTCGCCGCGGGCGAGCATCGGCTTGAGGATGCTGGCCGCGTCGATCGCGCCCTCTGCGGCACCAGCGCCGACGAGCGTGTGAATCTCGTCGATGAAGATGATGATGTCGCCGCGGTTCTTGATCTCTTTGAGCACCTTGCGCAGTCGCTCTTCGAAATCGCCACGATAGCGCGAACCCGCGATCAGCGCCGAGAGGTCGAGGGTGTAGAGCTGCTTGTCTTTCAGCGTCTCGGGCACTTCGCCCGAGACAATGGCCTGTGCGAGCCCCTCGACGACCGACGTCTTTCCGACGCCCGGCTCGCCGATGAGCACCGGGTTGTTCTTGGTGCGGCGGCTGAGCACCTGCATCACGCGCTCGATCTCGCGCTCGCGCCCGATGACCGGGTCGAGCTTGCCGTCGCGGGCCTTCTGAGTGAGGTTCTCGCCGAACTGGTCGAGCACCTGCGAGCCCTTGGCCTGCGTGCCTCCTTCGGCGCCCACGCCGGCGAGCTGCGCGTCTTTGCCGTTCTGGTAGCCCGCAAGCTGCTGCACGACGATCTGACGCAGCTGCGTCAGATCGACGCCGAGTTTGACGAGCACCTGGACGGCGACGCCCTCGCCCTCGCGGATCAGCCCGAGCAGGATGTGCTCGGTGCCGACGTAGTTGTGGCCGAGCTGCAGAGCCTCGCGGAATGAGAGCTCGAGAACCTTCTTGCCACGCGGGGTAAACGGAATGTGCCCCGTCGGAGGCTGCTGGCCGACGCCGATGATGTCTTCGACCTGCTCACGAGCTTCGTCGAGCGTGACGCCGACCTGCTCCAGCGACTTGGCTGCGACACCCTCGCCCTCGTGCAGCAGCCCGAGCAGCAGGTGCTCCGAGCCGATGTAATTGTGGTTGAGCATCTTGGCCTCTTCCTGGGCCAAGACCACCACGCGGCGGGCGCGGTCGGTGAAACGTTCGAACATGGCATCTCCTTCGCGGTTTGCCGGTTATGAACATCAAACCAGAAACCCGCCGCAGATCGGGGCGTGTTCGCCGTGGGCTAAGCGCACACCGGCGACTGCGTCTCCGCTCGCGTCCTGCTCGGCGACGAGAAGAGTCAGGTCAGCGGTCGGTGGCTGCGTCTGCGTCAGACGGATGCTTCGGCCGAGCCTGTGCGTCAGCCGACGAAGCGGGGCGCGCGACTGCGTTCGCCTGCCGATCGCTGTCCGGGAGCGCACCATAGCGCTCGGCAAACCGGGCCTCTTCCTGCTGTTCCACGCTCTTGCGCACCTTGCGCTCAGTGCGGTCGGCTCGCAGCACCGACCGAAAGGTGTACCAGAACAGCACGCCGACCAGCGCCGTGGGTGTGATCGCCCACAGGGCCGCCGTCATCCATTCCTGCGCACTCATCGCATCCCCTTTATCGCACCAGCGGGAACAGCACCGTCTCGCGGATGCCGAGGCCGGTCAGAGCCATCAGCAGGCGATCGATGCCCATGCCCATACCGCCTGCAGGCGGCATGCCGTACTCCATGGCGGTCAGAAAGTCTTCGTCGACCTGCATCGCCTCGGGGTCACCGGCTGCGGCCAGCAGTGACTGCTCGACGAAGCGCTGTCGCTGAATCACCGGATCGGCGAGCTCGGAGTAGCCGGTGGCGAGTTCGAACCCGCGCACGTAGAGATCCCACTTCTCGACGACACCGGGCTTCGAGCGGTGTGCGCGCGTGAGCGGGCTGGTGTCGAGCGGAAAGTCCATCACGAACGTCGGACGCGTCAGCCCCGGCTTCACGTAGTGCTCCCAGAGCTCTTCGACGAACTTGCCGTGCGTGGCGGTCTTCGGATCGAGCATGATGCCCACGGCGTCGGCCAGCGACGACAGCTCGGCGACCGAAGTCTCGACCGTGATCTGCGGAGCACTGCCGGTGCCGGCCCACTGAGCGGAGAGCTGCTCGTTGAGCGAGCCGTACAGGTCGATGCGATCCCAGTCACCCGAGTAGTCGTGCGCCGTGCCGTCGCTCCAGACCACCGTCTCGTCGCCGGTCGGGCTGGATGCCTTCGCCGCGTTCTGAATCAGCTCCTGCGTCAGATCGGCGATGCTGTTGTAGTCGCCGTAGGCCTCGTAGGCCTCCAGCATCGCGAACTCGGGGCTGTGCGTCGAATCGGCGCCCTCGTTGCGGAAGTTGCGGTTGATCTCGAACACGCGATCGATGCCGCCCACGAGGGCACGCTTGAGAAAGAGCTCGGGGGCGATGCGCAGGTAGAGATCCATGTCGAAGGCGTTCGAATGCGTGACGAACGGACGCGCCGAGGCACCGCCGTGCACCGTCTGGAGCATCGGCGTCTCGACCTCGACGAAGCCGTGTTCGGCGAAGGTATGGCGCAGCGAGGCATTGGTGTGCGCGCGGGTGAGCACCATCTCGCGGGCCGCGTCACGCGCGATCAGATCGAGGTAGCGGTTGCGCACGCGGAACTCTTCGCCGAGCTCGCTGTGCAGATTCGGCAGCGGGCGGATCGCCTTCGAGGCGATCTGCCAGCGGTCGACGAAGACCGACAGCTCGCCGCGCTTCGACGCGATCACCCTGCCGTGCACGAAGAGGTGATCGCCGAGATCGACCAGCTCTTTGAACGCGGTGAGTGACTCTTTGCCCACCTCGCCCTGGCTGAGCATCGCCTGGATGCGCTCCCCGTCGCCCGCCTGCAGCGCCACGAAGCACAGACGCCCGGTGTTGCGCACGTGGACGACGCGGCCGGCGATGCCGACGATGTCGTCTGTCTCTTCACCGGCCTCGAGATCGGCATGGCCCTCACGCACGGCATGGATGCTCGTGGTCACCGGCACACTCACCGGGTAGGCGTCGCCCTCGGCCAGCAGACGATCGCGCTTGGCCAGACGCACCTCGCGCTGCTCGTTCGAGTCAGCCGCCAACTGCTGTTCGGCGCTGAGCCCCTGCTCGCCGGTCACATCGTGTTCGGTCATGCGTTCTCCTCCGTTGATGGCCCGGCGATCTCTACCGCAGCGTTGTCGATAAGTCTCACCTGGCCGACACGTGCGGCCAGAATCACTCTGGCGGCGCCGGCGACATCGTCTGCGACCGGCACGAAAGTCTGTGGTTCTACGATCTCGAGATAGTCGACCTCGATGCCCGGCTGTGCCTCGAGCAGAGAGAGACCGACACGTTTGGCCTCGCTCGGCAGAGCCCCGTCGACGCACTGCCGCTGCACGGCGAGCACGGCCTTCGAGAGAAACAGCGCAGTGACACGTTCGGTCTCGCTGAGCCGGGCGTTGCGACTCGACAGCGCCAGACCGTCGGTGTCACGGCGAATCGGCACCGGCAGAATGCGCACGGGCAGGTTCAGATCGGCGACCATGTTCGTGACCAGCACGAGCTGCTGAAAGTCCTTCTCGCCGAAGGCGGCCACATCAGGCTGCACGATGTTCAGCAGCTTGTTGACCACTGTCAGTGCACCGGCGAAGTGCGTCGGTCGCGTCTTGCCTTCGAAATAGCGCCCCGGCAGACCAGGCAGGATGCTGGTGCGCAGCTCGCCCTGCGGGTACATCTCGGTGGGCGTGGGGGCGAACACCGCGTCGACTCCGACGGTGGCGAGCAGCTCGACATCGGCATCCAGCGTGCGCGGATAGGAGTCATAGTCGTCCCCCGGTGCGAACTGCGTGGGGTTGACGAAGATCGACACGATCACCGTGTCGACCTCCTGCTGCAGAGCATCGACGAGCGAGAGGTGACCCGCGTGGAGCGCACCCATGGTCGGTACGAGCCCGACCGTCAGCCCCTGTTCGCGCAGGGCGCTGACGTAGGCATGCATCTCGGCGAGACGGTGCATCACGACCGGCCCGAGCGGTCGGGCGACATCGGCGCTGACTGGATCCGCTGGGATCGAGGTGCCGGCTTCTTCGGGTGACGTGGACAAAACGCTCATCTCTCGTCTGGGCGGAGGTCGGTCAGACCGGGGTTCGAGTCTGGCCACTGGGATCGGTCGAGGGCCGCATCCACCGATGACTGAATCACCGAACGGATCAGCCTGGCAGGGTTCTGCACACCGATCTCGCGCAGCAGACCCGTCGACTGATCGACGATCGCACGCGAGAAATCGCCTGCGACCGCACGCGCTTCAGCATACACCGAGCGGTCTGCGTCACTGATCGGCACCGGGTCGCCGCCCATCTCTATCACCAGGGCCTGTGCGATCGGAGCCACCGCGGGAGGCGCCGACACCGCGAAGGCCGCGCCGTGCATCCGCTGCACATCGAGCCCGGTGTCGGTGAGCTGCACCGCCGGGCTCACCGCCAACGGAATCACGCCCTGCCGTGCGATCGGATCGAGCACGCGTTCGCCGAACTGCGGCGCAGTGTGCAGGGCGAGCTGCCCCGGACGCCACAGCTGCGCAGCGGCGGTGCCTTCGACGAAGACCGCGAGCTGATCACCGGGAAGGGCGAGCACGACCAGATCGGCCCGTTCAATCACCTGCGCCTCATCGACGACCGGCACCTGCGGCATCGCGGTCTCGAGACGATCACGATGCCGTTCTGACGAGGTCGAGACGGCAACGATGCGATGGCCGGCTCCGGCCAGGGCCAGCCCCAGCGCGATGCCGACCGCGCCTGCGCCGACCACACCGACGTCGAGTCTGGGCGCCTGGCTCACAGTCGGCTCCTGGTGCGCGCGGGCGCCGGATCGATCGGCCCGGTCGCCGGAGTGCCGGACTTCGGGGTGCCTCCGCGGCCCTGGTCGTCGCCGTCGCTCGGCGGCAGCCGACACCAGAGCTCGGCGACCACGCCGCAGATCGCGAGCACGAGCGATGCGCCCGCTGTGACGACCAGCGGCAGCACGATGCTCGCACTCGGCGTCGCCGGAGGAATGAGCGCGAAGATCAGCAGGCCCACGAACACCCCGCTCAGCCCAGAGGCGCTCACCGAGCTGGCTTTGGCCAGCAGCAGTGCGCGTGTGGCGAAGAACGGATCGATCGCCTCGACGTTCGAGCTGCCGTGCTCTCGCAGCTCGCGGTCACGGGCTCGGGTGCGAGACCGCACTCTCCAGGCCATGCCCAACACGACGAGCGCGATCACGATCAGCGCCCCCGGAAGGGTCCACGGTGGCAGCAGCTGACGCTGGCCGAGCTGCACGAGACTCGCCTGGCCGGCCCAGCCCAGCGCCGCGAAGATGCCGGCGATCAGGACCAGGGAGCGAATGCGGGTGGTGCCCATCAGCTCTCCTGTCCCTCAGACCGCACGCGGGCGAGCAGCTCGACGATCGGTGTGCCCGAGAGCGTGGCAGTGGGATCGATCTCGGCCCAAGGCGCGAGCACGAAGTCCCGTTCGGCCGCGCGTATGTGCGGCACGGTGAGCTCGGCGGTCTGCAGTCGCACCCCCGGGATGTCGACGATGTCGAGATCGAGCGTTCGATCGCCCCAGCGCACATCACGGCGTCGGTGGTGACGCTGCTCGATCGCCTGCAGCGCGTGCAGCAGCGGCAGTGGCTCAAGCGTCGTCGAGATGAGCGCCACTGCGTTCGCGAAGCGCGGGCGCGACGGATCGGGTCCGTCCAGCGAGACCGCGACCGTCTCATGGATGCGGGACATGCGTTCGACAGTGATGCCCGCCGTCGCGCCGAGATCGCGCACCGCCGCCTGCAGAGTCGCTCCGGTGTCGCCGAGATTGCTGCCCAGCGCGATCACCGCAGCACGGGACGCAGAAGGCTGCGAGTTCTCGTTCATCAGCGCTGCCTGCGAATGGTCAGAGTCACATCGCTGAATGCGACGGTGATCGGCGCCTGCGGTTTGTGCACCGTGATCTCGACCGCCTGCACCCCGCGCAGAGCCAAGAGATCGCCGGCGATCAGCTCGGCGAGGCGTTCGATCAGATCGACCGGCTCGCCGGTGATGCGTGCATTGATCAGCTCGGCGGCCACCCCGTAGTCGACTGTGTCATCGAGTCGGTCGCTGCGCCCCGCAGCACGTGTCGACACTTCGAGCACCGCATCGACCGTGAACCACTGCCCGTCTCTGCGCTCGGCAGGAAACACCCCGTGGCGTCCGCGGGCGCGCACGCCGCTCAGCCGGATGAGGTCTGGCGACTCCACCGCATTCGTCTGCGCTGACTCTGCATTCATCGGAGCTCCCCCTCTGTCGGGTCGAACAGGTCTGCCGCGGCCAACGCTGCGGCAGTCGATGCGACGTCATGCACGCGAAACCCCCACACTCCGCGGTGCGCCATCAACGCCGAGATCGCAGCCGTGGCAGCGTCCTTAGCCCGCAGCACCGCTGCAGGATCGGCATCTGGTTCACGCAGCGCCGCCGGCAGCAGCCGTCCGACGAACCGCTTGCGGCTCGCCCCGATCATCACCGGCAGTCCGAACGCGAGCAGTCGGTCGAACCCGTTGATGATCTGCCAGTTGTGCTCGGCGTTCTTGCTGAAGCCGAGACCCGGGTCAAGAATGAGCCGAGAGTCGTCGATGCCCGCGTCACGCGCCGCCTCGACGCGCTGCTCGAGCTCGGCGAGCACCTCGCCGACCACGTCGTCGTAGTGCGCGGGTGCGTGCCCCGGGCTGAGCAGGCCGCGCCAGTGAGACAGGATGAGCCTGGCGTCGGTGTCACTGACGGCATCGAGCATGTCAGGGTCGGCAAGACCGGCCGAGACGTCGTTGATGTAGCCGGCGCCTGCCCGAGCCGTCGCCAGGGCCGTCGCGGCGTTCATAGTGTCGATGCTGAGCGTGACGCCCGCCTCGACGAGCGGTCGCACCACTGGCAGGATGCGCTGCTGCTCGACCTCGACCGGCACGCGCTGGCTGCCGGGTCGGGTCGATTCGCCGCCCACATCGATCAGGTCGGCGCCCTGCGCCGTGAGGTCGAGGCCATGGCGCACCGCGTCTGCCGCCTCGAGCCAGCATCCGCCGTCGCTGAACGAGTCTGGAGTGACATTGAGCACACCCATGATTCTGGGACGGGCCGATTCAGACCTCACGGCGCTGGCCTTCCGTCGACAGATCGGACAGCGCTGCCAACGCCTGTGTCTGCCCTGCGGGCTCTCTGAGCTCGCCCCGTGCGGCGACGGTGATCGACACGGCCTCATGCTGACGGGCTCCGCGCGCGCTGACGCAGTCCTGGTGCAGACGCAAGGTGACGAGCGCACCGCGTGCGTCGATGCCGGTCATCAGCGCATCGGCGATCTGAGCGGTGAGCGTCTCCTGGACCTGCGGCCGCGAGGCCAGCAGATCGACCAGATGCGGCAGCGTGCTGAGCCCGACGATGCGCTCGTTCGGCAGATACGCGATCGAAGCCGTGCCATACATCGGCAGCAGGTGATGCGCGCACAGCGAGCGAACAGTGATGCCCGTCATCGCGACCAGATCATGCGACTGCGCGACGATGGTCTTCTCGAAGAGCACGGCGGGGTCTGCCGACACACCGGCGAACAGTTCGGTGGCTGCCTTGGCGACGCGCGCTGGCGTGTCGCGCAGCACGTCGTCGTCAGGGTCCAGCCCGACGGCGATGAGAAAGCTGCGCACCGCCTGCTGCGCGGCGACCTGGTCGACCATCACTTGCCTTCGGGCGACTGTCCTTCGCCGGGCTGGTCTGCGGCAGTCTGGTCATCGCTCTGAGCGCTCAGCTCGGTGTCGGCCTGCACCTTCTGCGGCACCGCGACCGGCGGCAGGGTCGACACCGGGCGATCGGTGTTCGACAGCCACTGCGGGCGCTCTGGCAGCTTCTGCACGTCGGCGAAGATCTCGGCGATCTCTTTCTCGTTCAGCGTCTCGCGCTCCAGCAGCTCGGTGGCGAGGCGGTCGAGCACGGCACGGTTCTGCGTCAGTGCCTTCCAGGCTTCGGTGTTGGCCGCATCGAGCAGCTGACGAACCTCGAGATCGATCTGTTCGGCGACGCCGTCTGAGTACTCGCGACCGCCGCCCATGCCTCGGCCCATGAAGACCTCGCCGTCGGGCTCGCCGAGTTTCACGGTGCCGAGCCTCGAGCTCATGCCGTACTCGGTGACCATCTTGCGAGCCGTGTCAGTCGCCTTGTCGATGTCGTTCGAGGCACCACTCGTCGGATCGTGGAACACGATCTCTTCGGCCACGCGGCCGCCCATGGCGTACGAGAGCTGATCGAGCAGCTCGTTGCGTGTGACCGAGTACTTGTCGTCCATGGGCAGCACCATGGTGTATCCCAGCGCGCGACCGCGCGGCAGGATCGTCACCTTGGTGACCGGGTCGGTGTGGTTCAGCGAGGCAGCGACCAGGGCGTGACCGCCCTCGTGGTAGGCGGTCACCAGACGCTCGTGGTCGCGCATCACGCGTGACCGCTTCTGCGGGCCGGCGATCACACGATCGATGGCCTCGTCCAGGGCTCGGTCGTCGATGATCTGGGCATTCGAGCGCGCTGTGAGCAGGGCGGCCTCGTTGAGCACGTTGGCGAGATCGGCTCCGGTGAAGCCCGGGGTGCGCTTGGCGACCAGGCCGAGGTCGACGTTGTCGGCCAGAGGCTTGTTCAGCGCGTGCACTTCGAGGATCTTCTTGCGGCCGGCGAGGTCGGGAGCCTCGACAGAGACCTGACGGTCGAAGCGACCGGGGCGCAGCAGCGCGGGGTCGAGAATGTCCGGGCGGTTCGTCGCCGCGATCAGGATGACGTTCTGGTTGGGATCGAAGCCGTCCATCTCGACCAGCAGCTGGTTCAGCGTCTGTTCGCGCTCGTCGTGGCCTCCGCCCATGCCTGCGCCGCGATGGCGGCCGACGGCGTCGATCTCGTCGATGAAGATGATCGCCGGGGCGTTCTCTTTGGCCTGCTCGAACAGGTCGCGCACACGCGAGGCGCCCACGCCGACGAACATCTCGACGAAGTCAGAACCCGAGATCGAGAAGAACGGCACGCCGGCCTCTCCGGCCACGGCCCGAGCGAGCAGGGTCTTACCGGTTCCGGGAGGGCCGTAGAGCAGCACGCCCTTGGGGATGCGCGCGCCGACTCGACGGAACTTCTCGGGCTCACGCAGAAAGTCTTTGATCTCTTCGAGCTCGGCGAGGGCCTCGTCGACGCCTGCGACGTCTTTGAACGTGACCTGCGGGTGGTCTTTGGTGACCATCTTCGCCTTCGACTTGCCGAAGTTCATCACACCGCCGCCGGCACCGCCCTGCATACGCGAGAGCAGGAACCAGAACACCACGCCGATCAGCAGGAACGGGATCAGCGTGATCAGCATGTTCGTGAAGATGTTCGGCTGCGTCACGGTGTCGTCGTAGCCGTCGCTCAGGTTCGCGTCGTTGACGGCCTTGACCACATCGCTGCCACGGGCCTGGGCGTAGTAGAACTGCACCTTCTTGCCGTGATCCTCGAAGTCATCGTTGAGGGTCATGTCGACGCGCTGCTCGGCGTCTTTGATCTCGACCTGACTGGCTTTGTTCTCTTGCAGCAGAGTGAGCCCCTGCGAGGTGGTGATCTTCTGATAGCCGCCGAACATGCTGGCGATGTTCATGCCGATCAGCACGATGATGAGAGCCGCCACAATCCAGAAGATCGGGCCCTTGGTCAACCGTTTCAAAGCGTTCATAGATTGCGGGCAGCCCCCGAATCCTTCCGTACGTTGGTGCGATAGAGCCTAATAGTACTTGAGGTGTTCTGCGGCGTTCTGCGTGTTCGCTGTGAGCACTCGCCCCGGTCGGCGTCTGAGCACCCCGGCGTTCGAGCCGCCTGCGTACGGCAGACGCAGAATCAGCTGTACACCTCGGGCTTGAGGATGCCCACGCCTTTGACGTTGCGGTAGCGCTCGTCGTAGTCGAGCCCATAGCCGACGACGAAGTCGACCGGGATGTCGAAGCCCACGTACTTCACGTCGATGTCGACCGCGAGCGCCTCGGGCTTGCGCAGCAGCGCGCAGATCTCGATCGACTCGGTGCCGCGCGAGCGCAGATTCTTCTGCAGCCACGAGAGCGTGAGCCCCGAGTCGATGACGTCTTCGACGATGAGCACGTGTTTGCCGTGCAGGTCGGTGTCCAGATCTTTGAGAATGCGCACCACACCCGACGACTTCGTGCCCGAACCGTATGACGAGACGGCCATCCAGTCCATCGTCACCGGCAGCTTCAGCTCGCGGGAGAGATCAGCCATGATCATCACCGCGCCCTTGAGCACGCCGACGAGCAGCACGTCCTTGCCCTGGTAGTCCTTTTCGATCTCGCGCGCCATCTCGGCAACCCGCGTGCTGATCTGCTCCGGGGTGAGCAGAACCTCTTTCAGATCGTTCTGGATGTCAGCAAGCTCCATGTGTGTTCGACTCCTCAGGGGTGTGATCGGGAAACGGGTCGGAACCCGTTCACCACTCTAGTGCGCACGAGCGCACGCCCGCACTTCGCCCTCTGCCCTCCACACGCGACCGCCAGGCACGTCGAGCGGCCCCTGCCCATGCCAATCGGTCGCCAGGCGCAGCGTCTCACGCACATGCCGACGTGCAGGAGCGCGCCCGGTGGCTCGTTCCAGCATCCCCTTGACGACCCGAGTCGCGAGGCCGGCCGGCAGGCCGCGCAGCATCTCGACCGGCAGCGCTCCCGGCTCGCACGCGTTCAGCCGGTCGATCGCCAGCGCATCGAGGACGGCTGTGTCTTCGTCGAGCAGGTCGGCTGTGCGGGCGAGCGCCGCGACGATACCCGGGCCGAGTTCGCGTTCGAGCACGGGCAGCACCCGGTCACGCACCCGCACCCGAGCGAATGAGGCGTCGTGGTTCTGCGGGTCGTCCCATGAGTCGATGCCCTGCGCCCGACACGAGGCACGTGTGGTCTCGCGACGCAGGCCGAGCAGCGGACGCCCCAGTCTTCCCGCCAGCGGGCGCATGCCTCGCAGCGAGGCGGCGCCCGAACCACGGGCGAGCCCGAGCAGCACCGTCTCGGCCTGATCGTCCATGGTGTGCGCCAGCAGGATCAGATCGCTCTGCGTGGCAACCCGCTCGCCTTCGAGTGCCGCATACCGGGCCCGACGAGCTGCGGCCTCGGGCCCGCCTGCGTCGCCGACCTCGGCTCGACTCACATGGGCGAAGGATGCCCCAAGGGCCAGCATCTCGGCCTGCGCCCGTCTCGCCACGGCTGCGCTGCCCTGCTGCAGCCCATGATCGACGGTGAGCGTTCCCCAGGCGATGTCCAGTCGTGGCGCCACGTGCGCGACGGCCGCCGCCAACGCCAGCGAGTCGGCCCCGCCGCTCACTCCGACGAGTACGCGCCCGATGCCAGCCGGCGCCGATGAGACAGACTGCTGCAGCATCCGCCGCACATCGTGTCGGATCGCAGCGGTGGCCGCGTCAAGCGACGGGCGACGCTCCATGGGGCGCTGTTCAGGCATGTGCACTAATCTAGTGCGGGGGTCGGAGCGACGCCGAGCGACTGCTGAGTCACGGTGTCGCACGCAGCATCGGCCACCGCTCGACATCCGAAAGACACGGGCGCTCGCCCCGACGCCGACAGCCGGCGCACCAGGGCACGCCGCACAAGGAGACAACCCATGGCAATCTACGACGCAATCATCGAGATCCCCGCTGGTTCACGCAACAAGTACGAGGTCGACCACGAGACCGGCCGCGTCTTTCTCGACCGCGTGCTCTTCACCAACTTCGTCTACCCCACCGACTACGGTTTCTTCGAGAACACGCTCGGTCAGGACGGCGATCCGGTCGACGTGCTGGTGCTCACCGAGATCCCGGTGTTCCCCGGGGTCGGCGTCAAGGTTCGTCCGGTCGGCATGCTGAACATGAAAGACGAGGCGGGCATCGACACCAAGGTCATCGCCGTGCCGAAGGATCCGCGTTTCGACCACATCCAGGACATCGACGATGTGCCCCAGGAGCTCAAGGATCGCATCGAGCACTTCTTCGCTCACTACAAGGACCTCGAGAAGGGCAAAGAGGTCACGCTGGGCGGCTGGGAGGGCGTCGAGGCCGCCGAGCGCGAGGTTCAGGAGGGCTTCGATCGGCTGAAGGCCGAAGAGGCGAAGTAGTCTGCCGCATCGCAAAGCTCAGGGCCCGACCGCCGTGTGAACTCACACGTGCGGTCGGGCCCTGAGTCATCTCATCGGCATGACGAGTTCGATCAGTGGCTGGCCATCCACGTCACCGGGTTGACCGTGTTGCCTGCGGTCTTCCACATGGGGCTGCCGTAGCCGATCGATCCGATATGTATCTCGAAGTGCAGATGCGCGCCGGTCGAGGCGCCCGTGTTGCCGCTGGCGCCCAGATTCTGCCCCTTGCTGACCCGCTGGCCGTTCGAGACGCCGATGCGGCTGAGATGGAAGTAGCGCGCGATGATGGTCTGCCCACCGACCACTGAGCGCACGTCGACGTAGTTGCCCATCGACGAGCCGAACCCTGCGCCAACGATCGTGCCGTCGGCAATGGCGAGAATCGGAGTGCCCTGCGGCACGGCGAAGTCAGTGCCGTAGTGGAACCGCGGCTCGTGATAGATCGGGTGCATGCGCATGCCGTAGCCGCTGGAGCCCTTCAGATACGGCAGTGGGAAGCCGATCGCGCTGCTGGGGCTCGGAGCGGGCGAGCCTCCACCGCCGCCGCCCGACGGACGGGAGCCGCCTGCCGGCGCCGGCGCGTACGAACCATCGGAGTCGTTTCCTCCCGAGGCCGCAGCCGCTGCAGCCGCCTGCGCAGCTGCAATCGCCTTCGCACGAGCCTCGGCCTCGGCCTGCACCCCGGCAGCCCGCTGCTGCTGCAGCTCTGCGGTCTCTCCCTGCAGCGCCGAGAGCTGAGCCGTCAGTTCGCCAGCGTGCGTCTGCTGCTCTTTCAGCATGCTGTCGACCTGCTGCTGCGCCTGTTGGGCCTGCTGCGACTTCGCAGCGGCGTCGTCGGCCAAATCCTGAAGCTGCGTGAGCGCGGCGTCAGACTGGTTCTTCAGCGATTCGGCGGTCTTCGCATCGGCGATCGCAGAACGGTATGTCTCATCGCTGCTCTCACCGAATCGCCCCATCACTCCGAGCTGATACAGCACTTCGTCGGCACCGTCGCCGGAGAGATAGATGTTCATGCTCGCATTGGTGCCGCCGCTGCGGTACAGCTGCGCGATGCTCGCCCCAGCAGCGCGCTTCGACTCGTCGGCGCGTGCCTGAGCGTTGAGCTGCTGCACTCGGAGCGTGTCGTACGTCGACTGCTGATCTGCCACCTGCTGCAGTGCGGCGTCTGCCGCGGCCTGAGCGGAGTCGACGGCGGCCTGAGCGGAGTCGAGCTGACCGTTCAGATCCGAGATGAGTCCCTGAACGCGAGCGATCTCACTCTGCTTCGCCTGTTCGTTGTTCTTAGCGTTGTTGATGTCATCCCACGACGGATAGTTCGCAGCCTGACTCGGAGCCACCGGGGCGACCAGACTCTGTCCCCCGACCAGAGCCACGGAAAGTGCCGTGCCGATGACGACTCGACGCAGTGCGCGCATCATGCTCCCTTCACGTAGACCTTCGCCAGCCTACACGGCACACCTGCGCGCGTCTGGGAGGCCACCACGATTCGTTCGCGCAATATCAGCGGTTCTAGACTGGTTACTCAGGAACCTATTGAGGAGCAGCATGCCGACCACAGGATCGAAACGGGCCGCGCGAGTCATCTCCTGGCTTCGCGAGCAGGTCACCAGCGGAGCATGGCCGATCGGCACGAAGATCCCCACCGAACCAGAGCTCACTGAGCAGCTCGGCGTCGGGCGCAGCACAGTCCGCGAGGCGGTGCGCGCGCTGGCCAGCCTGGGCATTCTCGAGACTGCTCCCGGCCGAGGCACCTTCGTCCGGTCGAGCAGCCCGGTAAGCGCCGTACTCACCGACTACTTGGGAGAGAAAGAGATCTCGGACGTGCTCGGCATCCGCCGCACTCTCGAGATCGAGGCGGCCCGAAAGGCCGCCCTCGACCTGAGCGACGAGCACATCGACGCCCTGCGCCGCGCCCTCGAGGAGGAGCGCGAACACGTTCAAAGCGGCCACACCGAGGCACTCGACCCACCGGGGCCGTTTCATGTCGCGCTGGTGCAGGCCAGCGGCAACCCACTGCTGACCGAGCTCTATCAGGGGCTCGCACATGCGGTGAAGCTCGGCATCCGCGACGGCAAAGTCAAGTCATCGCCTGCAGACGAGAAGCTGCGCGATCACGAGCGCATCTTCGAAGCAGTGGTGAAGCACGATCTCGTCGAGGCGGTTCACGCGGCCAACGATCACGGTGATCGAGATCTCGTCGTGGTTCCCAGCGACGGCGAGACGAGTGACAACGGCAGCTCTGCGGCCTCGCCCGCCGAGCCCCCTGCTGTGTATCGGCGCATCGACACCCGCCGAGGCGGCTCGCTCTCGCCGGTGCGCATCTTCCGCGCTCCGGACGATGCACGCTAGGCTCGCGACACACCCCGCCGACGAATCCGTTTTGCACTCGGCGTCGGAATTCCGTAATGTATGACGTCGGTACTGCGGGTTCGGAAACATCAGAAACGCCAGAACAAGCGGCCCCATCGTCTAGTGGCCTAGGACACTGCCCTTTCACGGCGGTAACACGGGTTCGAATCCCGTTGGGGTCACAAAGCGGTGCCGGCAGCATGATATAGTTCCACAGGCAGTATCGGCAGTACACTGCATGGCCCTGTAGCGCAGTTGGTTAGCGCGCCGCCCTGTCACGGCGGAGGTCGCGGGTTCAAGTCCCGTCAGGGTCGCTTCGGCGACAGGAGCCCTTCCTTTTGGAAGGGCTCTTTCACCGATCGGGCCGTGTGAGCGCGCCCCGGCTCTGTAGCTCAGTTGGTAGAGCGCACGACTGAAAATCGTGAGGTCACGGGATCGACGCCCGTCGGAGCCACCACATTCCTCCTGCGCCTATATCTTCCTTTCACACCCTCATCGCGCGATCCCCTTCAGGGCCGCCCAGAATTCGTTGTAGCAGCAAGTTATGCTGCTACAATCGGCACATGACCGAACCTCGCTGGCTTTCCCCGATCGAGCTCAACGCGTGGATGCGTTTCGAGGCCGTCGTCGAGCTCATGCCCGGGGCACTCGACTCACAGCTGCAGCGCGACGCGCAGCTCACGCACTTCGACTACCTGGTGCTCGCCAAACTCTCTGAGCGCGACGATCGTGCCATGCGCATGACGCAGCTCGCTGCCTCGACGAACTCCACACTGCCCCGGCTCTCGCATGTGGTCTCGAGACTGGAGCGTCGCGGCTTCGTCGAGCGCTCCTCGTGCGACACCGATCGCCGTGTCACGATCGCCCGCCTGACCGACGCAGGGTGGGACAAAGTCGTCGCCTCGGCGCCCGGTCATGTCGAGAACGTGCGCGCGACGGTCTTCGATCAGCTCACTGCCGAGCAGGTCGTGCAGCTCGACCAGATCTGCTCGCGTCTGCTCGCCAAGCTCGACCCGGACAACCGACTCGAAGTGCAGCGCTGACCTGGGCATGAAAAAGCCCCGCACAGAGTGCGGGGCCAGGTCAGGTGCGCTCAGAGCGCCGACTGACGAATCTCAGATGGTGCGAATGTTCTCTGCCTGCAGCCCCTTGGGGCCCTGCACGACCTCGAACTCGACCTTCTGGTTCTCGTCGAGCGAGCGGAAGCCCTCAGACTGGATGTTCTTGTAGTGAGCGAACACGTCTGCGCTGCCGTCGTCAGGCGAGATGAATCCGTAGCCCTTTTCAGCGTTGAACCACTTCACGGTACCGGTTGCCATATCACTGCTCTTTCTTGCTGTTGCGCCGAGACTCTCACGACGACTTGTGCGGTGTTGCTTTGCACTCCGACAGAACAGTTGGGCCGGCGATGAGCAGCCCGACCTGCGGTACGGCGATCAAACAAAAACCTCGTGACCAAGTGTAGACGGATTCGCCGTCGACGCGCGGAGTTCGGTGACCGGCTGCCTCAGAGCTGTCGGTCGGGCACATCGAAGATCTGCAGGCATTTCTGCGGCCCCTGCTGCATGCCAGCCGTGAACCAGCGCTGACGCATCTCAGACGAGCCATGCGTCCAGGAATCCGGGTCGGCGTGGCCTTGTGCCTGCTCCTGGATGTGATCGTCGCCGACGGATGCTGCGGCGTTGAGCGCATCGGCCACCTGTGCCGAGGTGGGTGGCTCTAGATACGCCTGACCGTTCTCGTCTCGAGTCGTGGAGGCGGCTCCGACCCAGCTTCCGGCGAAGCAGTCGGCCTGCAGCTCAGTGCGCACCGAGCCTCCGGTTCTGCCGACGTCTTGTGTACGCTGCGAGGTCAGCAGGCCGCCCAGCTGCTGGATGTGGTGGCCCCACTCATGCGCCACGATGTAGAGCTGAGAGAGCGACCCCCCACTGGCGCCGTATTGCGAGCGCAGCACCTGGAAGAACGACGTGTCGATGTAGATCGTCTCGTCAGCGGGGCAGTAGAACGGCCCCGTCGACGACGTGGCACTGCCGCATCCCGTCGACGTCGCACCCGAGAAGAGCTGCATGTCAGGATCGTGATACGTGCCGCGCACATCCAACTGCGGGTACTCGTCTTTCCAGTACGCCGAGATGGAGCTCGCCGCACCGACCATGCGACAGTCGTCGCGCGCGTTGGCGTCGGCGCCGGTCAGACAGTCGTCGATCGGCGCCGAACTGCCGTCAGTCGTGCGAATCTGGCCGCCGTACTGGCCGGTGGCCGATTCGAGCGTGCCCGGGTCGATGCCGGTCAGCTGTGAGATCACGAACACCAGCAGCAGAACCACCAGCCCGCCTCCACCCGCGATGGCGGTGCCCCGAGCGCCCGACGATCGGCGCACATGAGACGGGTCGAGCTTGGCGTTGGGGTTGAAAGTCATGCCACCAGTCTAGGCAGGCGCACTCTCGGTCGAGGCCTCCGCCGACAGCCGTCGTGACCGCGCCCGGTCACGACGATCGCGGTGCCCTTCGACCGCCCAGTAGAGCACCGGCAGCACGATGAGCGTCAGCAGCGTCGACGACACCAGGCCGCCGATCACCACGAGCGCCAGCGGCTGCGAGATGAATCCGGCATGCCCGGTGATGCCGAGGGCCATGGGCACAAGTGCGAACACCGTGGCCGCAGCGGTCATCAGAATCGGCCGCAGACGACGAGAGGCGCCTTCGACGATCGCTTCGAGCGTGCCCACGCCCTTGGCCCTGAACTGGTTGACCAGGTCGATGAGCACAATCGCGTTGGTGACCACGATGCCCACAAGCATCAGCAGCCCGACCAGAGAGGCCGCCCCCAGCGGCGTGCCGCTGATCAGCAGGGCGGCAAGCGCGCCTGTCGCGGCGAACGGAATTGAGACCAGCAGCAGCAGCGGCTGTCGCAGCGATTTGAACGTCGCCACCATGATCACGTAGACGATGAGCACTGCGGCGAGCAGAGCGAGGCCCAGACTGCTGAACGCCGACGCCTGATCGCTGAGCACCCCGCCGATCGATGCGGTGACGCCAGCGGGCAGCTGGGTGTCATCCAGCAGCTTCGTCACTCCTGCAGAGACGGTGTTGAGCGACTCGCCTGCCGGGGTGATCGTCACCGTCGCCGAACGGCTGCCCCGCACCGAGCTGATCGACTGCGGCACCTGCTGCGTCTGCACGTCGGCGAGCGCGTCGAGGCGAACCGTGCCGGTGGGCGTCGTCACCGGCAGTGCCCGCAGTTCGTCTGCGGTCTTGGGCTGCTCGTCGCTGCGCACCACCACCGACACGTCTTTCGAGTCGATCGTCACCTTCGCAACCTGCTGGGGGTTCATCGCCGGGGCGAGGGTCTGGACGATCTGAGATTCGGTCATGCCGTGCTCCGCCGCACGCTGACGGTCGACGGCGACATGCAGCGTGTCAATCGTCGAACTCAGGCTGCTCGTGACCTCGGCCACGTCGTCGATTTCGCGTGCTCCCGAGACCAGCTGATTCGCAGCGTCCTCAAGGCGCTGGTCGTCAGGTGCCTCGACGTCGATCGCGATGTCGTTCGAGACTCCGGCGCCACCCGAGGTCGACAGCGAGAGATCGTCGGCGTCAGGCTGGGCGTTCAGCGCGTCACGCAGTTTCTGCTGCACCTTGGCGGCATCGGCCCCGTCGGCGAACGCCACTTGGAACAATGTGCTCTGCCCCGCACCGCCGCCGGCGAACGAGGCCATGCTGATACCGCCGGAGCTGCCGACAGTGGTCGAGACGGTCTGCACGCCGTCGACGTCGCGCAGCGCCTGCTCGACCGGCAGCGCACGCTGCGTCGCACTCTCGAGGCTCGTGCCCGGCCTGAGCGCCTGTGAGATGCTCGCCGTGTTCTGCCCCGAGTCGCCGATGAAGTTGGTCTGCATGAGCGGCGTCAGCGCCAGCGTGACGCCCAAGACGACGACCGCACCGACCAGCGTGAGCGCGGGATGCCGCAGCGTGCCGCGCAGCACCGGCTCGTACCAGCGTTGGAGGCGGGTGCGGGGCTCGTCTGCGAGCGCGTCGGTCGCTCCGAGCGTACGCTGACGACGCCGCGACTCCCCACGCGGCAGCGCGTCGCCTTCCCCTTCGCTCTCGCCCGTCGGGGCATCCGACTCTTTGGGCCCTCTGAGCAGCCAGTAGGCCAGCACCGGCACGATGGTCAGCGACACCAGCAGCGAGGCGATCAGTGCGATGACCACGGTGAACGCGAACGGTTTGAAGAGCTCGCCGACCAGGCCGGTGACGAACCCGACCGGCAGGAACACAGCCGCGGTGGTGAGCGTCGACGCGGTGATCGCGCCGGCCACCTCGCGCACACCGTGCAGGATCACCGCCGACTTGCGCTCGCCCCGTTCCAGGGCGAGATGACGGTTGATGTTCTCGATCACCACGATCGAGTCGTCGACGACTCGGCCGATCGCGATCGTCAGCGCGCCGAGCGTCAGCACGTTCAGCGAGTACCCGGCGGCTTCGATGCCGATGAACGTCACGAGCAGCGAGGTCGGGATCGAGATTGCGGTGACCAGCGTCGAGCGCACCGAGAGCAGGAAGAGCAGGATGACCACGATCGCGAAGGCCAGCCCCAGCAGCCCCTCGGTTGTCAGCGACTCGATCGACTGCTCGATCGACGGCGCCTGGTCGTACATCACTGAGAGGGTGATGTCGTTGCCGACCTTCGCCTGCAGCTCGTCCACCTGAGCGTTGATCTGCTTCGACACCTCGACGGTGTTGCCGGTCGGGCGCTTCGTCACCTGAATGGTCACGGCCGGCTGACCGTCGACTCTGCTGATGCCGGTGACCGGCGCCTCGGTCAGCGTGACCTGGGCGACGTCTCCCAGCCGCACGGGCGCAATCGCAGCGGACTGCGCCGCCCCACCGGCGGCAGTGGCGCCTTGGCTCGCACCAGCGCTGGCAGACTGACCAGCAGCACCGGCGGCAGACTGGCTCGCACCACCGGTGGCAGGCAGCAGCGGCAGCGCCGCCAGGTCGTCTGTCGAGGCGAACGAGTCGCCGACGCGCACTGAGAGATCTCGGTCTCCTTCAGTGATGCTGCCGGCACCGCCGACGGTGCCGTTGGCAGCGAGCGCCTGCGAGATCGAAGCTGCGGTCAGCCCGTGCTGGGCCAGCTTGGTCTGGTCGGGCACCACCCGAACCTCGCGACTGCCCCCGCCGACCACCGTGGCCGAGGCGACGCCGTCAACGTGTTCGAGATCGTTGGTCACTGTGGAGCGCAGCCGCTCAGCAATGTCGACCGGCGCAACCTGCGACGAGGCGGCCGAGAGCATGATCACCGGCAGATCGTCCGTCGAACCGGTCGCGATGATCGGATCAAGGTCTTTCGGCAGCTGGCTCGAGATGCGGTTGACCGCCTGCTGCACCTTCTGCTCGGCACCGACGCGATCGGTGCCGAAGGCGAACTTGGCCGTCACCATCGAAACCCCGGTGCTCGACGTCGACGACGTCGACTCGATGCCTTCGACGCTCTGCACCGCGGCTTCGATCGGTGCGCTGATCTGCGCATCGACCACATCTGGGGCGTCGCCCGGGCTCGACGACTGCACGACCACCATGGGCAGCTCGATGCTCGGCATGAGCTCCTGTCGAGCGCCGGTCATCGAGAACACGCCGAAGAAGGCGACCACGATGGTGATCAGCGCGATCAGCGCTCGGTTACGCATGCTGAGAGCAGTCAGTCGTGACATGTTTCCTTACCTGACGGGTTCCGGGAGTCGAGCCGCTTGGTGCATTGTTTCACACCTGTTTGAGAGGTTCGGCCAGGCCGCATCGGCCACAGCCGTGATAGACTTGCGGCCAGCATGTGCGCAATCCACGTGACAGTGGTCGTACGCGCCGTCTTAACGAATCATGACAGTGACAGGAGGTCTCGTTCATGGGACGCGGCCGCCAGAAGGCGAAACACACCAAAGTCGCCCGGGAACTCAAATACAACGTTCCTGCAACTGACTACGAGGCTCTCGAGCGAGAGCTGCGCAGCCGTGCTCATCACGACGAGGGCTCCAGCGAAGACTGGAGCGAGTACCACTACCCCGCCGACGACGAGCGCGACGAAGACGAACGCTGAGTTCCGAGCGCTGAGCAGAGCACTGCGCTCGCTCCTGCACACCCCTGTTCTCTCACACTCACACTGAGCGTCGAACGCTGCCAGAACGCGGCGTGGTGCAGGCGCCGAGCCGCGATGCTGCGTCGACAGCACGCGGCTCGCCCCGAGCTCAGCTGGCGAAGTCTCCGACGAGACGAACACCGCCCGCATGCACGCCCTTCGCACCGACGGTGAATCCGTCAGCCGCCAGATCGCGCTGGGCATCGCTGACCACACCGGCCTGCCAGGTCGGGATGCCCTGCTGAACGAAGGCCTGCTGCACGGCTTCGGCGCGATCGGCCTCGACCAAAGCCACCATGCCGATGCCCAGGTTCCAGGTGTCTTCGACCTCGCCCAGTGCGAAGCCTCCCAAATCGGCGAGCACGCGGAAGACCTGCGGAGGCTGCCAGGTCGAGCGATCGAGTTCGAGCCACAGACCGGCGGGCAGCACCCGGGCGATGTTCGCCGCGATGCCTCCACCGGTGATGTGGCTGAGCATGTGCACCGCACCCTTGGTCGTTGCGTTCTCGAGCACGCTCACCACCGGTCCGGCGTAGAGACGCGTGGGCTCCAGCAGCTCTTCGCCCACTGAGCGTGAGAAGTCTGCGATCGACGAGGTGTAGTCAAGCTCTGCATCGGCGAGCACGCGTCGAACGAGCGAGTAGCCGTTCGAGTGCAGGCCGCTCGAGGCCAGAGCGAGCACGACATCCCCCGAACGCACACGCGAAGGGTCGAGGCGCAGCTCGAAGTCGACCGCCCCCACGGCGGCGCCCGCAAGGTCGTACTCGTCGGGCCCCAGCAGATCGGGATGCTCCGCGACCTCCCCGCCGACCAGCGACGTGCCCGTCTCGGCACAGGCGCGCGCGATCGAGCCGACGATCTCGGCGATGCGCTCGGGAATCACCCGCCCGGTGGCGACGTAGTCGGTCATGAACAGCGGCTTCGCCCCGACCACGACGATGTCGTCGACCACCATGCCGACGAGATCCTGACCGATGGTGTCGTGCTTGTCGATCGCCTGAGCGATCGCGACCTTGGTGCCGACGCCGTCAGTCGACGTGGCCAGCACGGGATGGTCGAACTCTTTCAGCGCCGACACGTCGAACATGCCGGCGAAGCCGCCGACCCCGCCGATCACCTGAGGGCCGTGGGTTGCCTGAACCGCCGCCTTCATCAGTTCGACGGCGCGATCGCCGGCCTCGGTGTCGACTCCGGACTGCGCGTAGAGGCTCACAGGTTCTCCTTGGTGCTCTCGATGATGGGATCGCTGGTCGGTGCTGGGTGGTGCTGGGTGGTGTCGGTGCGGGATGCGGCGGGGCTCGATCGAGTCAGCGTTTCGGGGTCGAGAGCGCGCCGTGCGTAATGCCACTCTGCCCGCTCACCAGCCGGTCGAGCTCGGAGTCGGGGCCGGGATTGCAAGCCGCCGGGGCCTTCGCTCCTGCCTGCTCGAGCAGGTCTTTGCCCAACTCGTCGTCGCTCGGCAGCTCGATCGGGTACTGCCCGGTGAAGCACGCGGTGCACAGCTCGCTCTCGGGCTGCTGCGAGGCCTCGATCATGCCGTCTTTGCTCAGGTAGCCCAGTGAGTCGGCGCCGATCATGCTGCGGATCTCTTCGACCGAGGCGCCTGACGCGATCAGCTCGGCACGCGACGCGAAGTCGATGCCGTAGAAGCACGGCCAGGTGATCGGCGGAGACGAAATGCGCACGTGCACTTCGGCGGCACCGGCCTCGCGAAGCATCGCCACCAGCGCACGCTGGGTGTTGCCGCGCACGATCGAGTCGTCGATCACGACCAGACGCTTGCCTCGGATCACCTCGCGCAGAGGATTCAGCTTCAGACGGATGCCGCGCTGACGGATCGTCTGAGACGGCTGGATGAACGTGCGCCCGACATAGGCGTTCTTGACGAGACCCTGCCCATAGGGAATGCCCGACTGCTGCGAGTAGCCGATCGCCGCCGGCGTTCCCGAATCGGGAGTGGGAATCACGAGGTCGGCTTCGACAGGGTACTCACGCGCCAGCGCTTTGCCCATGTCGATGCGCGATGCGTTGACCGAGCGGCCGTGGATCGTGGTGTCGGGACGCGCCAGGTAGACGTATTCGAAGACGCATCCAGCTCGTTTCGTCTGCGCGAAGCGCTGACTGCGGATGCCGCTCTCGTTGATCGCGAGCAGCTCGCCCGGCTCGACCTCGCGCACGAACGAGGCGCCGACGATGTCGAGCGCGGCGGTCTCGCTGGCCACCACCCACCCGTGGTCGAGTCGGCCGAGCACCAGCGGGCGCACGCCCTGCGGGTCGCGTGCGGCGTAGAGCGTGTGCTCGTCCATGAAGGCGAGGCAGAACGCCCCGCGCACCTTTGGCAGAATCTGCATCGCGGTGGCTTCAAGAGTGTGGTCGGCGTCACCGCTGAGCAGTGCGGTGAGCACTGCGGTGTCGGTGGTGTTCCCATGCGAGAGCTCGCCGAACGTCTGGTCGGGATGCAGGTCGTGCAGCAGCCGAAGCAGCTCGGCGGTGTTCGTCAGGTTGCCGTTGTGGCCCAGTGCGATCGTGCCGTTGGCGGTCTTGCCGAGCGTCGGCTGAGCGTTCGCCCACGTCGAGCGGCCGGTCGTCGAGTATCGGTTGTGCCCGACCGCGATGTGCCCGGTGAGCGTGTTGAGCGATGACTCATCGAAGACCTGCGAGACCAGACCCATGTCTTTGTAGACCATGATCTGCTCGCCGTCGGAGGTCGCAATGCCCGCCGACTCGGTGCCGCGGTGCTGCAGGGCGAAGAGACCGAAGTACGTGAGCTTGGCCACCTCTTCGTCAGGCGCCCAGACTCCGAAGACACCGCATTCGTCCTGCGGACCCTTCTCGTTCGGCAGAAGGTCGTGGTTGAGCATGCCGTCACCGCGAGCCACGGTCACTCCTTGTCTTCTCCACCCGAGGCGGAGTTCGTGCGGTCTTCAGACGAGGCGTCGGCTCCCCCGTCAGACGCCTCAGCGTCAATTGTCGCACCGGCACCCCGGGCGAGGCCACCCCCAGCGGGAGATTCGGAGGCGGGCGCGGCCACGGCATCCGCCGCAGCCTCTTCGCCGTCACTCGTGAACTTCTCGTGCACAGCGCTGGCCAGGCGGGCCCGGCGCGCCATCACACGGTCGAGCACAAGGGCGATCACGAGCATGACCAAGGCGCAGACCACGGCGAGCGTCAGCCCCAGCAGCAGGAAGGCCTGCATCGGGCTGATCTGTCGCGTCGGGTCACCGTCGTCTGCCGGGTCACGCGGCTGTGCCATCGCGATCAGCGACACGACTGCAGAGATCACCAGGCCGATGACCGCTCCGAACATCGCGAACGTCAGATATTTGGGTGCCTGGCGCACCTGCACCTGCACCTCTTGGGTCTCTCGCCTCACCCAGACACCCTATCTCACTTGTTCGGCTGCCCTCTGCGCACCCGATGCAGCCCGGGAATCGGCAGCATGCCGTCGAGATGCGCCCGGGCACCGGAGGCATCGACCAGACCGGACGACAACGCCTCGGCCCAGAGCAGCCGGCCGCTCGCGAGCTCCAGCCAGGTCGCCGCATCGGTCTCGATGACGTTCGGAGGCGTGCCTCTCGTGTGCCGCGGCCCCTCGATGCACTGCACCGCGCCGTACGGCGGCACCCGCACCTCGACCGAATGGCCCGGGTGGTCGTCGGCGAGTGTCTGCAGCGTGAACCGCACGGCCGTCGCGATCGTCGCACGGGGAGCCGAGATCGTGCCCCGCTCGAGAGTGCCCTCGTCTGCGGGCTCGACCGGCGCATCCGCATCGCCCTCGCCCGCGCTCAGGCCGGCCAGCGCCGCATCGAACGCACTGATGCCGTCGCGTTCTTCGATTCTCTTCATCGCCACGGGGCGATTCTACGGGTCGGCTTCGGTAGGCTGGGCGAGTGAAGATTCTCGTACTCGGCTCGGGCGCGCGCGAGCACGCCATCATCCGTCGGCTGCTGGCCGACCAGACCACCCATGAGATCGTCGCGGCTCCCGGCAACGCCGGCATCGCGGCAGACGTGCCCGTCGTCGCCCTCGACGCCGCTGACGGTGCGGCCGTCGTCGCGCAGGTCGAGCGCGACCGACCTGATCTGGTCGTCGTCGGCCCCGAGGCGCCTCTGGTCGCGGGCGTGGCGGATGCCGTGCGCGCGCTGGGCGTGCCCGTGTTCGGCCCCGACCGTGACGCGGCTCGGCTCGAAGGCTCGAAGAGCTTCGCCAAGCAGGTCATGGAGGCCGCTGGGGTGCCCACCGGGCGCGCGGTTCGCGCCAGCACCCTGCCCGAGGCCGAGGCCGCGCTGGACGAATTCGGCGCCCCCTATGTGGTGAAGGCCGACGGTCTCGCCGCAGGCAAGGGCGTCATCGTCACCGACGACCGGGATGCGGCCGTCGCACACGCGAGCCGATGGATCGACCAGAGCGTGCTGATCGAGGAGTTTCTCAGCGGGCAGGAGGTCTCGCTCTTCTTTCTCGCCGACGGCACCCGGGTCGCACCGCTCTCTCCCGCGCAGGATTACAAACGCGTCGACGACGACGACCAGGGCGCGAACACCGGAGGCATGGGCGCCTATTCGCCGCTGCCCTGGGTGGGCGACGACTTCGTGGCGCAGGTGCGCGACACGGTGGCCCAGCCGACGATCACCCAGCTCGCGAAACAGGGCGACGAGTTTCGCGGTCTGCTCTACTGCGGTCTGATCATCACGCCGAAGGGCCTCCGCGTCATCGAGTTCAACGCTCGTTTCGGCGACCCCGAGACGCAGGTCGTGCTGCCTCGCCTCGAAGGCGAGTTCGGCGAGCTGCTGCTCGCCGCCGCCGAAGGCCGCCTCGACTCTGTGCCGGCACCTCGTTTCTCTCCCCAGCGCGCGATCACCGTGGTCATGGCCAGCGAGGGCTACCCCGAGCAGTCGCTCACCGGTCGGGTGATCACCGGCGTCGACGAGGCCGAGCAGCTGCCCGGTGTGAGCGTCATCCATGCGGCGACCGCCGATGAGAACGGCCATCTGATCGCCACCGGCGGCCGGGTGCTCAACGTTGTCGCGGTCGCCGACACCTTCGAGGCGGCTCGGGCCGCAGCGTATGCTGGCATCGAGCGCATCGGACTCGAAGGCGAGCACCATCGCGGCGACATCGCCGCTGCGAGCCGCACCCGCGCCGACCTTTTGACCGATCCGAACGCCTGACGACAACTGAACCACTGGAAAGGTGACCATGTCTTCGTCTGCCCTTGAGCTGCCCGGCTGGAAGCACGTCTACTCCGGCAAAGTGCGCGAGCTCTACATTCCTCTGAGCGCAGAGTCGCTCGACACCGCCACACAGGTGCTGATGGTGGCCTCAGATCGCGTCAGCGCCTTCGACCACATGCTCGAACCGCCCATCCCGGGCAAGGGCGAGCTGCTCAACCAGATGGCACTGTGGTGGTTCGAGAAGCTCGACTTCGCGAACCACGTGCTCAGCACCGACGTGCCAGACGCCGTCGCCGGTCGTGCGATCATCGCGAAACGGCTCAAGATGTACCCGCTCGAGGCGGTCGTTCGCGGCTACATCGCCGGATCAGGCTGGGAGGAGTACCAGCGCAGCGGCACCGTGTGCGGCATCGAGCTGCCCGCCGGACTCGAATTCGGAGACAAGCTGCCCGAACCGATCTACACTCCGGCGTTCAAGGCTCCTGCCGGCCAGCACGACGAGAACATCTCGTACGAGCAGAGCATCGATCTCGTTGGCGAAGAGGCGGCAAAGGCCATTCGGGACGCCTCGCTGAACCTCTACCAGCAGGGTGCGGCCATCGCCGAGCAGCACGACCTGATCATCGCCGACACGAAGTTCGAGTTCGGCAGCGACCTCGGCCGTCTGGTGCTGGCAGACGAAGTGCTCACCTCTGACTCGTCCCGCTACTGGAGTCGCGAGGCATGGGCCGAAGGCCGCCGCCGCGAGAGCTTCGACAAGCAGATCGTGCGCAACTGGCTGAGCGACAACTGGGACAAGACCGGGGTTCCGCCAGAGCTCCCCGCAGAGATCGTGCAGCAGACCGCAGCCCGCTACCGCGAGCTCTTCGAGAAGCTCACCGGCGAGAGCGCGCCGGCTGAGCGCTGACGGAGCAGCGCTCAGCCGACAGCACTCAGTTGAGCGGCAGGTCGAAGTTCTTCTTGTCGATCGTGCGGCCGTCGCTCGTCGGCTCGACATGCCTCGTTGCGATTCAATCAGCGTGACGCAGCCATTGATGCCAGGCTGAGCCCGACGTAGAGCACAATCAGTCCGGCGATGATGATCGCACTCGAGCTCATCACCGTGCGCAGCCGACGTCCGGGCTGAGACACATGCATGTGTCGAGTTGTCTGCTCCCCACGGGTCAGGGCAGCAGTCGGCCAGAGCCGCTCATCCCGCCATCTCTCCCAGCGCCGCACTCGGCGTTCCAGAACGCTTATTGCACCAGACAGCCGAACCCACGTCGCAGGATCCCGTGTCACGACATCGTACTTGCTGCGCAGCACGACGCGATCATCGATGAGTTCCACGTCAAAGCCGTGCACGTCATCCACTAACCAGGCCATAACGTCGGGGGTCATCAGATACAGCGCATCTCGCTCGTAACCGCTTGGACAGTACAAGTCGAAATGCCGGTCGAAATCGCCTTCAAGAGATAGCCGCTGAGTCTGAGCTGGTGCCAGAAATGACGAGAAGGCCGGCCATCCCCGGCGCCGACGTCGCAGCAGAACATTCGGCAGGCTAACTGAGGTGTGAACCTCGCAGATACCCCCAAACTGTCCCTGCCCATCGGTACCATCGCCGCTGCGCTCCGTGTTGGCGATCATCATCGGGCGGCCCCTGCGTCGGCGCAGCACACGAACCAGACGCAGATCGTCCCCGAGGGTTCGAAATCCTCGCGGGGAGTAATCGAATCCGTTGTCGTCGGCAAACCTGCCGTAGCGCATGTGATCGGCAACCGATGTGACCTGGCCACTCTGACGCGCGCTGAACGATGCAAAAAACACTCCTCCGACCGCAAGGAGCAAGGTGAACGCGCCCAAGCCCAACGTTTGAGACCCGAAGATCGGTTCGCCGTGTTTTACCACCTCCCCAGACAGAGTGACAAGCATGATGAGAACCACACATGGCACAGTCCACGCAAGACCGGTGAACGCGAGCTGGCGAACGCGCAACAGAGGTTCGAAGGTACTCGGGTGTTCACGTTTGGTCTGAGCGACTTCGGCCTGAGTCACTCGGCTCTGCAGCGCCTGCACATTGAAACGTATGGGGGTCGAATCGACTTCAGCTGGTTCAACGACATCGACATCGCGCCAGATCTTTCTCAGCAGCTGCGGACGCGTACCAGTCGATCGTTCACGCACATCGCTCAAACGCATACCGAAGTATGTGCTCGGCAAGACGATCAAAGCGGCACCGGCAATCGTGCCCAACCCGTCTGAATCATGACGCCCTGCATCTGAAGTTATCACCAGCCCGAAGACGAGCAGCGCGTCGAGAATCACCGGGCCAGCCCACAGCGTCAACATGCGCAACCACCCGTGCAACGGCCGGTAGCGCCACGCGAGTGCCCCACCATAGACGCACGGCAGCGAGAAGATCAGAATGACAGCGATCAAGTCGTCCAAGCCAATCGCCAAGACAGCTGCGACGATCCACAGCCCTGCCACTAAGTCTGCCATCCACATCGGCACGTCCGTGAGATGGAGCATATCCCGGTTCAAAGGCACCAGCCGAAGACCGCGGAAGGAACTCGTGTCAGAGTCAACGGCATCGTCGGGATCAGATTTGACACGGCGCAATGCTCGTCGTCGAAAAATGGTTCGTACCATGGGAGCAATGCCTCCCCCAGCAGAAAATACGACGGGCATCCAAGTGAGAACAGGCAGCCCCTTCACCCAAAGCACGATGACGAACACAACACTCAGGAGGCCAAATCCGATCTGAGCCATGACAGCAGCTTGCCGAGCAGCTGCTTTGTCTCGTTCATCACAGACAGTGGAGCCCAAGATGGCGCCGTTCAACGCAGATGTCATATGTTGCAGGGTACCGGCTCAGATGCGGGCTCCAGTCTGCTGAGACTAGAATTGATCTGTCTCATCAGGCGCAACAATCACTCACACGGTAAGGCGAGTATCAGTGTCGAAGATCATTGTCGAAATCATGCCCAAACCAGAGATTCTGGACCCTCAGGGCAAAGCGGTCGCCGGGGTGCTGCAGCGTCTCGGCCATGAGCAGATCACGGGCGTGCGCATCGGCAAACGCTTCGAGGTCGAGGTCGACGGCGAGGTCAGCGACGAGCTGCTCTCCAAGGTGGCCGAAGTGGCAGCCGACGTCTTCTCGAACCCTGTGATCGAAGACGTCGTCAGCGTCGCCGCCGCCAAGGAGGACTGATGGCCGACGCGACCACAGCATCCCCCGCACGGCCGGCGCGCATCGGCGTCGTGACCTTTCCCGGCACGCTCGACGACGGCGACGCCCGCCGCGCGGTGCGCTTCGCCGGGGCCGAGGCCGTCGCTCTCTGGCACGCCGACACCGACATCTCAGGCGTCGACGCCATCGTGCTGCCGGGTGGGTTCAGCTACGGCGACTACCTGCGGGCCGGCGCGCTCGCGACGCAGTCGCCGATCATGCGCTCGATCATCGAAGCGGCGAACGACGGTCTGCCCGTGCTCGGCATCTGCAACGGCTTTCAGGTGCTCACCGAGTCTCATCTGCTGCCCGGTGCGCTCGTGCGCAACGAGCACCTGCATTTCATTCGACATGATCAGAGCCTGCGCATCGAGTCGACCGAGACCGCGTGGACGAACGGCTACGAGCGCGGCCAAGAGGTCGTCATTCCACTGAAGAACGCCGAAGGCCGCTACGTGGCCGACGAGACGACGCTGCAGCAGCTCGAAGACGACGGCCGCATCATCGCACGCTACATCGACGGCAACCCCAACGGCTCGGCCCACGACATCGCCGGCATCACCAACGCCGCAGGCAACGTCGTCGGCCTCATGCCGCACCCCGAGCACGCGATCGTGCCCGGCTTCGGCCCCGACACCGCCGAGCGCATGCGCTCGGGCACCGACGGCCTGACCTTCTTCACCTCTGTGCTCACGCATCTGGGCATCGCACCCGTCGACGATGTGGTGCCCGCCTCACACGCACCAGAGCACCACACCGCAGACGCAGGGATTCGCGAATGACCACCACACAGAACCCAGCCGTGCCCCAGCCCGACAGCGTGCAGCACGCCGCCGAGACGCCCGACGTCGCACAGCCCTACGACCAGCTCGGCCTGACCGCCGACGAGTACCAGCGCATCCGTGACATTCTCGGGCGCCGCCCCACCTCAGGCGAGCTCGCAATGTACTCGGTGATGTGGAGCGAGCACTGCTCGTACAAGTCGAGCAAGAAGTACCTGCGACAGTTCGGCGACACCACTCCGGAGCAGCGCGAGCGCATGATGGTCGGCATCGGCGAGAACGCCGGCGTCGTCGACATCGGAGAGGGCTGGGCCGTCACGTTCAAGGTCGAGAGCCACAACCACCCGAGCTTCGTCGAGCCCTTCCAGGGTGCGGCCACCGGCGTGGGCGGCATCGTGCGCGACATCATCTCGATGGGCGCACGCCCGGTCGCGGTGATGGATCAGCTGCGCTTCGGCGCGATCGACGCTCCCGACACCCGCCGCGTCGTCGACGGAGTCGTGCGCGGCATCTCGGCCTACGCGAACAGCCTCGGCCTGCCGAACATCGGCGGCGAGACCGTCTTCGACAAGGTGTATCAGGCGAACCCGCTGGTGAACGCCCTCGCGGTGGGCGTGCTGCGCCACGACGAACTGCACCTGGCCAACGCCAAGGGCGCCGGAAACAAAGTCGTGCTCTTCGGTGCGCGCACCGGCGGCGACGGCATCGGCGGCGCGTCGATCCTCGCCTCTGACACATTCAGCGAAGGCGGGCCCACGAAGCGGCCGGCCGTGCAGGTCGGCGACCCCTTCGCCGAGAAGCTGCTCATCGAGATGTGCATCGAGCTGTTCAAGCACGATCTCGTCGAGGGCATCCAAGACCTGGGTGCGGCGGGCATCTCGTGTGCGACCAGCGAGCTGGCGGCCAACGGAGACGGCGGCATGACCGTCGAACTCGACAGCGTGCTGCTGCGCGACCCCACGCTCACCGCCGAAGAGATTCTGATGAGCGAGTCGCAGGAGCGCATGATGGCCGTGGTGCGGCCTGAGAAGCTCGATGCCTTCCTCGCCGTCGCCGAGAAGTGGGCCGTCGAGACCTCGGTCATCGGCGAGGTCACCGACGGCGACCGTCTGATCATCAACTGGCGTGGTGTCGAGATCGTGAACGTGCCGCCGCGCACGGTCGCCGTTGACGGGCCCGTCTACGACCGCCCGGTGCAGCATCCGGCATGGATCGACGACTTGCAGGCCGACACTGCGGCCGCACTGGAGCGCGACAACTCAGGCGAGGGTCTGGGCGACACACTGCTGTCGATCATCGCAAGCCCGAACCAGGCCGACACAGCGCTGATCACCGACCAGTACGACTACTACGTGCTGGGCAACACCGCGTTCTCGTTCCCCGAAGACGCCGGCATGATCCGCGTCGACGAGGAGACCGGTCTGGGCGTGGCTCTCGCGACCGACGCGAACGGACGCTACGCGCAGCTCGACCCGCGTGCCGGCGCCCGACTCGCGCTCGCAGAGGCCTACCGCAACGTCGCCGTGAGCGGCGCTGTGCCCGCCGCGGTGACTGACTGCCTGAACTTCGGCAGCCCCGAGAACCCCGAGGTCATGTGGCAGTTCTCCGAGGCAACCGCCGGGCTGGCCGCGGGCTGCCGCGAGCTGGGCATCCCGGTGACCGGCGGCAACGTGAGCTTCTACAACCAGACCGGTGACACTCCGATTCACCCGACGCCCGTCGTCGGCGTGCTCGGCATCATCGACGACGTCGCGCGCCGAGTGCCGAGCGGCTGGCAGGATGAGGGCCACAACCTGTATCTGCTCGGCACGACCTATGACGAGCTCGACGGTTCGGCCTGGGCTGAGACGGTCTACGACCACCTCGGCGGTGTGCCACCGACAGTCGATCTGGCGGCAGAGCGCAAGCTCGGCGAGATTCTCGCCTCGCTCGCCCGCGAGGGTCTGGTCACCTCGGCGCACGATCTGAGCGAGGGCGGCCTGGGCGTCGCGCTTGCCGAGGGCGTGATGCGCTTCGGCGTCGGTGCGCGGGTCTGGCTCGACGAGATCATGTCGCGCGATGAGGTGGATGCCACGGCTGCGCTGTTCTCTGAGTCGACGGGCCGCGTGCTGGTCTCGGTCGCTCGCGAAGACCAGGTTCGGTTCGAGGGCATGCTCTCGGCACGGGACTACCCGGTGATCCGCATCGGCGTGACCGACCAGACCGTGGGCCTCGAGGTGCAGGGGCTGTTCTCGATGGGCGTCGACGTGCTCCGGGCTGCGCATCAGGGCACGCTGCCCCGCTACTTCGGCTGAGAGGCTGCTGCGCTGCGACAGCGCCGACCGACGGGGCTTCCCGTTCGTCGGCGCTGTCGCTCGTTAACGAGTCACTGCGGTGACATCTCGCCGGCCGAGCTGCATCGTATAAGTTCGCTGGCTCTTCTGAACGACCATCACGTAGCGTGACGGCATGAGCGAGCACCAACAGCATCCACATGACGACGTCGACATCAGACACCTGCCCGACGAGCACGCCTTCGCTCTCTACGACGGCGACGCTCGTATCGGCCGCATCGACTATGCGCGCGACGGGACGGGGTCAGACAGCGTGATCGATCTGCATCACACCGAGGTCGACAAGGAGTACGGCGGTCGTGGGCTCGCCGGGCGGCTCGTGCGCACCGCAGCCGACCACTTCGCGGCTGAGGCCGACCAACCGCGACTGAAGGCCACGTGCCCGTATGCGCGCGGATGGCTGTCGCGGCACACCGATGACTACGGCAGGATCTTCGACCCCGAGTTCATGAAGAGACTGCAGGGTGAGGCGTCCGAGTAGCCGGTCAGGCAGGCTGCGAGCTGAGGTATGGTCTGATCAGTGCCAGAGCGTCGCGACCGCGACGTTGACGAGCGCGAGCCCGCCGACGGCATGCGCCAGGCCGACCGGCACGGTCTCACCGCGCACTGCCTTGCCGCGGCCCACGAACGCCGCAGCGGCGATCACGATTGCGAGCACCAGCTTCACGCCGATCTTGATGTAGTTGATCGTGTGCCCGTCCATTTCGGCAAGGCCCACCAGTGCGATGCCGCTGACCAGCTGCACGAGTGCGCCGATGAGCTGCCACTGCGTCACCGTCGGGGTCTTGAACGTTGCCAGCCACCCGCCGACGAGTGCCGCCGCGCCGAGAATGTGCAGAAAGACCAGGATGGAAGTGACGATGCTCATACGACCACGATATCCACGGTCGAGTCACAGCGCCCGCGAGCACCGCCTTGCCTGACCTACAGCCGATGTTTGCACAGCCGGAAGCGCCGGCGCAGCACGCCTTTCACGGCGCGAACGACGGACACAGCTGCGCGAGCGGACAGCTGGCGCACTCCGGCTTGCGCGCATGGCAGATGCGTCGCCCATGCCAGATGAGCTGGTGTGAGAGCTGAGTCCAGTCTTTCTTCGGGAACAGCTCCGCGATCTCGAACTCCACCTTGACGGGGTCTTTCTGCTTCGTCCAGCCGAAGCGCCGCACCAACCGCCCGAAATGGGTGTCCACAGTCAGCCCCGGCACTCCGAACGCATTGCCCAACACCACGTTGGCCGTTTTGCGCCCGACCCCGGGCAGCGTGACCAGCTCGTTCAGCCGATGCGGGATCTCCCCATGAAAGTTCTCGACGACGCCCTGTGCCATGCCGATGAGGTTGCGCGACTTGGCCCGGAAGAACCCGGTCGAGCGAATGATCGACTCGAGCTCGATCGGGTCGGCCTCGGCGAGCGCCTGCGGCGACGGATACCGGGCGAACAGCGCCGGGGTGACCATGTTCACCCGGGCGTCTGTGCACTGCGCCGAGAGAATCGTCGCCGCCGTCAGCTCGTACGGCGAGCGAAAGTCGAGCTCGCAGTGAGCCTCTGGATACGTCTCAGCGAGGATTCGCCCCATCTTTCGCGCACGGCGGGTGCGCGCGAGCGGCGTCTCGCGTTCGACGTCGGCCCAAGTGGTCATGCGGATGCCCGGGTCGGGTCAGTCGTGCAGCATGCTGTGACGCTCGATGATCGCGTCACGAGCAGCACCTGTGCCGATCACCGAGATGCGTGCGCCGGAGAGCTCTTCGAGATGCTCGACGTAGGCTTTGGCATTCGCTGGCAGATCGTCGAACTCGCGCGCGGTGGAGATGTCTTCGCTCCAGCCTGGGAAGTACTCGTAGATCGGCTTGGCGTGGTGGAAGTCGCTCTGATTGACGGGCATCTCGTCGAAGCGCGTGCCGTCGACGTCGTAGGCCACGGCCACAGGGATCTTCTCGATGCCGGTGAGCACGTCGAGCTTGGTGAGCACGAAGTCGGTGACCCCGTTGACTCGCGCGGCATAGCGCGACACCAGCGAGTCATACCAGCCGGTACGGCGCGGGCGCCCGGTGGTGACGCCGAACTCGAAGCCGGTCTTGCGCAGGTAGTCACCGCTCTCGTCGAAGAGCTCGGTCGGGAACGGCCCGGCTCCCACTCGTGTGACATAGGCCTTGGCCACGGCGATCACGCGGTCGATGCGGTTGGGGGCGACGCCCGAACCGGTCGCTGCACCGCCCGAGGTGGGATTCGACGAGGTGACGAAGGGATAGGTGCCATGGTCGACGTCGAGCATGGTCGCCTGACCGCCCTCGAAGAGCAGGGTCTTGCCAGCGTCGAGCGCCTGGTTCAGCTCGAGCGAGGTGTCATGCACCATCGGGCGCAGTCGGTCGGCATAGCCGAGCAGCTCGTCGACGATCTCTTCGGCGTCGATGGCGCGACGGTTGTAGAGCTTGACCAGCAGCTGGTTCTTCTGCTCGAGCGCACCCTCGACCTTCTGCCGAAGGATGTTCTCGTCGAAGAGATCCTGAACGCGCACGCCGACGCGGTTGATCTTGTCGGCGTAGGCGGGGCCGATGCCGCGACCGGTGGTGCCGATCTGGCGTTTGCCGAGAAAGCGCTCGCTCACACGGTCGAGCACACGGTGATACTGCGTGATGACATGCGCATTCGCGCTCACCCGAAGCTTCGAGGTGTCGACGCCGCGAGCCTCGATCGCGTCGAGCTCTTGAAAGAGCACTTCGATGTCGACCACCACACCGTTGGCGATGACCGGCACGACGCCGGGGCTGAGAATGCCCGAGGGCAGCAGGTGCAGGGCGTACTTCTCGTCGCCGATGACCACGGTGTGGCCGGCGTTGTTGCCGCCGTTGTACTTGACCACATAGTCGACGCTGGAACCGAGCAGGTCAGTGGCCTTGCCCTTTCCTTCGTCGCCCCATTGAGCTCCGACCAGAACGATGGCAGGCATTCGGCACCTCTCACTTGTTCGCTGTTGTGCGCCGTCGGCCTAGGAACATGGCGTTCGTCAGCAGGCACGACATTCCCAGTGTAGTGCACGGGTCTGACGGAGTCAGTAGCTCCGTGACCCCGACCCCGAAGACCGAGAGACCTGCTCGCCGATCGCCCGGCCGTAATCCTGGAGCACGCTGTCGAGACGGTCTTCGTCCTGCAGCCGCATGATTTTTCCAGAAATCGTGCTGGTGACGTCTGCCATGGTCGACAGCGGGCTGAAGTACCAGCCGCCCTGCTCTTTGACCGCGATGAACGAGAACTGGTCGATGCCCAGCTCGCCGGCCTGCGGAGGCTCCCCGAAGTCGATCGTGACCGGCCGGCCCTGCACGGTCATAGTCACCTTGAGCTGGCGGATCTCCAAGCGGACGTACTGGCCCGACATCGGAAAGTCCAAGACATAGCCGTCGGGCATCACGCGAGCCTGATCTCCGCTGACCGTGCTCGACCCAGGGGTCTGCCCCAATCGCACTTGGGGGCTCGAGCTCGGCCGGCCGAGTCGTTCTGCGAACGGCTGGCCGTACAGGCTGAACGCTCGTCGCTCAGCAGTCGGCAGGCTCTTGGCCACATCGTCGTAGCGACCGCTCTGCATCGCGTCGACCACAGCCTTGGTCGTCGTCGAGAGCGCCTCTTCTGGGCTGGACGCGCCGGGGGCCTCGGCCGCCGAGAGCACCCTCCCGCGCTGCACCTGAGCACTGGGATGCTGCTCGTTGTACGATCCGAGCGCTGCTTCGCCTGCGGTGAGCAGCGGGCTGAAGTACCACTTCCCAGACTCTTTGACGGTGACCATCGACAGCGGCAGGGTGCTGTGCTCGTCTGGTTTCGCCAGATCGATCGTCTGCGGCAGGTCGATCTGCCGCTGCATCTGCTCTGGTGTGGTCTGTCTTCCAGGCCTGCCCTGCATGGCGGCCACGCTGTTGCTGAGATCGGCCAGTCGCTGGGCCAGTGCGTCTTCGTCGGTGGTCGAGACTGTAAGCGTGCCTGACACGAACGTCACTTTGGAGACTTCGTCGTCTGCGATCGACTCCTGACGAGTCGAGACGTCTTTCTGCTCGACATCGATCAGCTGCACCACCTGCTGCAGGCTCTGGAGCACGTCTGTCGCCTCTGCGCCCAGACCGGAGTCGCTGGCGTGGGTTGCGGACTGCTGCACCAGCGGGGTGAGCACCGCGGCCTCGGATGGCGCCACCGATTCCAGCAGCTTCACCGGGTTCTTCGCGGAGAGCCCGTCGATCAGACTCACCGCGGCGGCTTCCGGAGACGAGTGGCCGCCTCCCACGATCGATCGAACCGCCCACCAGGCTCCCCCGCCGATCGCCAGTGCGATGACGACCACGATCGCAGTGATCCAGATCCAGCGACGCCCCTTCTTGGTGGCCGTGGGCGGCTCATCTGCTCCTGGCCGCTCTGGTGTCGTCGGCTGCGACGAGGACCACTCGGGCTGCGCTGGCTGCAGTGCGGATCCGGCTGGTGGGGTGTTGTGCGGCAGACGTGGCGGAGGCCCGCCTTCACCGGTGGCCGGTTTGGTCGCCAGATCTGCAGCCTGCCGGCCGGATGCCTCGGTCGAGCGAAGTCGAGCGACCTCTGCTCTGGCTCGCTGGTCGCCTTCGCTGCCCAGCCAGTCGAGAAGTCCGGGATAGACGTTCGGATGCCGAGCGATCAGCGACCCCAGGCCAGGTTCTGCCACGGCGATCTCGGCGAGTCTGGCAGCGCTGGTGGCAGGATCGCGCACCTCGTGTTCGAGCGCGGGATTCGTCATCGGGGTTCCCTTCGGCAGAGCGGAGCAGACCTGTGCGACCTGCCTCCACCCTACCGAATGTGTTTCGCCCGACCGGAGGTCACGCGATCAGTGATCGGCAGCCTCTTCGAGCTGCTGCTGCAGATCGCCCAGACGCTCGCGCAGCGCCACGGGCACGCGGGAGCCGAAGATCTTGAAATAGCTCTCGACGTCGTCGGTCTCGTGCAGCCAGGCCTTCGGATCGAGCGCGAAGAGCGCCTGCCAGTCTTCATCGGTGACGTCAGTGCCCTCCAGCGCGAACTCCTGCTGCCGGGGAATGACACCGAGAACATTGCTCTCGCCCTCAGCGTCACCGTCGAGGCGCTGAGCGATCCAGTCGATCACGCGCGAGTTGTCGCCGAAGCCCGGCCAGAGGAACGATCCGTCAGCGCTGCGACGGAACCAGTTGACGCCGAAGATGCGCGGAGCACCCTCACCGAGCGTCTCGCCTATCTCAAGCCAGTGCCCCCAGTAGTCGGCCATGTTGTAGCCGCAGAACGGCAGCATCGCGAAGGGGTCTCGGCGCAGCTGCCCCACGGTGCCCTCAGCGGCGGCGGTCTGCTCACTGGCCATGGTGGCCCCGATGTAGACGCCGTCACGCCACGAGTTCGACTCGACCACGAGTGGGGTGTTGGTACGACGGCGACCACCGAAGAGAATCGCATCGACCGGCACGCCTTCCGGGGCATCCCAGTCATCAGCGAGCGACGGCGCCTGGTCGGCACGCACCGTGAAGCGGGAGTTCGGGTGCGCGGCAGTCGTCTCGCTGGCCGGAGTCCACTCGCGACCGCGCCAGTCGGTGAGGTGCTCGGGCACCTCTTCGGTGAGCCCCTCCCACCACACGTCGCCGTCGTCTGTCAGTGCGACGTTGGTGAAGATGACGTTCTCGCTGAGCGCTTCGATCGCATTTGGATTCGTCGTGACGCCAGTGCCCGGAGCAACGCCGAAGAACCCGTTCTCAGGGTTGATCGCGTACAGGCGACCGTCTGCCTTGGGGCGCATCCAGACGATGTCGTCACCGAGCGTCTCGACCTTCCAGCCGGGCAGCGTCGGGCGCATCATCGCGAAGTTCGTCTTGCCGCAGGCAGAGGGGAACGCCGCGGTGATGTGGTAGCTGCGGCCTGCCGGGCTGGTGGCGCGAATCAGCAGCATGTGCTCGGCGAGCCAGCCCTGATCGCGCCCCATCGCCGAGGCGATGCGCAGCGCGTAGCACTTCTTGCCGAGCAGGGCGTTGCCGCCGTAGCCCGAGCCGAACGACCAGATCTCGCGGGTCTCGGGAAACTGAACGATGTACTTCTTCTTGCTGCACGGCCACGGCACGTCGGCGATCTCGTTGCCCGCCTCGTCGCGCAGCGGGTGACCGACCGAGTGCACAGCCGGAACCCACTCGGCACCGGCGTTGATCTGCTCGGCGACCTTGTCGTTGTCGACGCGAGTCATCAGGTGCATGCTCACCACGACGTAGGGAGAGTCGGTGAGCTGGATGCCGACCTTCGAGATGTCGCCGCCGAAAGGGCCCATCGAGAAGGGGATGACGTACATGGTGCGGCCGCGCATGGCACCGGTGAACGCCTCTTTGAGCTCTGCGCGCATCTCGTCGGGGTCACGCCAGTTGTTAGTCGGCCCGGCGTCTGCCTCGCGCTTCGAGCAGATGAAGGTGCGGTCTTCGACGCGTGCCACGTCGGTGGGGTCGGTGCGAGCGAGAAAGCTGTTCGGACGCTTCTCGGGGTTCAGCCGAATGAAGGTGCCGTCGTCGACGAGCTGCTGGGTCAGGCGATCCCATTCCTCCTGCGAGCCGTCAGCCCACTCAATGCGATCAGGCTGCAGAATCTCTGCGAACTGATCGACCCACTGGCGTACGGACTCATTGTGCTGAACCATGGAATTCGACTCTCTTCATTGATAGCTGAGGTGTTTCAGGGGGACGCCGTTGGCCCTGCAAGACCTACACTATACCGGCAATATATTTTGTGCGAACCGGTGACCGACCGAGCGTCCGCTCCACGTCAGAGACCAGACACGCGCTGTGAGACGCACCGTGAGACGAGGGGCGCGCGCCGCGCACGGCATCCGCGTGATCTCAGTGTGCCGAAGCGGCCGTTCCCGGGATCACGGCGTGCTCCCGCACCCAGTCATGCATGATCACCGCAGCCGCCGCCGACGCGTTGATCGACCGGGTCGACCCGAACTGCGTGATCTTGACGATCTCGTCCGACGCCTCGATCGCAGCCTCGCTGAGCCCGGGGCCCTCCTGCCCGAACAGGAACACACACCGCTCAGGCAGGTGCAGCCCCTCGACCGGCACTGACCCCGGCACATTGTCGACGCCGATGATCGGCAGCTCAAGGCGATGCGCCCAGGCGACGAACTCCTCGATCGTCGCGTGGTGGTCGACGTGCTGGTAGCGATCGGTGACCATCGCACCGCGCTTGTTCCAGCGTCGGTTGCCGATGATGTGCACGCGCTCGGCCAGAAACGCGTTGGCGCTGCGCACGATCGAGCCGATGTTCATGTCGTGCTGCCAGTTCTCGATCGCCACATGGAACGGATGCCGCTGCTGATCGAGATCGGCGACGATGGCCGCCATATTCCAGTACCGGTAGCGGTCGATCACGTTGCGCGAGTCGCCGTGCTCGAGCAGCTCAGGGTCGTAGCGCGGGTCGTCGGGCCAGCTGGCTTGACCGCCGGGCCACGGGCCGACACCGTGCGTGGTGCGTTCCGGGGATGCCGTGCGCGGCTCAGACTGCTGCGCGTCAGGTCGGCTGTCGGTTGCGTTGCTCTGCTCGTTCACCCGACGAGTGTAGCGCCGCAGGCCGTCAGATCAGGTCTGACACTGAGTCGAGCACTTCGTCGGGACGGAACGGGTAGCGCTCGACCTCGGCACGGTCTGAGATTCCGGTGAGCACGAGCACGGTGTGCAGGCCGGCCTCGATGCCGGCGACCACGTCGGTGTCCATGCGATCGCCGATCATGCCGGTGGTCTGCGAGTGGGCGCCGATGCGCGTCATCGCCGAGCGGAACATCATCGGGTTCGGCTTGCCCACGATATAGGGCTCGTGACCGCCCGTGGCCTTCGAGATCAGTGCGGCGATCGCGCCGGTGGCGGGCAGCGGCCCTTCAGGGCCGGGTCCGGTCGGATCGGGGTTCGTGCTGATGAAACGAGCGCCGCCGAGAATCAGCCTGATCGCCTTGGCGATCGCCTCGAACGAATAGGTGCGGGTCTCGCCCACGACCACGTAGTCGGGGTCACGATCGGTCATGACGAACCCGGCCTCGTAGAGCGCCGTAGTCAGCCCCGCTTCGCCGACCACATAGGCGCTGCCGCCGGGCATCTGCGATTTCAGAAAGTGCGCGGTGGCGAGCGCCGAGGTCCAGATCTCGTCTTCGGCGACGTCGATGCCCATCGAGTGCAGCCGTGCGCTCAGGTCACGCGGCGTGTAGATCGAATTGTTGGTGAGCACCAAGAAGCGTCGACCGGCCGCTCGCCAGCTGCGGATCAGCTCACCCGCGCCAGGCAGGGCGCGCCCCTCCTTGACCAGCACGCCATCCATGTCGGTCAGCCACGAGACGATGCGCGAGCGCCGTTCCGGCTCGACGGGTGACTCGGGCTGCAGGTCTTCGCTCATGACTCCAGAATGCCACAGACGCGCGAGGGTGACGGGCGCGTTCAGCGTCTGTTCAGCTCGCCGTGCGCAGGCCTCTGGGCAGACGCCGGATCCGGCGATGCGGCAGAAGACGACGCCAGACCTGAGATCTCAGACGTCGAGTTCGTCGACGCTGATCGCAGCCAGATACGGGATGCCCTCGGCCTCGATGGCCTCTTTCGCACCGGTATGGCGGTCGACGACCACGGCCACCGCGGCGATCTCTGCGCCGACCTTCTTCAGGGCCTCGATTGCCTTCAGCGGCGACCCTCCGGTCGTCGAGGTGTCTTCGACCACGATCACGCGCTTGCCCGTGAGGTCAGGACCCTCGACCTGACGGCCGCGGCCGTGGTCTTTGGGCTCTTTGCGCACGACGAAGGCGTGATAGTGCTGCCCCGCCGCGACGCCCTGATGCAGAATCGAGGTGGCGATGGGGTCTGCCCCGAGGGTCAGCCCGCCCACCGCATAGATGTCTGGCACGTCTTTGATCAGATCGACCATGACCTGGCCGATCAGCGGTGACACTCGGTAGTCGAGGCTCACCTTGCGCATGTCGACGTAGTAGGTCGCATGCTTACCGCTGACCAAGGTGAAGTCACCATGGAACACCGCGTCGGAGTTGATGTACGAGATGAGCTGACGGCGAACGTCGTCGATTGCGGGCGCAGAAGTCATGCCGCCATTCTACGTGTGCGCGGCGAGTGGCTCTGGCGCTGATGGCCAGCGGGGCGTGCGCCCCCCCGGCGGGGCCCTGCACACCCGACCAGCGCGCGGCTCGCAGCCCCAGCGCGCCTCCGGCATCCCCCGACGTTGATAAAGTGACCCCGTGCGCATCGCAACTTGGAACGTGAACTCGATCAGGGCCCGCATCGATCGGGTCGTCGAATGGCTCGACGAGAACGACGTCGACGTGCTCGCCCTGCAGGAGATCAAGTGCAAGGAGTCGCAGTTCCCGTTCGGTCGCTTCGAGGAGCTCGGCTACGAGGTGCACATGCACGGCCTCAACCAGTGGAACGGCGTGGCGCTGGTCAGCCGCATTCCTGCCGAGGACGTCGAGCGCGGCTTCGCCGGGCAGCCGGAGTTCCGCGATGTGGTCGAGGCTCGGGCGATCGGCGCGACCTTCGACGGTGTTCGCGTGTGGAGCCTCTATGTGCCGAACGGCCGCGAGCTCGACGACCCGCACTACGCCTACAAGCTCGCCTGGCTGCGTCAGCTGCATGCGGATGCCGTGGGCTGGCTTGCCGACGACCCTGACGCCCGCATCGCGCTGGTCGGCGACTGGAACATCGCTCCGCGCGACACGGATGTGTGGGACATGAAGGCGTTCGCGGGCAAGACGCACGTCTCGCAGCCGGAGCGCGACGCCTTCGCCTCGTTCGAACGCGCGGGGTTCTCTGACGTCGTGCGCCCCTACGCGCCCGGGTACACGTATTGGGACTACAAGCAGCTGCGCTTCATCCGCGACGAAGGCATGCGCATCGACTTCGTGATGGGGTCGCCCGCGTTTGCCGCGGGCGTCGAGAACGCGTTCGTCGACCGCGGTGCACGCGAGGGTGTGCAGCCCAGCGACCATGTACCCGTGGTCGTCGACATCGATGTGCCCGGCACCTTCGACGACGACCGGCCGATGGCGTTCTGAGCGCGGCACACTGACGGAGATTGCAGGCTGTCTACCGCGATTGCTCAGAATCGCCCGTATTCTGCCAATTCGTGGCGGCGAGGTGAAATCCCCGCAGGCACACTGGGTCAACCGCGCAAGCTGGGCTGTGTGCGAAAGCCTGCCGGCGGGGTCGTCTCATAAAGCGCTCAGACGGAGTGCGAGGCGTAGAGCACGTGACAGATTCTCCACTTTGGGTTCTCCACATTGGGCAGGCAGACCCGGAATTCTCCACAACGGCGAAACGCCCCTATAGCGAGCTGCCATTTGCTGCGAGCATCAGAGCCATGCCGTTACCGCACAGATTCTCACCGTTCGGCGTCTGCACGACTGCGACGCTCGCCCGTGCAGGCATCTCACGGTGGCAGATCAGAAGCCTGCACGCCGACGGCACGCTCACAACGGTGCGGACAGGCTGGCATGCCGAACGCAACGCAGAGAGCGCCGTTCTGGCAGCGGTTCAGGCCGGCGGGGTGCTGAGCGGACTCCACCGTCTCAAACTCCTCGCCGACGGTATCTGGCTGCCGCCCAACTCACCACCTCACATGTACACGCACCACCCTGCTCACGCCCAGGGATGGGTTGGCCACCGCTGGCCCCGACTGTGCAGTCCAGACGTGCAGTTCGGCGTGGTCCCGACGATCATCGCGCTGCGTCATGGGCTGTCGGATCAGCCGCTTGAACAGGCGGTCGCGGTCGTCGACTCACCGGCTCGATTCTGCACGCTGGCGAAGCCCCAGCGCAACCGACAGTCCCTCACGCTCAGCCCCACCGATCTGTTCGCAGAGCTCTCGCGTACGCCTTTCGGACGTCGAGTCATCGCGTATTCCGACTCGGCTGCCGAGTCGGGGCTCGAGAGCATCGTACGAGTGCTGCTGACCTTAGCCGGCCACCATGTTGAGACTCAGGTGGTCATCGCACGCAGTCAGCGCATCGATTTGGTGGTCGACGAAATCCTGGCGATCGAAGTCGATGGGCGTACACACGATGGGCACCAGCGCACGCTGCAGGATCGCGCGAAAGAGGCGGACATCCGCGCTGCCGGCTACCGTCTGGCCAGATACAGCTATCCGCAGATCATGCAGAACTGGGCTGGTGTCTATGCCGACATTCTGCGACTGCTCACCATGCACTGACACGTCTGCAGCTCCTGTTGTATGAGCTGCCCGAGCGCGACGCCACCCGAATTCGCACGCTGTACACCTCGATTGGCCAGAATCCCCCATATTTTCGCCAATCCGTGGCGGCCAGCTGCAATCCGCGCAGGTGCGCGCTCTGCAGGAGCAGGCCGGTGCGGATGTTGAGGCGGGCAGGCAGGTGCTGAGTGGTGGGCAGGTGGCTGATGGGCTGGGGCGGGGTGAAGTAGGGCTGGCAGGAGCAGACAGGTGCAGATACTGGTGAGCAGGCCGGCGGGGTGAGGCTCAGTAGAGCAGCGCGACGATGCCAGCGACGACCGGCACCGAGATCAGCGTGCTGGTGAACGCGGTGTCTCGCGCAAGCGTCTGCCCCACACCATAGGTCGTCGCGTAGTTGTACGTGTTCTGCGCCGTCGGCAGCGCGGCCATCACCACGGCCACCATGAGCGCATGCCCCGACAGACCGAAGAGATGCACGGCGAGCACCCACCCGATCGCCGGCTGCACGAAGCTCTTGACCAGCACGGCCACCGTGATGCGCCCGATCGGGCTGCCTGCTGAGAACGGACGCTTCGCGGCCAGTGACATGCCGAAGTTGATCAGCATCGTCGGCACCGAGATGCCGGCGATCAGGTGAACGGGCTCATAGATCACATCGGGAACCGGAATGCCGATCGTCACCACCGCGATGGCCACGACACTCGCGATCAGCACCGGGTTCAGCAGCACGTGTTTGAGGGTGGGCCACAAGCCGTCTCCTCCGCCGGTCACGACGTCGAGACAGATCATCGCGATCGGCGTGTAGAGCGCCATCTGGAAGAGCATGATCGGAGCGATCTGCGAGGAGTCGCCGAGCGCATATACCGCAATCGGAATACCGAGGTTGCCGATGTTGACGTATGACGCCGACATGACTCCGATCACCGTCTCGCCGCCCTTGGGGCGCCAGATCGGCACGACCACGGCGAGATAGGTCACGATCGCCGCGGCGACCGAGATCATCTGCACTCCGAGAGCCGGGGTGAGCAGATCCTGCGGCTGCGTCTTGACGATCAGGCTGAACAGCAGGCAGGGCTGAGCCACATAGAAGATCAGCTTCGACAGCACCGGCCGAGCCTCAGGCCCGAGCACCCCGCCACGCCCGAGACCGAAGCCGACGAGAATGATGACCGTGATGACGCCGAAGCCGACGAGCACCCCGCTCACGAGCTGATTCCCGGATGCATGGTCAGACGGCCTGCCGGAACGCGTCCGGCTGATCCGCCTTGTCTGCAAGGTGCTGCAGATGCGCAGGAATGGCACGCCCGCGCTTGCGCATGGTCTGCGCCCACAGCCGACCGGCCCGGTACGACGACCGCACCAACGGCCCGGAGAGCACCCCGGGGAAGCCGATCTGTTCGGCCTCGGCCTTGAGCTCGACGAACTCCTGCGGCTTGACCCAGCGATCGATCGGGTGGTGCAGCTTCGACGGCCGCAGGTACTGCGTGATGGTCAGAATGTCGCATCCGGCCTCATGCAGATCGTGCATGGCCTGCGAGATCTCCTCACGGGTCTCGCCCATGCCGAGAATGAGGTTGGACTTCGTGATCATGCCGGCAGCCCGCGCCTGGGTGAGCACATCGAGCGAGCGCTCATAGCGGAACGCCGGGCGAATGCGTTTGAAGATGCGCGGCACCGTCTCAAGGTTGTGCGCGAACACCTCGGGCTTCGCGTCGAACACCAGCTGCAGCCGCTCTGGCCTGCCGCTCAAGTCGTCGGCGAGCACCTCGACGCCGGTGCCCGGGTTCTGCTCGTGAATCTGGCGAATGGTCTCGGCATACAGCCAGGCGCCGTCGTCGGGCAGGTCGTCGCGGGTGACACCGGTGATCGTGGCATAGCGCAGATCCATGCGCGCGACCGACTCGCCGACACGACGCGGCTCGTCCATGTCGAGCGGCTCGGGCTTGCCCGACATGATGTCGCAGAAGTCACAGCGCCGAGTGCAGATCGCGCCGCCGATGAGGAACGTCGCCTCACGGTCTTCCCAGCATTCGAAGATGTTCGGGCAGCCGGCCTCCTGGCAGACCGTGTGCAGCCCCTCGTTCTTCACCAGGCCGTGCAGCTGCTGGTACTCGGGGCCCAAGTGCGCTCGCGTCTTGATCCACGAGGGCTTCTTCTCGATCGGCGTCTCGGCGTTGCGGCGCTCGACGCGGCGCAGCTTTCGCTCGCCGTCCTGTCTGAGGTTGCGCAGATTGCCACGCGACGGCCCCGCGGTGCGTGCCGGCATGGTGGGCATGCCGAGACTGGCCGGGCCGGCGGATGCGCTGGCACCGTGAGAGCCGCATCCGCAGCCGCCAGCGGCGTGGGCCGCGTCAGCATTCGACTCATTCGAGCCCCCGCAGGCGCAGCCGGCGTCCTGCGCCGCCGCGCCCGGCGCGGTCTCGACACGAGTTGCGAGCATTCGGGCGACATGATCGGGAACAGGCTGAGTCATGAGACGGCGACCTCCTCGATGAGCTTCTCAAGATGGGGGGTGACGATCGGCACCATGTCGGCGGGCGTCACGGTGCGGCCGAGCACCTGCGAGATGCTGGTCACACCGGCATCGGTGATGCCGCAGGGCACGAAGGTGTGGAAGACGGAGTTGTCAGTGCTGCAGTTCAGTGAGAAGCCGTGCGTGGTCACGCCGCGCGAGGCGTGGATGCCGATCTGCGCGATCTTCTCGTCGGTCGGCAGCCCTGTGTTGACCCAGACTCCTGACCGACCCTCGACGCGAAAGCCGTCGATGCCGATCTCGGCCAGCGAGTCGATGAGCGCCTGCTCGACCGACCGCACGTAGGGCACCAGTCGCAGGTGCTCGCGCAGTTCGAAGACGGGATAGCCGATCAGCTGGCCCGGCCCGTGCCAGGTCACTTTGCCGCCGCGGTTGATCGGCACGACGGGCGTGCCGTCTGTGGGGTAGTCTGCGGGGTCTGCACGACGACCTGCGGTGTAGACCGCCGGATGCTCGAGCAGAAAGACGTCGCCACGGCTGTCGCCCGCCTTCACGGCGGCCTCGGTTCGCTCCTGCAGGTCGAGGGCCTCGCGGTAGTCGACGAGGTCGGGGGCGAGCCCGACCACCTTAATGGGTATCCCGGTGGCAGTGCTGACGTTCACACCTGTCACACTATCCCATCTCGATGACACGAAATGACACCCGCCACTCGACCATAATGTGAGGCATGCAGACCTTCACGCCGCCAGACGGTCGCTGGCACCCGGATGTGCTCGGCGACGACTTCGAACAGCGCACCCTGCCGTTGGGCGTCGACGCAGAAGGCGACGTCTTCGCAACCCTGGTCAGATATCGGACGAAGGATGCCGCCCGCAGCCCGCAGCCCGGACGTCTGCCCGCCGTCGGGCAGATCTTCGCCGGATGGGACGTGCTCTATGTGCACGGCTGGAACGACTACTTCTTCCATCCTCACGTCGCACGATGGTTCGCCGAACGCGGGGCGCGCTTCTATGCGCTCGACCTGCGCAAGTACGGCCGAAGCCTGCGTCCCGGGCAGACGCATGGGCTGATCTCGAATCTGAGCGAATACGACTATGACATCGCTGCGGCGCTCGAGGCGATGGCAGACGATCCGTTCGAGCCGACACGAGCCAGACGCCCGCTCGAAGAGATCGCGAGCCTGCTCACTCCCGCACGCAGCCACCACGCTCACAAGCGTCGACTGGCATTGTTCGGACATTCGACCGGCGGTCTGATCTTCAGCCTCTGGGCAGATCGGCATGCCGGTCAGGCAGACGCTCTGCTGCTCAACAGCCCCTGGCTCGAGCTGCAGGCGAAGGCCATCGGGCGACAGGTGATCGCGCCGATGCTCGAGCTGCAGTCCCGAGTCGATCCGCACAACACGCTGCCGTCGATCGACTTGGGCTACTACAACCGTTCGGTCAGCGCCGAGGGCCGAGGACAGTGGACGTTCAACGAAGAGTGGCGGCTGCCCCGCGGCTGCGACATGCCGGCGATCTGGCTGTCGGCGGTGCTCGCCGGGCACGCGCGCGTCGCCGCCGGGCTCGACGTACGCATCCCCATTCTCACCATGACCTCGGCGCACAGCACGCTGTCGACCACGTGGAACGATGCGATGCTTCGCACAGACAGCGTGCTCAACGTTCGCGACGTCGCCGAGCGAGCCCTCGGCCTGGGGCCGGAGGTCACAGTGGTGCGCATCGAAGACGCCCTGCACGACATCTTTCTGTCACGACCTCGGGTGCGGCAGGCCGCCTTCGACTCGATCGCCCGCTGGGCCGGCGGCTACCTGCGCTGAGGTGCCGCCGGCCTGATCATCGCGGCCGGACGAACCGGCGACTGCTCACTGCGTGAGCCGGTCGACGTATTCGCGGTTCTCGTCAGACCACTCGCGCACGGGACGCGTGTAGTCATTGCCGTCGACGCCGCTGTTGAACATCGCGTTCTCGAGCGAGGCGAGCGTCGCGGTATCCATCCGGAAGCCGCGCATCCAGCGCACCAGATCTGGGTCGTCGTCTTCGAGACCGGCCCGGGCGAAGCTGTGAATCTGCTCCGCCTGACCGAGTGTGCCCAGTGGATCCTCGAGATCGCGGATCGGGAACGCGTCGTACGCCCAATGCGGCTTCCACAGTGTGACCACGATGTTCTTGCCGCCACTGGTCGCGTTCTTCAGCTCGGTGAGCATCGCTGTGGTCGACGACGTCGTGTAGTCCATGCCCTGCAGACCGTACTGCGGGATCACCGCCTCTTTGGTGATGCGGGTGAGCCCGGCGCCCGGTTCGATGCCGATCAGGCGGTTGTCGAACGCGTCGGCGTTCGCCGCCAGTTCGGAGAGCGACGTGATCGGCGCATCCTCGTTGACGGCGATGGTCAGCTTGGCCTCGTCGTTCCAAGCTCCCAGGTCGATCATCTTGTCGCCGTACTGCTCGATGTAGTCGCGATGGGTCTCAGGCAGCCAGGTGTCGAGCACCAAGTCGAAGCTGCCCTGCGCGACACCGGTGTAGGCGGCGGCCGGGTCGACATTGGTCAGCTGCACCTTGTACCCCTTGCCTTCGAGCTCCTGCTTCCACAGCCACGAGGCCGCAATGCCCTCGTCCCAGCCGTTCATGACGGCGATGCGCACAGTCTTCTGCGTCGAGCCGAGCCCGGAGAGACCGCCGTTGAAGATGCTCGCCAGCACCAGCACCACGACCCCGCCCAACGCGATCAGCGTGTTGCGACGCGTGTGACTGGCAGCCGGGCTGACCGACTCCCCTGCGCCGGCATCCGCCGAAACGGGGCGCGCCGACGTCGAGACGCGACGCCCCATGGCCGAGGTCACGCGGTCGAGGTAGACGGCCAGGATCACGACCGACAGCCCGGCTTCGAAGCCGAGCGCCACGTCGATGCGGCTCAGGCTCTGCACGACCGGGCTGCCGAGCCCGTCGGCGCCCACCATGGCCGCGATGACGACCATCGAGAGGCTCAGCATGATCACCTGGTTCACACCGGCCATGATGGACGGCAGGGCGAGCGGCAGCTGAATCTGCTTGAGGATGCGCCAGGGCGAGGCTCCGAACGACCGCCCGGCCTCGACGACTTCGGCGTCGACGCCGCGGATGCCGAGCTCGGTGAGACGCACGCCGGGAGCGAGCGAGAAGATGATCGCGGCGACGATGCCCGGCACCACGCCGACCGAGAAGAGAATGATCGCGGGAATCAGGTAGACGAAGGCAGGCATCGTCTGCATGAAGTCAAGCACCGGTCTGATGATCTTCGAGGCGGTCTGCGACTTCGCCGCCAGAATGCCCAGCGGCACGGCGATGATCACGGCGATCAGACTCGCGACGATCACGAGCGCGAGCGTGTCCATCGCATTCGACCACTGATTCAGCGTGTAGACGAGGGTGAGCCCGACCAGTGAGAAAAGCCCCAGACGCCAGGTCGCGACCCACGTGGCCAGTGCGGCCAGCAGCAGGATCACCACCCAGAACGGCGGGGTGACGAGCAGCCAGGCGAGGCCGTCGTAGATGCCGCCGAAGCCGACGCCGATGCCGGTGAAGAACCAGCCGAGCACGTCGGTGATCCAGGAGATGAAGTCGGCGACCCAGTCACCGAGCGGAATGCGAACGATGGGATCCATCAGTTGGCCTCCTCTCGGTCGTCAGCCGCCGCTTCGGGCGCAGCCACGGCATCCGCCGTCGCACCGGTGCCGATGCTCACCGACTCGCGAGGCTCGCCTTCGCTGCCGATGGCGCCCTGCAGCGCTGCGTGCGCCTGTTCGGTCAGAGTGTCGCCCTCGGCCAGCGCCCGCACCTCCGGGGTGATCACGTCGATCGCCTGTGTCGTCGCCGGCACGCTGCCGAGCGAGGCCAGCAGCGTGGCGCGTGGGATGCCCCCGAGCAGCCGGCCGTGGTCGTCGACGACGCCGAGCGGAATCTTCGAGATGACCGACGGGCGCACCAGATCGGCCAGCAGCTCGTCGGGGCCGACGGTGATCGAGGGCTGCACGACCGAGCTGAGATCGGTGACGCCGTCTTTGATGAGACGGGTCGCGTCGCGGTCCGAGACCACTCCGCGGTATTTGCGGCCGCGGTCGAGCACGAACACGAAGGGGATCTGCTGCTCGCGCATCAGCCGAAGCGCGGTGCGCGGGCCCGAACCGATCTGCACCTGACCGAGGATCGGCTCCATCACACTGCGCGCGGTGAGCACGCGCGCTCGGTCGACGTCCTGCACGAACTGCGCGACATAGTCGTTCGCCGGGTCAGTGAGGATGTCTTCGGGCGTGCCGCTCTGCACGATGCGTCCGTCGCGCATCACCGCGACGCGGTCGCCGAGGAACATCGCCTCGTTCAGGTCGTGTGTGATGAACACGATGGTCTTCTTGAGGTCTTCCTGCAGGTCGAGCAGCTGCTCCTGCATCTCTCGGCGAATCAGCGGGTCGAGAGCCGAGAACGCCTCATCCATGAGCAGGATGTCGGTGTCGGCGGCGAGCGCACGCGCCAGCCCGACGCGCTGCTGCATGCCGCCCGAGAGCTCGCCGGGATACTTGCTCGCCCAGTCACGCAGCCCGACGCGTTCGAGCACCGTGATGGCCCGCTCGGTGCGTTCGGCCAGGTCGACGCCCTGCACCTCGAGGCCGTATGCGGCGTTCTCGAGCACGGTGCGGTTGGGCAGCAGGGCGAAGTGCTGGAAGACCATCGAGATGCGTTTGCGACGCAGCGCGCGCAGCTCTTTGGGATCGAGATCGCTCAAGTCATGGCCGAAGATGCTGACCGACCCTGCGGTCGGCTCGTTAAGCCCGTTCAGCATGCGGATCAGCGTGGACTTGCCCGAACCCGACAGCCCCATGACGACGAAGAACTCGCCGCGATCGACGGTGAAACTCGCATCGATGACCGCGGCTGTGCCGAGCTGGGTGAGCTCGCTGCGGTCGGCGCCCTCTTTGAGGCGCCGAATCACTTCTTGGGGTTTTCTGCCGAACACCTTGTACAGATGCTCGACTTCGATCACGGCAGACGTCATGCTCACCTCCGTGGCACGTCGTCGGGAGCTGGCGCTGCAATGCGTGGCGCTCAGACGTCGTGCCGAGTGTCGCGAACGGGTTGCCGCGGGTCTGAGACACTCACCGGATCAAGCCTGGCCTTCATGGCGGCGATCAGTGAGACTATACGTGCGCGGTTCGCACGCCCCTACGACAACCATACGAATGACCGCGGAGCAGAGCCCGTCGCGATCACGCGCGTTCTATTGTGCTCCAAGCAGTGTACGCCACTGCGCCGCGACTTCTTTACCTGGTGAAAGAGATATGGGGCCGAGCCCTCAGACTCGACCCCACATCCGCGACCCACGGCGCTGTCACCGCAGCGGTCTCACATCACCCTTCGACGACCCCCTCGGCATCGACTTCCAAGCCGTCTCCGTCAGGCTTCACCGTGACGCGCACGCTCTGCCCGTCCCGCACCTCGCCGGCCAACAGCTTCGTGGCGAGCTGGTCGTCGACCTGTTTCTGCACCAGACGACGCAGCGGGCGAGCCCCATAGACCGGGTCGTACCCCTTGTCGGCCAGCCAGGTCTTCGCCTCGGGCGAGACGACCAGGCGCAGCCGGCGCGACTCCAGGCGAACGCCGAGCCGTTTGATGTACAGATCGACGATCTTCGTGAGCTCCTCTTTGGTGAGCGAATCGAAGAGCACGATGTCATCGAGGCGGTTCAGGAACTCCGGCTTGAACGTCTGGTGCACGACCTGCATGACCTGCTCGCGCTTGACGTCGTCGGCGAGCGATGCGTCGATCAGGAACTGGCTGCCCAAGTTCGACGTGAGAATCAGAATCGTATTGCGGAAGTCGACCGTACGACCCTGGCCATCGGTCAGGCGACCGTCGTCGAGCACCTGCAGCAGCACGTCGAAGACGTCGGGATGAGCTTTCTCGACCTCATCGAGCAGCACCACTGAGTACGGGCGGCGCCGCACGGCCTCGGTCAGCTGGCCTCCCTGTTCGTAGCCCACGTAGCCCGGAGGAGCTCCGACGAGACGGGAGACCGTGTGCTTCTCTCCGTACTCCGACATGTCGATGCGCACGATCGCGCGTTCGTCGTCGAAGAGAAACTCGGCGAGCGCCTTCGCCAGCTCGGTCTTGCCCACACCGGTCGGCCCCAAGAACAGGAACGATCCGGTCGGACGATTCGGGTCGGCGATGCCTGCGCGGGTGCGCCGAACAGCCTCGGCGACCGCGTGAACGGCGGCCTTCTGCCCGATCAGACGCTTGCCCAGCTCGTCTTCGAGGTGCAGCAGCTTCTCGGTCTCGCCCTGCAGCAGCTTGCCGACGGGGATGCCGGTCCAAGCGGCCACGACTTCGGCGATGTCGTCTTCGGTCACCTCGGTGCTGACCATGCGCTCGCCATTGTGCTCGGCTGTCTGTTCGGCCTCTTCCGCCTGTTTCAGCTGGCCCTCGATGGCACGAAGCCTGCTCTCGATCTCAGACAGCTTCTTCCAGACGCCCGGATCGTTGCTGCCGCTGGCGAGCTGCTCGTTGAGCAGCCGCTCCTGCTGCTTCTCAAGGTCGGCTTTGCGTTCGCGCAGCTCTTTTGCGCCTTGGAAGACCTGGCGCTCCGACTCCCAGCGCGTCTTCAGCTCGTCGAGATCATGCTCGACCTTCGCTTTGTTCTTCTGCACGTCTTTCAGACGATCCTGGCTCGCCGCATCGGACTCCTTCTTCAGCGAGGCCTCGGCGATGTTCAGTCGTGCGAGCTCACGGTTGAGCGCGTCGATCTCTTCAGGTGAAGACTCCTGCTCCATCTTGAGTCGGCTGGCCGCTTCGTCCATCAGGTCGATAGCCTTGTCGGGCAGCTGACGATCGGGGATGTAGCGGTTCGACAGCTGTGCGGCGGCGACGAGTGCGCCGTCGGTGATGCGCACCCCGTGGAAGTTCACGTATGTGTCTTTCAGGCCGCGCAGGATCGCCACGGTGTCTTCGACACTGGGCTCGCCGACATAGACCTGCTGGAAGCGACGCTCCAGTGCGGAGTCTTTCTCGATGTACTCGCGATACTCGTTCAGGGTGGTCGCGCCGATCAGGCGCAGCTCGCCACGAGCCAGCATCGGCTTCAGCATGTTCGCGGCATCCTGCCCGTCACCGGCGCCCGCACCCACCAGCGTGTGGATCTCGTCGATGAAGGTGATGACCTGACCTTCGCTCGCCTTGATCTCGGCGAGCACCTTCTTCAGCCGCTCTTCGAACTCGCCGCGATACTTTGCACCGGCGACGAGTGCGCCCAGATCGAGCGAGATGAGCTTTTTGTCTTTCAGCGAGTCGGGAACGTCTCCCTTCACGATGCGCTGTGCGAGCCCTTCGACGACGGCCGTCTTGCCGACGCCGGGCTCGCCGATGAGCACCGGGTTGTTCTTCGTGCGACGGGTGAGCACCTGCGACACCCGACGAATCTCGGCGTCACGACCGATCACCGGGTCGAGCTTTCCGCTCTTCGCGATCTCGGTCAGATCGGTGCCGTACTGCTCGAGCGCCGACTTCTCCTCTTGCTGATTGGTCTGTTGGCCCTGTGGCTGCTGTGCCATGCTGTCTCCTTTCGTGCGGCGAGCCCTGTCGTCTCGTCCGCACCTGCGGTGAAACCTCAGTCAGACATGTGCGATACCTGGGGCCGCCACCGCGACCCCACTCTCACGTTCACATCTCTCACAACTCCTCACAACTTGAGTCTATTCCACTCAACTTTGATTCGCACAGCTGATGCGAAGCCCGGCGGTCGGCACCAGCAGCACAGCGCCCAAGAACACCTGCGCTGCGCAGGTCACCGGCGACATCCGCTGCGTCACCACTACAGTGATGCAGAGAGCGCAGCACCATTCAGTCGGTCACAGCGCCGCCGCGAAGTCGGCGCAGCCCGACGAGGAAAGGCCCCCATGTCGAGACAGCATGCCCAGTCCGTCAGCTTCGACGAGCTCGTCGGAGACGCCGAAGACGCCCCCACGCGGGAGCGCCGCAGCATCGGCTCACGCTGGGCGAGCTTCTTCTCGGGCCTGCTGCTGACCCTCGCCGTGCTGGCCTCGCCGCTGGCCATGGGAGGTTGGTGGCTCGAGCACGATCTGCTCGACACCGACGCGTTCGTGGCCCAGAACGCCGATCTGATCAACGATTCGAACGTTCGCGACGCCATCGTGACGAAAGCGACCAACACGATCAAGGCACGGGTCACCCTGCCCGCCGGGGCACAGGCCGTCATCGGCGACGCGGTGCAGAAAGATCTGCGAGCCGGGATCGACGCCGCCCTCGCCCCGGACACCATGCAGCAGACGTGGCGTGCCCTGCTCTCCGCGTCGCACCAGCAGAACGTCGCGGCCCTGCGCGGCGAGACGACTCCCACCGACGACTCGTTCACCCTGCAGCTCGGCCCCCTCGTCGACCAGGCACGCACCCAGCTGGCCACGATCAACGCACCGCTGGCCGCCATGCTGCCTGATGCCGACTTCACGATGTCCATCGGCCCGACCGGGTCGATCGACAAGGCCAAGCCCGTCGTGGCGATCGCCGATCAGTACGCCACTCCGCTGATCGCCGGTGTCGTCATCGCATTGGTCGCCGGCGTTGCGCTCGCGGCCGGCGGGCGGATGCGAGCGCTGAGTCGCGTGGCCACGTGGCTGGTGGTCGCGTGTGCGGCGACCTTCGCGCTCGCGCGTGCCGGTGCCTGGCTGATGGCGAATCTGCTGCAGCGCCAGCTGGGCGACGCCGCACAGCCGCTCTTCACCAGCGTGACGATGCCGTTGCAGACGCTGGCCACCGTCATCGGCGTGGTCTTCTTAGTGATTGCCCTGGTCAGCCGAACGATCTTCGTGATCGCTCGACGCCGCCGCGCCTGAGCGTCGCACGGTCGTTCGCTCGTCGATGAGGGCTCGATACCGTCGCAGCATCTGCTCGGTGAGCCGGCTCTGCAGCCAGCGCATGCGATCGACGTCGGTGACGCGCAGCTCACGGCCATCGGCTCGACTCTGAGCGATCGCGGCGACGGCCTCGTCGATCGCTCGCACGAGATCGGCGGTCGACGAGCCAGCCGTCACCCAGCTCGGCTGCACGTCGACCTCGTCGGCGATCGCACGATCACAGAACACCACCGGGGTGCCGAGTGCCGAGGCCTCGTACACGGTCATGCCCTGGGTCTCGAACCCCACGGAGGTCTGCAGCAGTGCGTCTGACCGCGCGATCGCGCGCAGCGCCTCAGGATGCGACACAGCGCCGTACAGCCGCACCCGAGAGCTGATGCCCAGTTCGTCGATGCGCCGTCGCACCATCGCTTCGAGCAGCCCGTGACCGTAGACGTGCAGCTCGGCCGAGGCTGCGGCTGCGCGCTCGCTTGCGGCGAACGCCTCGACGGCCTCGACGATGCGCTTCTCGCTGCTCATGCGTCCCAGCCAGACGAGCCGAACCGGCGCAGACTCCTGTGGCTCTGCCCCGGTCTGGGCCTGCGCGATCAGTCGGTCGTCGACGCCCGTCGGCATCACGATCGCTCCCTCGACCCCATGCTCGTGCAGCCGTCGGGCGAAGTGCGCGCTGGGAGAGATCACCACTCGGGCCGCGGCGGTGAGCTCGGCGAGATATCGCCACGCCCCCCGAGCGCGAGGTGACACGGGCAGCGAACGCCCCAGGAGCATCCGCCGCCAGGCACGCAGCGCGACGAACACCAGGCCTGCCAGCGGCGTGACTGCGCGCGTGCCGGAGTCGACGTCGTTGTGCAGCGTGTGCACCACCGGCGCGTGCAGCAGTCGTGCGATGCGGTAGCCGATCAGCGCGCCCCAGAAGTCGCCCTGCACGTGCACGATGTCGACCGGCGGAAGCTGGCCAAGGCGCTGCAGCAGAAATCGGTCGATGCGGCGCCCTGGCCAGGACATGCCGTACTCGCCGTCGCAGGTGATGCGCATCGAGGGCAGGTCGATGTCATGAGCGCGGGGCGGATGCGGCCGGTGCAGACGTGGGGCCACCACCGTGGCGAGATGGCCGGCGTCGGTCAGCGCCGCCTGCTGCTGCCGAATCGACACCTGCGCCCCGCCGAGGGAGTCGGCGTGCTGGTCGGTGACGATGAGCACATGCATGATCAGCGCGGTTCGTTCGATTCGTCCGCCGGCTGCGTCTTCGGGCGATGCCCGTGATAGAGCTGCTCGAAGACGTCGAGCGTGCGATCGATGTCGTGCACGCGAACGCCCTGCAGAGAGGCGCGCTGCATGCGCAGACGCTCAGCCTGACTCTGCCGCAGCACGGTGGTGAGCTTGGCCGTGAGGTCTGCGACGTCGCCGGCGCGAAAGAGGTAGCCGTTCTCACCGTCGTGCACCAGATGCGGCAGCGCCATCGCGTCTGCGGCGACGACGGGAAGCCCTGACGCCATGGCCTCCATCGTCGCGATCGACTGCAGTTCGGCGATCGAGGGCATCACGAAGACGCTGCCCTCAGAGAGCACACGGCGCAGGTGCTCGTCGGTCACCCGGCCGTGAAAGACCACGCTGTCGCTCACCCCCAGCACCACTGCCAGCCGCTTCAGACGGTCGAGCTGGTCGCCGCCGCCGACGATGTCGAAGCCCACGTGCAGCTCGGGCGGCAGTGAGGCGAGCGCCCGCAGCGCGACGTCGATCTGCTTCTCTTCGGTGACCCGGCCGACGAACACCAGCCGTTGATCGACGCCCGGGTCGTCCGCGACGAGCCGGGGCGTGTAGTCGCTGGCGCGAATGCCGCAGCTGACCGGCAGCACGTCGCGCAGGCCGGTGCACCGCTCGAGGTAGTCGGCGGCCCGCTGCGTCGGCGTCGTCACGAACTGCGCCAGCGCGAAGACTTTGCGGGCCTCGCGCCAGACCGCATCGATGAGCTTGCGATCGAGGTTCGCCGGCAGACCGGTGAACTCGACGCCGTTCTCGGGCATGAAGTGGTTGGTGCCGATCACCCTGATGCCCCGGGCGTGCGCCTCGATGGCCAGCCCGCGGCCCACGATGATGAACGACTGAAAGTGCACGACGTCGGGTTTGACCTCGTCGAGCAGCGCACGCGCCCGACGTCTGATCGTGAGCGGCCACACGAAACGCAGCCAGTCGTGTGGGTACCACCGCCACGACGGCCACCGGTGCACCGTCATCGGCACTCCCTCGATGACCTCGGTCGACGTGCCCGCGGTGCGACGGCTGGTGGCCGGGGCGACGATGTGCACGTCGTAGCCGCGCTGTTTGAGCCCTGCGGCCAGCCTCTCAGTGAATCTCGCCGCGCCGTTCACATCGGGTGAGAAGGTGTCGCAGCCGATGAGAATGCGGAGGGGTGGGTCGTGGGGCGTCTGAGTCACGCCCTCAAGAGTACCGAAGAGCGCCGAGACGATCAGCTGACGTGGCTCAGCACGGTCGAGAACTCGACGAATCCGTGGTCTTCGACGGCGACGAAGCCGAGATTCGGCGCCTGCACCCCGTAGTCGGCGAACACGATCGGAATCTGCCCGGCGACGCGCACACCGGTGCCATCAGAGGCGACGGTGGCATCCACAGTCACCGCCTGTCGAACGCCGTTGATCTCGAGATCGCCATGCAGTCGCACCGACTCCTGCCTGGCACCGCCTGCGTCGGCGATGTCGGCGGGCTGCGTCAGGGTGAACGTCGCTGTCGGATGCTGACTCACGTCGACGGCCTGCGTGCGAAAGTAGCGGTCGCGCGCATCGGCATCGCTCGCGATGGAGCCGACGTCGACGCTGAGCTGCGCTGCCGTGAGCTGCGTCGCCGTGATCTCGGCCGTGCCGGTGACCTGTTGGGTGCGTGCGGTCACGGTGACGTTCTCGCCCCGCAGCACCTCGTCGAGGCGGTAGCCGGCGTATGACCCGGATGCGACCGACCACTGCCCGGCTGCGACCGGCGAGGCCTGCACACCTGACGAATCGTTCTGCAGCTCGTCCATCGGGCTCTCGGCAGCTGGGGCGACGAATGCCGCCCGATAGACCGACGGACCCCAGATGAGTGCGGCGGCGGCGAGCACGACGACGACGCCGATCGTCCAGCCCCACACCCGGCGCCGACGTATGGGACTCGTCTTCGACTGGCCATCTGCTGAGGCCTCGTCGGATGCCGGAGTCGGTTCATGGGAGGAGGTGGCGGGCATCGTGTGCTCCTTCTGCTCGTCGGGCAGCAGCCTGATCATGTCTCGCTGTCTCAGACCGCGCATGCACGTTGTTTGTACCTGCAACTTTAGGGCGGCCGGCTGTGCCGCCACTGTGATCTGCGGGGCGAACCACTGTGACCTGCGGGGCGAGACAGTACCTCTGTCGACCCCTCACAGAGAACGCCCCGCAGCACCGGCATCATGTGATGCCGACGCCACGGGGCGTTCGGATGCGGCCGACTCAGATCAGCAGACGCGCACCGACTTCAGATTCGTGAACTCGCGGATGCCCTCTGCGGCGAGCTCGCGGCCGTAGCCCGACCGTTTCGTGCCGCCGAAGGGCAGCTCCTGGTACGAGATCGTCGAGCTGTTGATCACGACGCTACCTGCATCGAGCTCGGCGATGAAACGCTGCTGCTCGGCCTCGTCGTTGGTCCACGCCGCGGAGCCCAGACCGAAGGGCGTGTCGTTCGCCAGATCGATCGCCTCGTCGAGGTTCGAGACCTTGTAGACCGATGCCACTGGGCCGAACGCCTCTTCGTAGAACAGACGCGCCTTGGGAGTCAGGTCGGCGATCACCGTGGGCTCGACGAACCAGCCGTCGCCCTCGGGCACGCTGCCGCCGACGAGCACGCTGGCGCCGTTGGCTTTGGCATCCTCGATCAGCTCGACCAGGTCTTCGCGCCCCTGCTCGGTCGACACCGGACCGATGTCGGTGGCGGCGTCGAGCGGGTCGCCGAGACGCAGCTTGGAGAACGCGTCAACGAACTTCTCAAGGAACTCATGGTAGACATCGGCGTGCACGATGAAGCGCTTCGCGTTGATGCAGGCCTGGCCGTTGTTCGAGACGCGTGCGGTCACTGCACTCGCGACCGCCTGGTCGAGATCGGCCGACGGCATGACGACGAAGGGGTCAGAGCCGCCCAGTTCGAGCACGCTCTTCTTAACCTCGTCACTGGCGATGGAGGCGACCGAACGGCCCGCAGGCTCGCTGCCGGTCAGCGTGACAGCGGCGACGCGAGTGTCACGAATGACCTTCTCGACGCGGCGTGCCCCGATCAGCAGGGTCTGGAAGACGCCCTCGGGAAGGCCGGCGCGCAGGAAGAGCTCTTCGAGGTACACCGCGGTCTGCGGAACGTTCGATGCGTGCTTCAGCAGCCCGACATTGCCGGCCATGATGGCCGGAGCCGCGAATCGGATGACCTGCCAGACCGGGTAGTTCCACGGCATCACCGCAAGCACGGGGCCGATCGGCTGAAAGACCGAGAACGCCTGCTTGGCGTCGACGATCGACGGATCGTCGAGCGGTTCGGGGGCGAGGAACCCCTCGGCCTTCTCAGCGTAGAAGCGCAGCGCCTTGGCAGACTTGTGCACCTCGCCGACGGCCTGCGCCAGCGGCTTGCCCATCTCGACGGTGATGGTGCGGCCGAGCGTCTCGGCATCGGCGTCGAGCAGGTCGGCGGCCTTCAGCAGGAACGCCGAGCGCTCTGCGAACGTGGTCTTGCGATGAGCGAGCCAGGCGTCATGCGCGACCTGCAGGCGGCGTTCGAGCTCGGCGTCGTCGATCTCGTCGAACGACTTCTCGACGGCACCCGTGGTGGGGTTGACGGTTGCAATGGACATGTCTGGTGGGCCTCTCTTCTTCTCTGAACAGGTGACGCGGCGTGCGGGTGCTCATGCGACCGTGGCCGTGGATTCCCAGCAAAAAGATTATCGCTGCGATCGACGACCTTCCACCGGGTACGCTCACAGCGCACGGGCGTGGTGCCGAACGACGACCTGACGGGGTCGCCCGGTCACCACGTGTGCACACAGCGCTGAGGTGTCGAGGCCGCTGTCAGTACCCGACGGTGAAACGCTGACGGCTGTGCGCCGGATGCTCGATCTCGTCGACGAAGGCCTGTGCGTAGTCAGCACCCGAGATGAACGAGTGACCGTCGTCGGTGGTGAGCAGCACGTCGCCGCCGAGGCGGAACGTGCCGGTGTGCTCGCCGGGGTTGAACGAACCGTACTCGCCCGAAGGGCTCAGGTAGAACCAGTCGACGTCGTTCGGCTCTGTGCGCAGCAGATCGAGGACCTTCCCGTGGTTACCGGCCTCCTCTTTGAAGGCGTCCGGGAACTCCGGGGTGTCGAGCACCTTGGGGCCGCCCTCTGAGACGTTCAGCGACCCGGCGCCGCCGACGACGCCCAGACGCTTGCCTGCGGCGGCCACAGCCGCGGTCACCTCGGGAATCGCCTCGATGAGCTTGCGCCCGTCGATCTCGCGTGCCGGCAGCGCCACGACGACCACGTCGCTCGCATCGACTGCCGAGCGCACCACGGCCTCATCGAAGAGCGACCCGGTGCGGTAGTCGACGCCGTCTGTGCGAGCGTCGTCGGCCGGCAGGTGGCGAGAATACGAGATCACGCTGATGCCGCGTGATGCGGCTTCCTTCGCGATGTTTCCGCCGGTGTAGCCGGTTCCGCCGAAGATGCTGATGGTCGTCATGACGAGCCTTTCTGTCAGAAATTGTTGATGCTTCAAGAAATTGAACGAGTCGACGGCCCCGTTATTCCGTGGCCTTCGCAGGCCCGCTCGTGTTCACAGGAATCTGCTAGACGCGGGGCTGCCAGCCCAGACGCGGGCCGAGTTCGCCTGCGATGTCTTCAATCAACTGGTCGTAGTCGGCCTGTTCGAAGCTGAACGGCAGTGCGAATGCCACCTCGTCGACAAGTCGAAACGCCTGCAGTTCGTCCAACCGCTCGGCGATCTGCGCCGAGGTGCCGACCAGGTCGCGAGAGAAGAGTGTGTTCTTCGGACCGTGCCCAGAGGTCGTGCGCGGCAGTCGTCGCTCGACATACTCCTCGTACTTGCGCACCTGATCCGACGTCGCGTTGTCGGTGGGAATCACCACGAGCCCCTGCGACACACGGGGCGCCCCGGTTCCCTGGTAGTTCTCGCGGTAGACCTCGATCTGATGCCGCTGGTTCTCGTCGAAGTTGTCGCCGAGCTCGCCGCTGATCACGCTCGACGTGAGCAGATTGAGGCCGTGCTCGGCCGCCCAGCGCACCGAGCGCTCCGATCCGGCGCCGTACCAGAGCCGATCGACGAGCCCCGCGGCATGCGGCTGCACGTGATCAGAGTATTCTTCGACGATGCCGTCGGCGCCCGAGAACTCGCTGACGCGGTCGCCACGCACCGCCTCGATCAGTCGTTCGACGCGTCGATAGGTGAAGTCTTCATCGTCAAAGGTGTCTGGATAGAGCGCGTGCTTCCAGTCATCATAGTGAAACGGCCGCCCGACACTCACGCCGGGGTTCACCCGACCGCCCGACAGCACGTCGACGGTGGCCAAATCTTCGGCCAGACGCAGCGGGTTCTCTGCGCCGAGTGGGATGACCGCGGTGCCCAGCTCGATGCGCGAGGTGCGCTGCGTCGCAGCGGCCATGACCGCGACCGGCGACGAGATGCCGTACTGCAGATGACGCTGTCGCAGCCAGGCGCTGTCGTAGCCCAGCCGTTCGCCGCGCTCGATCACCTCAAGCGTGGTCTCATGCCCGCCGCGCGGGTTCTTCTCGTCGAAGAGCCCGATCGTGAGAAAGCCCAGGCGTCGCAGCGGTAGGTTGTCGGTCATGGTGTGTGGTCTCCTTTATGCTCGTCGAATGCGTTGAGTCACATGAGGATGCCATGGTCGCGTCGAGCAGACCGACTGATGCGAGCATCGCCCGTGCGACCCGGTCGTTATATCTGAAGCTCGGCGCGTTCGTGTCGGGGCGTGCGAAGGCGGCCGGCCGCCCCACGTCGGTGAACTCCCCCAGCGCCCACCGATTCGGCAGCGCGTGGCCATCTGCTGCGACCACACGGAACGACGCCGGCGCGACGACGAGTTTGCCGTTGGTCGCCGCACGACCGTCGACGCGCAGACGACGTTCGTGGCCGAGACCGGTGCGATGCAGGTCGCCGAGCGCCGGGTTCGCCGAGGCCGACACCGAGCACTGCGGCTGGTACGCCTCGATCAGCACGTCGGCCGTGCGTCGCTCGTCGAGCGTACGGCTGTGCACCTCATACCCGCCGGCGGTCGGCTGCACATCATCGATAGAGCCGAGGAACTCCAGCACGCCGGCGTCGGCAAGCGCCAGCAGCAGTTCAAGGCGTTCGCCGGGTGGGCCGCTCGCGATGAAGCTGAACAGGTTCTGCCAGAAGCCGGTGAACTGCGCCGCCTGCGCGGCGTCGCTCCAAGCCGGGTGGTCGAGCGTCTCGGCGAGCACGAAGGTGCAGCCGATGATCGCCTGCACCAGTGCGGTCTGTTCGCTGTGTTCGTCGGTCTCGTGTCTCCGCAGGTCGTCAAGCAGATACGTGCGCAGACGGGCGCCGAGCGCTTTGGGGCTCTCGGCCCGCACCTCTGCCAACGGATGCTGCAGCCGCGCCAGGTCGAGTCGGTCGTCGTCGTCGACCCGTGCACGCAGCCAGGCGTCGACAACCGGGGTGCCGACGCCGCCGGCCGCCTGCACGAGCTGTCGCAGCTCAGCCCAGCTGCCACGCACACGATCGGGATGACCGCTGAACAGCTCGCGGTAGTAGGCATACCCCAACTCGCCCTGCACCCATGGCCACACGTCGGCGACGAAGTCGACGCGCTGCCACGCTTCGAGGTGCGCATCGAGATGGTGTCGCAGCCACTCTGTGGTGAAGAACGTCGTCGCGAAGCCGTGATCCTCACCCTGCACCCGTGAGGTCGTCTTGGCATGATAGGGCACGCCTCGACGTGATCCGGTCAGGATGCGAGGCTCGCGACCGCTGGCGACGTAGGTCACCCGTTGGCCGAGCGGTTTGTCGGGATCGAACGCATAATGGCCGCCTCGATCGACGGTGAGCCTGACGACGAGGTCGATGAAGCTGAGCCCGGCGCCTCGCAGCAGCACCGTGTCGTGTGCGGTCAGGCCGTCGAGGTCGACGTCTGAGGCATAGCCGGGCGGTTGGTAGCGCAGCCCGTGTGCCGCGGCCTGCTGTGCAATCGCACGATGCCGAGGTGCAACCTGCGCGTCAACGTGGCCGATCGCGTAGAGCACCGCGTCTGCCGCGATCACGGAACGTACGTCTGCATCTCGACCAGTGCCCTCGGCAACTGTCACGTCGAGCTCGTGGCCGGCGCCGGCATCCGCATCATGCACGCCGACCACCGTGCCGCGATGCTCGATCACGCGCCAGCCGCTCGGCGCCCGGTCGCGCGCACGCTCGTAGAACCACCGCAGGTAGTGGCTCTGCAGTCGGCGGCTGGGAAAGCTGCGCGGAGTGATCCGTGCGATCTCGGCGCGCACACCGTCGTCTATGTCGGCGGTCAGCGCCGCCGACAGGCGAAGGGTTCCCGCATGCACCTGATGAGCCCACTCGTACAGGCTGGGGCCGGGGGCGATCGGCCCGGCGAAGGTCGACGAGCGGTCGCTGAAGAGCGAGACCTCGCCGGCGAGCGAGTTGAGACGCAGCTCGGCCGACTGCTCACGGCGCCAGATGCGCCCCGGACCGATGCGATACGGGTCGACGAGGTGCACGTCGAGCGTCGAGGCCGCGGCGTCACGGCGTCCGTTCTCGACCAGGCGTTCCAGAACGCCGATGGCTCGCGGGCCACCGCCGATCAGCACGAGCGTGCGATGTGCGCTCATGGGGCTCCCCTCTTTTCGACGCGCTCGCCGAGGGCGTCTGCGGCGAGAACAGCCCAAGGCTATGTGCGTCGAGCGGTGCTCCCCAGTCGAGACGACACGCAGCGTCACACGCCGAGTTCGAGGCCCGTCTGCCGTTTAGCATTCCCTGCATGACAGATGTGCAGACCGATCAGATCGTCGTCGTCTCGTTGGCCGACCCGATCTCGCAGCCTCTGCTCGACGAGCTCGACCACGAGTACTCGACGCGCTACGCCGACTATCATGGCTTCGATCAGCCCCGCGACGCACCCAGCGAGATCGAGCTGTACCCGCCGTTCGTCTTCGAACCGCCGCTCGGCCTCGCCCTGCTGATCGTGCGCAGCGGCGTGCCGGTCGCCGGCGGTGCGTTCATGCACCTCGATGACCGCACCGTCGAGTACAAACGCATCTGGACTTCGTCGGCGCACCGCCGACAGGGCCTGTCGCGACGTGTGCTCGCCGCGCTCGACGTCGAGGCCGCGGCACGCGGCTACTCCCGGGTCTACCTGACCACCGGGCCGCGACAGCCCGAGGCGAAGCAGCTCTACCTGCGCACCGGGTTCACCCCGCTGTTCGACGTCGACGAAGACCCTGAGAAGGTCGTGCATCTCGCCTTCGAGAAGCGCATCGTGCCGACGGGACCGCGGGTGCGTGATCTGAGCGAGAGCGATCGCGGCAGGCAGGCGAAGCAGCTGGAGCGCATCGTCTGGGCGCAGCAGTACCACCCGGCGCCGGCGGTGCGGCTCGACGACCTCGCTGCGACCGAGCCGACGCACTGAGCGACTCCCCGCAGCGAGCGGGCCGGCCGTCTCGATTTCGCGGGTGCCGCACAGAGCATTCGTGACTATCGTGAAGTCGATGAAGCCCTCTCAGCATGCCGTCGCGCATCATGACGCGAGCGAAACAGTCAGCGGGCACCACGACGGGCGCGACCGAGGCCTCCTCGCACCGCTCGCCGAGCTGCCCGATCACATCAGCGTGCGAGGCGCACGCGTGAACAACCTGCGCGACGTCGACGTCGACGTACCGCTGCACCAACTGATCGGCATCGCCGGCGTCTCGGGCTCGGGCAAGTCGTCGCTCGCGCTGGGCGTGCTCTACGCCGAAGGCTCACGTCGCTACATCGAGGCCCTCTCGACCTACACGCGGCGGCGCATGTCGCAGGCCCCGCGAGCGGCCGTCGACGCAGTCGACCACGTGCCCGCCGCGCTCGCGCTGCGACAGCGTCCCGGCGTTCCCGGCGTGCGCTCGACTTTCGGCACCTCCAGCGAGCTGCTCAACGTACTGCGACTGATGTTCTCGCGTCTTGCCAGTCACGTCTGCCCCAACGGCCACCACGTGCCGCCGACCATCGACGTCGCGGCTGAACGGCCGATCGTCTGCCCCGTGTGCGGCGCGACCGTCCAGGCTCCAGGTGCCGAGGCGCTCGCCTTCAATTCGGCTGGAGCCTGCCCGCGCTGCCAGGGCACCGGCGTCGTGCGCGACGTCGACGACCATGCTCTGGTGCCAGACCCCGGCAAGACCCTTGATGAGGGTGCCGTGGTGCCGTGGAACATGTTCGGCTTCAACGTGCAGCCTGCGATCGCCCGCGAATTCGGCGTGCGCACCGACGTGCCCTGGCGCGATCTGACCGACCACGAGCGCGAGATCGTGCTCACCGGCCCCGAAGAGAAGAAGCACATCACGGTCACCAGCCGCAAAGGCGTGCACGAGCTCGACTTCACTTTTCGCAACGCGCGTCTCACTGTCACCAAAGAGCTGGAACGGGCCAGCGACGAGCGCCGCCTCAAACGCGTCGCTCGCTTTCTCACCGAACGCACCTGCCCCGACTGCCACGGCACCCGACTGAGCGCGGCCGCACGGGCTCCGCGCATCGGCGAGCGCAACCTGGCCGAGGTCACCGGGATGACGCTGGCTGAGGTGCTCGACTGGGTGCCGAACGTGTTCGACACCCTGCCCGATGACATGCAGCCCATGGCGCACAGCCTGATCGACACCCTCGCCGAGATGGCGCAGCGCCTGATGCAGCTGGGCCTCGACTACCTCACGCTCGACCGGGCGGCGTCGACGCTCTCGACCGGCGAGCGCCAGCGCGTGCAGCTGGCTCGCGCCGTGCGCAATCGCACCACCGGCGTGCTGTACGTGCTCGACGAGCCGTCGATCGGGCTGCATCCCGCCAACGTCGAGGGTCTCGTCGGCGTGATGCACGATCTGCTCACCGACGGCAACTCGGTGGTGTTCGTCGATCACGACGTGCAGGTGCTGCGCGAAGCCTCGCAGCTGATCGAGATCGGGCCGGGCTCGGGCCGAGAGGGCGGTCGTGTGATCGCCCAGGGCAGCGTCGACGATCTGGTCGCCTCGCAGCGCCCCGAGGCGGCGACGACGGATGCCGCAGGCGGCCCGCATGACGACGACCAGCCGATCGGGCGTGGGTCTCGGCTCGCCGGCTTTCTGACCGGCGCCGAGCCGGTCGTCGTGCGCGAGCGACCGGCCGCCGGCGACGTCTTCGCCCTCGGCGCCATCGAGATGGCCACTGAGGCGGTCCACACCGTGCATCCTCTCCAGGTGCGCATTCCGCGCGGGCGACTCACCGCCGTCACCGGGGTCTCGGGGTCGGGAAAGACGACACTGGTGCTCGAGTCGCTGGTGCCGGCGATCGCGGCCTCGACCGCCGGAACCAGGCTGCCGGCGCATGTGCGCGCGATCTCGGCGCCGGGCATCGCCACCGCACACGTCGTCGACGCGACGCCGATCGGCATCAACGTGCGCTCGACCGTGGCCACCTATTCCGGCGTGATGGACGAGCTGCGCAAGGCCTACGCCGCCACCGAGCGGGCGCAGGCGGACGGCCGCACCGCATCCGACTTCTCATACAACACCGGCTCGCTCGCCTGCCCGCGATGCGAGGGCACCGGTCAGGTGTCACTCGACGTGCAGTTTCTGCCCGACATCGACATCCCCTGCCCCGACTGCCACGGGTCGCGCTTCGCCCCGGCCGCCGACGGCTACCTGATCGACGGGCAGTCGCTGCCGCACCTCTTGGGTCTCACCATTCGCGAGGCCATCACGACGGTGACGAGTCTGCCGAAGGTCACCCGGCGACTGCGGGCGTTCGACGACCTCGGCCTGGGCTACCTCACGCTGGGCGAGGCGACGCCGGCGCTCTCGGGCGGCGAGGCGCAGCGGCTCAAGCTCGTCAACCAGCTGCACCGCGACCAGTCAGACGCCGTGTTCGTGCTCGACGAGCCGAGCGTCGGGCTGCACCCGCTCGACGTGCGCACGCTGCTGCACGTGCTGGACCGGCTGACCGCGCGCGGAGCCACGGTGATCGTCATCGAGCACGACCTCGACATGATCGCCAATGCCGACTTCGTGGTCGACATGGGGCCGGGCGGCGGCACGGCGGGCGGACGCATCGTCGCCTGCGGCACCGCCGACCAGATCGCACACGACCCTGACTCGCTCACTGGCCGATATCTCGCCAGGCACCTGGCGCCGCAGCCGAAACGCTGACGCGCTCTTCGAGCGCTGTGCCGTGCGGCTGTCGAGGAGCTCTCAGACCGCGACGAGCTCGGGTGCGAACTCGGGCGACAGCCCGAGATGCTCGCGCAGCGTGCTGCCGGCGTACTCAGACGGATAGACGCCGCGGCTCTGCAACTCGGGCACGAGTTTGTTGACGATGTCGTCGAGACCCGTCGGCGTGAGGTACGGCGTGATGTTGAAGCCTGCGACGATGCCGGTCTCGGCGTAACGCTGGAGGCTGTCGGCGATGGTCTGCACACTGCCCACGAAGCCGTTGTCGTCATTGCCTCGAGCCGTGTGCTGAATGACGAAGTCCCGGATGCTCCAGTCGTTCTCGTGGGCCTGCTTGCGCCACTCGGCAGCCACCTCTCGGGCTCGGGCGTTCTGGAAGCCCGCACCACGCGTCTCGTTCGAGACCTCGACGGCCGGGTCGAGCTCGGGCAGCGGCCCGTCCGGGTCGTAGGCACTCAGGTCGCGCCCCCAGAACTGCTCCAGATAGGCGATCGCCGTCTGCGGGGTGATCTGCGCAAGCCGCACCTCGCGGTACTTCTCTCTGGCCTCGGCGTCGGTGTCTCCGATCACGAACGTCGAACCGGGAAACGCACGCACGGCCCCGGCCGGCCGGCCGGCGGCCTCGACTCGGTGTGCGATGTCTGCGGCGAACGCCGTGGCGTCATGGAACTCAGGATGCGCCGAGAAGATGAGATCGGCATGTCGCGCGGCGAAGTCGCGGCCCTCTGGCGAGTCTCCGGCCTGAAAGAGCACCGGGCGACCGCCGCGGACCAGCGGCAGCGTGCGTTCGACCGTGATGTCGTAGAACTCGTCTCGGTAGCGAACCGGCACCGCATCGGGGTCGCCGCCGGCCCGCCAGATCGCTTTGACCGCACGCACGAACGACTCGGCGTGCCGGTAGCGGTCGGCACCGTCGAGGTAGCCGCCGCGGCGAAAGTTCTCACCGGTCCAGGCATTGTGCGTGGTGACGATGTTCCAGGCGTTGCGCCCACCGCTGAGTCTGTTCAGACTGGCCAGACGATAGGCGAGATCGGCGGGGTCGTTGAACGTCGTGCTCTGGGTCGCGACGAGACCGATGCGCTCAGTGACCGCGGCGAGCGCCGCGTCGAGCGTCTGTGCATCCGGGCGACCGGCGATGTCGAGATCATGCAGCCGACCGAGATGCTCGCGCAGACGAAGCCCCTCGCCGACGAAGAGTGCCGCGAAGTTGCCTCGCTCTGCGGTCTGCGCGACGCGGCGGAACGATTCGAAGGCGACCTGGTCGCCGCTCTCGGGCCAATGCCAGATGGTCGAGAAGTTCACGCCTTGAAAGAAGACGCCGAACTGGATCTGCTTGGTGGCAGGATGCCGTGTCGCCGTTGGTGCGATGCTGGTCATGGGTCAGTTCCTTCCCGCGAGCGCGGCACTGTCAGTGATGCGGATGTCGTCGCCGGCCAGATCGCCATCGCGTTCGACCGCGAATGCGTTATGAGCCGCCGGCAGACCAAAGATCTCGCGGAGCGTGGTGCCGACTGTGGGCGCACTGACCACTCCGCGCGCGATGAGCGCAGGCAGCACCGCGTAGCGCAGCTCGTCGAGATCGGCCCCGAGCTCGGCCGGGATCAGTCGCACCCCGTCGACCACGTGCGCCAGCTGCTCGATTCTCTCGATCAGCTCGTCTGCGGTGCCGGCGAAACGCGCGCCGTCCGGGTCGCCCCAGACGGCGGCGCCGTCGAGTCGCGCGAGTCGATCGGTGGCCGACTCGCCTCGGGAGTCGAGCACGACCTGCAGATCGGCGATGATCTGTGGCGCCGCGGATGCGGTGGCGGCCTGCTGGCGCAGCCGACGTGCCTGCTCGGCGAGGTCTCGCGAGGCGGGCAGCAGCACGGCATCCGCCGACACCGCGTGCTCCGTGCCGATCGCGGCACGTGCCGCCGGCACCAGCACGGGCAGCTGGCCCTGCGGCGGCCGCGGAACGATCGAAGCACCCCGCACACTGAACGAGGCACCGGCGAAATCGGCGTCGTGCACCTTGTCGCGATCAAGATAACGGCCTGTGGGCAGGTCCCGGATCACGGCGTCATCTTCCCAGGTGTCCCAGAGGCGCCGGCCGACGGCCACCACGTCGCGCAGCTCATGCTGCAGCTCAGACTCCCCCGTTGGCGTCGTCGCGTCGTCGAGCACGGTGCGGCCGAACTGCGCGGCCGCCTCGACGGAGTTCTCGGCCGAGACCAGCCAGCCGGCTCGGCCCCGAGAGGCGTAGTCGACGCTCGCCAGCTGTGTGGCGGTGTGGAACGGCTCGAGATACGTGACCGGAACCTGCGGAATCAGACCGATTCGCGAGGTCAGCGGCCCGGAGAACGCGGCCTGCTGCACCGCATCGATACGCCCGGTCGTCGCGGGCGCGCCCGGACCTGCGGGCGGCAGGTGCGAACCGGCGAAAGTCGCGTAGCTGAACCCGGCGGTCTCGGCACGATCGACGATCTGTGTCGCCCATCGTGCACTGAGGATGTCATGGCCGGCCTCCAGCGCGTCGGCGGCTGCAGCCGGGTGTGAACCGGCTCCGTCGATGTGCAGACCCACGGTGAACGTGCTGCTCATGGAGTGTGCTCCCTTTCGTCGTCTCTCGAATGCCTCCGGCGAGGCTAGACCAGGCTCACGACCGACCACCGACCTGTGGTCACACACCGCAACGACCGGTCACAGTGCGCAACAACCGGCAGGGTATCGTGAGATGTCATGAACGACTTCTCCGCCATGTCTCAGCAGTCGCTCGAGCTGCTGCAGCGTCTCGTCCGCAACGCCGCCGTGAACGACGGCACTCCCGACTCGGGCCAGGAGCTCACCAGCGTGCGCACGCTGCAGGCGTTTCTGCGCGACGCGCTCGAGCAGCCCGGCGTGGTCAGCGAAGTCGTCGAGCCGCACGCCGGTCGGGCCTCCCTCATCGCACGCATTCCCGGACGCGACCCAAACGCAAGATCGCTGTGTCTGCTCGGGCACATCGACGTCGTGCCGGCCGATGCCGAGCACTGGCAGCACGACCCGTTCGGGGGCGAGCTCATCGACGGCGAGGTCTGGGGTCGGGGTACCATCGATATGCTCACCCTGACCGCGGCGATGGCGACTGTCTTTCGGCACGCGGCCGACCCACGGCACCGCCCTGCAGGCGATCTGGTGCTCGCCGCCGTCGCCGACGAAGAGGCCGGCGGCAAGTACGGAGCCGAATGGATCAGCGAGCATCGGCCCGATCTGCTGCACGCCGACGAGGCGCTGACCGAGCAGGGCGGCGTGCTGCTGCGGCCGGAGAGCGCAGCCTCGGGCATCACCGTCGGCGTCGGAGAGAAGGGGCAGGCTGCACGTCGCCTGCTCATCACCGGTGTGCCCGGCCATGGCTCGGTGCCATGGGGATCACGCAACGCCGCCGGCATCGCCGCCGAGATCGTGCTCGAGCTGCTGCGCAACCCGGCGCCTCCGGTGGTACAGCCGCACTGGGCGAGTCTCGTACATGCTCTGCAGCTCGACGCCGATCTCACCGAGCGTCTGCTCGACCCGGCGCGCCTCGACGGTGCGCTGCCCGCGCTTGGCCCGCTGGCGCCCCTCGGTCACGCCCTGACCCGAGTGACGGTCTCGCCGAACATTCTGCGCGCCGGAGACAAGCACAATGTGATTCCGGGCACCGCGACAATCGATCTCGACATACGCGTGCTGCCGGGCCAGACGCCCGAAGACGTCGACGGGCTGCTCGAAAGGCTGCTGAAGCCGTGGGCAGACTGCGTGCGCATCACCGGCGACCAGTTCTCACCGGGCAACATCACTCCGACCGACACGCCAATGTACGCGCGCATCCTCGACGTCTTCCGTCGCCATTATCCGGATGCCGTGCCGGCGTCAGTCATCGGGCCGGGCGGCAGCGACGGCCGTTTTCTGCGGCCGACGGGCACGAACGTCTACGGGTTCGGGCTGTTCTCGAAGCAGATCGACGTCGCCGAGTTCCGGCGTCGGCTGCACGGCAACGACGAACGGGTCGACGTCGAATCGGTGCGTCTGACGACGACAGCGCTGGCCGAAGTGATCTTCGGCCAGCGCTGAGGAGTCTGTCATTTGGACTTTTTCGGTAACCCGGGCGGGTTGATCTGCGATGACTCGACGCTTTCGGCCTCCAGCCCCCAACGCTGCAGGATCTGCTGATACTGGCCGTCTTCTATCGCTTTGTTCAGCACGATGTTGACGGCCTTGATCAGGCCGTTGTCCTTCTTCGTTGCCGCGGCGATCTCTGCGGTGAGCGGCCAGCCGCCGTTCACCGTGCCGACCAGTTTGGTCTCGCCGGTCGACTTGGCTTTGAACGATCCCGTGGCGTTCGGCCCGAACGTGGCGTCAGCGCGACCAGACTGAATGGCCAGGGTGGCTGCTGAGTCGTCGTCATAATAGACGAGTTCGGCCGGGGCTTTGCCTTTGGATTCGAGCTCCTTATTCCAGGCGAGCAGCACTTCTTCTTGGTTGGTACCCGATCCGACCACGATCTTGAGACCAGAGATGTCGTCGGCTCCGTCGATCTTCTCGATGGGGCTGTCCGCTTTCACATAGAACCCCAGCAGATCTACTCGATAGGTGGCGAAGTCATAGACCTCTTTGCGTTCATCGGTGACGGTGACGTTCGACGTCACGAGGTCGTACTTTCCCGACTGAATGCCCAGCGGCCAGTCTGCCCACGAAGTCACGGCCTGCTGGTATTCCAGGCCGAGGCCTTGGGCGATGAGCGCACCGAAGTCCGCCTCACTGCCGATGCGCGTCGTGTTGTCGTCCGAAGCAGTCACGCCGAGTGGCGCACCGCCGGCTCCAGCGGTGCCGACCACAGTGAGTTTGCCTGCCTCGATCGGAGAGAAGCCGCTCTCTTTCAGCGCCGCGACGGCTTCGGGCACCGGGTCGATGTGCGGCCGCCCCTCGACATTCTTCGAGGTGAGGTCGAACTGCACTTTCTGGGCGACCTGCTCTTCTGTGGCGGTGTCGGAGTTGCTTCCCCGAGCCCCGCTGAGACCGATGCCGACGGCGACGCCCGCGACGGCGATGACGGCGACTGCGCCGAGCAGCACCCCGCCCTGTTTCTTGCTGAGAGCCATGATGTTGACCTTTCGTTTTCCGCAGAAGTGCGTTTGATGGAGTTGTGAGGGGCCATGCCGCTGCCGTGAGACAGACCGCTGGCCGAGTGCTGAACGGCTCAGAGAACGCGGTTGACGAATGCGCGAGTCCGAGGATTTCGTGGGTTGACGATCACCTCGTCCGGCGTTCCCGTCTCGACGATCTGCCCGTCTTCGAGAAAGACGACGCGATCAGAGATCTCGCGTGCGAACCCGATCTCGTGCGTGACGATGATGAGCGTGCGGCCCTGACTGGCGAGTCCTCGGATGACCTCGAGCACTTCGCCGACGAGCTCCGGGTCAAGAGCGCTCGTGGGCTCGTCGAAGAGCAGCACCTTGGGGTGCAGGGCAAGCGCTCGTGCGATCGCCACACGCTGCTGCTGGCCGCCAGAGAGCTGTCGGGGAAAGCGGTCACCCTTGTCGCCCAGTCCCACGCGTTCGAGAAGCTGATGTGCCTCCTGCTCTGCGGCGGCGCGATCGGCACGCTTCAGCGAAATCGGAGCGATGGTGATGTTCTCGAGAACGGTGAGGTTCGGAAACAGGTTGAAATCCTGGAACACGATGCCGACTTGCGTGCGTCGGCGCAGCACCTCGCGTTCCGGCAGCTCGTAGAGCAGACCGCTGCGACGCTCATAGCCGATGTACTGCCCGTCGACCGTGACCGACCCCCGATCGACGGTCTCAAGATGATTGATCGCCCGCAGCAAGGTAGATTTTCCCGAGCCGGAAGGCCCGATCAGCGAGACGACCTCGCCGGGGAGCACGGTCAGGCTGATGTCTCTGAGCACCTGCACTGATCCGTACGACTTCGAGACGCCGTCGATCTCGACCAATCCTTCGGTCGGCGCTCGGTCGACGCTCTGGCTGTCGTCGGTCTGGGCGGTGCCGCTCACTGCAGCAGATGAGGTGGTCATGCGGTCTCCTTCTGAGTCTTCGCGCTCGGGGTCTGACTGTCGCTGGCAGCGTCGTCACCGAGACGCCGCCAGAACTCAGTCACGCCTCGCCGGAGTCGTTGAATGGGTGTCGGCGGCAGCTCTCGCACTGTGCCCTTGGCGTAGTGACGTTCGACGTAGAACTGGACGATCGACAAGGCCGTCGTGATGATCGCGTACCAGACCACGGCCACGAGCAGCAGCGGAATCACCCGCTGGTTGCGCCCGTAGATGACCTGCACGGTGTAGAACAGCTCAGGCAGCGCCACGACGAAGGCCACGGATGTGCCCTTGACCTGCCCGATGACCTCGTTGAAGCCAGCCGGAATGATCGAACGCGCAGCCTGCGGCAGGATGATTCGGAAGAAGCGCACATGCGCGGGCAACCCCAGCGCGGCCGCAGCCTCAGTCTGTCCGCTGTCGACCGAAAGAATCCCTCCGCGGATGATCTCGGCAGAATAGGCCGCCTGGTGCAGCGTCAGCCCGATCGCCACAGCGGCGAACGCGGTCAGCAGTGTGGTGGTCGGAAACTCGACGATCCAGTAGTTGTCGGTGAACGGCGTTCCCAAGCCCAATGTCGGATAGAGGTAGCCGAGGTTGTACCACACCAGAATCTGCACCAGCAGCGGCACAGAGCGGAAGAACCAGATGTACCAGTAGCCGAATGCGTTCAGCAGCGGCGACTTGCTCAGGCGGAAGACCGCCAGCACGGTGCCGATGACGAAGCCGCCGACGATCGAGATCGCGGTCAGCCACAGTGTCAGCCACAGCCCTTTGATCACCGCATCGTTGAAGAAGTACTCGGCGAAGACATCCCAGCCGTACTGCCGGTTCGTGAACAGCGACCAGACGAACTGGGCGACCAGAAACAGGATCACCGCAGAGACGATCCATCGCCCCCAATGTCTGATCGGCACGACCCTCAGACTGTCTGCAGTGCCCGGGTCGCCCTGCGCACTGCGCTTCGCCGGTCGTTCGTCTCGCCTCTCGTCGTCGGGTTCCCGCCCACTCGGCGCTGACGGCTCTGTCTGCTGTTGCCGCGTCTTCTGTGATGTGACGGTCATCATGCGCCTCCTCTCTTCGTTTCCCTGCTGTCGGTCAGAGACCTTGCGTTGAATATGTAGGCCATGCTGACAGCGCGCCGAGGCCGACGGGTCAATCGAACGTTTTGTTGCCGAAGATGGCACCGCATGACGACTCTGCGACCTCCCGTGACATGACCACTGGACTCCGCAGCCGCCTGCCCGCAGAATGCGCGTGTGAACGCACTTTCCACGCCACAGCCCCCGGCCGCAGTCACTCCGCGCTCAGCGATCGAGATACGAACCGCCCGCCGCGACGAGTTGGAGGCGATCGGCCGACTGACCTTCGAAGGCTTCGGCCATGCCCTGCCCGGCGCGCGTCAGCCCGACGCGCAGCGCAGGCAGCTGCTGCTCGATGCGGCCGGCCGCGCCGCACAGGGCGACCTGCTGGTCGCCGACCGGAGACCGCACGGCGAGGTGCCCACATCGTCGACACCCGTGCGCGAGCAGCCCGCTCTGATCGGCACGGCGAGCCTGCTGCGCCCGGGCGCACGTCTGACGAGACAGGCGCGCACCGGCGAAGCGGAACTGCGCCTTCTGGCGGTTCTGCCAGAGGCCCGCGGCACCGGCGCGGGATGGTCGCTGATGTCTGAGGCTCTTCGTCGTGCACGAGCGTGGGGCGTGCAGGCTCTCGTGCTCGACACCGGGCCGACGAACTTCACGTCGCAGCGCCTGTACCACCGTCTCGGCTTCGAACGACGGCTCGAACGCGAGACCAAGCCGGCCTCGAACGGATGGCCGCTGGCCGTGTTCGTCTACGACTTCGCCTCGACGGATCCACTGCTCGTCAGACTCGCACGGCCGGAGGATTTCGGCGACGCGGCCGCGTTGTGGGCACAGTCTCCGACGGCAGACGATTCGGCTGCCGCGCACGCTCTCGCCCGTCTGGCCCACGAGCACGAGCTCTGGGTGGTCGAGCACCGCACCACCGGAAGGCTCGTCGGCGCGGTCCTGACGCATCGTCCCGTGCTGAGACAGAAGAAGACGGCATCCCCCGCACCGCTGCTGACTTCGCATCCCCGACCCGTCGTCGTCGCCGACGTTCCTGATCGGCTCTCGGTGTCGACACGGATAGAGGCACACCTCGAATGGCTTCGACAGGTGCGCGACCTGCTGCCGTTCCGCGCCTGAACCGGTCTGGCCCCAGTCAGGACTCCACAGCGGTGCCGGACGCGGCTGCGTGCTGCTCAGGCGCTGTTCTCAGTTGGAACGCCGATCCGAGTGCCAGCGCCCAGGCCGCAGCCGTGCCGCCCACGCCCACGGCCACTCCCAAAGTCAGGCCGAATGCGTCATCCCTGCTGAGCAGCAGTCCCGTGGCAAGCGCCACGAAGAACGTCGCTGCCAGGCGCTGCACCAGCTGCAGGAACGAAGCGGCCACGCCATGCGCCCACTCGGGAGCGTGATCGAGCGTGACCGCCCGAAGCACCGGTTCGGTGATGCCCGACCCGATGCCCGACAGCACGCCGAAGACGATCGTGGCCCAGATCAGTCTGGGCTCGGCGCTTCCAGGCCCTCCACCCCAGTCCCATGTCGCGACCAGCAGCAGCACGGCGGCGAACAGCTCGAGCCCCATCGACGCCGGCACGGCACGAGCCCCCAGTCTGCTGTAGGCACGAGAGCCGAAGTTCGCACTCCACAGGCGGGCCAGCGCCCCAGGCACGAACAGCAGAGCGACACCGATCGGGCTCAGCGAGGTCGTCGACAGCAGGTACAGCGTCAGCACGGTCGACTTGGCCAGAATCGCCCCGAACCAGAGCATCGCCACCACGCTGCCCCTGACATAGCCGGAAGAGCGCATCAGTTCGGGCACGAACAGCGGCAGACGCGAGGTCGCCGCATAGTGTCGCTCCCACAGCACCAGCGTCACGACCAGAACCGGCACGATCAGCAGCAGCCAGAGAGAATGTCGGCTCAGCACGGGATCGATCACCGGCAGCGTCAGAACGACCACGAGGGCTCCGAGCAGTCCGACCGCCGGCAGGTCGAGGCTGACCAGCCGAGGCGAGGGGTGCGGGCCAGTTGGCGCGGCCCGCGCATGCGACGACGTCGTCTCCGGCCGATAGAGGCAGGCGAGCACCAGCGTGGCCGCGACGAACGGCATGTTCAGCGCGAGAATGCCCCGCCATGACCACTCCGGCGGCAGCAGCTGCAGGGCGGCCGCTGAGAGCAGCGGCCCGGCGAACGCAGACGCAGCCGAAGCCATGCCGTAGGCCGACAGCGCACGGATGCGCGCCATCCCTCGAAACTCGTCTTGGATGATGCCGAGCACCTGCGCGCTGATGGTCCCCCCGCCGATCCCCTGCATCGCACGACCGGCCACACTCCACCAGACGCTGCCTGCGGCCACCGCGATCACGCCGCCGATCAGAAAGCACAGGAGGCCCAGGACGAGCGGAATCTTGCGGCCGCAGCGATCTCCGATGCGCCCTGCCGGAACGAGGCCCAGCCCGAACGTCAGAGAATACGCAGCGAGAAACCACTGAATCTGCTGCGTGCTCGCGCCCAGAGACGCCTGCACGCTGGGCACCGCGTAGTTGACCGACGACGAGTCGATGAGCGTGCCGAAGCCGGCGCCCAGACAGCAGCCCAAGACGACGAACTCGTGTCGGCCCCGTTCGCCTGTTCTCGTGCTCGCCCGATCGCCCTCTCGCACCACGTCAGCGGGTCGTCTGGCGGCGCTCTGCCCCTGCGGCGGCACCCGTCGGGGCATGTCCTGCCGTGACGCCCGTCGTCTGACCGACTCCGCCGGCGAACGCAGCCCGAGATGCCCACGGATCGTCAGCTCCCCACAGTGTGGTCGGAAACTCGTCGCGCACCACGGGAACGACCTCATGGGCGAAGCGTTCGAGAATGTCGAGCTGATGTTCGAACGGCACCGTGGTCGGCAGCGAGACCGACTGCAGGTCGTGCTGGAAGCCATCATGGAATCGACCGATCTTGTCGATGATCTGCTGCGGAGAGCCGACCAGCGCAGGGCCCTCAGCGATCGCGTGATCGATGTCTCGGAACGGCGTGTTGTTGCCAGGCACATTGATCGCTCTGACCAGAGCCTCGTACACGGGCCCATAGAGTTCCCTCGCCTGCTGCGTGGTATCTGCGATGAAGAGCGCGCCGGCACCGGCGCCGACATAGGCGAGTCTGGGGTCATGCCCGTGCCGAGCGTACTCGTCACGGTAGTGCCTGACCAGCACGGTGTAGTTCTTCAGCGGCTGAATGGCGTTGGCACTGATCAGCGGGTCGCCCCAGCGAGCGGCCAATGCGGCCGAGGTGAGCGTCGTCGCCGACCCGTGCCAGACGCGAGGTGTGCCGGCGAACGGTCGCGGCAGCGTCGTGGTGGGATGCGTCAGCGGCCGGGTGAGTGCTGACCCGGGCCACGTGACGTCTTCGTGCGACCAGAGCGTGCGCAGCAGCTCGTACTTCTCGGCGAGCAGATCCCACTGGTCGTCGATCTCGAGCCCGAAGAGCGGGTACTGCTGCACTTCGTTGCCCTTGCCGATCGTGATCTCGAGACGGCCGCGTGAGAGTTGGTCTACCGTGGCGTAGTCTTCGGCCACGCGAATCGGGTCGAGAATGCTGAGCACGGTGACTCCGGTGCTCAGACGGATGCGATTGGTCTCGGCTGCGATCACGCCCAAGAGCACGGTCGGCGACGACGACAGAAAATGACCGGCATGACGCTCGCCCACGGCGAAGGCGTCCAGGCCGAGCTGCTCGGATCGTCGTGCCGTCAGCAGCGTCTGCTCCAGCCGATCGGCAGGGGCCACGAAACGCCCGGTGACCGGGTTGACGCGATGCGGCACGATGTCGAGAATCTGAAATCTCATCGAGGTCAGCCCCTCTCGAGCGGCGTCTTCTCGCCCGCCTCGATGCCCACTGGCAGACGGTTGCCTGCGGGAGGCAGTGGGCAGGTCGCATGGTCGGTGTAGGCGCAGGGCAGGTTGACCGCCCGATTGAAGTCGAGCGTCACACGACCGGATGCATCCGGCGCATCGATGTGCAGACTCCGGTTGGCCGCATACGTCGTCAGCCCGCTGGTGGCGTCGGTGAAGAGCACGAGCAGACTGCCCGGTGTTCGGCCGTTGAACGCCGTGAGGGTGAACTCCTCGCCACGCAGCGAGAACTCGACGACTCCGGGAGCCTCGTAGACATGTTCGATCTCTGGAGACACCGACCCCACCGTGACAGGTTTCGGCTCGTCGAACGGCACGAATCTGCCGCTGGCTATCCACCGTGGGTTCGGCGGGTAGACCGGGGTGCCCCGATACTGCACAAGCAGGTCGTTGCGCGGATCACGTGGGCGTACGATGGTGCGGCCCCCACGAGTCGCGACCTCGATCTCGATGTCTCCGAACGTCAGCGTCAGGCCTGATCGTTCGGCGATTGGCCCGAGTCGGTACACGATCGTTCCCTGCGGCGTGATCTCTCGCTGGTGACCGCTCGGCACCTGCAGAGCGGCCGGCGAAGTCGTCTCCGACGTCGCGCTCTGCAGCAGGTCGTCGCCTTCGGCATCGATCTCGATGACCGTGCCGAGCGCAGTGGAGGCCCAGCGACCGGGCACTCCAGGAATGCGCTGTGGCTGCTCGTCGAGCCAGACGATCGTGGTCACAGCGAGAAAACCGTGGTCGTCTGATCGTCGGCTCTCCTGGCCGCGGTGCCAGGCCTCCCAGTCTGCGATGTACTGCGCTCGGTCAAGCGCAGGCGACTGCCTCTTCGTGATGGTCATGCGTGCAGCGTATGCTGCTCGTGCTCGGTGAACCCGCTCAGGCGCAACACGAGGTCATCTCTCGTCACATTGCGCCTGATCGCGGCCCACGAATGGCCGATCAGTCTTCCGGGTGCTCGACGAGGTCGATCACCCTCTCGTACTCCTCTTTCGCCTTCTCGAGCTTCTTTTCGGCCTCTGACACGGCGCGCCTCTTCAGACGGGTGGCCTCTGCCTTGAGCTTCGCGGCCGCCGCGTTGGCAGATTTGCTCTGTTCTTTCAGCTCGTCGGCATGGGCGCGTGCGACGCGGAACTCTTCGAGAACAACTTCATAAGTGCGGTCTGGATTCGCGGGTCTGCGTGCCATCTTCGGGTCTCTCATTCGTCGGGGGATACTGGTGAGTTTTCGGACACTGAACATCTTACGAGATCGTCTTCCCCCGCATCGCCATTCATTCGTCTCCGGGGCAGGGCCGATCATGATCTGATGTGCACAGAGTCCGCCGGATTCTTCTCGAAGGCTGAACGTCTGGTGCACCGGGCGATGCACTCGTTGAACCCCGTATGAGGACAGACTGTTGCACCCAAGGACCGCAGCATGTCAGCCGACCGGCAGGTCATGATAGGCCCTGCGCATGTGATCGAACCGCTCTCATCGCGACGCCGCTCGGGCAGATCGTGCAGTACGCTCTCTGATATGTCAGAGACCTCGCTGTCGCCCCGTTCCCTTGCCGACGATGCGACTCTTCGCGACGCCACACCCGCCGATGTTCTCGGCATTCTTGACCGCATCCGCGACCTTGCAGCGTATGAGAAAGAGCCGAACGCCGTTCGGACCACCGCAGAGCAGCTGCACGCCGCATTGTTCGAAGCCGACGCTCCGGCTCGTGCACAGGTGATCGAGAAGCACGGAGACGTAATCGGCATCGCGATCTGGTTCCGATCGTTCTCGACATGGACCGGCCTGACCGGAATCTGGCTCGAGGATTTGTTCGTCGTGCCCGAAGAACGCGGGCGGGGATACGGACTCGCCCTGCTGGTCCATCTCGCGCAGCTCGCCCAGCAGCGAGGATACGCCAGAGTGGAGTGGACTGTGCTCGACTGGAACGAACCGTCGATTCAGTTCTACCGTTCGCTCGGGGCGGTTCCGATGGATGAATGGACCACCCAGCGACTCGACGCGGCTGCGATATCTCGAGTCGCAGCGTTGTCGACGATCCCGTCGGCATAGTCACGGGGGCGTTCGCGTTCGATGAATGCGTCCTCCTGCGCACTCCATCGCGCCCAATGCGGCGCATACAGTTCACCGTCACGTCGCAGTGCCCGGATGCGTCGCTCGCTGGTCGGCGCCTCGACCCAGAACGCGACGTCTGCGAGACGACGTGATGCGCACGTGAGCGAGCCGACGCCCTCGACGATGAGCCGGACGTCAGCAGGCACCACATGGATCGGCCCGGGGCGGTTCGTCGCCCAGTCCCATTGTCTCCAGCGGCCTGGTCGACCTTGGGCACGGGGCTCGAGCAGGTCGGCGCGCACATGATCGCTGGCCCAGCGAAGGCCGTCCCACCCCGGATAGACGTCGTCGAGGTGCACGACCGAGCACACAGAGACCGGTGCGGCGCCCGCAGCGGAAGCATTCACGTCTGAGGCCACCCATGCAGCTCTCAGGGCGGCAGCGAACGAGGTCTTGCCACTGCCTGATCGACCGTCGACGAGCACCGTACGCATGCCGTGACGCACCAGACTGCGGGCCAGTCGCGAACACTCGTCGGGCATCCTGCTGCACTCCTCAGGCGAAGGGATTCTCGGCACCAGTCTACGAGGGACACCGAGCGGCCCGGAGACCGGTCACCGCGGCATCGCTGCCGTCAACGACAGACGGCCGTCGGCGCAGCTGCTGCTGCTGACCGACGGCCGTCTGCACCGTGCGAGCGCTTCGCTCAGTTCGCCTTGTAGGCGTTCACGAGCAGGTCGAGACGTGAGTCTGCCCCGAGCGAGACGCCATGCACGCTCTTCGTGGTGCCGAGCACCGTCGTGAGCTCGTGCACAGGAACGAAATGATGCTGCTCGATCAGCGCCTTCTGCAGCGACTTGATCTCAGCACTGCGCTGCGCCTGATCGCCGATGCTGACCTGGTCGAGCAGTCGCTGGTTGAGCTCAGCGTCGTCGACCGGCCAGTTGCTCGTGCCTGCGCTGCTGAAGTCGGTGCGCAGCACATCGCCGTCGACGCGGGAGAGGTTGCGCCAGGCCACCTCGTAGTCTCCTGACTTGATCGTCTCCTGGAACTCGGGCACGGTGCCGCTGATCTGCACCGAATCGATGCCGACGGCCTTCAGCTGCTGCTGCAGCAAGGCGATGCTGTCAGCGTTCGGGCCGAAGTTGTTGATGTACGAGATGCGGAATTTGAGCTTCTGCCCGTCTTTCTCACGGATCCCGTCGGAGCCCTCGGTCCAGCCGGCCTGTTCCAGCACCTGTTTGGCCTTCTCGGGGTCGTGTGCCGGGATCACCGACGAGGCGTCTTCGTGATCCTGTGTGGTCTGAGACAGCACGCTGTCAGCGACAGCGAAGTGGTCGTTCAGCGCTCCGTCGCGAATCTCCTGGGCGTCGACCGCGTAGCCGACGGCCTCTCGAACGCTCTCGTCGGCAATGACCGGCTGGTGTTCGTTGAAGTAGACGCCGAAGACCGTGCCCGGGTTCGCACGTTCGACCGTGTTGTTCGAGGCGGCAACGGTGTCGATGTCGTTGGGTGCGATGCCGCCGGCCACATCGAGCTGACCGCTCGTCAGGCCGCCGGTGCGGTTGCCGCTCTCCGGCACGACAGAGAACTCGACCGCGTCGAGATGAGCGCCAGTGGTGTTGCCACGCGATGCGGGTGCCCACGTGTAGCCGTCGCGTTTGGCGAGCGTCGTCGACTGATCTTTCGTGTACGACTTGAGGACGAATGGCCCTGAGCCGGCGATGTTCGTGCCGGCCGAGCGATCGGCGAAGGGAACCGTCAGCGACTTGTCTGAGACGATGCCCAGTGTCACGGTGGCTGCATTTGAGAGGAAGGAAGCGTTTGGCTTGGCGAACTTGACGACCGCCGTATGCTCATCCGTCACATCGGTTCCGGTGTAGCTCGCCAGATAGCTCGCCGCAGATGACGCGGCCCCGGCTGCTTTCGCGTCGTCGAGGTTCGCCTTGATCGTCGTGGCGGTGAGCCGACTTCCGTCTGAGAAGGTGACGTCGTCTCTCAAGTTGAAAGTGAACTCCGTTGCGTTGTCGTTCACCGAGTATGACTTCGCCAGCCAAGGCTCGATCTCTTGGCTATCCGGATTCTGATAGACCAAAGAGTCATACACCTGTCGCGTCACGTACCAGGTGTCGTTGCCGTTGCCGACTCCGGTCGGGTTGAAGCTGATCGGATCGTTGCCGATCGCGAATTTCAGGGTGCCCCCGTCGACCGGCCCGGCGTCGTTCGACGAGGTTCCTCCCCCGCTGGCGCACCCGGTCAGCGCAAGGGACAGCGCCAGCCCCGCCGCGGCAGCGGCGATGAGGGCTCTCTGAGTTCGTTTTCGTGACATCTTGTCTCCTGTTTTCTTCCTGTGCGGTGGCGAAGGTCATCTGTGCTTCTGCAGAGCGGCGCTCGAGGCCGATCCGGGCCCACGTCTCTGGGCGTCTGGTTCAGCTCACGGTCGCGCGAAAGGATCGTCCCGGTATCGCGTCGAGAAGCTCTCTGGTATACGGATGCTGCGGCTGGTCGAAGATGCGCTCGGTCTCTCCGCTCTCGCGAATGCGCCCTGACCTGATCACCGCAACCTTGTGAGCGATGTCTCGCACCACGGCGAGGTCATGCGAGATGAACAGATAGCTCAGTCGATGCTCCTGCTGCAGATCGATGAGCAGATCCAGGATCTGCGCCTGAACGGTGACGTCAAGTGCCGATACCGGCTCATCGAGCACGATGAGCGCCGGTTCGATGGACAGAGCCCGTGCGATGGCGATTCGCTGCCGCTGTCCCCCGCTCAGCTCACTCGGCGAGCGGTCCAGCACTGTGCTCGGCAGCGCCACCTGATCGATCAGCTCTGCGGCTCTCACTCGACGAGAGGCGCGACTGCCGATGCCGAACGAGGCGAGCGGCTCGCTGACGATGTGCGAGATGCTCATGCGAGGGTTCAGGGCGGCGTACGGGTTCTGCTGCACAACCTGGATACGACGGCGAAGCTGACGCAGCCGTTCTCCCCGCCACTGAGCGATGTCCGTGCCATCGACGATGACCTCTCCTGAGGTCGGCGTCTCGAGCCGAAGTGCGATACGCCCTGTGGTGGTCTTGCCCGAACCGCTTTCGCCGACCAGACCTGTGGTCTGCCCGCGAACGACGCTGAGGCTGAGATCGTCCACGGCCCGGAAGGCCCCGGCGCCGTTCGGCAGCTCGTACTCCTTCACGATGTGCCTCAACTCGAGTGCCGACGCATTCTGGGGCTGCTGCGCGCTGTCGTGCGTCTCGGAGGTCGCGTCCGCATCCGCACGGCTGCGCACCCGCGTCGCTCGGCGCACCGCGTGCAGACTCGGAGCGTCGGCGATCAGCTGACGCGTGTACGGATGCTGCGGATCATGCAGCACCTGCTCGGGCGAACCGTCTTCGACCAGTTCGCCACGGCGCAGCACGAGAATGCGGTCGGTGCGATCGGCGGCGACGCCGAGATCGTGAGTGATGAAGAGCTCGGCGAGATCGGCTTCGGCCACCTGGGCATCGAGGTGGTCCAGGATGCGCTTCTGCACGGTCACGTCCAAGGCGCTGGTCGGTTCGTCGGCAATGAGCAGGCGCGGCCCGGCGATCAGACCGATCGCTATCAGCACTCGTTGGCGAAGCCCGCCAGACAGTTCATGCGGATACTGTGAGGCTCGGAGCTCCGCATCGTCGATCCCGGCATGTCTGAGCGCGTCGAGCGCCGCCAGCCTCGCTCGGTCGCGGGGCTGCAGGTGATGCAGTCTCAGCACTTCTGCGACCTGCTCGCCGACACGCAAAACCGGGTTCAGCGAGACGGTCGGATCCTGCGGCACGAACCCGATGTCACGGCCGCGAATCGCATTGAGCACTCGGTCTTTCGCACCGAGCAGTTCCTGCCCGTCGAAGACGACGCTGCCGCCGTCGATCTGCAGGTTTCGCGGAGGCAGGCCGATGACGCATGAGGCGATGGTCGACTTGCCCGAGCCGCTCTCGCCGACCAAGGCGACACGCTCTCCGGCGTGCACGTCGAACGAGACCCCGCGCACGGCCGCGACCGGGCCACGGCTCGTCTGGTAGCTGAGCCGAAGGTCTCTGACGCCCAGCAGCGGCTTCGCTGCAGCGTCGTGACGAAGCGCTGAGGATTCCTGTGTCATGAGGCTGTCCTGTCGTTCAGCGCATTGGCAATGCGGTTGGCCGAGAGCACCGTGGCGACGATCACGAGGCCTGGAAGCGTCGACAGCCAGCCCTGTGCCGCGAGAAAGTCGCGTCCCTGACTGACCAACGCACCCCATTCCGGGGCTGGTGGAGTCGCACCGTAGCCCAAGAAGCTGAGAGCGCTGATGGCCAGAATCGCCGATCCGAACTCGAGCACGCCCAGCACGACGACTGGTGCGATGGCGTTCGGCAGAACATGCAGCAGCAGAATCCGCCCCCAACGGGCTCCGCCGGCGCGGGCCGCCTCGATGTACGGTGACTGCTTGACCTTGAGCACCTCTGCCCGCATCACGCGCGAGACCGACGCGATGCTCGTGACGCCCACGGCGATGGCCACATTGACCGTTCCGAAGCCCAAGGCCACGATGACGGCAAGCGAGAGAAGCAGATTGGGAATCGCCAGCAGGACATCGGCGATGCGCATGATGACCGCGTCCGTCCGGTGCCCGACGAAGCCGGCCACAAGCCCCAACAGCGTGCCCACGATGAGTCCGAGAGCCAGTGCGATCAGCACGGCCTGCAGGGTGAGACCGGAGCCATGCACCACCCGGGTGAACAGGTCTCTGCCCAGCTGATCGGTGCCGAACCAATGTGTGAGACTCGGAGGCCTCAGCTTCTCAGAGACCTCGCCCGTCAGCGGGTCGCCCGGTGCGATCACCGCAGGTGCGACCGCCGAGACGAGCACCACGAGCAGCCAGGCCAGAGAGACGATCACCGTGGGGCTGGCCGCCCAAGAGGTGCGCAGGCGCTGCCAGACGCCGAATGCGGGCGTTGTCGCTGCATTCGCAGCAGAAGTCGTCACTGTCGATGTGCTCATGCGTGGGTCGCCTTCACCGCGAAGTCGGTCTCTGCGTCGCTGCTCACTTCGCCTGGTTGCAGCGAGACCGTGTCGGGGGATGCGGCGACCGCAGCTCCGGACGCTCCGGCTGGCGAAGCACTCTTCCTTCGACGCGCAGTCGACCGCGCTCCGATCGACGCGCGCAGGCGAGGATCGATGAGGGGGTAGATCAGGTCGACGACGAGGTTGGTCAGGGTGTACAGCAGCGCTCCGATGAGCACCGCTCCCAACACCACCGGGATGTCTTGACTCGTCACAGCCGACGCGATGACGCGGCCGAGACCCGGCCGTGAGAAGACCGTCTCGGTGACGACGGTGCCGCTGAACAGCTGGCCGACGACCAACCCGGTGATCGTCAGAACCGGCAGCAGCGCATTGCGCGAGACATGGCGAAGAAGCACATAGCGATGACCCGCGCCCTTTGAACGTGCCGTGGTCGCAAACGGCTGACGCTGCACATTGATCAGCGACCGGGCGAAGACCTGCGCGACCATGGCGCCGGTCGGCAGCGCGAGCGTCGCAGCGGGCAGAATGAGCCCGGCCAGGCCTTCGGCGTTGAACGCGGGAAAGATCTGCCAGCGGAACGAGAAGAGCTGGATGAGCACCAGTCCGAACCAGAAGGCCGGAATCGAAACGCCCAGGCTCGGCAGCCCCAGCAGAATCTGCGAGAGCCAGGACGTGCGCGTTCCCGCTGCCCAGAGACCGAGGCCGAGGCCGAACACCAGGGCGAGCACAAATGCGAAGGCGGCAAGCTGCAGCGTCGGGCCGATCGCCGAGAGCAGAATCGCGACGACGTCTCTGCTCTGCTGCACCGAGAACCCGAGGTCTCCGGTCAACAGGCTGGTGAGATGATGCCAGTACTGCACGATGAGCGGCTGGTCGAACCCGTACTGCGCGGCGAGCTCGGCACGCTGCGCTTCGGTGACGTCGCCGGCATCAGTGCCGAGCAGCAGAGAGATCGGGTCGCTCGGCAGCGCATAGAGCAGAAGGAACGCCACAGTGTAGGCCACGAAGATCACCAGAAGCGCCTGGCCGAGACGACCGAGAATGAACCGCGGCATCAGTGTGCCTCCCAGCCGAGCAGCGGCAGCACGCGTTCGCGAATGTCGGTGAGAATCTGTCGGTACTCGGCGAGTTCGAAGCCGTATGGCAGCGACACTCGCAGCTGCGTCGACCCGTCGAAGACCGGGTCTGCGGCCAGTCGTTCGGCGATCTCTGCAGCCGAACCGTGCAGGTCGCGCGCGATCAGCGTGCGCCGGGCTCCATGGGCCACGTGTGTGCGCGCCTCGCGTGAGGAGGCGAACTCACGATAGTGCGCGCGCTGCTCGGCCGAAGCGGTGTCTGTCGGCAGCAGCACGCGTTCGACTGCCACCGAGCGCTCTCGACCGAACGTCGTTTCCGCCGCTGCGCGTCGGAAACGACGAACCCGAGCGAACTGCGACGTTCTGAAGTCTGCGTCGCCCTCGGCATCGGTGAGGTTGCCGAGAAAGAGGTTGAGGCCGTGCTGGGCGGCCCAGTCGACTGAGCGGTTCGACCCGCCGCCCAGCCAGACTGGGCGATTCGGCCCGGGAATGTTCGGCTGCACGTGCGGTCGCTCCTCGATGCCATACGGCGTCTGCAGCCCCTGGTCGCTCAGGGTTCTGCCCTCAAGCGCCTCCAGGAATCGGGCGATGAGTTCGTACGCGTCGGTCTTCGGGTCTGCGTCAGGTCGGTTGAGGTCGGCGAGCAGGTCGGCGTGCGGCGCCGAAGAGCTCACGCCGATGTGCAGACGGCCCGCTGCCAGGGCCCAGACTGTCGCGAAGTCTTCGGCCAGCCGAAACGGAGTCTCGAACCCGAGCGGCACGACGTTCGACTCCAGTGTGATCTGACTCGTGCGCTCTGCAGCGGCGCCCAAGAAGGTCAGCGCCGATGAGATGCCCCGCTCCAAGTGGCGCTGGCGCACGCCGACGGTGTCGAATCCCAGCTGCTCGACGAAGGAGATGAGCTCGAGGACCTCTCTGAGCCCTGTGACTGGGTCATCCGCGGAATATGACCCCGCAGTGATCACGCCCGCCACCGGTACGGTGCCGGTGCCGGCTGAGTGATCCCGCTGCTGATCTGCTGTCATCGTCGTTCCGTCGTTCGTCTTTCTGTGCGCTCTGAGTTGTCGAATGCCTCGTCATGTTATGCAGGCGCCCCGAGTCGACGTTCACCGAGTCGCAACACTGCGACACAGTAGACGTCATGGTGCAGCCCGGATCGAGCCGCAAACGACGCAGACACCAGCGAGCGGAGGCTCAGCCGAGTGCGACCGCAGCAGCCTCGGGCACACGGTTCAGACCGCCGTCAGCCGCCGAAGCGCCCACTGCGAGCGTCGAGGCAGCGCGGTCGATGCGCTGGAGCAGCTGCGTCGACACCGCCTGATAGTCGACGAAGTCGTCACCGGTGGCATAGACGCCGATGGGCGAGACATTGGCGTTGAAGTAGGTGAAGAGCGGTCGCAGCTCGTAGTCCACGGTCAGCGAATGCCGCTGGCTGCCGCCGGTCGCGCCGAGAATTACCGGTTTGGCGGTGAGGGCGTAGGGGTCGACCAAGTCGAAGAGGTGCTTGAACAGCCCCGAGTAGCTGCCTTTGAACACCGGCGACACAGCGACCAGCAGATCGGCATGCTCGATGCGCCGCACGGCATCCTGCAGCACCTCGGTCGTGTGTCCCGTGATCAGAGACCGCCCGATCTCTCCGGTCAGCGCGGCGACCTCAATCGTCTGAACGTCACCGCCGTGATGCTCGACCAGCGAGGCTCCGATGGCCTCGCCCAACGCCGTGGTCTTCGACGGGGTGCTCAGCGTCCCCGAGACGATCACTGTATGAGGGCTGTTGGGCATGGAGAACACCCGACCTTTCTCGGATCTGACTGTCCGGTCTGTGGGGACGGCCTGGCCACTGCCCGGTCGAACGACAACCGAACCTGCGTGATCAGTACCCCTGCGAGCAGAATCTACCGGTGCTCGCGCCCGCCGATGCATCGTGTGTCAGAGTGTGACTCCGCTGCTCCCTGCCTCGTCGTCGAGAGACCACAGGTCGGATCGCCTCAGTCGAACAGCGGTGTGGACAGGTAGCGTTCGCCCGTGTCGGGCAGAATGACCACGACAGTGCGTCCGCGGAACCGCTCCTGGCCCGCCAGCTGCGCCGCGGCCCAGAGCGCCGCTCCTGACGAGGTGCCCACCAGAATGCCTTCATGAGCACCGAGTTCGCGGGCGGCCGCATAGGCGTCGTCGACCGCGACCTCGATCGATTCGTCGACGAGGTCGCGGTCGAGCGTCCACGGCAGCGTCTCTTCGTCTTCGCCCGAAATGCGATGCACGCCATCGATCCGATGTGACGGGTGCGTGTGCTCAGGTGTGGGGACCGACTCCCAGGTGGGCTCGACCAGCACCACATGCAGATCGGGGTTGTGCTCGCGCAGGAACGAAGCGGTGCCGCTGAGGGTGCCTCCAGTGCCTGCCGACGCGACCAGCGCATCCACCTGACCCGCCGTATCGCGCCAGATCTCAGGGCCGGTGGTGCGCCGATGAGCCGCAGGGTTCGCGGGATTCCTGCTCTGGATCAGCTGCACACCCCGCTCCGTCTCAGCAGCGATGCGGTCTGCTTCGTCACGGCGGGCGGGGCCGGTTGCGAACTCGTCCTCGTCGAGGATCACAACCTCGGCGCCGTATGCGCGCACCAGCCTCGCCCGTTCCGCACTGACCGCAGACCCCATGACGATCTTGACGCGGTATCCCTTCACCGCTCCGACGGCGGCGATGCCGATGCCGGTGTTCCCACTGGTGAGTTCGACGATGGTGTCTCCGGGGCTGAGATCGCCGCGCCGCTCGGCATCTTCGATCATCGAGAGCGCGATGCGGTCTTTTGCACTGCCTGCCGGGTTCGCGCGTTCGAGTTTTGCCAGCAGACGCCCGCCCAGACCGTGCAGCCCCCGATAACGAGAGAGCTCGACCAGCGGGGTGTCACCGATCAGCTCGAGGATGCTGCCTCGGATTCGATCGGCAGCATCGACCGCTGCGGGTCCCGGCCGCTCAGGCATACACTGCCGGAGCCTGCTCTCCGCGCTCGGGCACCGGAATCCCAAGGTTCGAGCGGAGTGTGGTGCCCGCATACTCCGTGCGCAGTGAGCCGCGTTCCTGCAGCAGCGGAACGACTTTGTCGACGAATTCGTCGAATCCGGACGGAATCACCGGCGGAGCGATGACGAACCCGTCGGCCGCCCCCTGCTGCACGAAGTCATCGAGTGCGTCGGCGATCTGCTCCGGCGTCCCCACGTAGTCGAGACGGCCGTGCAGCTGTTCGAACGTCTCTCGGAGTGTCGTGCCGTGTGCATCGGCATAGGCGCGCAGCTCGGCGATCTTTGCCGTTCTGTCCCAGTGATAGGTGCGGCCGTTGACGAATCTCGGCGCGTCAAGGGCAGGGTCGAGGTCTGGCAGCGGCCCGTCAGGGTCGTAGTTCGACAGATCTCGGTTCCAGATCTGTTCGGCGAGCACCTGCACCGTCTTCGGCGTGTAGACCTGATGCCGGACTTCGCGGGCACGTTCCTGCGCCTCGGCTTCGGTCTCTCCCAGGACAAAACCGACCGAGGGCACGATTTTCAGATCGCCGGGGTGACGTCCGAACTTCACGAGTCGCTGCTGAATGTCGGCATAGAAGCGCTTGGCCTCACCCGCCTCGTGGAACGGCGAGAAGATCACATCGGCGTTGGCGGCGGCGAAGTCGCGGCCGTCATTCGAAACGCCGGCCTGCACGATGACGGGCCGTCCCTGCGGGCTGCGCGGCACCGTGAATCGGCCCTCGACGTCGAACTGCTCACCGTGGTGCGCGAAGGCGCCGGCCTCGGCCGAGGCCAGGAACCGCCCCGTCTCTTTGTCAGCGACGATCGCATCTTCGGGCCAGGAGTCCCAGAGCTGCCTCACGGTCTGCAGAAACTCCTCGGCCCGCTCGTAGCGCTGTTCGCGAGGCAGGTAGCCGCCGCGTCGAAAGTTCGCACCGGTGAAGGCGTCGAACGAGGTGACGACGTTCCACCCGGCCCGGCCGTTCGAGACCTGATCGAGGCTCGCGAACTGACGCGCGAGTTCGTAGGGCTCGTTGAACGTCGAGTTCAGCGTGCCGATCAGACCGATGTGCTCGGTGACCGCGGCGAGCGCCGCCAGCACGGGAATGGTGTCTGGTCTGCCGACGATGTCGTGGTCGAACAGGGCGTCACCGTGCTGTCGCAGCGCGAGTCCCTCGGCGAGAAAGAAGTAGTCGAAGAAGCCGCGTTCGGCGGTCTGGGCGACGTGTTCGAAGGTCTCGAACTCGATCTGGCTGCCCGCACCGGGGGCTTCCCAGAGCGTGTGCTCGTTGACCCCGCCGACGTGTGCGGCGAGGATGATCTGCTTGCGTGGTGTGGAGTCTGACGGAGTGCTCATGATGTGCTGTTCCTCTCGAATGCTGCGGTGGAAGGGTGTGTGGCGTGAGTCGTGATCGCTGGGCAGCGCTCAGTACAGTGCCGTCTGCGGAGCAGGCGAGAGGTGCGACGGCTGGCCGGCATAGCGGCTGGGCACGTCGGTCGGCAGCCCCAGCAGAGAGCGCAGCGTCTCATGTTCCGGGTAGGCGTCACGGAACAGCCCGCGGCTGCGCAGCTCGGGCACGAGCACGTCGACGATCGCCGGCAGGTCGTCGGTCACGACTCCCGGTCGCAGACGCACACCGTCGTAGCCGGCCTGCGACAGCGCACTGATGAGGTCGGCCACCTCGGCTGCCGATCCCGTCACGATGCGCGCATCGCTGCGCAGAGCACGACCCTGTGCGTCCAGTCTCTGCAGACGAGCTGACCCCGTCTCTCCGACGGCAGAGGCCTCGTCGAGCAGGATCACGAGATCGGCATACACACGCAGCGGCTCGCCGCCGCGCTGCGTCTCACGCTCAGCCGCTCGCACCGAGGCGAGCACCTCTTCAGCGGTACCCGACCCGCCTGCGGCACCAGCCTCCGCATCGGGCGTGGTGAAGATCACGTCGGCCTGCTGCGCGGCGAACTCATACGGCACCTGCGCATGCGCGAGCGATGCGACCACCGGCTGCCCCTGCGGCGGGCGCGGCGTGATCGACGGCCCGCGGATGCTGAACGCCTCGCTCTCGAAGTCGATGGTGTGCAGCTTGTCTGCATCGATGAAACGGTCGGTCGTGACGTCTCGGATCTCGGCGTCGTCTTCCCAGGAGTCCCAGAGACGGCGCAACACCTCGACGAAGTCGGCCGCCTCGTCGAACGCCTGACGCACGGCGGTGTCAGCCTCGTCGCGAAGCTGATCGACGGTGTCGATGCGTTCGAGCGCGGCGATGAACTCCTCTTCGCGCCGGCCCACATGCGTGATCTCGTCGTGACGCAGCGAGAGCTTCGGCTGCACTCCTGCGCGCCCCCGGCTCGTGAAGTCGAGGGTCGCGATGGCCTTCGAGATGTGGAAGGGCTCGGTGAACGTGGTCGTCGCCGTCGGAATCAGACCGATGTGCTCGGTGACGGGTGCGAGCCGCGAAGCCAGCACGACCGCGTCGAGACGCCCCCGCACTTCGTCAGTTCGCTCGTCGGGGCGCAGCCGGTCAGACGACTGCAGAGCGAGCGAATCCTCGATCGTGACGAAGTCAAGAGCTCCCCGCTGGGCGATGCGCACCAGATCAAGCCAGTAGCCGGCGTCGAAGAGCTCGGTCGGCCGAGAGCTGGCCTCACGCCACGCCGCCGGGTGCCAGCCGGCGCCTTCGAGTGCGACGCCGATGTGGATGAGATGGGTTTCGGTCATGTCTGCGGCCTCCTGAATTCGTCACCGCGCTCGAGGCCGTGGGGTGGACCTCTCGACGACGGTGAGCTGCGCTCTGCTGCGTTCAGCGTAGGGTCACGACCGAGTCGTCTCACGTCGACCGGTAATGAAGGGTCAGAAGGCGTCACATTGTGTTATCTGCGGGCCCGGAACGGCATGTCACGACGACGCATGATCATGCGTGCAGCTGACTCGGCCGTGCCTGCGCCAGGGCGGCCGGCGGGTCAGCCCTGACGATCGACCAGGGGAAACACCTGCTCGGCGATGCGCTGCAGCTCGGGCAGAACGGGCGAGGCCTGAATGAGCAGGGTGTCGACTCCGGCCTCGTGAAAGGCCCGGATGCGATCGGCCACCTGCACGGGCGTGCCGATGAGATTCGGTCTCAGCCCCCGATTCGAGACGGAGTAGTCATGCAGACTCACCTGGGTGTCCAACTGCGATTTCGAGACGAAATCTCGGTAGGAGTCATACGCGGCGCCCGCCTGCACACGGGTGATCCGCTCCAGCTCGGCCTGCGCCTGCGCCTCGGTGTCTCGCACGATGACATAGGCCGCCATGCCGAAGTGCTGGAACGGCTGCCGGCCGACCTCGACGCGCCGCCGCTGCAGGTCTGCGATCTTCGCCTGCACCTCTTGGGGGGTGCCGCCGTGCACCAGATAGGCGTCAGCGAAGTTCGCAATGGCCTGCCGACCCGCCTCGCTCTCGCCTCCCGCGTAGATCACGGGCCGCTGCTCGGGCTTGGGCTCGAGAGAGGTGTCGTCGAAATCGAAGAAGCGGCCATGGTGCGTGAACGGGGTCTCACGCCACAGCCCGGTCAGCACATCGACATACTCCTGAGTGACCGCGTATCGGTGGTCGTGGTCTTCGAAGTCAATGCCGTATTGGCGGGCCTCTTCCTGCCACCAGGCCGACACCACGTTGATGCTGAGCCGATTGCCGGCGATCGCCTGAATCGTCGCGATCTGTTTGGCAGTCAGAGCGACCGGATGAAAGCTCGGCCGGATCGCCGTGAGAATCTCCAGACGATCAGTCGACGCCGCCAGAGCGGACGCGGTGGCCCAGGCGTCGAACGTCGGCCCGGAAGGCCCCTTGATGTCGTTCAGATACAGCTCTGGTATCAGGGTGAGATCGTAGCCGATCGTCTCAGCCGTCTGCGCGATCTCTTTCAGATGTTCCCAGGTGAGCGGGGTCTGTTCGTCCTCGACATTGCGCAGCCACCCTCCGAAGACCGGCGTCCAATAGCCGAACCTCATGCGTGCGCCCGTGACGCATGTCGCTGAGCCACGGCCTCCGCAGTGAGGAACTCGACCAGGCGGTCTGCAGCCGGAGTGCTAACGGTGAGCTCGACGGCGCTGTTGTAGTTCGTATTGGTGTTGATGTCGTAGACGACCAGATCGCCGTCAGCGGTCTCGATGAACTCCACCCCGGCCACCTCGATCCCGTTGTCGTCGAGAAAGCGAGTCAGCTGTTCGATCAGCGGATGTGACGCTGTGATCTCGGGGCGCACCGTGAAGGCGCCCGGCACCGCCGGCACGTCGCAGGCCGCACCCGCCAGAGCAGGCAGTTCCTCGGCCGTGTCCTGGGACGGAATCTCACATGCATCAGCGGGGCACAGCTCGAACGATCCCGCAGAGGTGTCGACCCGCACCGCGTAGTGAAAGCGCCCGCCGATGAACTCGGCTCGCGTGATGAACGGCTCGGCCGAGCGTACGTATTCCTGCAGCAGCGTGATGCCGTCCACCGGTTCTTCGTACTCGTCGCTCGCGATGTAGGAGGCGAACTCTGCGTGACTGTCGAAACGCCGGACGCCGAGCCCTTTGCCGCCTTGATTGTGCTTCGTGATGAACGGCGTCTGCAGCTGTGCAGCACGAGCGCTCAGGTCACCGCGGTCGAAGACGGCGACGGTCTGCGGCACGCGGAACCCGGCCCGGGCCAGCGCAAGGTACTGTCGCACCTTGCTGACTTCGAATTCGAGCACCGACGAGCCGTTGATCACCCGTCGCCCGTACGACTCGAGCCACGCGAGCACTGCGCGACCGTACTCCTTTGCGTGCTCGTGCCCACGACTGTGCGATGAGGCGCTGAGTCTCGACCAGAACACGCCTTCAGGCGGCTCGCGGTCGAGATCGATCGACCCGTCGGTCAGCAGCCATTCGCGGAAGGGCTGACCCGCCCGTGCGAAGGCCGCAGCGAACGGCGGGATCCACTCTGGGTTCTCATGGATAACGAAGATCTCTGGTGCTGTGCTGACGTCTGCGCCCCGCTCGGCCGAGGTTTCAAAGCCTTCCGGCGAATTCGTGTCATTGAGCAATGTCATGCTGGGTTCTCCTTCACAGATGAACGGGGGGGGGCTTGGTCAGACGCGCCAGGAGGCTGTCTCGCGCGCAGTTCGCAGATCGGCGACGAGGTCGGCGGCGACGCGTCCGGTCGCCAGGAGCTCGTGCGCGACCTCGACCGCCGTCCGCGCGTTCGCGTCATCGTGCTGACGCCCGAAAGCCGACAGCGCAGTTCCCGCGGGCCGTCGTGCTCGCTTCGGGCCAGAGCCGACGGATGCAGGCCTCTGGTTCGAGCGGAGGGCGAGCATGCTCACCCGTTCGGCCGCAAGACCGCTGAGTCATGACTCTTCTCTCTGTTGCACGGCTCATTCGCACACGTCTGAGCACTGTTGGGTGAAGTCGAATCTAGCAACTCGGCTTCACCCCTCGCTCCGTATTACCGATCGTGACGGCCGTGGTCGGCTTCGTCGATCGACGAGAGGGCCTGCGACAGGTCGGCGATGATGTCTTCGACGGTCTCGAGCCCGACGCTCAGTCTGATGAGCCCGGGGGTGATGCCGGCCTCCACGCGCTGCTGTTCGGTCAGATTCCGGTGAATCGTCGAGCCGGTGTGAATCGCGAGCGTGCGCAGATCTCCGATGTGCGTCATTCGCGAGACCAGCCGCAGCGCGTCGTAGAACCGTGCTGCGGCATCCACCCCGCCGGCCAGATCGAACGAGACCACGGCACCAGCGCCAAGCGGCAGCAGTCTCTTGGCACGTTCGTGCCACCGGTTCGACGGAAGCCCGGGGTAGTCCACACTCGACACTGCCGGATGCGTCTCGAGATACTCGGCGATGCGCTGGGCATTCGCAACCTCTCGTTCGATGCGCAGCGACAGCGTCTCGATTCCGAGCAGGAGCAACGAGGCGTTGTGCGGCGAGAAGGACTGCCCGTAGTTGCCCACCACGCCGAAGCGCAGATAGGCGGCGAAGGCGGAGGTGCCGTACGCCTCGACGTAGGACGGTCGGTCTGGCCGAATTCGAGCGGTCAGGTGTCTGAACGCGTCGGCATGCGCACTCCAGTCGAACGTGCCGCCGTCGATCACGGCGCCTCCGATGATGTTCGCATGCCCGCTCAGCCACTTCGACGTGGAGTGCACGACGACGTCTGCGCCGTGTTCGATCGGACGAGACAGGTACGGAGTCGCAACGGTGTTGTCCACGATCAGCGGCACACCGTGCGCATGAGCGATCTCGGCGATCCGCGGCAGATCGACGATGTCGTTCTTCGGGTTCGGGATCGTCTCGGTGTAGACCGCGCGAGTGCCGTTGGTGAAGGCCTGCTCCCAGACGTCGTCACTCGCCTCCGCGTCGACGAAGCGCACGGTGATGCCCTGTCGTGAGAGTGCGTCTCGAAAGAGCACCTTCGTGCCCTCGTACAGGCTCGACGTGGCGATGAACTCGAACCCCGAAGAGACCAGTGCCAGCAGCGTGCCGCTGATCGCAGCCTGTCCGCTGGCCAGAACCACCGCATCCGTGCCGCCCTCGAGGTCGGCCAGACGCCGTTCGACGACGTGATTCGTGGGGTTGCCGGTGCGTCCGTAGAAGTCTCGTGGGTCGACGTGCTCGAAGTGACGTCTGGCGTCGTCAAAGTCGGCGAACGCATACCCGGCGGTCTCATAGATCGGAGTCACTCGCGCGCGGTAGTCGCTGTCGAGCTCCTCCCCGGCATGAATCTGCCGTGTCTCGAAACCGAACTTCTCTTGCGCCATGACCAATCCTCTCGTCGCCGAATGCGACTGCTGCGTGCGTAGAGTCTCGCAACGGCAGCGACACGGCAAGCACGGGCTTCATGCACCGTCATGTGTGCACCCGCCTGCTGACGACGCAGCGTCTTGAGAAACCGGCCGGCGTCACAGTCGGACATGCAGGTCGGTCTCGCGAATCGGCCGCCTACGCTGAGACCTGCCAAGACGCAGCATGCGCCCAGGGCTCGATCAGAGCGCCATCGGGTGCTCTGCCTCATCGACTAAGGATGTCCGCCGTGCCCCTCGAGCGCCCTCACCGCTTTGCCTCCCCGCCCACCGCCCAGAAGAGCTGGAGCCCGCAGGCCGGCAGTCGAGTTGACAACGCGATTCGGCGGTTCGCACCGGAGTTCGCCCAGATCAAGTCGACTGCCGCGGCACGCGAGACCGAGGGAGAACAGCCTGACGCGGCCATCGCCGGCCTGGTCGAGCAGGGCTTCGGTCGCCTGAGCGTTCCGCGGGAGTTCGGTGGCGACGGCCTGCTGCCCTCTGAGGTGCTCGCCGTGCTGGTCGCTCTCGCGCGCGCCGACTCGAATATCGCCCATGCGTTCCGCCCTCACGTCAACGCGATCGAAAGCGCGTTCCTGAGCCAGGACGCAAACACCAACTGGATCTACGCGCAGGCGGCACAGGGGCGAATCTTCGGCTCTGGATCGAACGAACGGCATGGCGCCGTCTCACGGGTCAGCAGCACCATCACTCGTTCGCCGTCGGGCGATCGCGTGCTCAACGGAACCAAGTACTTCACCACCGGGTCGCTGTTCGCTGACTGGACGAGCGCAAGCGGCGTCACCGAAGACGGCACCGTCGAAGTCTTCTTCGTACCGACCGATGCTCCCGGCGTCACCGTTCATCCGGACTGGGGCGGATTCGGCCAGCGCGGCAGCGGCAGCGGGTCAATCACCTTCGCTGGGGTGCGACTCAACGAAGCGACCACACGCAGGGTGGAACAACAAGCCACCGGCGTTCAAGAGGTCATCTTCGCATTCTGGCAGCTGGTTCTGCTCGCCGTCGAGGTCGGCATCGCTCAGTCGGCCGTCGACGACGCCGTCGCGTATGTGCGTGCGCGTGACCACAACTTCAGCCACGGTCTGTCGGCAAGTCCGGCTGAGGATCCAGTGATTCAGAGCGTCATCGGAGAGGCCTCGAGTCTGGCCTTCTCAGCCGAAAGCGCCTTTGCACACGTCACCCGTCTCTACGACCAGGTGCACGGCATCCCCACTGACTCCCCCGAGTACCCTGCCGCGCTGACCCGACTGAGCCTCTCGGTCTTTCAGGCGCAGGCGGTGATCGTCGACGCGACGCTCGCAGTGACCACCAAGATCTTCGACGTCGGCGGCGCCACCGAAATCGAACGGCGCTCTGCCCTCGATCGGCACTGGCGAAACGCCCGTACCGTGGCACAGCACAATCCCCACCGATTCCGCGTGCGTGAAGTCGGCAGCACACTGCTCACCGACTCGGAGCCAGACTACGGCTGGGGCCGCCCCGGCCAGTGAGACGCCGTCACTGATGCACTCTGCGCCAGGCCAGCGTCGCCAGAGCTCGTGCCGCGTCATCGATCACGCTGTCGTCGAAGACCGCGCGAGCCGAGTGGTTCGAAGCGGGTTCCGGCACATCGGCTGCGGCGGCTCCGAGCATGAAGAACACGCCGGGCACTCGCTGCAGCACATACGAGAAGTCCTCTGAGCTCATCAGCGGCTCGTCGAGCGTCGACACTCGATCCCGCCCGAAGGCCTCGCCCAGCCAATGAGCGACGTTGGCGGTCTCGGCCGAGTCGTTGACGGTCGCAGGATAGTGCGAGGTGACCTTCACCCGACTGGAGAGTTCCGCCGGTGTGGTGACGTCGTCGACGATCTGACGTGTGAGCTGCTCGACCACGCCTGCCGATTCTGCCGAGAGAGTTCGCAGCGAGGCGCCGAACCCGGCGGTGTCCGGAATGACGTTGCGCACAGAGGAGCCGCACAGTTGCGTTGGGGAGAGCACGATCGGTTCCAGCTCTCCACTGCCGAGGCGCACACCCTGCGAGATCCGTCTGCCCGCCCGAGTTGCATCGTCATCGGCCTCTGCGGCGGCCACCGCGGCCCGTACACGAGTGACGATCTCGCACAGCGGACCGACCGGGTCGAGGGCGTTCCACGGCGCTGCGCTGTGCCCTCCTCGCCCGACGATGTCGACGAGCAGTGAGTTCGACCCGGCCATGATGGCTCCTTCACGCAGCAGAAAGCGTCCGCGCGGCAGATCTGTCCACACATGCAGGCCGTAGGCGGCGACCGGCAGCTGCCCGCTCGCCTCCAGCACGCCCTCGTCCAGCATCCGCTCGGCACCGCCCGGCCCTTCTTCACCGGGCTGGAACATGAAGACCACGCTGCCGTGCAGCCTCTCTCGGTGCGCAGCCAGCCGGCGGGCCGCGCCGATCAGGGCGGCCATGTGCAGATCGTGCCCGCACGCATGCATGGCCCCGTTCTGCGAGGCGAACGGCAGCCCTGTGCTCTCGCGAATCGGCAGCGCGTCCATATCTGAGCGCAGCAGCACCGTCGGCCCGGGGTGGGCCCCATGCAGAACGGCGACCACCGAGCTCAGCGACTGCCCGCACGTCACGCTGACCGGAAGGCCCGACAGCTCGGCCAACAGCACCGTCTGAGTCTGAGGCAGGTGCAGACCGACCTCGGGAACGCGATGAAGCGTACGTCGCAGCTGCTGCAGCTCACCTGTCAAGACGGCCACCGCTCACCGCCGGAGCACGCGCTGCGCGAGCCAGTTGCCGAGCAGCTGGCCGATCTGCACGATGACCACGATGACTGCGACAGTCACCCAGGTCGCCTGCTGGTTGAACTGCTGGTAGCCGTAGAGAATGGCGAAGTTGCCGAGACCGCCGCCGCCGATGTACCCGGCCATCGCCGACATGTCGACCACTGCGATGAACATGAACGTATAGCCCAGAATCAGCGGGGCCAGAGCCTCGGGAATCACGATGCCGAACAGAATTCGCGTCCGTGGTGCGCCGAGTGCCCGGGCCGCCTCGACCAGCCCCGGGTCGACCGCGACGAGGTTCTGCTCGACCACTCGGCCGATCACGACCGCCGCCATGATGACCATGGGCACGATCGCAGCCTCGGTGCCCAGTGTCGTGCCGACCACCAGCTTCGTGAGCGGACCGACCGCGGTGAGAAAGATGATGAACGGAATCGGTCTGACGATGTTGATGATGAAGTTCAGCACGGTGAAGATCACCCGGTTCTCGAACAGGTTTCCCGGACGAGTGGCATACAGCACCGCACCGATGATCAGACCGGCCACGCCGCTGATGACCAGGGTCACCACCACCATGTAGATCGTCTCCTGCAGAGACTGCAGCAGCACCGGCCAGAGAGTCTCCCACTTGCCGCCCATGATCAGTTCCCCTTCTCGACGCGCGCCGGATTGTTCAGCCCGCTGTTCGTGATGACTGAGAGTTCCTCAGGCACCAGCACCCGAGCCTTCGTCGTCTGCTGCAACTCGTCTGCGATCGCCTCAGCCGTGGCCTGATCGGTCAGCAGCCGGTAGGTCAGCGTGCCCAGCGGGCGCCCGGCGACATCAGTGATTCCGCCGAACACCACTGAGCGCTCGATGCCGTGGCCGCGGAAGACGCTCGCGACCTCTTCGCCGGTGACCTCGGCGTTGATGTCCACGCTCAGCAGCTGCCCTCCCCCCGCTGCAAGCTGTGTGAGTGTGCGCCCCTGGGGGGCACCCTGCACGACAGACGACACCAGACGCTCGGTCAGTTCGCTGGACGGGTTCGCGAAGACCTCGTACGCTTCGCCGCTGTCGACGACCCGACCATTCTCCATCACGACCACTTGGTCGCAGAGTTCATGCACGATCGAGATCTGGTGGGTGATGATGATGATCGTGGTGCCCAGCTCTTGGTTGATCTGCCGCAGCAGCTCGAGAACCTCGACCGTGGTCTGCGGGTCGAGTGCGCTGGTCGCTTCGTCGGCCAACAGGATCTCCGGGCTGGTCGCCAGCGCTCGAGCGATTCCCACGCGCTGCTTCTGGCCGCCGGAGAGTCTCCGCGGGTATTCGCCGGCCTTGTCCGAGATGCCGACGAACTTCAGCAGTTCGTCGACACGTTCGGCGATCTTCGCCTTGTTCCAGCCGCTCAGCTTCAACGCATACTCGACGTTGCCCCGAACGGTGCGCGACGTGAAGAGGTTGAACTGCTGAAAGATCATGCCGACGCGCTCACGCAGTGCACGCAGCTCGCTCTCGCTGGCTGTGCCGACATCCGTGCCCAGCACACGGATGCTTCCGCCCGTGTTCTTCTCCAGCCCGTTGATCAGTCTGACGAGCGTCGATTTTCCCGCACCCGAGTAGCCGATCACGCCCACAATCGATCCGGCCTCGACTTTCAGCGAGACTTCGTCGACGGCTTTCACCTGCTGGCCCTTCTTGGGCCCAGGGAACACCTTGGAGACGTTGTCGAACTCAACAACTGTTGTCATGTTCTACACACCATTTCTGCACCGGCGACACCGGAGTGCTGATCGAAAGGCGTTGCGGTGTCGCCAGAGATCTGACTGGCGACACCGCAACGCCCCTGAGTCATCAGGCTTCCGCCGAAAGCCCTACTTGGTTGCCTTGAGCTGATCCTGCAAACGTGTCAGCTCATCCTGCAGCTGGCTCGGAGTCCATTCCGCCTTGAACAGCAGGTTCCCCTGGTTCAGCTCGGTCACTGCCGCCTCGACCTCCGGTGAGTGGTAGGCGTCGACCAGCTTCTGCCACCTGGGGTCGTCTTTCTTGTCATCTCGAGTCACGAACGCGTTGATGTACGGAGCCAGTTCAGCGCTGTTGAGATCTTCCTTGAAAATGATGAGCTCATCGCCGAGCCCACCCTTCTGGGCCTGCGTGTTGTTCACGATGGCGGCCTGGGCACTCCCGTCTTTCAACGCGGCCACGGTCTGGTTGCTGTCGACCGGCTTCAGCTCGACCTTCGAGGTCTCTATGTCTGCAGGAGTCGACAGTGCGTTGCCTCCGTCTTTCAGCGTGAGCAGCCCCGCGCGCTGCAGGTTGAGCAGGCCGCGGGCGAGGTTCGTCGGGTTGTTCGGGATCGCAATCGTCGAGTGCTCAGGCAGCTCGTCGACGCTCTTGTACTTCTCGCTGTAGAGCGCCAGCGGATAGACCGCTGTTGCGCCGACCGGGACCAGCGTGCCGTTGTTGTTGACGTTGAACTGCGAGAGGAAGATCAGATGCTGAAAGAGGTTGACGTCGAGCTCGCCGTCCTGAACTCCTTGGTTCAGCTGCACGCCGTCGTTCAGCGTGCGAACGTCGAGGTCAATGCCCTCCTCCGAGAGCTTGTTCTTTAGAACCGTCCAGTGCGGCTCATTGCCGTCGTCGGTTCCGATCACGATCTTCTGCGTGCCGTCCGCACTGTCGCCGCTTCCACCCGCCGAGCAGCCCACAAGCGCCAGCGAGCCGATCAGGGTGAACGCGACACCGGTCGCAAAACGGCGGAGAGAGAGTTTTGTGTTTGTCATGTTGATGATTATTCAAACTTCGCCAGCGGGTGCGACCCGTGGCGTCGCACTCGTTCGCATCAGGAAAGATCTCGTCATGTTGTGGCATTTATGCGAACTCTGTGCATATCGGCAGGCCCTGCAGAAGGCCGAGCAGATCAGAGACGAAGACGGGTGCGCAACGACGTTCCGTTCCTCCGTCGTTCCGCACCCATGACATCTCTGACAGATGTCTCACTCGTGCCGTCGCCCTCGTCACACGCTTCGACTCAGTCGAGCAGTGTGTGCGCTCCGAGCCGCTCTCGCAACGTCTGGGCGTGGTACTCGCGCTTGAAGATGCCTTTGCGCTGCAGCAGCGGCACGACCTCGTCGACGAACTTCTCGAGGCCGGCGGGAAAGCGATCGATCATCAGGTTGAAGCCGTCTGCCGCGCCTGCCCGATACCAGTCTTCGATGTCGTCGGCGATCTGCTCCGGGGTGCCGACGATGATGCGTGCGCCGTAGCCGCCGAACTTGCGAAGAACGCCGCGCAGCGAGTCGTTGTTGTCTCGAATCCAGTCGAGGAAGGTCTCTCGGTAGCCAGCCGACGCCACATGCGCGGATTCGTCCACAGGGCGATGGAGGACGTCGTCGGGGATCGGCTCGTCCAATGGCAGACTGCTCACATCGGCTTCGAGAATCGCGTTCAGAGAGCCGATCGTGTAGGAGTCTGGCACAAGGCTCTCGAGCTCGTCGTAGAGCCTCTCGGCCTCGGCCTGTGTGCTGCCGATGACGAGCGAGAGCCCCGGAACGATGTTCACTGAGTCAGGATTGCGCCCGTAGGCCGCAGCCCGATCGCGCACGTAGGCACGGTGATCGATCGCCCCCTGCTTCGTGAGCTCGACCGCGAAGACACCGTCAGCGAAACGTGCCGCGAGATCTCTTCCTTGGGCAGAGCCGCCCGCTTGGAAAAGCACGGGATGCCGCTGAGGGGAATGCGGCAGGTCAAGTCGGCCGACGACGTCGACCAGCTCTCCGTGGAAGTCCACGCTCTGGTCGGTGCCGCTGGTCTTCCAGAGACGGATCACGGCCTCGGTGAACTCCCGCGCCCGACGGTAGCGAGTCTCACGATCCGGGTTCTGAGCGACTCCGAAGTTCGCTGAGACCTTCGGACTGTACGTCGTGACCACGTTCCAACCGATTCTTCCGCCTGCCACGATGTCGGTGCCCAACACCCGTGCGGCCAGCTCCAGCGGGTCGTTGTATGTGGTCGACGCGGTCGCCACGATGCCGAGGTGCTCGGTGCTCGCCGCAATGCTCGCCGCCAGCGCGAAGGGCTCGTTGAGCCCCAACGGCCGCGGGTTGGGGTTCTCGCCGGCTGGGTGATCGGCGAAGAACGCCGCATCCAGACGGCCGCGCTCGGCGACGGCTGCGAGGTGGTTCCAGAATCCCGGTGTGATCTGATCGTCAGGCACCACATCCTGCACTCGCCAGGCGGCAGGGCGCTGTCCGTACCCCTGCAGATTGACATTGAGTATCAGGCTGCGTGCATGGCCGTACTTGTTCGGTACGTCATCTTCGCTGAGCGTGCGCTGGACGTCACTCATTCGTGCACCTTCGTCTTGGTCGTCGAGAGGGGGTCGGTGGAGGTCTGCTCTTCTGAGAACGGGCTGGGACGATCGCTGAGATCTCTCGACCGCGGTGCGAACCCCAAGCGCTCGCGCAGGGTGCGCGCTCCCGTCTGCGGACGTTCCGGAAGCAGTGCGGTCAGCACGCCGGCCGCAGACGTCGCTGCGAGGCCGAGCCTGCTCGTTACTTCGATCGCCACGGCAGCCACGTGCGTCTCGCCAGAGATGGCGTCGAGCAGCGCAGCCCAGCTGTCGAGCACGGAGCGAACGTCGCCTTCGTCGCCTGCGGTGAGAACGGGTATCACCGCCAGCGCCCCCCGTGCGGCTGACGCCCAGTCGTCGAGCGTTCGCACAGGCAGCACCAGAACTTCGGCAGCCGGGAAGTCATCGGCAGGGTCGGCTGCCCACGACGCGAGCACAGGCTCTCCCTGCACGCTGGAGGGAATGCCCAGGGGGCCTGCCACCGAGTACACTCCCGAATGGTCAATGGCTCGGATCTGCTCGCTCCGGCCGAATACTCCACTCTGCCGATCTGCGATGAGCAGGTCACGCGGATAGCTGTTCCAGAGATCACGCAGGACCTCGGTGAAGTCAGCCGTCGTTCTCGGCCCCGTCAGTTCGGAGGTCCAGGCCGCGGGCACCGGCGCCGGTGTCAGGACGTCGTTGTGGGCCACGACCACGCCCAGCGCTCCGCCAGTGAGGTTGTCAGCCGTCAGCAGACGTCGAGCGGCGTTGTACGGATGATCGTGCTCGGGAGTCTGCGCGACGAACACGCCAAGGGCATGATCGCTGGCGAGACTGATCGCCAGACTCGTCGGATCCAGACGTGGGGCCTCCGGCGGCGCTCCTGAGCCGGAGAGCCGCTCCGCTCCGAGCACTGCGAAATCGATACGACGGGCAAGTGCCTGCACCGCCCTGCGCTCGCCCGGTGCGGCTCCGGGGACGAGCGAAAGCGCCGCATCGCCGCTGAAGGCGATGCCGAACGGGGTGGAGGCGAGCAGGCGGCGCAGCGTGTGCTCGCTCTGTTCAGAAGTCATCAGGTGTTCCTCTCTGCGGCACGCGCCGCAGCCAGTGCTGTGTGCAGGGCGGCATCGTCACAGATCGGACGACTGCGCCCAGATGTTGACACCGGCGTCAGCAGCCGTGATCTCATCGATCTCGGCCAGTTCCGCCTCGGTAAAGCCTGTGTTGTGCACAGCCTGGAGGTTCTCTGCGAGCTGCTGCACCGTCGAGGCTCCCAGCAGCACAGACGTCACCCGATCGTTGTGCAGCAGCCAGGCGATCGCCAGTTGAGCGAGTGTCTGCCCACGTCTCGTGGCAACGTCGGCGAGCCTCTGCAGCCGTTCCAGGTTCTCTGCTGTGAGATCGGCGTCCGACAGCGTCGTTCGGCCACCGGAGGCATGCACCTGCCCTTGCTGCAGACAGCGGTTGGTGAGCAGCCCCTGAGCAAGCGGAGTGAAGGCGATGGCTCCGAGCCCGCTGCGACCGAGTACGTCGAGCAGGCCATGCTCCACCCAGCGGTTCAGCAGAGAATAGGCCGGCTGGTGAATCACCAATGGCGTGTGCAGCTCGCGCGCCACCGCGATCGCTCGCTCGGTCCGCTCTGCCGAATAGGAGGAGATGCCGACATAAAGCGCCTTGCCCTGTCGCACAGCGGCGTCGAGAGCGCCGATCGTCTCCTCGATCGGCGTCGAGGAGTCGACGCGATGCGAGTAGAAGACATCGACATAGTCGGTCTGCAGACGCACCAGAGACTCGTCCAGGCTGGCCCGAAGGTACTTTGCCGACCCGAAGTCGCCATAGGGCCCCGGCCACTGCGGCCACCCGGCCTTCGTCGAGACGATCAGCTCGTTGCGATACGGGCGGAAGTCCGTGCGCAGCACCCGACCGAAGTTCTCTTCGGCCGCACCATGCGGCGGACCGTAGTTGTTGGCCAGGTCGAAGTGGGTGATGCCCTGGTCGAACGCGAACCGCAGCACCTCTCGCTGCAGGTCAAACGGGCGGTTGTCGCCGAAGTTCCACCAGAGCCCCAACGAGATCGGAGGCAGCAGCAGACCGGAATCGCCGACCCGACGATAGCCGAGATGCGTGTAGCGATCCGGAGCTGCGACGTAGGGCTGGTGCACATCGGGCACCGTCTGATCGAAGAAGAGGTCATCAGGCAACTGTGGTCTTCCTTCCAGAGAGACGTCGACGCCGACGTCACGCCGCCGCCGTTCCCCCTATTGATACTGACTCGCTGGCCCGACCGGTGGGCGGATGACGAAACATGTCGGGCCCCTATGACATTTTTCGAGGCGCGCGTCTACGCTCACTCCAGACCCGGCACCGCCGCGGCCTTGTCTGCGAACTCGCCCCGAGCGACGACACCGCAAGCACCCTTCAGATGAAGAACAGGAGAGACTATGCCGCGCATCATCCGTGTCGACCAGGTCAGCAAGACCTTTCGGACGAAGGAGGGCGAGGTGCTCGCGCTGAACGACGTCTCTCTTGACATACCGGAAGGTGCGTTCTTCGGGATCGTGGGAACTTCGGGAGCAGGGAAGAGCACGCTGCTGCGAATGCTGAATCTTCTGGACTCCCCGACCTCGGGCACTATATTGTTTCGCGACAGGCCCCTTCGCGACCTCGATTCTGGAGCGCTTCGCGACTACTCGCTCAAAGTCTCGACGGTCTTTCAGAGCTTCAATCTCTTTCACGGACGCACAGTGCTCGAGAACATCGCATTTCCGCTCACCGTGCGCAAAGTGCCTCGAACCGAGCGGCTTCGTCGGGCGAGAGAGCTCATCGAGCTCGTCGGCCTCGACGGCAAAGAGAAGGCCTATCCGTCTCAGCTCTCCGGCGGCCAGAAACAGCGAGTCGGCATCGCCCGCGCGCTGATCAGCGACCCCGAAGTACTGCTCTGCGATGAGGCCACGAGCGCTCTCGACTCTGCGACGACGGCGGTGATCCTCGACCTGCTGCAGGATCTGAAGCGCAGACTCGGATTCACCGTGGTGCTCATCACACATTCCTGGGATGTCGTGCGCTACGCCTGTGACTCCGTTGCCCTGATGCAGCACGGACGTCTGATCGAGGCAGGGCGCGTTCGAGACCTGCTGGAAGACCCCGCGTCACAGCTCGGCCCGATGCTGCTGCCTGCCGACGGGGAGGAGACCGCGAACGGCGGCGCAGATGACACGAGTGACGCCGACCTCGATCTCGTGTTCGCATCCGGCTCGCAGCAGAGCCGAGTGCTCTCTCGACTGGCACGGGAGTTTCTGGTCGACGTCGAGCTGCGATCAGGTCGCATCGAGCACATCGGGGGCGCAACCTACTCGCGTTTTCTGGTTCGGTTCACGTCGCAGGACGACAGCCGCGTGCCGTTGGAGAGCATTCGACAGACGCTGACCGAAGCCGGCGTCGAGATCAGAGAGAACGCACATGTTCGTTGACTGGAGCACCTACCTGCCAGAGTACTGGGCTGCGATCGGCGAGACCTTGTTCATGGTCGCCATCGCGGGCGGCCTCACTCTCGTGCTCGGACTCTCAATCGGCACCCTGTTGCACATCAGCGCACCAGGGTCGCTCACGCCTCATCCGGTGCTCTACCACGCGCTGTCGACGATCGTGAACCTCGGGAGATCCATCCCGTTTCTGATCCTGATCGTTCTGCTGATCCCGCTGACTCGCATTCTGGTCGGCACCTCGGTGGGTGTCTTCGCAGCCATCGTCCCGCTCACCATCGGGTTCACCCCGTTCTTCTCGCGTCTCGTGGAGTCTGCCCTGCGCGAAGTCGATGAGGGGCGCATCGAAGCCGCCAAGACGATCGGCCTGACGAAGTGGCAGATCATCACTCGCGTGCTGTTGCCCGAGTCGTTCTCAGGGTTGCTCTCGGCGGCGACCATCGTTCTCGTCGGCACGGTCGACGGCACCGCAGTCGCTGGTGCCGTCGGCGCCGGAGGCATCGGAGACTTCGCACTGCTCTATGGGTATCAGAGGTTCTATCCGGAGCTGATGCTGCTCGCCGTGCTGGCCATGGTGATCATGGTGCAGGCCATACAGCTCACCGGAGACATCTGGATCCGACTGCGTCGGCACAAGCGCTGAGCACACGCTCGCCCTGACCCACCAGACCGGCCTTCAATCGATACCCGCCCTCAATCAGAAAAGGAACCCCATGTCAGTTCATCCCATCCGCAGAGTTCTGAGCACCGTGACGATCGCCGCAGTGGCCGCCCTGGCCCTGGGCGGCTGCGCAGGCAGCTCCTCAACGCCCGCAGACGGGTCGAAAGTCGACAGTTCGCCGCTGAAGATCTACGCCACAGCCGTTCCCCAGGGTGACGTCCTGAAGCAGGTGCAGAAGCTTGCTGACGAAGACGGCAGTGGGCTGAAACTCGAGGTCACGACCAGCGCCACAGAGTCGGTCGATCCGAACGCTCAGCTTGTCGGCGGCGACTTCGACGCGAACTTCTACCAGCATCAGCCGTATTTCAACTCATGGGTCGCTAAGCATCCGGACACCGACCTCGTCAACAAGGCGACGGTCTTGGTCAACGTCTTCGGGTTGTATTCCGAGAAGCACTCCGACGCCTCAGACCTGCCTGATGGGGCCACCGTTCTCGTACCCAACGAACAGACCAACCTGCCGCGAGCGCTCTTCCTGCTGCAGGATCTCGGGCTGCTGAAGCTCAACGTCGCGAGCGCAGACGGCTCAGCCGCTGCTCTGGGCGTGAGCGAGCAGTCAATCGTCGACAACCCGAAGCACCTGAATCTCGTGGCCACCGCTTCAGTGCAGCGAGCGAAGTCACTCCCCGATGTCGACGCCTCATTCGTGAACGGTGACATCGCGCTCAGCAACGGCATCAACCCCAATGACGCGCTCAAGCTGGAGTCGGCAGACGACAACCCCTATGCGAACGTCTTGACGACCACGGCCGGCAAGGCTGACGACCCTCGGATCAAGCTGCTCACCGAGTACCTCACCGGTGATGAGATTGCCACCTTCATCAAAGACACCTACCAGGGCTTCGTACAGCCGTCACAGAAGGTGCTCGGCAACTGACCAGCTCATTCGGCGGCAACGGCAACGGCAACGGCAGAAAGGCGCAGGTCATGTCAGCACAACGTGACGGTCATGTGATTCTGAATGTGAACGTGCTCGGGGTCGGCCAGCAGCCTGCGGCCTGGCAGTTCGACGATCACGGACCGACAGGACTCTTCGAGGCACCGTACTGGGTGGAGATCGCCCAGCTTGCAGAACGCGGCCGGCTCGACGCGCTGTTTCTCGCCGATGCTCCACGGCTCGAAGACGACCCCGCACTGCGCCCGGCAGGCAATCTTGATCCCACTGTCATCGAAGCGGTCGTCAGTCAGCACACCGAGGCGCTGGGCCTCATCGCGACGGCCACGACGACGTACAACGATCCGGTCGAATGGGCGCGTCGCACTCTGAGTCTCGACACCGTCTCCAACGGCCGTTTCGCCTGGAACGTCGTCACCACCATCGGTGACGCGGCCGGCGCGAACTTCGGAACGGGCCCGCTTCCGGATCGTCATGAGCGATACGCACGTGCTTCCGAGTTCGTCGGTCTGGTCAAGGCGCTCTGGCGCAGCGCGTCCGGTGGCCCACGTGTCACGCACCACGGCGCTCACTTCGACTACGAAGGCAGTCTGGACGCGCCGCCGTCGCCTCAGCGACAGCCACTCATCGTCCAGGCCGGCGGCTCTCCTGACGGCCGACGACTCGCAGCCGGTGTGGCCGACTTCGTCTTCTCGGCAGAGATGGACCATGAGGCCGGCAGACAGCATTACCAGCAGGTCAAGGATCTCGCGCAGGACGCAGGCCGGGAGCGCGATGCGATTCGCATCCTTCCCGGTCTGTCTCTCATACTCGGTTCGACCGAGCATGAGGCGATCGAACTCTATGACGATCTCGAGCGACGCGGTCCGCACGGCTACGGGCTGCGCAGAATCTCCGGATTCCTCGGGCCAGAGGTCTTCGACCTGCCGCTCGATCGTCCGATCCCCGCCAGCCTGCTCGACGCCGCTCCACCGGCCGACTTTCGGGCGTCGCTGGGCTTCCGCGAGTCCTTCATCCGCTTCGCCCGAGAGAGCGGCGGCACGCTGCGCGACGTTCTGCGAGGCTCCGGCGGCTACGGCCATCGGATTCTGATCGGCACCCCGGAGCAGGCAGCCGACACGATCGAGCACTGGTACTCGACCTCGGCGGCCGACGGCTTCAACCTGATGCCAGGCGTTTTCCCCCGCGACCTGCAGATCATCGTCGACGAGGTCGTGCCGTTGCTTCGACGTCGGGGTCTGTTCCGAACCGAGTACGAAGACTCGACTCTGCGCGGGCGCGTCTTCGGCCGACCGTTCGTCGAACCTCGCCCTCTGACAGGAGACTGATGACCACACCGAACAATCGTCTTGCACTTGCGCTCCCGGTGGTCTGGAACAGCCCCTCGGCTGCCGAAGCGCTCTGGTCCTCGATCGAAGACGCCCCCGTCGACTTCGTCGTGCTCGGGCTTCCGGGCACACAGCCGGTGCGCCGTGTTCTCGATCCGAGCATCGCCGCTGCTGCTCTGCAGAGCCGCCACCCGCGTCTGCGTCTGCTCGTCGCCCTGTCAGCGGAACGCGAGCACCCGTACAACATCGCTCGACGCATCGGCTCGCTCGACTCGGTCTCGAACGGTCGCATCGGCTGGCTGGCGATTGATCGAGATGCAGAGAGAACCGCCGGCGGCAGCGTCTGGGCCCATGCCGAGCCGGGCTCAGAGCTGACCGCCGACGCCGTCGCCGCTGCCATCGCCCTGTGGCACACCTGGCCCCGCGCCGCCATCGTGGCAGATCGTACACGTGGAGTCTTCATCGAATCGGAGCAGATCCGCTTCGCCGACCACGACGGACTCTTTCGCTCACGAGGCCCGCTGAACGTCCCGTCTTCGACACAGGGGCATCCGGTCGTCGCAACAGTCGACCATGCCGCCCCGGGAACCGACCTCGTCATCCGGCTCCCCAACACGAACGATGCGCCACGACCGGCCGGAATCGCCGCGGGTGCAGCTCCGCAGGTGTGGCAGACGGTCGAGGTGCCGCATCCGGCCGACGATCAGCAGCTGTTCGCCCGCCGGCTGGACAACGCCCGCGACGTGCAGGCCGGCGGGGCGTCTGTCCTGGTCTCGCTGCCTGCCGAGACAGATCTCGCGGTTGTGACCGCCGTGATCAGTGCGCTCGCAGGTGCGCAGCCGAGTCGAGAGCGGGGGCCAGAGCCGGAGTCGCTGAGAGAACGACTCGGGCTTGCCGTCGGAGGCGCCCTCACCGACCTCGGGAAGAGCGCCTACGCGCCAGCCGGGCTGTCTTCACACACCGAGAAGAACGGGCCCGAGCAGCGCAGCCACATCTTCTGAACCGTGGCAGAGGGCGCAGAACCATCAGCGGGAATATGCAGCGCCCTCGATGCGGTGGCTACTGTTCGCGACGCCGGTCTTCGGCACGAGCCCCGAAGTCGACGCCGAATGCCAGGCGGTCACCGACCATGCGCTGTTTGAACGCCACAGGATTGTGCGACGATATCGTGCGCGCGTTGCGCCAGAGCTGGTCGATGCGGGCCCAGTGACGAGTCTCTCGCACGCCAGGGACGACGCCGATCAGGCTGTTCAGAGCCGACAGCGTAGCCGGGACGATGTTGAGCTGCGCACGGAAGGTCTGCAGCTCTGCCTCGCCCAGCAGCGATGCGACACTCTCGCGGCCGCCTTCCTCTGCGGTCGCGGCGATCAGTGCGTCGTCACCGCGCTGCAGAATCTCACCGGCCGCGCGAAGCGCGGTCTCTGCCCGCAGCACCTCTGCCGAGATGCTGCCGAGCGCCGCAGTGTCGACCTCTTCGACGTCGCCGACCGCGGCCGCACGTTCTCGCACGAGCGTGACGGCCAGGTGCTCAGCGGCACGAGCGATGCCGGTCAGAATGGCGAGCAGCACCACCTGCTGCCAGCCCCGTGAGCCCTCATGGTTGTCTGAGAAGCCGGCGACGTCGGCCGGCGCGACCTCGACGTCGGTGAAGATCGTCGTTCCGCTGCTGGTCAGCTGCTGGCCGAAGCCGTCCCAGTCGTCGAGCAGCTCCACGCCGGCGCGGCGCGCCGGGATCGAGGCGATCACGAACTCGCCGTCGGCATCGACTGCCCCGACCTCGAGCCAGTCGGCGAGCAGAGACCCGGTGCTGTAGAACTTGCGCCCGTTGAGCCGCAGCACGCCCTCGGCGTCTGGGGCGATCGTCGTCGTGAACACGCCGATGGTCACATCCGCAGACTCCGTCCAGGCCCCACCGATGACGTCTCCCTGTGCGATGCGCCGCAGCCATTCGTCTCGGTGAGCCGACTGGGGCGCCGTGCGAAAGCGCTCGACGGCCAGAATGTGCGTGCGCCAAGACTGGGCGATGTTGGAATCGGCCTGGGCGACGGCCGCGATCAGCTCGAGCAGCTGCGGCACGGTGATGTCGTCTCCGCCGTCGTCTCGACCGAGACGCACCTTGCCGAAGCCCTCGGCTTTGAGTGCACGATACGCGGAGTACGGCAGCTCATGATCCTGCTCACGCTGAAGTGCGCTGCTCTCCAGAGCCTGCAGTGTCGGGCGGAATCGGGCTACGAGGTCTGCTGTCGACACAGTCGTGGTGTCGTTCTGCGCGGGTCTGGAAGTCATGATGTCTTTATTCTCGCCAATATCTCAGCGACGCTCCCACCGGCGGCGGAACATTCCGCAACAATCACCTGTCGACCCAGTCAGTCTCGTATCTTCGGCTCTGAGCCATTCAAGGAGGATCCATGACTGTGACCACGTCACCACTCCGGTCGCTGACGGCGATCGCCAGACGAAAGCCCGAGGTCGACGCCGTTCGTGACGCCGCTGCAGCCGTCGTTCCGGCACAGCCGCACAGCGTCGACGATCACGCAGACGACCCGGTTCACCTGCTCACCGACGCCGTGGCGCTTCTCGGCATCGCCTCTGCCGCACACATCGAAGCGATCGATCAGGTGATCGCACGTCGTCGCAGCTATTGGCAGGGCAACGCCGAAGTCACCGCCGACGACCCCCAGATCCAGGCAATCATCGGCGAGCTCGACACGGTGGTCGCCGAGACTCGGTCGTTGGTCGGCGCCGCCCTCGACTCGCAGAACGACCTCGACATTCGCCGAGCCTGGCTGAGCGCAGCTGAGACCGCCACGTTCGTGAGCACCCGATTCTTCGACGAGCTCGGAGCGTCGGCGACGCAACGCGGCAAGAACCTCGAGTGGTACTGGCAGGCTGCGCAGGAGCTCGGCTCGGCATCCACCCTGTCACGAGTACGCACCGATCTCGGTCGGCTGCTCGTCCAAGAGAGCCGTGCGAGAGCATGAGCACCACAGCTGCACTCGATCCGACCACGCTCCGTACGCTCTTCGGGGCCTTCCCCAGCGGTATCGTGCTGCTCGGCGTCGACCGAGGCGACGAACGGCACGGTCTGGTGGCCTCGTCGTTCACCGTCGGGGTCTCTCTCAAGCCACCGCTCGTCTCGGTCGCCGTGCAGGCAGACTCGCAGACATGGCCGTACCTCCGCGCCGCTCATCACATCGGCATCTCATACCTCGGCGAGCAGCACAGCGAACGTCTGCGTCAGCTGGCCGGATCAGATCGAGCCCATCGATTCGACGGCATCGCGACCACCTCGACCGAGGCTGGGGCGCTGCTGCTCACCGATGCTCCGGTCGCGCTCGAATGCTCGCTGCACAGCGAGGTCGAGGCAGGCGATCACAATGTCGCCTTCCTCGAGGTGCTCTCGGCCTGGCAGACGCCCGAGCACACGCCGCTTCTGTGGCACCGGTCTCAGTCGCGCTCTCTGCTCTGAGCTGCTGCCCGTATCCTCAGCGACAGGCTCTGCACGGCGCCGCTCACGCCTCTCGGGTGATGTGCACTGAGACGAACAGGTGCGATGCGCCCTCGCCCGAGTAGACGCCGCGCAGCGGAGGCACGTCGCCGTAATCGCGTCCGCGCCCCACCTGCACATGCCGGTCGGTGATCTCGGTGTGGTTGGTCGGGTCGTAGCCGTGCCAGTCGCCGTCCCACCACTCCAGCCACGCGTGCGACTCGCCGGCGACCTCGTCGCCGATGGCGGCATCCGGTCGCGGATGCAGATAACCGGAGACATACCGAGCCGGGATGCCCACAGCGCGCAGTGCGCCCAACGCGATGTGCGCGATGTCCTGGCAGACTCCCTTGCGTTTGTCCCAAGCCTGAGCCGCGCTCGTGGTCACGGCCGTCACACCCTGCACATACTCGATCGAGTCGCCGACCGCGCTGAGGATGCTGGCTGCGGCCTCAGCGGGAGTCTTGGTCTGCTCGACGGCTCCCCTGGCCAGCCGGGTCACCTCTGCCGGCGGTCGGGTGCGACCGGTCTGCTGCAGCTGCTCGCTGAGCGCGATCGTGTCGTTGCGGTGATCGGCAAGCTGCTCCCAAGTGGCCCCACCCGGCCCGTCGGAGTGCGGTCTCACCTCGACCAGACTGGTTGCGACCAGGGTCAGCTCGTCGTGGGGGCCCAGCACGTCGAAGCTCGACACCTTGGTGCCGAAATAGTCGACGTAGCCGAACTGCGACGTGGCCTGCGAGACGGTCAGGTCGGAGCTGATCACCAGCTGCGACCTGCCGCTCGCCGGCAGCATGCGGGCCTCGTTGTACGAGGCGACGGCCGGGCCGTCATAGGTGTAGCCGGTGCGATGTTCGATGCGCAGACGCTTCATACGTTCTCTCCGATCCAGGTCGGATCCGGGTTGACTGGGAAGAACCGGTCGCGAATGCCCTCGGCCGCCTCTTGCACAGCAGCCTGCACCGTGGCCATGTACCGCGGCAGATCCTCCTGCAGGGCCTCTACGGGCGCGTACTCCAGCTGACTGCGCACTCGCCCAAGCACGCGCAGGGAGTCGACGCCGACCGAGACTCGGGACTGCATCGGGTCGAGCCCGCGCAGGCAGTCGACCGCGCGGTTGAGCGAGTACGTCATCGACCGGGGAAACAGCAGATCGAGCAGCAGGAACTCGATCGCGTGACGACTGCTGGCCCGCCCGCGATAGGTGTGCTGGAACGCCTCGAACCCGCCACACGAGCGCAGGATGGTCGACCAAGACGGCCCGCTGGCCTCCGTCAGCGAGCGGGTCGCGAGCAGGCGCGCCGTCATATCGACGTGTTCGAGGCAGCGTCCCAGCGTGATCAGTCGCCAGGCGTCATCACGGCTGATGTTCGAGTCGATGATGCCGAAGACCAGCGCCGCACGTTCGCGCACCAGTCTGAAGTACTCGTGCGACCGCTCCTGCTGCACCTGCCGGGGCAGGCGTTTGACCGTCATGTTCAGCGCTTCCCAGAGCTCGCTCGGCAGCACGTCACGTGCACCACGGGCGTTCTCTCGCGCCGCCCACAGCGACGTCGCGATCGACGAGGGCTGCGTACGATCCGTGCCGAGCAGCCGCAGCACGTCGGCGCGGCAGAGGCGACTGAACGTCTTGGGGGCGCTGCCCATCACTCCGAGCAGCGCCTCGCACGCGTTCGACTCCTCGACCCAGGGGTCTTCGAGCAGCAGCTGCAGGTGCACGTCGAGCAGACGTGCGGTGCCGTCGGACCGTTCGACGTACCGGCCGATCCAGAACAGGCTCTCAGCGATTCGCGACAGCATGACGCACCTCCCCGTGTTTGCGCGCATCCCGGCTCTGCTGCTGCTCCTGCTCCTGCTGGCGGCGCAGATCCGGCGCGTTGCGCGGGCCCTGGTCGGGCCCGATCAGGCTGCCGGTGCCGCCGGATGCGACCGCACCGCCGAGCTTCAGCAGATCGTTGGCCGGGGCGTCGATCTGGTCGTCGTGCACGAGTTCGTCGGCGAGCGACGATCGGGCGGGTGCTCCGAGCACCCAGGTGTCTTTCGACCCGCCGCCCTGAGACGAGTTCACCACGAGCTGTCCCTCAGGCAGCGCGACGCGAGTCAGCCCGCCGGGCAGCACCCAGACGTCCTCGCCGTCGTTGACGGCGAACGGGCGCAGGTCGACGTGCCGAGGGCGGATGCCGTCTTCGACCACGCTGGGAATCGTCGACAGCATCACCACCGGCTGCGCGATCCACCCGCGAGGATCTTTCTTCAGGCGCCGGCGCAGCTGATCGAGCTCGTCACGGCTCGCCTGGGGGCCGAGCACAATGCCTTTGCCGCCCGACCCGTCGACCGGCTTCACGACGAGTTCGTCCAGCCGATCGAGCACCTCTTCGAGCTGCACCGGGTCTTCGAGACGCCACGTCGGCACGTTGGGGATGATCGGCTCTTCGTGCAGGTAGTAGCGAATGAGATCGGGGACGTAGGTGTACATCAGTTTGTCGTCGGCCACGCCGTTGCCGACGGCGTTGGCGATCGTGACGTGCCCCAAGCGAGCCGCCAGCATGATCCCCGGCGAGCCGAGCAGCGAGTCGGCCCGAAAGTTCAGCGGGTCGATGAACTCGTCGTCCGTGCGCCGATAGATCACGTCGACGCGCTCCGGGCCGCCGGTGGTGCGCATGTACACGCGACCGCCGGTGCAGAACAGGTCACGACCCTCGACCAGCTCGACGCCCATGCGTCGCGCCAGCAGGGTGTGCTCGTAATATGCCGAGTTGTGCATGCCCGGGGTCAGCACGACCACAGTGGGATCCTCCACGTCAGCGGGTGCCGCAGCGCGAAGGGCCGCGAGCAGGCGAGAGGGATACTCCGTGACGGGCCGCACCGTCTGGGTTCCGAAGAGCTCGGGCAGCGACTGTGCCATCACGCTGCGGTTCGACATCACGTAGCTGACCCCGCTGGGCACACGCACATTGTCTTCGAGCACGCGCAGCGTGCCTGCGGCATCACGGATCAGGTCGATGCCGGCGACCTGGATGCGCACCCCGTTGGCCGGCCGGATGCCAGCCGCCTGCCGATGAAAGTGTTTCGACGATGCCACGATGTGCGAGGGGATGACCTGATCCCGAATGGCGTTCTGCGGCCCGTAGACGTCGTCGAGCAGCGCCTCGAGTGCACGCACGCGCTGAGCGATGCCGGCCTCGACATGCCGCCACTCGGCGTCTTCGATGATGCGCGGAATCGGGTCGATCGGAAAAGGACGCTCCTCACCGGCGAAGTCGAAAGTGACGCCTTGAGTGAGGTACGAGTTCGCGAGCGCATCGATGCGTGCGCTCAGCTCTCGACGCGGCATGCCTTCGAGCACGCTGAGCACTCGATCGTACCCGTCACGCACCTGCACGCTGGTTCCCGGCGTGCCCGGCAGCACCGAGAACATCTCGTCCCAAGCGTCAGATCCGAACGGATGCCGTGCCGCAGCTGTGTGATACCCGGCGAACAGATCGCTCATCTGTCTCCCCTCCTGCAGAGCCGAACGGCTGAGACGAGGGGATCGGATGTCGTCGGTTCTGCGAACACTGAGCAGTCTCTCAGTCTCAGGTGTCGGGAATGTTACACGCGCAGTGCCTTCGCTGGGTCTGTCGCAGAGAGAGACTGGCGGGCCACGGTCGCAGAAGACCGCAGCCCGCCAGGCCGATCACTCCTGCTTCGGGGCCTCGACAGGGGCCTTCGCCGCATTACCGGCGGCCGTCGCCGACCCGGGTTCATCGGCCGAAGTCGAGACCTGGATCTTCCGTGGCTTCGCCTTCTCACTCACCGGAATCGTCAGCGTGAGCACCCCGTTGCTGTAGTCGGCTGTGATGTGCTCGACGTCGAGTCCGTCGCCGAGAGTCAGCTGCCGCAGATAGGTGCCAGCGGGGCGCTCCTGCGCGATCCACTGCACCTCCCCGCTGCGGTGTGCCTTGCGCTCGGCTCGAATCGACAGCTGCTGACCGTCGAGGTCGATGTCGATTGAATCGGGCTCTACGCCCGGAATGTCTGCCAACAGCACATAGTGGTCACCCTTGCGATACAGGTCGATCGGCATGCCTTTGGGGCCTCGCTGTGCGCTCGACACCAGACGATCAATCTCGCGGAACGGGTCGAAAACCATGGCCATGATGCTTCATCCTCTCGTCAATGTCTGTGATTCGGTGCCCGGCGCTCGCCGGGTCATCGACACGATCATGCGGTGCGACCGCCTCTTGACGGCTGCATCTGTATCAACGTCGCGTCATCGACATTATTCCAAACTTGAGTGCGCTTCGCTCAACTCTCTGACAGGCGACATCGTCCCGGGTGCCGCGGCTAGTCTTGGAGCATGACTGCAACCTCCGATTCTGCTGGCGAACGCCACGTCGAGATCGAGCGCAAGTTCGACGTTCCCGGCGCCGCGGCTCTGCCCGACCTCACCGTGATCGACGTCGTGGCGCATGCGGTCACTCCAGAGCCAGCACATCTCGACGCCATCTACTACGACACCCCCTCGCTGACGCTGATTCAGGCGAAAGTGGCGCTGCGCCGTCGCACCGGCGGCCACGATGCCGGCTGGCACGTGAAGACCACCGGTGAGCACGGGCGCATCGAGCGGCACTGGCCCATAGACTCGGCCGCCCCCGACGAGATTCCTGTCGGCGCACTGCGTCTGGTAGAGGCCTGGGCCAAGCCCGAGGAGCTGGCCCCGGTCGCACGCATCGAGACCACACGCACGGCCACCGAGCTGAGTGACGCCGAACGACGACCGCTCGCCGAGATCGCCGACGACGAAGTGCGCACCACCGACCTGCGCGACGGCTCGGTGCGACAGTGGCATGAGTGGGAGGCCGAGCTCGACGAACGCCTCGACGACGCTCCCGGCAGCTCCGGCGCACTGCTGCTGCAGACCGTCTCCGATCGTCTGATCGAAGCGGGAGCCCGCCCCTCGTCGGCCGTGGCGAAGCTGCAGCGCGCGCTCGGCCTCGACCGAGGCGCACAGGCGACGGCCGCGCAGACCGTCGCGCACATCGCGCAGGGGCTGGCCGTCGAGCTCGACTCGCGCCTCGACGACGCGATCGCCGACCGACCCGACGGCGTGCATCAGGCTCGAATCGTCATCCGCCGGCTGCGCAGTCTGCTCGACGTCTACGGTGTCTTCGTCGACCCGGCGATCGTGCGGGCCACCCGCCGCCACCTCAAACGTCTCGGCGACGATCTCGGTGCTGCCCGCGACGCCGAGGTGCGTGCCCGCGACGCCGAGCAGCAGGTGCTGCAGCTGCAGGGTGTGCCCGCGGCGAGGCGTCTGGTCGGCCGTCTGTCAGAACCGGCATGGCGTCTCTACGCCGTGGAGCACGCTCGGCTCACTGCCGATCTCACCGACGAACGTCGCAACGACATCGCCGAGCAGCTTCGGCGTCTGACCGATCCCAAAGCGGCCTCACCCGAGGGCCAGACGGATGCCGTACCCGCGCTGCGTGCACAGCTCGCAGAGGCAGTCGCTTCGTTCGTCGCAGACGACCACTGTTTGGTCGAGGTCTGGGATCGACTCCCACCCACGGGAGCCGGGGTGCGCGCACGCCTGCGGTTCGAGCACGCCCTGCACGAGGTGCGCAAAGACGCCCGTCGCATCCGGTATGCGGCCGAGGCGATCTCGCTCGGGCTCGCCGACACTCCGGTGCGGGTGCTGGAGCGCACAGATGCGAAGCGCCTGGCGAAGGCGGCGAAACGACTGCAGGATCTGCTCGGCGACCACCGCGACGACGCGCTCTTCGCCGACCACGTGCTGCATGTGGCAGCAGACGACGAACGAGCACGCACGACACAGCGTGCTGCACTTCCCTACTATCTGCTCGCTCTGCGCGCCCGTGAACGCGGGGCCGAGGCGCTCGGCCGCTACGGCGAGGCCCGAGACGAGCTGCTCGCCTCGGCGAGCGCCGCGCTCGACGACTGATCCCGACCGTGCTCGCCGGTCAGCCGGATTCCGCCGGAGTCAGGCCTGTGCCTCCACCGGCCGCAGCTGATGCAGCGCAATGGTCACGATCTGCGCCGGGCGCAGCGTGCCCATCTCAAGCACGCGGGCGTGATCGATGCGCTGGCCGACGCCCGATGGCGATGTCTCCGCAGCCTCCTTCCCCGGGTCGGCAGATCGGTCTGCGGCGACGCGGCCGGCACGCGGCATCCCAGCGCTGCTGCGCAGGGAGGATCGCCAGCCGCTCCGGTGCGGCACTCGCACGCCGATCGCTCGATCAGTGGCCGGGTTCACCAGCACCACGTCGCAACTCGCCGCTCCCTGCGTGCTGAACTGAACCGGGGCGGGCAGCACCACGACATCCGGATCGATCTGAGCGACCTCGAGCAGATCGTCGAAGGCGCGCATCTGCGTCACCAGCGCGGAATACCAGTCGTCGAGCTCGGCGACATCGTCGGCCGCGAACTCGCCCGAGGTCTCGATGCCTCGGTGGGCACCGCTGAGCCGATCGATGTCGGCGCGAATGGCAATTCTGGCGCTGGCCGTCGCATCGGCCACGCCCTCTCCGCTTTGCCGACGTGCCCCGCGGCTCTCGGCACTCCTCGCAAGACGCAGCCACGCGGCGCCGAGATGCGTGTTCATACGATGAAAAGCCATCTCGGCGAGCGCCGTCATCACTTCGGCGTCAGATGCTTCGAGGGTGTGGCTCAGCTGCCGCATGAGCACGTCTCCCACTGTCTCGAACCACCCTTGGTACGCGGTCTGCAGCGTCTTCACGCGCGCACGCAGCGCCCCTTCCGGCTGCCCGTCGAGAGATTGGCACAGCACTTCTCCCCACGCACCTGAGAACGTTCGCGCCGGCAGCATGATCGTGTCTATCTCGCTGCCGCGACGCTGCGGCACACGGTATGGCGTCTGGTAGGCGCGAGCGAACTCTTGAATCTGCATGGGGTCCTCCCTGTCGTGACGATGGTGGCCATTTCACAGTGTGATCGGTTCAGCTGGCCTCCGGCTGATGCCGAGCTGTGAAGTTCCTCGACTTCGATCATCAGACTGTCGCAGACCACCCGCGGCGGGCCGACCGACGTCTGCAGGCGACTGCCATTGCGCCCGAGTAGCGGTGGCGTTCTTCGAGTCAACGGCATCACTGATTGGCTCCGCTGGTTGGCTCGCACGAGAGGTGCTGGCTGCCCCACAAGAGAGAGACAGAGACGACACAGCAGTCGAAGATCCACCGGACAGTGTGCGCCGCAACACTGGGAATCACCAGCCCAGCGGCACTCATCGGTCACCGGCCGACACGCCTTGAGATGAAGGAGCAACCTTGACCACCCCGACGACGAACAACCGGCTCGGCGACGTAGACGGCGCCGAATCGCGTTCGACCCCACCCACCGCACCCGAGACCGCACAGCCGACCTCGCAGTCGAGATCGAAGGTCGGAAGGTGGCTCACCGGCGGGCTGACCGCCGTGATCCTCATCGGACTCGGATTCCTCGGAGGCACGGTCTTCGCTCAGGCGGCCTCCACCTCAGCCGGTTCGATACAGCAGGGGCCTGGCGGAACCGGCGGACAGGGAGCCCCAATGGGTGCATCCGATGGCGAGGCCGCATCCGGCGGCATGCTCAGCGGGCTGACCAGCGGCACGATCACCGGAGTCTCAGACGGGACCATCACGATCAAGACGCAGTCTGGCGAAACGACCACGATCAACACCGGATCAGGCACTTCAGTGACCACCACGCAGCAGGGCTCTGTCTCGGATCTGGCCGTCGGAGACTCGATCCGCGTCCAAGGCGAGGAGTCGAACGGCTCGATCATGGCTCAGTCGATCACCGAAGGCGATGACGCTGCGGACACGCCGATGGCTGGGACACAGAGCGGTCCGGGGCAAGGCGCGCCCGGTCCGCAGCAGAACTCGCAGAGCACCACGAACTGATCGTTCCTCCTGAGACCTGCCTTCCGCAAGCAAGTCGGAGGCACATCCTCTCTCATCTTCGCCAGAAGGCCTCTCGACCGGCAATCGCGCACGCTGGGTGGTCTCCGGCATTGGAACGCGTAGAACGGCCCACCGGCGGAAGCGGCACAATAGAAAGTATGAGTCCGTCTTCGCCCTCCCCAGATTCGACACCAGTCGACCCGACACCGACCGGCGAGATTCTGCTCGAGCCGATCCATCTGATCGAGAAGTCGAACGCGATCATGCGGCTGGGACGGATGATGCTGCAGGCGAGCTCGAGCTCGTTCCGCGTCAAGCAGGCCATGTCACGCGCCGCCCAGGCATTGGGCATGACCTCACTGCACACGCAGATCACCGCCACAGAGATCGTCTGCACGTTCTTTCGCGGCGCCATCTTTCGCACGCGTGTCGCTGAGGCACGAGTCGGCGGGGTCGATGCCGATCGCATCGTCGAGTTGGAGCGACTCTCACATCACATGCCGCAGGGAATGCTGGCAGAGGAGCTGAACCGGCGTCTCGACGTCATCGAGAAGAGGCCTCGACACTATCCGACGTGGCTGACGCTGATCGCCGCGATAATGGCCTGCTCGGGGTTCGCGTTTCTGAACAACGGCGGGTGGCAGGAGTGCGTCGGAGTCGCGCTGTCCGTGTCGATCGCACAGTGGCTGCGCGTGACGCTGGTGAAGCTGCGCATCAACCAGCTCGCGATGTATGCGGTCTGCGGCCTCATCGCCAGTCTCTGCTACGTGCTGTTCACCGGCATCCTGTCGGCGGTGAGCGGGCACGTGAGCCCGCTGCACGATGCCGGCTTCACCTCGGCGCTGCTGCTGCTCGTGCCGGGCTTTCCGCTGGTGACCGCGACCCTCGATCTGGCTCGGCTCGATCTCAACTCGGCGATCGGCCGCCTCACGTTTGCCGGGCTGGTGCTGATGTCGGTGTCGTTCGGCGCGTGGGCGGTCGCCATGATGTTCGATCTGCAGCCGACTGCTGCGCCGACTCCCTCGACCTGGCCGGTCTGGATCGTCATCGCATCACGACTCGTCGCCGGCTTCGTCGCCGTCACAGGATTCGCGATGATGTTCAACACCCCGTTCAGGCTCGCTCTGAGCGCAGCCTGGATCGGCGCGGTCGCGAACGTGTTCCGTCTGACGACGGGCGACATGGGCTGGCCGCCGCAGGTGTCGACGGTCGTGGCCGCCCTGCTCGTGGGGCTGCTCGCCTACATGATCGCTTCGCGTCTGGAGGCCCCACGCATCACGCTGACCGTGCCCGCGGTGCTCATCATGGTGCCGGGTTCCAGCGCCTATCGCGCCCTGGTGTACCTAAACCAGGGCGATATCGTGCAGGCTGGCGGCTATGGTGTGCAGGCGCTCGCGACCATCGTGTCGCTGGCCGTCGGGCTGACCATCGCGCGCATGCTCACCGAGCGCGAGTGGTCGTTCGACGCCCTGCGCGGGTGAGGATGCGCTGTCAGGCCTCTGACGGCGGCTTCCGGCCGTTCTGACGGACCGGCCGCCATACGACGAGTTCGCCGCCCGTCGCCTGGACGCGACGGCGACCTTGGTCGAGCGTGACGATTTCACCGGCGATGCCGGCGGCGAACGTGCGAGCACCGGGGCGGTAGATGAGTGCATCGTCAAGAGCGGCCTCGAGCTCGGCCACACGACTCTGCAGCCTGTGCACCTGGTTCTCGAGATCGATCATGCGGCGAATGCCCTCTAGGCTCACGCCGGCGTTCGAGAGACGCTGCACCTCTCGCAGCTGCACGATGTCACGCAGCGAGTACCGACGGGAGCGACCCGCAGTGCGCTGCGGCTGCACCAGACCGATTCGGTCGTACTGCCGCAGCGTCTGCGGGTGCATGCCCGCCAGCTGTGCGGCCGCCGAGATGCTGAACAGATGCTCCGTCTCATCCATCATGGCGACTCACCTGCTCTCTTACTTCTCTTTGGCCTGCGCGTAGAGCTCTGCGCGCGGGTCGGCGTCACCGATCGCCTCGGTGAGGTCATCCAATGCCTTCTTTGCCGCGCTGTCGAGCTTGCTCGGCACCACGATCTGGACTTCTGCCAGCAGATCGCCGGTGTGCCGACCTGCCTTGACGCCCTTGCCTTTGACTCGCAGCACGCGGCCCGAAGGGGTGCCCGGGCGAATCTTCACCTTGACCGGTTCGCCGTCGTAGGTCGGCACCTGAACGGTGGCGCCCAGCGCCGCCTCGGCGAACGTCACCGGCAGCTCGACCCGCAGGTCGTCGCCGTCGCGTTTGAACACCGGGTGGGAGCCCACGTGCACACGCACGATCAAGTCGCCAGCCGGACCGCCGTTCTGACCGGGCTCGCCTTTGCCGCGAACCTTGATCTTCTGGCCGTCTCGAACTCCGGCCGGAACCTTCGTCTTGACGCGCTTGCCCTGCGGCGATGCCAACGACACCGTCGCGCCATGCACCGCTTGGGCAAAGGTCAGCTGGGCACGAGCTTCGACGTCACGACCGCGCTGCGGCGCAGCGCGGTATCCCTGACCGCCGAACCCTCCGGCGCCGGCTCCGCCGCCGAACAGTCCGCCGAAGAGATCCTCGTAGCCCGCACCTGCGCCGCCGGGCTGTCCCCCGGTCTGAAAGCGCACTCGCTGACCGCCGGGTGCCCCGGCACCTTGGCCGAACAGCCCGCCGAAGAGATCCTCGAACCCCTGACCGCCCTGGCCGCCGGCGCCCGCGGTGAAGCGCGCACCTCCGCCCATGGCCCGCAGCGCGTCATACTCCTTGCGCTGCTTGGGGTCAGAGAGCACCGAATACGCTTCGCTGATCTCTTTGAACTTGTTCTCTGCCGCAGCGTCGCCCGGGTTCGCATCGGGGTGATACTTGCGCGCCAGCTTGCGGTATTCCTTCTTCAGATCGGCGTCGGAGATGTCTTTCGACACTCCCAGCACGGCGTAGAAGTCCTTCTCAAGCCAATCCTGACTCGCCATGCCTCTCGCCTCCTTCTGTCGTCTTCATGTGTCGAGCGCCCCGTGACGGAAGGGATCCAGAGAGGATCCGCATCCCGCCACGGGGCGCGTTGCCCGTCGGGCGCATTCTCATGCGACCGATCACTCAGCAGGTGCCAGCACGACCACTTTGGCCGCGCGCAGCAGTGTGTCGCCCAGCTTGTAGCCGGGTTCGACGACCTCACCGATGACCAGCGCATCGACATCGGGGCTGGGCTGCTGCAGCACAGCCTCATGCTGGTTCGGATCGAACGGCTCGCCCTTCGCTCCGAAGCGCTCGATGCCGAGCCCCTCGCCGACGGCCCTCAGCTTCGACGCGATGGTCGCGAACGCCGTGCCCTCTGCGAGATCGCCGGCTTTCTCAGCCCGGTCGAGGTCGTCGAAGATCGGGAACAGTCGTTTGGCCGCATCGCCGACCGCACGCTCGCGATCGCGAATCTGCTGGGCCTCGGTGCGCTGGCGGTAGTTCTTGTACTCCGCCGCCAGACGCTGCAGCTCGTCCAACAGTTTGTCCTCGCGTGAGGCCTCGCCGTCAGCGTCTGCCGCGGCGCCCTCGGCGCTCGCGCCGGCATCCGCCTGATCATGCTCGCCTGCAGCCTGGTCAGCCTCGCCGGCGGGCCGGCCGGGGGCGGCGGATGCTGTGTCAGCACCCTGCGCGCCCTCGGTCTGCTGCCCGTTCGGCTGGGCCTCTGGCTGCTGGCTCGTCGGCTGGGCCCCGTCGTCAGGAAGCCCTGACTCGTTCGGAGTGCCAGCCACGTTGTTGTCAGCCATGGTGAATCGCCTTACTTCTTGTCGTCATCGTCGTCGACGACTTCTGCGTCGACCACGTCGTCGTCATCGCCCGACTTGCCGTCTGCCTTGGCCTCGCCGTCAGCAGCGCCAGCGGCGCCCTCTTCCTGCGCGGTCTTGTAGATCTCCTGGCCGAGCTTGACCTGCGACTCGTTCAGCTTGTCGAACGCAGCCTTCACTGCGTCGTCGTCCGAACCCTCAAGTGCCTTCTTGACAGCCTCGACATCAGCGGTGACCTCGGTCTTGACCTCATCAGAGAGCTTGTCCTCGTTCTCTTTGATGAGCTTCTCGATCGAGTAGGCCAGCTGCTCGGCGTTGTTGCGCACCTCAGCGGCGTCGCGACGCTTCTTGTCTTCGGCCTCGTTGTCCTTGGCCTCCTTGACCATGCGGTCGATGTCCTCCTGCGAAAGGCCGGAGCCACCCTGAATGGTGATCTCCTGCTCTTTGCCGGTGCCCTTGTCCTTAGCCGAGACCTTCACGATGCCGTTGGCGTCGATGTCGAAGGTGACCTCGACCTGCGGCACACCGCGCGGAGCCGGTGCGATACCGGTCAGCTCGAAGGTGCCGAGGCTCTTGTTGTCACGGGTGAACTCGCGCTCGCCCTGGAACACCTGGATGGCGACCGACGGCTGGTTGTCCTCAGCCGTGGTGAACGTCTCGCTGCGCTTGGTCGGGATGGCCGTGTTGCGCTCGATCAGCTTGGTGAAGATGCCGCCCTTGGTCTCGATGCCGAGGCTCAGTGGGGTGACGTCGATCAGCAGCACGTCTTTGCGCTCGCCCTTCAGAACGCCGGCCTGGATGGCTGCGCCGACTGCGACGACCTCGTCAGGGTTGACGCCCTTGTTCGGCTCTTTGCCGCCGGTGAGCTTCTTGACCTCTTCGACGACTGCCGGGATACGAGTCGAACCGCCGACGAGCACCACGTGGTCGAGATCCGAGACCTTGACGCCGGCCTCTTTGATCACGTCGGTGAACGGCTTGGCCGTGCGCTGCACGAGATCTGCGGTCAGCTCTTCGAACTTCGCGCGAGTGATGGTCTCGTCGAGGTTGGCCGGGCCGCTCTCGGTCAGTGACAGGTACGGCAGCTGCACGTGGGCGGTCGTCTGGCTCGACAGCTCTTTCTTCGCCTGCTCGGCGGCCTCTTTCAGGCGCTGCAGGGCGATCTTGTCACCCGAGACGTCGACGCCGCTGGCCTCTTTGAACTTCTTGATGAGGTACTCGACGACGCGCTGATCCCAGTCGTCACCACCGAGGTGGTTGTCGCCCGAGGTGGCCCGCACCTGAATGGTCGAGAAGTCGTCATCCTTGCCGACCTCCAGAAGCGAGACGTCGAACGTGCCACCACCGAGGTCGAACACGAGGATGAGCTCGTCTTCTTTGCCCTTGTCGAGGCCGTATGCCAGAGCGGCCGCAGTCGGCTCGTTGATGATGCGCAGCACGTTGAGGCCTGCGATCTCACCGGCCTCTTTGGTGGCCTGACGCTGGGCGTCGTTGAAGTACGCAGGCACGGTGATGACCGCGTCGGTGACCTTGTCGCCCAAGTAGCTCTCGGCGTCGGTCTTCAGCTTCTGCAGAATGCGAGCCGAGATCTCCTGCGGAGTGAACTTCTTGCCGTCGATGTCATCGGTCTTCCAATCGGTGCCGATGTGGCGCTTCACCGATGCGATGGTGCGGTCGACGTTCGTCACCGCCTGGCGCTTTGCGGTCTCGCCGACGAGCACCTCCCCGTCTTTGGCGAATGCGACCACTGATGGAGTGGTGCGGAAGCCCTCAGCATTCGCGATGACTGTGGGTTCGCCGCCTTCCAGAACCGCGACGACCGAGTTGGTGGTGCCGAGGTCGATTCCTACTGCACGTGACATTGTGTGTCCTTTCTGCTCGGCGAACCGAGCCACGCATGCACGGGCTCTGCACCCGCGCAATATAAGTCTTCTTCGATGACCTCCAGGTCATTTGCACATCAGCTTCTGATGTACACCCTTGAGTCATCTACGCTCAAGGTTACACAACGGCATCCCCTAGTCAAGCTATTCCCGAAATGTTGAGCAAAGTTCACTCAAGTTTCACAGGTCTTGGCAATCACACGAGCACGGAACGAACCCGACCGACCTCTCAGCGGTGGTTCTCACCCGCTCTCTCTGCGCATCCGCCGACAGCTCGAGCACCCCGCCGCCCCAACTCGCCCGGCCTAGGCGCCCAAGCTGCCCAACCAGCCAGCCCAAGCCGACCAACCAACCAACCAACCAACCAGCCAACCGGCCAACCAGCTCAGCCAACCAGCCCATCCCAGTCCTGCCCAGCCAACCAGTCCATCCCAGTCCAGCCCTGCCCAGCCAACCAGTCCATCCCAGTCCAGCCCTGCCCAGCCAGCCAACCAACCAGCCCAGATCTACGGCCGCGCGATTCCGCCGCATGCACACGATTCCGCCGCGCTGTACACATTTCCGCCCAAATCACCCCGATGTCGGCGGAACCGTACACATCTGAGCGGAACCGTACACATCTGAGCGGAACCGTACACACCCGTACCGACCAGCTGAGCGCAATCACACGCTCAATACCTCCCACTTGCGCAACCCACCCACAGCCACAACTGCACATACCCACGCTCGCGCGCAAACCCGCCCGCAGCCACAACTGCACATACCCACGCCCGCCCCACACCCACACCCACACCCACACCCACAGACACAGACACAGACACAGACACACCCAGTTCTGCACCCAGTTCTGCACAGCTGTGCGGGCACCATCGCTTTCACCACAGTGCAGCCGCCCCGCTGACACCTCAGGCCCCGGGGCACGACCATAGGCGACATGGCCATTCCATCAACACCATTCGGAGTATCCAACACACGAGCCCTGGCGCTTGCCGGCATCTCGCGACGCAGGCTCGACCAGCTCCTGCGGCAGAACGAGCTCGTCCGGCTCAGACAGGGCTGGTTCGCGACCACCGGCGCCAACGCATGGGTGGTCGCAGCCGTCAAGTTCGGCGGGCATCTCTCTGGGCTCCACCGGCTGAAACTGCTGCACAAAGACATCTGGCTGCCAGATCAGGCTCAGATGCATCTGCATGTCAACACCACGTTGCCGCCTGCCCCCGCCGCATCAGGCCATTTGGTGATAACCCACACCCACCCTCGTTACAATCGCACCGTCTTGCAGCATGGCGTCGTGCCTCCGGTGACCGCCCTGCGCCACGGCCTGAACGATGTGTCGATACCCGAGACCGTCGCGGTCGTCGATTCACTGCTGCGCCATGCCACGCTGCGCCCAGGCAACGGCGCGCGACGCCAGCTTGATCTGCACATCAGCACTGTGGATGTCATGGCCGAGTTGCGGCGCACTCCTCGCGGTCGCGCTGTGCTCGCGCTCGTCGACGCCCAGGCTGAGTCTGGTCTTGAGAGCATTGCTCGGGTGCTCTTGACTTTGGCGGGTCACCACGTTGAATCACAAGTTCTGCTCGACAACCGTCAGCGAATCGATCTCGTCGTCGATGGGGTGCTGGCCATCGAGCTCAATGGAGGCACGCATCGCGACGCCGAGCAGTTTCGGCGTGATCATGCGAAGGATATTGCCATCGAACGTGCCGGATATGTCAGCGCCAGGTACACCTATCATCAGATTCTGCATCAGTGGCCTGAGGTGTACCGCGACATCCTGAGTCGACTCGCTCGCGCCTGAGTCACCCGATCCAGGCCAGCACGCCGAAGCCAAGCAGGTGACGGTGCCAAGCAGGTGCAGGTGCAGGTGCCAAGCAGTTTACGAGACCAGTGCCCCTCACTCCCACTCTTGTACGCTGATCGGCAGCCGCCGCTGCGCCTCGAAGTGTCGAGCGACGCCATCGACCGGATCCGTGAACGACAGCTCGGCTGCCAGCAGCTGCAGCGGCTGCTCGAAGTCATCCGCAGGCGGCCCGCCGGGCCATGCCTCTCGAACCACCGGGTACAGCGGATCACCAAGAATCGGCGCCCCTAAACGGTTCATGTGCACTCGCAGCTGATGCGTGCGTCCGGTCGAGGGCTCCAGTCGGAAGACGCCGACGCCGGCGCCGACGCCAGCAGTCACGCCCTCGGCACCGCCGCAATTCGCCCCGGAACCAAAGAGTTCCTCCGATGCGGGTTCGGCGCCCGCGCGTTCAAGCGCACGCTCAAGCACGATGCTGCTGATCGCGTTGGCCTCGCCCGGCAGCTCCTCAGCCTGCCAGCATCCACGACGCTTCTCGACGCGGCTGCGCACTTCGACGGCCTGCCCGACCGTCCAAGACGGGCGCACACCGGCATCCCCCATTCTGCGCGGCGCACCCTCGCACAGAGGCATCAGCGCCACCCGCTCTGCAGACAGCTGGGCAAGCGCTCGGTAGACCTTGTGCACTTCACGCCGTTGGAACAGCGTCTGGTAGGCGCCGCGCCAGCGCCGCTCCGTCGTCAGCACGACGAGGCCCGAGGTGAGCCGGTCGAGCCGGTGCACCGGCTGCAGCTCTGGCAGGCCGAGTTCGGAGCGCAGCCGAGCCACGACCGTCTGCCGCACGTGCTGCCCGCGCGGAATCGTCGCCAGGAACGGAGGCTTGTCGATGACGATCAGCCGGGCATCTCGGTGCACGATGTGGATGCTGCCAGGCACCTCCGCCTCATCTGGCAGGTCACGCTCGAACCAGATCTCGGTGCGCGGGCGGTAGACATCGTCTGCGTTGACCGGCTGCCCGTCTGCATAGACATATCGTCCGTCGGCGAGGCCTGCATCGACCTCGACGGATGCTGGAAAGCGCACGCGCAGCCACTCCCCGATCGTGCGTGGCGGGGTCTGCCCCGCGGGTGGTGTCTGGCGCACCGGTGGCGGGGTGACCACGCGCGTGGCTGACACGCCGTCGCGGGGAGCGAACGGTGCAGAAGGCATAGGCATCAGCGTAGCCTCGGCCGGACGCTGCAGACGCATCTGTCTCGCACCGTTCGGCTGAGATGTACGCCGTTCTGCTCAAATCACCCTGATCTCAGCGGAACCGTGCACATCCCAGCGGAACCGTGCACATCTCGATCCAACCATGTGGGATCGGCCCAACCGTGCACATCCCAGCAGAAGCGTGCACATCCCAGCAGAACTGCATCAGCCACACAGCACAGCCCGGCCGAACCGCACCACACAGCGAAATGCAGCCGCCGGGCAAAGGGGTCATACCCGACGACTGCATCTCTGGGTGCGGCGCTGACAAGGGGAACTCAGCGCCGCAGTCTCACATCAGTCAGCTCATTTCTTCTTCGCTGACGACTGGCTGGGTTCGGCTCCTTTCGGGCGTCGACGCGAGCCGACCACCATCAGCCCTCCGAACAGGGCGGCCATCGCGGCGAGGGCGATGAGCCCTCCGGCTTCGACGCCTGTTCTCGCAAGGCCTCCGCCGCCGTACGAGCGGTAGGTCGAGACGGTGCCGCCTGGGTCATGTGGATGCCCAGGATCGCCCGGTGCGCCGGGATCGTCTGGATCTGGTGTCACCGGCGGCACGTTGTGCGTGGTTTCGCCGGGGGGCGGGGTGATCGGGGGGAATCCCGGGGGAGTCGCTTCTGCCGTCGCCACGTTCTTCAACGTGACGCCATGGGCGTCACCGTTGACCGTGACTCGATAGGTCAGCGTCGCCGACTCCCCGATCGCCAGCTCGAACTCGCCACTGCTCAACCGCTGATCCACCGGGTCTGCGACATCGATCGGCGCGGCATCGCCGACTGCGAGCTTCGCCGACCCCGGGTCGAACGTGGCATGCACCAGCACGCCGGTCAGATCGTCCGACACCGTCACCGGCGTCAGCACCGTCTCACCAGTGTTCGAGACCGTCACCGTGTACGTGATCACCTGCCCCGGGGCCACCGTCGAACCCGTCACCGGATCCGACGATTTCTCCAGGGTGAACCCCGGAGTGGGCACCGAATGCGTCGTCTCGCACTGCACATCCTGGCCCTCGACCGGCACGCACTCGCCGCCAACACCCGGCGTCGCCAGGTTCCTGACCTGCACGCCCACAGCGTCAGAGTTCACCTTCACCTGGTACGTCGTGGTCGCTGACGCACCGTCTGCCAGCGTCGGCACCGCCCAAGTCAGCGTTCTGCCGTCGTCGTTGAGCGTCAGCCCGGGCGGCAGAGGTGAGACCAGTGCGGCGTGATCGAGCACACCGCCAAGGTCGTCCACTGCCGTCGCGCCGGAGAGAACCGCCCCGTTGCCCGAAGTGTTGGTCGCCGTCAGGGAGTAGTCGATCGTCGCGCCTGGCACGACCTGCGCTCCAGACTCCGGGTCAGACGACTTCGACAGCGCCCACTTCGCGGTCACGTGGGTCGTGGTGCACTCCGGGCCGTCGACCGGCCCGTCGCCTTCAGGAGTCGGACACGTCGTCGGCGGCACGTCGCCCGTGCCGGTCGCCACGTTGCGCAGGGTCTCGCCATAGGCATCCGCCTTGACGACGACTTGGTAGGTCAGCGTCGCAGTCGACCCTGCCGGCAGATCGAAAGCGGAGGTCTGCAGACGCTCATCTGTGGGGTCATCCACGTCGGTCGTGGTCGAGCCGATGGTCAGCTTCGCCGATCCGCTCACGAAGTCGGCTCCGGAGAGCACATCGTCGAGGCGGTCGGTCAGCACCACGTCTCGAATCGCGCCGGGAGCATCCGCCGCACTCGCCGTGACCGAATACGTGATGGTGTCACCCGGCTTGACCGTCGAACCCGTCGCCGGATCCGATGACTTCTTGACCGCCCAGGGACGCGGCTGATCGTCGTTGACGATGCGATAGGTCGCATCACTCAAGGCCGCTACTCTGACGTCCCAGCCTTCGACATCGATCCAGTCGCCGCCCTCGAGCCGCTGCAGCTTCGTCTTCGCGTAGCCTGCGGGCCCGGCCGACTCGCTCACCGTGTAGGTGTGCTCGGGCCGAACGTTGAACGTGTTGGCCGCCGACGCGGTGTCGGCTCCGGCGACCGTGCTCGCCTGCAGGCCGTCAACGCCCGACGCCGGAGTGGCCGTCAGGTCCCAGTCACCTGAGACCGCAGTGCCGCCATTGTCGTTGACCACGGCCTTGAGCAGCGTCAGCGATGCCGTCTGGTTGACGGCGTCACAGGTGATGCGCTTGCCGAGTGGCACGGCGACCACGCCGCTCAGTCCGAGGTTGAAGCCCGGAACGGTGTTGCCGTCGGCATCGATCTCGCGGCACTGCCATGACCCGCTTGCCTGTGGGTACTGCACCGGCTCGGTGCGCACGTCGTACTGCCGATAGCGTGGGTCTCCTCCGGTCTCGCGAAGCACGAAGTTCTGACCGGCTGTCACAGTCTGTGCCGTCACGCCCGGGCTGCCCGTCGCACCTGAGATCACCGGAGTGGTGCCGTCAGGCAGATACGCGCCCAGCGTCCAGTCTGTCGCTGCGGCGGATCCGCCCTGCACCGTCTTCGTCAGTGTCAGCTGACTCTCACAGGTCACCACGTTGGTGATGGTCGCCTCGTTGCTCTGCTGCGTCAGGGACGCCTGCCATGAAAGCGCTCCGTCTGCCGGATTCGGCAGAGCGGTGCCGTTGAAGACGACCTCTGGCGTCGACGTGCACAGCCCGCCGCTCGGCAGCGTCACGCTCTCGGTGAAGGTCACGCCGTCGCCGACTTTGTAACCGCCGCGTGCCTGCCCCCAGGCCTGCGCGGTCGCTCCGCCGTCACCCGGCCCCGTCAGCGTTGCCGCTGCCGAGAGCTCCGCCGGCTGAGCGCCGTTCGCGAACTCGACCCCGTTGACCTTCCAGCGCTTGTTCAGCTTCACGTCTGCGTGTGGCAGCGCCTCTCGGTTGAACATGGTGCAGCTGATCGCCGCCGTGGCCGCGGTGTCGATGGTGAAGCCGAGTTCGCCCGCGTTCGTGACGTCCACCGGACGGTCCGTCGTCAGGTTGCGGCAGACGGCATTCTTGCCGCCCGGCGTGACCAGTGAGTATGACGGCTGTTGATTCTCGGTGACGGTGACGGGGCCGGCCGTCGTGCCTCCGGTGAAGGTCAGCGGGAAGTTGACGGCGCCCGTGCCGTCGGTCGTCGTGGTCTCGCTCTTCGGCAGACCGGTGATTCCCGGGGATGTCGTGGTCGCGTCGAACGTCCAGCCGGCTCCGGCAGTGGTCGCGCCGCTGACATCGTCACCGGTGTTGGTCGAAGGCACGATCTGTTTGACCACTGAGACCGACCCCTTGCAGTTGGCCAGCGCAAGCTCGCGAAGCGCATTGCCTGCCGCAGTGTAGTCGCCGGTCTGGAAGAAGTCAGCAGCGGTGGCGTTGCTGCCGTCGAACTTCGTCTGTCCCGAGATCGCCGCAAGGTTCAGCGCGGTCTCTGGGGTGGTCACGCCTGATCCCACACCGAGTGCGATCACGCGCGTGCCCTTGGCCTTCACCGCGTTCGCAGAGAAGATCCCGTTCTCGACCTCGCGGATACGTGTGAAGTTTCCTGGGCCCACGGCCGGATCGTTGTAATAGGTCGGGTTGCCATCGGTGAGCACGATCACGACGTCGTAGTGCGCCGGCGACTGTGCCGTCACGGCGAGCGCGCGATCCCAGTTCGTCCCGCCTTCGGAGGTCCAATCCGCATACCGGCTCTTGACCGAGTCAGCCTGTGCCTGTGTGGCCACTGGAGCGAGCGACGGATAGTTCTGCGTGGCACCGCCCCCCGGTGAGACCGTGGCGAACGAGAAGAGCCCCATGCGCGACGGGGTGCCGACCAGCGAGTTGACGAGCGTGTCACTCGCGCCCTTCAGCTGAGGCATGCTCTGCCCGACCGACCCGGAGATGTCCAGGACCAAGCCGACGTCGAGCCCGCACTTCGCGGGAAAGGAGGGGTTGACCCGAGACTGCTGCCAGACGCCGCCAGACGCGGTCGCAGTGCCGTTGTTCGTCGCGATCATGAACTGGTCGGTCGACGAGTACGTCTGTCCCGAATGCAGCACTTCACCTGTTCTGAACGTGTACTGCTGCTGTGCCGAGTTGCTGCCATCTCCGTTACCGGTGCGCAGTGTCTGGTTCGCGAAGTATCCATCGGGCGCAGCGTGCTGCACAACCCAGAAGCGTGCATTGCGATTCTGCCCGCCGTTACCTGTGTTCGGCACCACGAAGCTGCAGTCGCCCTGGGCGTCCGAGACACATCGTGCCCATCCGGCGCCATCGCCCGCGACCCCGTCGGCGCGAGAGTTCGAAGGGCCGTTGTCGCCGCCCGTGCGCAGGTGCAGAACGACGCCGGCGAGCACCGACACCGTCTGCACGCCCGACCGGTCACTGCCGACTTTCACGGTGATGACGGCTTCGCCCTGACCCGGCGTCGGCACGCTCAGCGGCGTGACCGACTCTGCATCGGGTGTCGCCGGCGGGTCGTCAGTGGCATTGCTGTCACCTGCGTCAGCAGCGCCAGACGCCGGCGACGGCGTCGCCGCAGGCGCCCTGGACTCCGCCGCAGACCCTGACTGCTCCGCCGGAGGCGTTGACGCCTCGCCAGGCGGCGTCTCATCTGCGTCCACTTCAGCCGTGACGGCCTGCGCCGACCGCGAGGTCACGACTCCCGCATCGACCGACTCTGACGAGGATGCCGGAGTCACCTGGTCTGCGGTGGCCGGGACGCTGCCGTACCCGACGCTCGCCACCAGCGCGAAGCTTGCGGCCGTGGCGACGACCATGGCCGCAATGCGAGGCAGGAGTCTCAGCCGAAGCGGCTCGGAGCTCTCTTCGCCCGATCGCACACCGCCTGGCGGGGAGTGCGGCCGCCTTCGCCGAGTTGAGCGATGTGTGTGCGTGCGGTGCTGACTGCGCTTCTCACCAGACATGATTCAGGCCCTCTCGATGACATTTCGCCATCGATCCCCCGAGCGTGCTCTGCCGGCGCACAGCATTGTGCGTCAGCAGATATCGCCCCTTTTGGCCCCTTGAGATCGCTATCTTGATGCCACGCTAGCAGTCCCGCGCTCGGGGCGCCTCAGCCTGATCGGAACGTATATCAAATGCCGCGCAGCTGGCTGAGGACGACCGCCGGCACGCCCTCGCACACCTCGGTCGTCACCCTTCGACGTCAGAGGCGGCGCGTAGCATGGCCACATGTCTTCTCCAGACCTCGTGCAGCCTCAGCCCTCCGCCACCGGGCAGGGTATGCCCGACGAGAAGGCACTGCGAGAACGAGCTCGTCGCATCCTGCACGACGTCTACGGGTACGACGCCTTTCGCGGGCAGCAAGAAGACATCGTCAGTGAGGTCGCGGCCGGCCACGACGCACTCGTGCTCATGCCGACCGGCGGCGGCAAATCCGTCTGCTACCAGATCCCGGCGCTGTTGCGCCCGGGGGTCGGCATCGTCATCTCGCCGCTCATCGCACTCATGCAAGATCAGGTCTCTGCGCTCAACGCCAACGGCGTGCGCGCTGCAGCGCTGAACTCCAGTGCGCCACTCGACGAACAGCGCATGATCGAGCAGCAGGCTCTCGCCGGTGAACTCGACATGCTCTATCTGGCGCCCGAACGCCTCGGCAGCCAACAGGCCGTCGAGTTGCTCGATCGTCTGGCCTCAGGGCCCGGCATCTCGGTGTTCGCCATCGACGAGGCCCACTGTGTGTCGCAGTGGGGCCATGACTTTCGCCCTGATTATCTGCGTCTCAGCATGCTTCATGAGCGTTGGCCGCGCGTTCCGTGTGTCGCGCTCACTGCGACGGCCACCACGGCCACACGACGAGAGATCGTCGAGCGTCTTGAGCTCGACGGCGCTCGACAGTTCGTGTCGAGCTTCGATCGACCCAACATCCAGTACCGCATCGTCGAGAAGAGCCGGCCTGTCGAACAGCTCGTCGAGTTCATCACCGGCGAACACGAGCACGAGGCGGGCATCGTCTACTGTCTGTCGCGCGCGAGCGTCGAACGCACGGCTGACTCTCTGCGAGGCCAGGGCATCCCCGCGCTCATCTATCACGCCGGGCTCACCGCCGAGGTGCGGGCGCAGAACCAGGCTCGTTTTCTGCGCGAAGACGGCCTGGTGATGGTCGCGACGATCGCATTCGGCATGGGCATCGACAAGCCCGACGTGCGCTTCGTCGCACATCTCGATCTGCCGAAGAGCATCGAAGGCTACTACCAAGAGACCGGACGAGCCGGCCGTGACGGGCTGCCGGCGACTGCCTGGATGGCCTACGGGCTGCAAGACGTCGTGCAGCAGCGTCAGATGATCGAACGCGGCAGCGGCGACGAGCAGCACCGTGAGGTGCAGCGTCGGCAGCTCGACGCGATGCTGGCGCTGTGCGAGACGCTCGACTGCCGCCGGGTGCGGCTGCTCGCACACTTCGGCGAGGCCAGCGAGCCCTGCGGCAACTGCGACACGTGTCTGACGCCCCCTGAGCGGTTCGACGCGACCGTCCCGGCGCAGAAGCTGCTGTCGACCGTGGTGCGCCTCGAACGCGACTACCACCGCCGCTTCGGGTCGGGCTACCTGATCGATCTGCTGCTGGGACATGAGAACGAGCGCGTGCAGCAGTACGGTCACGCCGAGCTGCCCACCTTCGGCATCGGCGGCGAGCTCTCCGCCGCAGAGTGGCGCGCCGTCATCCGTCAGTTGCTGGCACTCGGCTATCTGCGCACCTCGGGTGACAAATACGCCACGCTGTCGATCACCCAGGCTGCGGTGCCGGTGCTGCAGGGGCAGCAGACGCTCGAGCTGCGCCGCGATCTGATCGGGCGTTCCGCATCAGGCGGCTCGCGTCGGCGTGGCGGTCGCGGGTCGTCACCTGCTGAGACCGTGCCCGAGGCGCTCGACCCGCTTTATCAGCGTCTGCGCTCTTGGCGCACCGCCACGGCCAAAGAGCAGGGCGTGCCCGCATACATCGTGTTCAACGACGCGACGCTGCGCGGCATCACCACGCGCCAGCCGCACTCCCTCGACGAGCTCGGCGAGGTGAGCGGCGTCGGCAAGACCAAGCTCGCCGCCTACGGCGAGGCCCTGCTTGAGATCGTCGCCGACTTCTAGCCGCGGTCCGGCAGTCGGCGATCGCTGCTGACAGCGCCCACCCTCGCGGCTAGACTGCCGCCATGACCGACATCTACAGCATCCCCCTGCACCGGCTGGACGGCACCCCGACGACTCTCGCCGAGTACCGCGACCAGACGCTGCTGATCGTGAACGTGGCGTCGAAGTGCGGGCTGACGCCCCAGTACGCGAAGCTCGAAGAGCTGCAGCGCACCTATGCCGAACGCGGCTTCACCGTATTGGGCTTTCCCTGCAACCAGTTTCTCGGCCAGGAGCCAGGCGGCGCTGAGCAGATTCAGACCTTCTGCTCGGTGACCTACGGCGTGACCTTTCCGATGTTCGAGAAGCTCAAGGTGAACGGCCGCGACCGTCATCCGCTCTACAAGGTGCTCACCGAGGTGCCCGACGACAACGGCAAGGCCGGGCGCGTGCAGTGGAACTTCGAGAAGTTTCTGATCACCCCTCCGGCCGCAGACGACGCAGATGCGGCTCCCGGCATCCGCCGTTTCAGGCCGCGCACCGAGCCTGACGCGCCACAGATCACCGAAGCGATCGAAGCGTCTCTCGCCGGTCGGTAGGGGCACTTCCGGCCGGGTTCGGATCCACAGGCGGCAGCCGGAGCCGCCTGTGCGCTCAAAGGCCGGGAAGAGACGATGTCTCTGCCCGGCCTTTGAGCGTGCGTCAGATCAGCCTGCGCCTCACAGATGCTTGCGACGGCTGCGCGCCAGCAGCATCAGACCCGCCCCGCCGAGCAGCACGGCCGCTCCGAACAGCACCGCTCCGATGGTCTCACCGGTACGGGCGAGACCGCCCTCGTCTGTCGGCGGCGCCGTGTTGAACTCGTTCGTGATCGTCACGGTCTGAGCCCCCGGCCGGTCGTCGACGGTGATCTCTCCGTCTTGCGGATCGATCGAGACGACATCGGCCCCGCCGGTCTCAGTCTCGGAGATCTTGCAGTCAGCGCCCACGAGCAGGTCGTCGATGCTCGCCCGGTAGCCGTTCTGTTCGCTCAGCTCGACTCTGCCGTCATTCGGCAGCTCGATCGGGGTCTGCTCGCCGTCCTTCTGATAGGTGCAGACGGCCTGAGCCTCGAACGGTCCCTTACCGTACGCATCTGCACCCACGCCGACGCGCTTCTTGACGATGTCGATGCTGCCGACCTCGAAGGTGTTGGTGATGTTCACGGTGACGGGGTCATCGTTCGCTCCACCGACGACCACTGTGCCGTCTGCCGGGTCGAGGGCGCTCGCAGTCGCACCTGCAGACTTCGTCTCGGTGACCGTGCACGACGACCCCTTGAGCAGGTTGCCGATGGTCGCCGAGTAGCCGTTGGCAGCGTTCAGTGTGACTCTGCCGTCGTTCGCCAAGTCGATCGTCTGCTGCTCCCCGTCGCGGTCGTACGTGCAGATGGCCTGAGCTTCGAAGGGCCCGGCACCATAGAGCTCGGCCCCGTCTCCGACGACGCTCTTGTCGATCTGAAGCGAACCCACGTCATAGGTGTTCGTCGCAGTCGCGGTCACGTTCGTGACTGCGTCGCCATGAGCGATCGTCACGTCGCCGCCGTCTGGATCGAGACTGGTCGCTGTCGCTGCGCCGGTCTTGGTCTCGTCGACGTGGCATTCGGTGCCCGCCGGGTAGACGCCGAAGGTCTTCGTCTCGTCGGCCAGCAGAGAGAAGGTCTCGTCCAGGAGAGTCTGATCATCGTCGTACGTGCAGATCGCATGGAACTCGAATGCACCGGTGCCGTATTTCTCGGCACCTGGACCGTTGATCTTCTTCCCCACTGTGAGGGTTCCGGCGTCATAGTGGTTCGTCACCAGCGTGCTGACGACGGCGGAAGCATCCGTTCCGACGTTGACAGTCGCCGAACCATCGTCATTCTTCCTGACGTTGTCACCGGTGATGACGGTGCTGTCGGCCTTGTCGCTGTCGGTCTCGGCGATCGTGCAGTCACTGCGCGCCGGAATCGTCTTCGCCGGTGCAGTCCAGGTGCCATTCGGCTCGAGCGTGAACTCGACCCGATCAGCGTCGCCGAACCTGACCGTCTGCCCATCGGAAGTCGTGCATCGCACGGCGAACGCGAAGGGTCCGAAGGTGCCGGAGTCTGCCTGCGTGTCGACCTTCTTCGTGACGCTCAGCCCTGACCACTGGTAGTCATTGGCGAGATCTGCGACCTGAGCTGCCGGCACCTTGTTGGTGGGCTCTCCCTTGTCGCTGGATCCTGAGGCGTAGGCATCCGGTTCGCTGATCTGCAAGGAGACGCCGTCTGCCGGGTTACGCGTCGTCTCTCCGAAGTGCCCGGCCTCGCCGTCCTCCTTCACATCGCAGGATGCTCCCACCGGAATGCCCGAGACGCGCTGAGCCGCGTAGGTGCCATCGCTCTGCTTTGTGAGCGTGACCTGCTTGGACGTCTGGCCGCCGAAGGTCAGCGGTACCTCCGTCTGCCCATCCTTTGCCGGGATCGTGCACACGACGTTCGCAGTGAACGCGTTCGGTGCGTAGGCACCGGCCTCGCCGGTCACCGCCTTCGTCACCTCGATCGATCCGGTGCGCAGATGTGTGCCGACGAGACTCGGCGCGATCTTGTCGGTCTTGTCACCGGTGTAGAGCAGACCGAACTGGTTCCAGGCGAACTGGTCGAGAGCGGGAATGTCGGTGGCGGCACCAGTGACGTCCGCGGCGCTCTTCGGTGTGTTGCGGCTCGAGTAGGTGACGTCGGCACCCTGCCCTGGCTTCAAAGCGCCCTGGGAGGAGGTCGTGAAATCGAGTGTGACTCTGATTCCGCTGACTTTCGACCAGTCGGTGTCTCCGTCGGCCGCTGTCCAGTTGTTGGCCGCACAGGCGCTACCCGCTGCGGGAAGGGTTCCCCAGGTGGCGACACACGCATTCGCGTCGCTTGTGACCTCGACGGTCTGCGTCGTACCGGCCGGGGCGCCGATGACCTGCAGATCATCCAGGAGCTGCGGGCGATATGCGCTGCCGCGGTCGTTGCCGCTGGCGACCAGGTACTTGTCACCCGGAACCGGCAGCTGGTCGAAGAACTGCGCCCGCTTCACATCGGTCGTACCCGCGTTGACCATGTGCAGAACCCATTGGTCAGTGCCGTTGATCGTGCTGTTGGCCGCACACGGTGAGCGGTAGTAGCTGCGCCCGTTGTACCCCTGCAGAGACGACGTGCAGTTCTGCGTCGGGTCCAGAGTGTTCACCGCTCCGTCCAGAGCGCCGTTGACGCCCTTGACCACGTAGAGGTTCTCACCGAGAGTCGGCGATACGTAGTCCGAGGTCTGAGCCCCGTCCTCTCCGTCGGCAGTGACCGCACCGGCACCGTTGTTGGGCTTCGCGTCGCTCACGCTGTCCAAGGTCTGCTCGGTGAACGCCGAAACGTTGTTGGTGACTCTCTCGCCGGATGCCGGTCCAGGCTGCAGTTCGAGCCAGATTCGGATCACAGCTGTCTCACCAGGCTGCAGGCGAGAATCGCCCTGCGGCCAGGTGAACACGACTTTGCCTGCCGCGGAGGAATCCGTGGTCGGAGCAGTCTTCAGAGATCCAGGTGATCCGTCCGGCAGGGTTCCGGGGGTGAACTGCACTGGATGCCCCGGATCTGCGGGACTGCCCGAACCGGTGAATTTGAGCGCTGCTGGCAACGTGTCAACGACCTGAGTGAGATCGAGGAAGCCCGTGCCGGCGTTGCTGATCGTGATGTCCCACGGCACCATGGATCCGACAGACGCCGAACGCGCACCGCCATTCGCCAGTTTGTCGATCGCGAGCTTCGCGGTGCCTGTCGTCCAGGTGACCGGAGCCGTCGCAGGCTTCTCATCGCTGGTGTCCAGCAGGCCCGTGCTCCGCGCGGTCACCTTGTCTGTTGCACTGCCCGGGAAGGCGACAGCGGCATCTCCTCCACGCACGGTGTCACGCAGCACGGCGGTAAACGTCGCACCCGCGCTCCAGTTCGGCGTCGTCGTCGAGAACACCGAGCCGTCGGCTCTCGTGAAGGTGAACTTCAAGCCCTGAATCGCGCTGTAGTCGGCTGCGTCGACGGGAACGGCGAACGTGCCCGCCGTCTTGGGCTGCGGCTCGCTGTCCTTCCAGCTCAGAGCGTTGCCCGCGCCGAACGGCCCGTAGGCCGAGACGACCACACGATCGGCACCAGCCGGGAATGTGACTGCGCCGAGCCCGGTGAAGTCGAAGTTCGTCCAGAAGCCGTCCGAGCCGTTGTCTCCGTCAGGCTGATCGGTGATGTCCACGCGAGTCGGAGACACGGATGACGCCCCCTGATCTGCTGTCAGCGTCACAGTCTGGGCAGCCTTCGGATCAACGGCAGTGATGCTGCCGCTCGTGATCGACTTCCCCGGCTTCACATCGATCGTTCCGGTGGTGTAGTTCACGGTTGCATCGTCTGTGTCACCGGTCTTCGTGTCTGGCGCGAGCACCGGATCATATGACTGTGCGAACACACGGTTCTTGGAGACCTTCAGTTCGTCCGCCTTCGGCACGAATTCTGCACCGGTCGTGCGCAGCGTGTCACGCACCTGCGTGTCAATCGTGATCGACAGTGCGTTGCCGGCGCTGATCGTCCCGCCCGTCGAGACGGGGTCGGTGCCCTGATAGGTCACTGAGATCCCGACGACGTCGGCGAGGCTCCCGGCCGGAAGCGCGTTCACCTCGGCCGCGGTCGACTCGCTGAACGAGTATTGTCCGGTCTCGCTGCCCGGAGCCCCGGGGGTGAAGTGCAGCAGCCAGACCTTCGACTTCGTCAGATCCACCTCGTCGGCGACCGAAGCGCTGACGGTGATCTTGGTAATGTTCTGCCGATTGAAGGGGTTGGGCGTGCCCGGGTCGGTGTCCATCGCACCAGACTGCACATCGGCGTTGTCCAGAAATGGATTCGCCAATGCGCCCGCCGCGTCGCCCGCTGACGGGCAGGCGGAGAGATTCGTGTCATCACAGGGAGTCGGGTCGGTCACCCGCACGTATGACGCACGACTCAGAGCGTTGTTGTGAGCCGTCAGCGTGTAGCTGTTGGTCGGGTACTGGGCAGCAGGAACGGTTGCCGGCGCAGGCACCTGAATCGGCTGCTGAGCCCTGGTGTCTTTGGTCACCGCCACTGACGGATCGTAGTTTCGAACGACGATCGTGTCGTCATCTTCGTCGTGCGTGGTGCCGTTGGCCGTCGTTCCGTCGATCGCGACGGAATTGTCGACGGCGCCCAAGCCGTTGTTGAGTGCGCTGTTCGCCGTGACGAACGACCCGTCTGAGCGAGTTTTGTTGCGCAGCGTCCAGACGAGGTCGAACGTGCGATCAGCGCTCGATGCTGCCACGCCCGACCCCGGTGCCGGGGCGTAGGGGTCGGTACCGTTCTCAAGGGCTGCTGTTCGAGCGACGTCGTTCGGCACGACCGTGATCCGCACGGCCGTGGAGTTCGCTTTCTCGTCGGGGGTCAGGCGGTAGCCCTTGAAGCTGCCGTCGGGCTGCTGCCAGGCGCCGCCCGTCGGGGCGACCGTGTGCCACGCTCCGTTGGAGTACAGCTCGATCGACGCGACCGTGTCGTACTTCATGAACCACCCGTTGGAATAGGCGTCGTTCGAGACCTGCACGCCGTTGACAGCGGTGAGGTCGAACGCGTCGAAGACGGTGTTCTTCGGCGTTTCGAGGTCACTCTGCGGGTCTGTGATTCTCGCCTGTGTGATGCCCTTGCTGACACGCCAGTTCAAATGCGTGGTGGCGACGTCACCGGACTGTGCGGCAACGGAGTCACGATCCCACACCTTGCTGATGTGGCTGGCCGGCCCGGTTCCGTGGTCTCCCGGGTAGACGATGACGCCGGTATCGGCCTGGGCGTCGTCGGTGCCGGAGATCTCTGTGCCGTCGTCCGTCGTTCCGGTGCCCTTCGTGGTCGCCGAGTTCTGATACTTGGTCGACTTCTGCTGGGCGTCGTCGTCGCCATCCGTTTGATCCGTCGGCGTCGAAGCATCGAGTCGCGTGTTCTCTCTGGCTGTATAGCTCACGTACGGGCGCACTGTGGCACTTGCGGGGAACGGATCATCGGCAGGCTTCTCGAACGTGAATCGGATGCCGGTCAGAGAGTCGGCGGAGACTCCGTTCAGCTTGGCCGCCAGATCGGCGGCGCTCAGCTGGTACAGCGACGCGTCGGTCTGTGCGTCTTTGGTGTCCAGGGTGATCCAGCTCCCGTCGGCCTTCTGCACCTCGACCGTCAGTGATGCTCCGGCAGGTACCTGGGTCGGCTGAATCGAGGCAAGGTCGAAGGCGTTCCAGAAGCCGTCTGCAGGCTTGTCGTCGGCCCATGAGTCCTCGACGACGATCTTCGTCGGCTTGACGTAGTCAGAACCCGACTCGGCAGTCGACTTCAGCTCGGCGACCACTTCCTGGCCCGGCTCGACGTTGTCGGCCGGCTTCAGAGTCTTGTCGAGATGAACGTTGACAGCGGGCTTGATGATGGTCAGGTCGGCCGAGTCGGAATCGGTGCCGGTCTGGCCGTTCGCTGCCTCGACGTTCGACGTGGCGGTATTGGTCGAGGTCAGCGTGGTCTCGTCTCCGAAATCGACGTCGCTCGTGGTCGAGACCCTGAACTTCACAGTGGTCTGACCATTGCTGATGATGCTGTTCGTCTCTGCGCCGAACACGACGTCGAATCCGGTGACGACGCCAGCCGGAGTCTGCGGGGTGTCTCCGTCGGCGAAGGCGACCTCCTTCGTCGTGCCGTCGCTCATGTGGAAGACGACCTTGCCGCTCGTGGCGCTGTCGGGGTAGGCGATCGGATCGGTGAATCCGGAGAACTTCGTTGTGTCGGAGAAGAACCCGGAGTTGTCCGAGATCGTCAGAGTCTTGACCGGTGATGCGGTGTTCTTCGCCACGATCGTGCCGGTCGTGGTGTTGCCGGCCGGCAGGCGGCTGGGCGTGAACGACTTGTCGACGCTCGTGGCGATCGCGCTCGGAGCCACCGTGTACGTGGCGTCATCGGTCTTGACCTCGCTCTTTGCGTCGCCCTTGGCGGTCTGCGCCTGAGCCACGTTGGCGATGGTCGACGTCTTCGTCGACAGATCGCTGTCGTCGTTGCGGTCGGTCGCTCGCTGCACCAGCTGCAGCTGGATGTCGTCAGCCGCACGGGGCGCGAGGGCACCCTGATATGTGAAACGCAGGCCGCCGACCTCGTCGTTGGTCACACCTGCGGGCAGCACGAAGTCGACGCCGGGTGTGCCGGTGACCCAGTGCCACTGTCCGTCCTCGCCCTTGACGTAGGCATCGACCTGCACGGTATCCGCCCCGGCCGGTTTCTGAGAAGTGCCGAACCCCGTGAAGTCGGTGATGCGGAAGGGATTGTTCTCGGCGAGAGCAGCGGCGCCGTCGGTTGCGTCAGAGGACTGCGGCTCCTGCACGACGAGGCTGTCGACCGTGACGTTGGAGGTGTTCGACGACTTGAGCGTGATGGTCGATGCATCACCAGGATTGTATGAGGCCTTGGCGGGCGTCCAGCCCTTATCGACTGCCGCATCGATTCTCTGATCGACCTTGACGACGACATCGGCGGAGTCTTCGTCAGCGCGTGAGTTGTCGGCGGTGCTCTTCGCAGTGTTGGTGATCGTCTGGCCGTTGCGGGGGTCGTCGGGCGAGAAGTCGGCCGGCACCTGCAGCGTGACATTGATGTGGGCGGTCGTGCCGTCGGCCAGGCCCTTTCCACCGGGGAACGCCTGATTCAGGTCGAGGACGAATCCGGTGTCGGCGCCCACAGTCTGGGGCTGCGGCACGGTGCTCTCACCGTCTTTCCAGGTCACCACACCGCCGACCTCGTTCGGAGTCACCTCGACACCATTGATCCTGAAGCCCTGGAGTTCGGATGGCAGTCGGTCGACAGCCTGAGCGTTCAGGCAGTTGCTCTCAGAGCACTTGAGATCGATCTGATAGGTGAATGACTGGCCGGGCTCAAGCGTCCTGAGATCTGCTCCGTCGACAGACTTGCTGATGGCCAGGTATTCGGGCAGTTCGTCAGCGACCGCTGGCAGTGCCTGCGCCAACGAGCCGATCGCCGGCGCGAAGCCGCTGACGACGAGAGCGAACGCACTGACGATTCCCAGCATCCCGCTCAGGAGGCGTTTGCGCCTTCCACCGTTCGTCGCAGGCTGTTCCTGCACGTGCCTCTTCGCCCCTATGCCCATGTCTCTGTCCTTCATATTCCATCCCCGTGCACGCCAAGGCGCCCTCACTGTCCGAATCCATCGGCTGCGGAGAGGGCAGACGCACTGTGCATGAGAATAGGCAGCGGTTCTCCAACAGAAGTCGGTTTCTGGAAGAATTCACCCCAAGAATCACCCCGCCTTGACAGCTGTCATTCACGGGGTATGGCTATTGGGTATACTCGCAGAGTTGCCGTCTTCGGATGCGCGACGCCTGGAGGATTCGCCTAGTGGCCTATGGCGCTCGCTTGGAAAGCGAGTTGGGTGCAAGCCCTCAGGGGTTCGAATCCCCTATCCTCCGCTGTGCTAATGTTGCAGTCGGCTCCTCGTGTGACGACATCCAGGCCAATTCCCCCAGGGCGGAAACGCAGCAAGGGTAACCGGGCTCTGTCGGGTGCGCGAGGAGTCTTTTCTTTTCTCAGCACACCGGCCCTCGTCTCTGCACACCAGTACGACGTGCGCGTGTTCGCTCACAGATGTACTGCATCCACCGTTCGTGTCGTACCCGACGGGTACTCTTGACACGTGGTCACCGCACTCTATCGACGCTATCGCCCAGACACCTTCGCCGACCTGATCGGTCAGGAGCAGGTGACGGCTCCCCTGTCCACCGCGCTGCGCACGAATCGTGTGAACCATGCCTATCTCTTCTCCGGCCCGCGCGGCTGCGGCAAGACCACGTCGGCACGCATTCTGGCCCGTTGCCTGAACTGCGAGCAGGGCCCCACCGACACCCCATGCGGCGAATGCGCCAGCTGCCGCGAACTCGCGACCGGCGGGTCCGGCTCACTCGACGTCATCGAGATCGACGCGGCCAGTCATGGTGGCGTCGACGACGCCCGCGACCTTCGCGAGCGCGCCGTGTTCGCCCCGGCCCGTGACCGATACAAAGTCTTCATCATCGACGAGGCCCATATGGTCACGGCAGCCGGCTTCAATGCGCTGCTGAAGCTCGTCGAAGAGCCGCCGGAGCATGTGAAGTTCATCTTCGCGACCACCGAGCCAGAGAAGGTCATCGGCACGATCCGGTCGCGCACGCACCACTATCCCTTCCGGCTGGTGCCCCCTGCCACGATGCTGCCGTTTCTCGAGAAGATCCTGTCTGCCGAGGATGTCTCGGCTGAGCCCGGCGTGCTGCCTCTGGCCGTGCGTGCGGGCGGCGGTTCGGTGCGTGACACCCTGTCGGTGGTCGACCAGCTCATCGCGGGCTCTGAGACCGGCACGATCTCGTATGCACGCACCATCGGACTCCTCGGCTACACGCCCGGCGATCTGCTCGCCGAGGTGATCGACGCCATCGGGCGGCAGCAGGCCGAGCAGCTGTTCCTCAGCGTCGACAAGGTGGTGCAGACAGGTCAGGATCCGAAGCGCTTTGCCGAAGACGTGCTCGAACGACTGCGCGATCTCATCGTCGTGCAGGCCGCCCCTGACCAGGCGCAGGCGATTCTGCGCGGCACGAGCCAAGACGAGCTCGATGTGCTGCAGCGCCAGGCTCGCGAGTTCGGCACGGCCGAGCTGTCGCGCGCTGCAGACATCGTCAATCACACGCTGAACACGATGGCGGGCACCACGAGCCCGAGGATGCAGCTCGAACTCATGTGCGCACGACTGCTCGTCCCAGCCGCCGATGCGAACGAGCTCGGCGCCCTGAGCCGCATCGACCGCCTCGAACGCCGCATCGGCGTGCAGGGTGCCGCCGCAAATGGTGCCCCGAGCAATCGTGGAGGTGCACCACAGACTGCTTCGCCAGAGCCCGCAGCACCTCAGAGGGCGCAGCCGGGGCAGGAGACTGCCCCGCAGCCTGCGGCACAGGCCGAGGCTCAGCCTGCAGCCCGACAGTCGGTGCCAGCGCAGAGTGCCGAGCAACCGAAGGGGCCAGCCCGGCTTTCCCCCGCTCCGTCCGAGAGCCCAGCGGGCAAGACCTCAGCCCCGGCCAGCGCTCCCGCGCCCTCGACGACGCCGCCGGCTCCCCCAGCCGGCGCTGCCGCCCCTGCCTCTGGCGAGAGCACGACCGCCCAGCAGCAGCCGAGCGCACCGGCAACTGTGCTCACGCTCGATCAGATTCGAGCCAGTTGGGATCAGGTGCTCGCGCATTTGGAGGGTACGAACCGTCGCGCTTGGATCGTTGCGATTAATGCCAAACCGGTGGCTTTCCACGACGACGTCCTGACTCTGAGCTTCGCTTCGTCGACAGACGCCGAGAGCTTCCGCGGCAGCCGCACCGGGTCGAACCCGGCCGCAGACGGCGTACGCGATGCGCTGCAGCAGATCTTCGGCATCCGGATGCGTTTCATCGCGCACAGCGGCAGCACCCGACCCGCCCCGCAGGTGACCGGCAGTCCCGTCCCTCGCGACGCCGGCACCCCCGGGTCTGCCCCTGCAGAGCCGACGAGTCCGACAGCGGGCGATACAGCCGCATCACCCTCAACAGCGACGGCGCCAGCGAAGAACTCCGCAGAGCCTTCGGCCCCGCCGTCGACCACTCCGCAGCCCGCCTCCGCTGCCGCCGACGCTCCTTGGCCAGAAGAGCTCCCGCCCGAACCTCCCGAAGACGAGTACGGTGGTGCTCCTGCCCCGGACGATCTCGATTCCGAGACCCCGCAGTCGGCCGAACCGCCCACCCCGCCTCCTGCACCGACGCAGCAGTCGACCACCCCACACCACCGAGCGCAGTATGGCGAAGCCGTGATTCGCCAGATGCTGCATGCGAAGCCGATCGACGAGCGCTGAGCGCCCGCCACGCGCCGGGAGTCACCTGTCACGAAGCACGAACAGTAGGAGCACATGTACGAAGGTCTGATCCAGGATCTGATCGACGAGCTGGGGCAGCTGCCCGGCATCGGCCCGAAGTCTGCCCAGCGCATCGCGTTCTTTGTCGTGCAGGACGAGCACTACAATCCGACCAAGCTCGCGCAGACGCTCGCGGCCGTGCGCGAGCATGTGCATTTCTGCAGCATCTGCGGCAACCTCACCGAGACCGACGTCTGCAGCATCTGCAGCGACGCTCGACGTGACCAGACGGTGATCTGCGTCGTCGAAGAGCCCAAAGACGTGGCCGCGATCGAGCGCACCCACGAGTTTCACGGTCTCTATCATGTGCTCGGCGGCGCGATCAGCCCGATCGACGGCGTCGGCCCCGATCAGCTGCGCATCACGAGCCTGATGCCTCGGCTCGCCGACGGCACCGTGCAAGAGGTCATCATCGCGACCGACCCCAATCTCGAAGGCGAGGCCACGGCCACCTATCTCTCCCGGCAGCTCAGCTACCTCGACATCTCAGTGACCAGACTCGCCTCCGGCCTGCCCGTGGGCGGCGATCTCGAATATGCAGACGAGATCACGCTCGGCCGCGCGTTCGAGGGGCGACGCTGACGCATCAAGGCCCCGGCCACACACAGGCCTCGTGAGCGCGCAGCGCAGACGTCCGTCTCACCGCCTGTCGCCGGAGGCGAGAGTCGTCGACTGGCTCACTCGCTTCGTGTGCGAGTGAGCAGGTCGGCAAGTGCAGCCGCCGAGAGTTCGGCTGCGTGCCCGTCGCCATAGGGGTTCGAAGCATGGGCCATCCTCGCCCACGCCTGCGAATCGGTCAGCAGCTGCTCGGTCTCGGCCACGATGCGGTCGCGATCTGTGCCGACGAGCCGAACCGCGCCCGAGGCCACCGCCGAGGGGCGTTCAGTCGTCTCGCGCAGCAGCAGTACCGGCACGCCGAAGGTCGGCGCCTCCTCCTGCACCCCTCCAGAGTCACTGAGGATGACATGGGCTCGGCTCATCGCGTGCACGAAATCGGGATAGCTGAGCGGCGTGGTGACGATGATGTTCTCGCAGCTGTCGATGAAGGGTGCAAGCGTGGCATGAATCATCGGATTGCCGTGCAGCGGAATGAAAATGTCGATCTCAGGATGCGCCGCTGCCAGCGCCGCGAGCGCCGCCCCGATGTGCCGCAGAGGTTCGCCCCAGTTCTCGCGGCGATGCGTGGTCACCAGAATGTACGGGCGCCCGCTGTCCAGCAGGGCTCGCAGCCGCGGGTCTGTGACGGGCAGATCCTTGGCTGTGATGTACTTCAGCGCATCGATCACGGTGTTGCCGGTGACGATCACGCGGTCAGCTGGGATCCGCTCCCCCAGCAGGTTGTGTCTCGCGCGCTCTGAGGGGGCCAGGTGCAGCGATGCCACGAGCGAGATCAGGCGCCGGTTGGCCTCTTCTGGAAAAGGCGAGCGGATGTCCCAGCTGCGCAGCCCGGCCTCCATGTGCACCAGAGGCACATCCCTGTTGAAGGCTGCGATCGCGGTGCCCGCCGCCGTTGTCGTATCGCCCTGAACGACGATGCAGTCAGGCGGTTCCGGCGCCTCGACGATGAGTCTGTCTACCCCGGCGATGACCTTGCTCAACAGCTCGTTCACGCCCTGCCCGTGCTGGAACACGTCAAGATGGTCTGTCAGCGCCGGGTGCAGATCGAGCACCTCGTTGACCTGCTCGAGCATCTCTCGGTGCTGTTTCGTCGAGATCGCGACTGGTGCGAAGAGCGGCGAACGTTCGAGCACGTGGACGAGCGGGGCGACTTTGATGCCTTCGGGCCGCGTGCCGTAGATCACCCAGACGCGCAGCGGATGGTCAGCTGCCGCTGCAGTCGCTGTCACTGTCGTCGGGTCGGGCTGCGTCATGGCGAGAGGATTCCTTTCGATGGCTGATGCCTCGTCCAGGGCGCGGTCAGACGGACAGACTGAGCGCGGGGTCGTCGTCGATCGGCTCTCTCGCCGTCTTCGACCAGGACTGTCTGTGCAGCAGCTGCCGCAGGGCGGCCTGATACACCACCGGATAGATTATCCAGCTGTAGATCACGAAGCAATGCGCCAGCGCGATGGCCAGCAGCACTCGCCACGGGCCGTTTCCACGAAGCGAGGCGAGCATGGCGGCCACGCCGGGCGCGAATGACATGAGATAGAACATGACCCCCGTGATCACTGCGATGTGCAGATGCTCGATGTCGATGGCGACGTAGACGACGCTGAGCGCGACGGTGGCTCCGACGAGCGCCTGGGTGCATGGGGTGAGCAGATACCAGATCTGGTCGGCACGTGCGAGCGGCCTCATGCCGGTGCGCGGCTGGGCGATCAGGCGAAGCGCCTGCCAAGTGCCCTGAGACCAGCGCACACGCTGTCGGTAGAGTCGGCGAAGCGAAGACAGCCCCTGCTGCGACACCCACGTCGAGTTCTCCTGGCGCCCTTTCCATCCCTGTTCCAGAAGACGCACGCCGAGATCCTGGTCTTCGGTCAGACGGTTGCGCCACGGGCCGCACTCGTCGGCGATCGACTGCAGAGCGCTCAGACGGTTGAACTGCCCGTTTCCGCCCATGTTGGCGGTGTCGAGCGCCGAACGGCCGCGTTGATAGACCCAGCCGAAGACGGCGAACTCCAGATCCTGCACCCAGGGCAGCACACGAGCGCGGTTGTAGATGCGCACGAGCACCTGCACGCCGCCGACACGCGCGTCGTCGAAATGAGGAGTCACCGCCCGGGGAGCGTCAGGCTCCAGACGACCGTCGGCGTCGACGATGACGATGACGGTGTGCGCCTCGTCGAACTGCGCGAGAGACGAGGTCGGGTCACTGCGCTCGGCCAGCAGATGGCGGTAGGCCGCGTTGAGCGCTGCTGCCTTCCCTTGGCGGGCACTCGGTGGTCTTCTGGTCAGTACCAGCACGTCGTCAGAGGCCGAGGTGATCTCGTCGAGCACCGCGCCTGTGCCGTCCTCTGACCCGTCGTTGACCACGAGGATGCGTCGGTGCCGCACGTCGACCGCCTGCAGCCGCGTGACCGAGTCGCGAATGGTGGTCTCCTCGTTGAGTGCGGGGACGACGAACACCCAGAGATAGTCGTCGGTCGCCTGGGCCGGCCCTGAAGAGCCGTGGCGCGAGGTCGCCCGAGCCCCCTTGGCCATCAGCCACAGCTCCGAGAGGATCGATATCAGAATCGTGACGAAGACCACCCAGTAGACCGTCTGAAGAATCGGAGGCAGCCCGCTGAAGGGGTTGATCGCGACAAGAATGTCACGCAGTGACTCCAGCTGCGACATTTCGGCACCGCCTCGTCGATGTTCTCGGGGCACAGGTGTCATGCCCCTCATCACAATAGTTGCTCAGTATGAGAAAGTCGTGTGCGACGACCCACCCTGCCGTGGGCGTGCAGCACCGGTTAGACTGGAGTTCGGCAGTCATCCGACGCGTGGGGCCTCGACGGCGCTGCGCGCAGAGATCTCGGCCACCGCAGACTCAGACAAGGCAGGGAAGACCGCGTGGCACTCGTCGTACAGAAGTTCGGGGGATCATCCGTCTCGGACGCAACGGGCATCAAGCGCGTCGCCAAGCGCATCGTCGAGACGAAGAAGGCCGGCAACGACGTCGTCGTCGTCGTCAGCGCCATGGGTGACACCACCGACGAGCTCATCGACCTCGCACACGAGGTCTCGGTCACTCCCAGCGGCCGCGAGCTCGACATGCTGCTCACCGCCGGCGAGCGCATCTCGATGTCGTTGCTCGCGATGGCCATCATCGCCCTCGGGCAGGAGGCCCGGTCGTTCACCGGGTCGCAGGCCGGCCTGGTCACCGACGCCATTCACGGCAACGCCAGCATCGTCGACGTCACGCCCAAGCGCGTGTTCGAAGCCATCGAAGACGGGGCCATCGCCATCGTCGCCGGCTTCCAGGGGTTCAACCGCAGCACCGGCGACATCACCACGCTCGGTCGAGGCGGCTCGGACACCACCGCCGTCGCGCTGGCCGCGGCCATGCACGCCGACGTCTGCGAGATCTACACCGATGTCGACGGCGTCTTCACCGCAGACCCGCGCGTCGTGCCCACCGCGCACAAACTCGACTTCGTCACCAGTGAAGAGATGCTCGAACTCGCCTCGTCGGGCGCGAAGGTGCTCTACATTCGCGCCGTGGAGTTCGCCCGCCGTCATCACGTGACCCTGCACGTGCGTTCGTCGTTCAGCAACAAGGCCGGCACCATCGTCGCCGAGCCCGAAGAGGGAGAGACCGTGGAAGCACCCATCATCACCGGAGTCGCCACTGACAAAGACGAGGCGAAGATCACCGTCATCGGGGTTCCCGACAAGATCGGTCGCGCCGCCGACCTCTTCAAGGTCGTCTCTGACGAGGGCACCAGCATCGACATGATCGTGCAGAACATCTCGGCCGCGGCGACTGGTCGCACAGACATCTCTTTCACCCTGCCGACCGGCGACGGCCCCCGGGTGGTCGCATCGCTGCGTCGTCATCAGGAGGCGCTCGGCTTCGAGTCGATCCAGTACGACGACCAGATCGCGAAACTGGCAATCGTCGGCGCGGGGATGCGAACGCATCCCGGTGTCTCGGCTCGCTTCTTCTCTGCGCTGGCTGACAACGACATCAACATCGAGATGATCTCGACCAGTGACATTCGCGTGTCAGTGGTCACCCGGCTCGACAGCCTCGACGAGGCCGTGCGCGCCGTGCACACCGCTTTCGGCCTTGACGCCAACGGCGAGGCCGTGGTCTACGGAGGAACAGGACGATGAGCACCTACACACATCCCACCCGCCCGCTGAACGTCGCCGTGGTCGGCGCGACCGGCCAGGTCGGCGGTGTCATCCGACGCCTGCTCGACGAACGCGACTTCCCGGTCGATCAGCTGCGCTTCTTCTCGTCACCACGCTCTGCCGGCAAGACCCTGACCTGGCGCGACCGCGAGATCATCGTCGAAGACGTGACCATTGCATCCGCCGACGATCTCGCCGGCATCGATCTGGCGCTCTTCTCGGCAGGCGGCGCGGCGTCACGCGAGTACGCGCCGAAGTTCGCAGCCGCCGGTGCGATCGTGGTCGACAACTCATCGGCCTGGCGTGGCGATCCGGATGTGCCGCTGATCGTGCGCGAGGTGAACCCGCATGCGCTGGCTGGGCTGCGCAAGGGCATCATCGCGAACCCCAACTGCACGACCATGGCGGCCATGCCGGTGCTCAAGCCGCTGCACGATGCGGCCGGGCTCAAGAAGCTCGTCGTGAGCACCTACCAGGCGGTGTCGGGCTCCGGTCTCGGCGGCGTCGAAGAGCTCGCTTCGCAGGTCGAGGCCGTGGTGAAGCAGGACTTCCGCCAGCTCACCTTCGACGGCGACTCGGTGGAGTTTCCGACACCTCAGAAGTACGTCGCGCCGATCGCCTTCGATGTCGTGCCGCTGGCCGGCAACCTCGTCGACGACGGCTCGCTCGAGACCGACGAAGAGCAGAAGCTGCGCAACGAGAGCCGGAAGATCCTCGAGCTGCCCGAGCTGCGTGTGGCGGGCACCTGCGTGCGCGTGCCGGTGTTCACAGGCCATGCGCTCTCGATTCATGCCGAGTTCGAACGCCCGATCTCACCAGCGGATGCCGAGCGCGTTCTGGCAGCCGCGCCTGCCGTCGAGCTGAGCGCGGTGCCGACCCCGCTGCAGGCCGCCGGAGCGGACCCGAGCTTCGTGGGTCGCATTCGGCAGGATCAGACCGTCGACGACGACCGTGGCCTCGTGCTCTTCGTCACCAACGACAACCTGCGCAAGGGCGCGGCCCTCAACACCGTGCAGATCGGCGAACTGATCGCCGACGAGCGCTTCGGCGCCTGAGCAGCGCGATTTGACCCGGCGCTATGATGGATGAGGTGTCGGCGTGCTCGACACCCCGTCGGCGAAGAGGCCGGCACGAGGCCGAAGTGAAACTGGAGACCCGTCAGTGACTACACCGCTTTCCCGCAACGACCGCGACGTGATTCTCGTCGGGGCGGGCATCATGAGCGCAACGCTCGCCACCTTCCTGAAGATTCTGCAGCCCGATTGGTCGATCGAGGTGTTCGAGCGCCTGCCCGGCGCTGGGCGTGAGAGCTCAGACCCGTGGCACAATGCGGGTACCGGCCACTCGGCGCTGTGCGAGCTGAACTACACACCGCAGGCCGCAGACGGCACCGTCAGCATCGACAAGGCCGTCAACGTCAACGAGCAGTTCCAGCTTTCGCGCCAGTTCTGGGCGCATCTCGTGAACGAAGGCCACCTCGAGGCCGACCGTTTCATCCACACCGTGCCGCACATGAGCTTTGTCATGGGCAAAGAGCACAGCGACTTTCTGAAGGCACGCTATGAGGCGCTGAAAGACCACCCGCTGTTCCAGGGCATGGAGTTCACCGGCAACAAGCGCACCATCCAGCAGTGGGCGCCCCTGCTGATCAAGGGCCGCGACGGCGAACAGCAGGTCGCTGCGACGCGCACCGAGGCCGGCACCGACGTCGACTTCGGCGCACTGACCAAGAGCCTGCTCAGGTTCGCCGCCGAGCGCGACACCTCGATCACGTACAACGCCGAGGTTCGCGACGTCCAGCGTCGGGGCGACGGCCGTTGGTCGCTCAAGGTCAAGAACCGCGGCAACGGTGCAACCGAGACGTTCACCGCGAAGTTCGTCTTCATCGGGGCCGGCGGCGGTGCCCTGCACCTGCTGCAGAAGAGCGGCATCCCCGAGATCGCCGGCTTCGGAGGGTTCCCGATCAGCGGTGAGTTCCTGCGGGCCAAGACCCCAGAGATCGCCAAGCGACATCACGCCAAAGTCTACGGTCAGGCTGCTGTGGGCGCACCGCCGATGTCGGTGCCCCACCTTGACACCCGCTACGTCAACGGCGAGCAGCATCTGATGTTCGGCCCGTACGCGGGCTGGTCTCCGAAGTTTCTGAAGAGCGGCTCCTGGACCGATCTGCCCGGCTCGATTCGCTTCGGCAACATGGTGCCCATGATCGACGTCGGCCTGCACAACTTCGACTTGGTGAAGTACCTCGTCGGCGAGGTCGCGCAGAATCACACCAAACGTGTCGAGGCCCTGCGCCAGTTCTACCCCGAGGTGAACGGCGACGATTGGGAGCTCATCGTGGCCGGCCAGCGGGTGCAGGTGATCAAGAAGAAGGGCAAAGGCGGCGTGCTCCAGTTCGGTACCGAGGTCGTGGCATCGTCAGACGGCTCGATCGCCGGCCTGCTCGGGGCTTCGCCGGGCGCCTCGACGGCAGTGCCGATCATGCTCAAACTGCTGAAGCAGGCGTTCCCGTCTGAGTTCGACGGCGCCTGGGCCGAGCAGATCAAGACCCTCGTGCCCACCTACGGCACGAACCTGAGCGATGACGCAGATCTGGCGGCGAAGACGTTCGCGTCGACGGCGGAGGTGCTCGGACTCACTGCGTAGCCCCTGACCGCAGTCTCTCAGCACGTCCGACGGGGGCGGCCCGCGATGCACATCCGCGCCGCCCCCGTCTCGTCTGTTCCGTTTCCACACCTGTAACAGCGACGGTCTACACTTGGCGGGTGACTTCCACACCCCCAAACTTCTCTGAGAACCCAGACGCCCAAAAACGCGCTGGAGAGGCTCCCCTGCCGTCAGAGCCGCCGACCACGACCGGTGCGTTCGACATCCCCATGCACACCCGTGTGCTCAGCGGGCCGATGCGCACCATCGCCCTGCTCTCGCTGGCCCTCGGCGGGTTCGGAATCGGCATGACCGAGTTCGTCACCATGGGCATCCTGCCGCAGCTGGCCGAGGGCCTGCTGCCCGATCTCGCCGCCAGCGACCCCGAGGCCGCGAACGCGAGCGCGGGACATCTCATCTCGGCGTATGCGGCCGGCGTCGTGGTTGGGGCTCCGCTGATCACCGGGCTCACGGCCCGCTGGCCGAAGAAGCGTCTGCTGCTGGTGGTGCTGACCTGGCTCGTGCTCTCGAATCTTGCCGTCGCACTGCTCACCACGCTCGGGCAGGTCGCGATCGCGCGTTTTCTCTCGGGCCTGCCGCACGGGGTCTACTTCGGGGTGGCGTCGATCATCGCCGCGCGACTGATCGGCCCGGGAGCGCAGTCGCGCGGAGGCGCGTTCGTGCTCGGCGGCCTCACGGTGGCCAACGTGATCGGCGTGCCGCTGGGCACGTTTCTCGGGCAGCAGACCTCATGGCGCTCGGCATATCTCGTGGTGGCGGCGACGTTCACGCTCACATTCGCCTGCATCGCCGTCTTCGTGCCCAGCGACCGGGGCAATCCGGATGCCAGTCTTTCGACCGAGTTCAGTGCCTATCGCCGTGTGCAGGTGTGGCTGACGATCGGCATGGGTGCCGTCGGGTTCGGCGGATGGTTCGCGTTCTACAGCTACATCTCGCCGATCGCCACAGAGGTCGCCGGCATCGAGCCGGTGTGGGTGCCTGCGGTGCTGGTGGTCACCGGGTTGGGCATGACGTTGGGCAACATCCTCGGTGGGCGCTTCGGCGACCGCAGCATCTTCTTCACGATCCTCGCGTCGTTCGCGCTGATGCTCGTGCTGATGTTCGCCGGTCAGTTCGTCTTGGGGCTGAAGTACACCGGCAGCTTCTTGATGCTCTTCGCGTTCGTGTTTCTCATGGGCATTGGGTCTTCGATGCTCGGGCCGGCCGCCCAGTCGAGGCTCATGCAGGTCGCACCGGGCAGCGAGACGATCGCGGCGGCCAGCCATCACGCGGCGTTCAACATGGCCAACTCGATCGGTGCGTTCTTAGGCGGGCTCGTGGTGGCATCCGGCGCCGGCTATCTGTCGACGCTGCAGCTGGGCATCTGGCTGACCCTCGGCGGCATGGTGTTCATGTCTGTGTCGTTCGGGCTCGATCTGCGACCGCGACGGCAGCGTCTGGCCTGACCACTCGGGATGCCCCGGCAGTCGGGAGCCCGCCAGCGTCAGGTGCAGGTGCGTTCAGCGTTCAGCGTTCAGCGTTCAGCGTTCAGCGTTCAGCGTTCAGAATTCAGAATTCACGGTTCACGGTTCACGGTTCACGGTTCAGAGTTCAGAGTTCACGATTCAGAGTTCATGGTTGACGGACACCGGCCCCGACCGGCATCCAGACATGGCAGATGTCGTCTCCCTCACATCTAGACATGCCAAATGTCGCCCCCACGCATCCAGACATACCAAGTTCCATGTCTCGATTGTTGTAGCTGACATTTGGCATGACTGGATGCCCCAGCCGGGCGTCGTGGGGGCTGACAAGCGACATTTGGCATGACTGGATCACAGGGACCGTGACCGTGTGCGCCACGCCATGCCCGCCGACCATGCCGTTTGCGCTCAGCGGCCCACGAGGTGGAAGAATGTGAGCATGACTGAGAACTACGCCAACGATGAAGCCGTCGAGAACGCCCTGCACCGGTACAAGCAGGTGCTCTGGAACGCCGTCGACGAGGGTTCGACGGTCGATGACGCGATTGAGGCCGGTCTTGAGGCGATGGAAGACAACGACACTTTCCAGGAGCTGCTCACCGACGACCCAGACGACCTGATTCAGGCGGTCGATGCCGAACTGGCTCGCGATGCCGAAGAGGACGAGGGCGACGATCTTGACGACTCACTCGACGACGAGTGACCTCGGGGGCCAAGCCGCTCGCACCAAGTGACTTGGCAGTACCTCAGGCGCCGAGCGAACCTGCATCGGTCGTGCTGACGTCGATGCGCGAGAAGTTCAGCCATGACCGCGACGCCGTCGGCCCACGCTGTCCCTGGTAGTGCGACCCGTAGCTCTTGGAGCCGTACGGGTGCTCCACCTCGCTCGACAGCCTGAAGAAGCAGAGCTGTCCGACTTTCATGCCCGGCCACAGCTTGATCGGCAGCGTCGCCATGTTCGACAGCTCGAGCGTCACGTGGCCGCTGAACCCGGGGTCGACGAAACCGGCCGTCGAATGCGTCAGCAGCCCGAGACGGCCCAGCGAACTCTTGCCCTCCAGCCGGGCGGCGATGTCGTTCGGCAGGGTGACCTGCTCGAATGTCGCCCCCAGCACGAACTCGCCGGGGTGCAGCACGAACGGCTCGTCACGATCGACCTCGATCAGCCGGGTCAGCTCTGACTGTTCCTCGGCCGGGTCGATCACTGGATATTTGTGATTGTCGAACAGACGGAAGTATCGATCGAGACGCACATCCACGCTCGCAGGCTGCACCAGTTTGTCTTCGCTGGGCTCGAGTTTGATGCGCCCTTCGGCAAGTTGACGGCGAATGTCGCGATCGGAAAGCAGCATGTCACCAGTGTAGACGGCGCATTCCCCATCGCTCTCCACCGATCAGCCGATCGCCTGGAGCAGGATGCCCCCGACTGCGCCCAGAATCACCACGGCCCACGCCGGGGTCTTCCACGTCATCAGCAGTGCGAAGCAGACCAGCGCGAGCACGAACGAGGTCGGGCCGGTCACCCCGGTGATGAAGACCGGGCTGTAGAGCGCGGCAGCGAGGATGCCGACCACTGCTGCGCTGGCACCGCGCATCAGACCGGCCGCCCAGGCACGGGTGCGCAGGCGATCCCAGAACGGAATCACACCGAGCACCAGCAGCATGCCCGGCAGGAAGACGCCCGACAGCGCGATCACACCGCCGACCACGCCGCCAGGGCCGAACGACGAGATCGCTCCCAGATAGCCGGCAAAGGTGAAGAGGGGACCCGGCACGGCCTGCGCGGCACCGTAGCCGGCGAGAAACTGCTGCCCGTCGACCCACCCCGGGTCGACCACACCGGCCTGCAGCAGCGGCAGCACGACGTGGCCCCCTCCGAACACCAGGGCACCCGACCGGTAGAAGACGTCGAAGAGCGACACTGCGGCCGACCCAGTCGTGATGGCGACCACTGGGCCGAGCACGAAGAGCAGGGCGAAGATCACCAGGCAGCCCGCCCCAAGACGGCGCGACAGACGCAGCCCGCCCACCGTCGATGTCGTGCGCACCGCGTCACGGCACCACAGCATCCCTGTGACGGCGCCCATCGCCAGCGCCACGATCTGCCCGAGCGACCCGGCCAGCAGCAGCGCACATCCTGTCGCCGCGACCGCCACGCCCACGGTTCGGCGGTCGACGAGCAGCGACCGGGCCATGCCCATCACGGCCTGAGCCACGATCGCGACAGCCACGATCTTCAGCCCCGAGAGCAGCCCAGCGCCCAGCGGCCCCGTGAACCACTGTGCGCCGAAGGCGAAGGCGATCATCAGCGCAGCCGAGGGCAGCGTGAAGCCCACGAATGCCGCGAGGCCCCCGAGCAGCCCCGCACGCCGCACGCCCAATGCGAAGCCGACCTGGCTGCTCGCCGGCCCGGGCAGAAACTGACAGAGCGTGACGAGATCGGCGTATTCGCGATCGCTGACCCACCGTCTGCGCTCGACGAGGTCGGCGCGAAAGTACCCGAGGTGCGCGACCGGGCCGCCGAATGAGGTCAGCCCAAGGCGCAGAAACGCCCAAGCGACCTCCCAGACGCCGCCTTCAGCTGTCGAGCGAGCGGGCGCGTGACCAGAGGCAGCGTCGTCAGACGACGAGTCATCAGCAGCAGGGCGGTCGGCGTCGAAGTCACAGGCGTCAGGGCTCACCGCAGCATCGTGCGACACGCAGATGAACGCCCGCTGAACGATCCGCTCACACCGAGATCGGCAGCAGCACGGCGCCGGTCAGCAGCCCGGCCACGACGAGCGCCCAGAACCCGACGACGAACGTCAAGTCGCGGGTGCGCCACGGAATCTCATATCGCTCGGTGCGCGAAGATCCCGCACCGAATGCGCGCGCATCCATCGACAGGGCGACGCGCTCGGCATGGCGGATGCCGCTGGCCAGCAGGGGCAGCGCATACCCGGCCGCCCGACGCAGCACGGCGATCGGCCCGCGACCGTTCGAGACGCCGCGCACCCGATGCGCCCGCCTGATCTGCTCCAGCTCCTGCCCGAAGCGCGGTACGAAACGGTAGGCGGCGAGCGCCGTGTAGCCCAGCCGATAGGGCACGTGCAGCCGCCGCACCAGCGCCCGAATCGTGTCGACGCCGGTCGCCGTCAGCCCCGGCAGCATGCCGAGCGCCGCCACCGTGCCGACGCGCAGGGTGACGCCCAGGCCGATCAGCCACATGCCGGTGGTGAACCGCCAGTCGCCGATCTGCCAGAGCGTCTGCTGCTGCTCGGCTTTGGTGGGATCCATCCACAGCCCCACGCTGATCGAGAGCGCCGAGACGCCCACCACGATGCCGCCGATCACCGCGGTCAGCCGCCGCCAGCCCGCACCGGATCCGACGATGACGACGAGCAGCACCACGGTCAGCATGCCGAGCAGCGCACCGATGTCGTGCAGGGCGAGGGCGACGACGGTCAGCGGCAGCATCGCGATCAGCTTCGCCACCGGGTTGAGTGTGGCCAGCGGCGCCCAGCGGGGTCGCTCGCTCGCCGGAACGGCCGGGTCGAACATGCTGGTCGTGGTCGGTCGCGGCCGCGGCCGTCGTCGCGGCCGTCGTTCGGCGGATGCCGTGGTCGCCTCGTCTGGCAGCGACGGGCCCGACGATGATCGGCTGATTCTCGCCGCTGCCGGCAGCGAGAGCCCGTTCCTGCCGGTCGGCCCTGTCTGCAGCTGCTCGAGCTGCTGCAGCCTGGCGACCATGTGCCAGCCCGGAGCGCGCACTGCGGCCATGGCTCGTGCCAGCGGCGGTCGCAGCAGACCCGCACGTTCGAACGCATCACCGGCCAGCACCTCGGCGGTCGGGCCGAAGGCCTCGAGCCGACCGTCGTTCATGACCGCGACGTGGGTCGCCTGCTCTGTCACGAGCTGCATGTCATGGGTCACGATCACCACGGTCGAGCCCGCATCGACGAGTTCGCCCAGCAGCGCGACGAGTTCGGCCGCCCTGGCCTGATCCTGCCCGTAGGTGGGTTCGTCCAGACAGAGCACGGGAGCACCGGTGATCAGCGCGGTGCCCACCGAGAGGCGGCGTTTCTGCCCGCCCGAGAGCAGATACGGGTGCATCTCGCAGAGGTCTTCGAGCCCGAGGCGTCGCAGCATTGCGTCGACTCGCGCTGCGATCGTGGGCTCGTCGAGTCCCTGCAGATGCAGGCCATGAGCGAGTTCCTCGCGCACCGTGGGGGTGATGAACTGATGCTCCGGGTTCTGGAAGACGAAGCCCACTTCACGCGCGAGTCTCCGGGGTGAGGCCGTCGCCACATCGAGCATTCCCCGATCGGAATATATCCGCACGCTGCCCTTCGGCGGCGACACCACTCCGGCCATGCGGTGCAGCAGCGTCGTCTTGCCTGCGCCGTTGCGGCCGACGATCGCCACCAGCGAGCCGTGGGGCACCTGCAGCGACACGTCGTCGACGAGCGGCTCGTCACGTTCGCGAGCATGTACGCTCAGATGCCGCACGTCGAGTGCCACGCCGGCGGCGGCCGCGTCTTCGCCGACGGCAGTGCGGGTCTCCACCGTTTGCGACGCCGCACTCGGCTCTGCCGGCAGCGCGCCGGAGGCGACCCCGGCATCCACCGCGGCCGTCAGCTCGGCCGGAGTCAGCGGCAGCGGCCGCAGCCCGAGCCGTCGACCGGCCACCGTCGAGACGGGCAGCCAGACGCCCAGTCGGTCGATCTCGTCGGCATGGGCCTCGAAGACGCTGCGTGCGGGCCCGTCAAATCGCACGCGTCCGACCGCGTCGAGCACGATCACCCGGTCGACGATGCTCATCGCCTCGTCGAGGTTGTGCTCGATCAGCAGGATGCCGTGGGTGCGTTCAGCGGCGATCTCACGCAGCAGCGCGTAGACGTCGACCACGCCCTGCGGGTCGAGGTTTGCGGTGGGCTCATCGAGCACGATCACCGGTGAGCCGAGCGCCAGGGCGCAGGCGATGGCCAGCCGCTGCCGGCCTCCCCCGCTGAGGTCGCCCGGGTCGTCGCGGCGGCGATCCCACAGGTCTACGCGACGCAGCGCGCTCTCTGCGGCGACCAGGATCTCTGCACGAGGTCGCTGCAGGTTTTCGAGTCCGAAGCAGACCTCGTCGAGCACGGTGGCGGCGACGATCTGCGCGTCTGAATCCTGAAAGACCATCGCCACGTCGGTGGCGATCTGCGCGACACGAGCACCGGCGACGTCTGTGCCCGACACAGTGACCGAGCCGGTGACCGTGGCCGACACTTCATGCGGAATCAGGCCGTCTAGCGTGAGCGCCAGTGTGGACTTTCCCGCACCGGAGGGCCCGAGCAGCAGGGCCACCTCTGCGGTATGCAGATCGAAGGTGACGCCGTCAGGCGCAGCCTGTGCGCGCTGCGGGTATGTGACGCCGAGGTCGTGCACCTGCACGATGGTCTCGCCCCCGACGAACGGGGAGGACCGGGCACACATGTCTCAATGGTCGCAGCGCCGGCCGCTGCGCACAAGTGTCAGCTCTCGGCGTCTCCGAAGAGCGCATCGATGTCGGCCTGGTCGACGTCGATGAGACGAGACGGGTTCCAGACGGGGTTGCGATCTTTGTCGATGACCTGGGCCCGCACGCCCTCGCGGAAGTCGGGCCGAGCCGTCAGACCGGCGCACAGCCGCAGATCGGTCTCGAACACCTGCTCAAGCGTGCTCTCGGCTGCCAGTCGCAGCGCCCTCTCGGTCACGATCAGCGAGAACGGGCACATGCCGGCGATCAGATCGGCTGCCTCGTCGGCGGAGTCTTCGCCGTGGTCGTGCAGCGCGGCGATCACCTTCGACGGCGACGGGTCGGCGAAGGCCTCGTCGATGCCGGCCTGGTTGCGCACGAGCACCGATGCCGGCGGCTCGACCGCCGAGGCGCCGATGATTCGACGCGTGTTCTCGACTGCCTCGTCACCGCTTCCGACGCCGGCGATCAGACCGTCGACGACGTCGCCAAGGTAGTCGCTCGGTACGAAGTGGCCGGCAAAGCCCATCGCCATCGCATCTGCTCCGGTCATCTCTCCGGCGGTGTACGCCAGCAGGTGGCCGAGCCGCCCGGGAGCCCTGGCCAGCAGCCAGGTGGCGCCGACGTCGGGCATCAGCCCGATGCGCACCTCGGGCATCGCCACCCGTGAGCGCTCGGTCACCACTGGGAACGCGCTGTGCACGCTGATGCCGACGCCCGCCCCCATCGTGATGCCGTCCATGAAGGCGACGACGGGTTTGGGATACCGTGCGATGCAGAGGTCGAGCGAGTACTCGGCCTCGAAGAAGTCGTAGCGTTCGAAGGCGGATGCCTGCGAGAGCGCTCGGATGTCTGCACCGGAGCACAGGCCTCGCGCACCGGCACCGCGAATCAGCACCGCCTGCACCCGGTCGTCGTCGATCCATGCGTCAAGCTGGCTGTGAATGGTCGCGATCATGTCGGCGGTCAGCGCATTGATGGCCCGTTCACGGTTGAGCAGGATCTCGCCGAGGCGGCCGCGCACAGTGGTCAGCACATCTGTCTGTGTCGTCTGAACAGTGCTCATGACCCCGATTTAAGCACGTGCTGCCGAGAAGCGCTGCACCAGCCGATGATGATATACGCTCACCGGCATGCCCCGGCTCAACGCCGCTGTCTCACCGCGGCGTCCGTCGATGCTCGTGCAGCGCTCACGACTTCATCCGAACGTCACGTGTGTGGGCTAGGTTTAACCGCATGAACGCACACACTCCCGACCACGACGCCTCCTCGCGGCGAGGCGGCACCGGCGCTGCCTTCGACGCCCACGACGCCGAGCACTACGACGATCGCCCGCTGGGCAACCGCCATCACATGAACTTCTACACCCGCCGCTGGGTACGCCCCGAGGATCTCAACGCGAACGGCACGCTCTTCGGCGGGTCGCTGCTGAAATGGATCGACGAAGAAGCCGCCATATATGCGATCGTGCAGCTCGGCAACGAACGCTGTGTCACGAAGTTCTACTCCGAGATCAACTTCGTCTCGAGCGCCTGGCAGGGCGATCTGATCGAGATGGGTCTGGTCGCCACGAAGTTCGGCCGCACCTCGCTGACGATGAGCTGCATCGTGCGCAACATGATCACGCGCAAGACGATTCTCACCATCAACGAGATCGTGTTCGTGAACCTCGGCCCCGACGGCAAGCCTGCCCCCCATGGCTACACCGAGATCACGTATCTGCGCGACCGCATCCCCAAGCGCACCGGCGGGTCGATCCCCCGCGCACCCATCACCGAAGTGCTCCCGGTCATTCATCCCGAAGACGCGCACTCAGTCGATCTGGATCAGTAGGGCTGAGCTGCTGACGAGACGGCGATCCCGCCGGGTTGCCGCTACTTGTGTGCGATCAGCTTTCGCCCTGTCTCATAGATCCAGTAGTGCAGAGGCCTCACGGGCTTCTCCCAGGTGCCGAGGTAGTGCCGCGCCTGGCCGCCGAATGACTTCTTGAACTTGGTGAATCCCTGCCACGGGTGATCCGCGGGCGCGTCGTCCGGCGCGATCCCATAGAAGTCGAACCACTTCTTGCCGTCTGCCTGGGCGTCGAGGATCATCTGCACGAGCAGCACTACGTTCGCTGCCTGTTTGCGGTACTGATAATCGGCACCAGCATGTGCGTAGTAACGGGTGTCTCCGTGGTCATAGGCCAGTGAGGCAGCGGCGATGGCGCCGTCGACGGTGGCCAGATACAGCTTGGCCGTGCCCGACGGCATCAGGGCGGCCGCCTGATCGGCGATGTACTCGGCGTCGCGCAGATGAATGTCTTTGCGCTCGGAGACCTGCCCCATGAGATCGGTCAGCAGACGCACGTCGTGCGGATCGGTCGAAGCCCGCACGACCACGCCATGTCGTTCGGCCGACTGATAGGCGCGCCGCTGCCCGCCCCGGATGCCTTTCAGAATCGCATCATGACCGACCGAGAGATCCAGCCGCCAGGTGTCTTCGGGCTGCACATGATGCACGCGGTGATAGCCGCGACGCGTCAAGACCTGCTTCGCGTCGGATTCGGCCTGCTCGTCGACGCCGACCGGCTCGACGCGCACGAAGACGGCGCCGCGGCTTCGGCTCTGACTCTCGAGCGCCTCGAGCCCCGCGTCGAGGCCTTCTGCCGAAGCGAAGCTGGGGCCGTAGGGGGCGTACACACGCCGAGTCCTCATTGGCCCGGTCTCGACCAGACCGCTCACGCTCCAGTCGTTCCCGGCAGCGGTGAGGCCGTTCACGCCCTCGCTGCGCTGAAAGGCCGCCCAAGCAGCTGACTGCAGTACATGTGTCATGGTTCAGAATCCGGTCTCAGTCGTCTCGGGGTAATACTTGCGATACTTGCGCCGCTGGTTGGCCGACGCGAGCATCAGGTAGAGCCCTCGCCTCAGCGAGCGTTCCACCCGAGGATACTTCAACGGTTCGACCACCTGTTTCGTGCGCAGCAGCCGCCGTACCTCCTCAGACTGTGCCCCCGTCAGATACTTCAGCAACAGACCTGTCGGCACTGTCGTGTACAGCACCCGTTGCGAGACGACGTCTGGGCTCTGCGGGGACTCACCGGCGATGACGTCACGGACGACGGCGGCAGCGGGACTCGTGCCGCCGGCGCTCACGTAGTAGTTGTTGCGACCGATGCGCGGGTTCACCTCGAAGAAGACCGCGCTGCCGTCACGCGGGTCGATCTTGGCGTCGAAGTTCGCGAAGCCGTGATAGTCCACGTGCTCGAGAAACCGTCTGGCCTGGTCGAGCAGTTCGTCGTCGCGATCGCTGATCATCGCGGCGGGGATGCCCATGCCTGCCGGGGTGTGGTCTTCCAGAAGCACCCGTGCGCCAGAGAGCATCGTGACCCGGCCCTCGCCGTCGACGTAGGCGGTCACCGACCGTTGGGTCGTGTCGTCGCCGGGAACGAGCTCCTGAACGAGGAACTCGCCGCGGAAGCCGCCCGTGCGCAGGGTCTGCCAGAGTCGTTCGAGCTGCTCCGCAGTCTCGACGAAGTAGATCTTCTTCTTGCCGTCGAACGACATTGTCTGCCAATACGAGCTGACCGCCGGCTTGCAGACGAGAGGGTAGCGCAGAGTCACCGCCTCCGGCTGCCAACCGGCGTCGTCGGCCGGTGAGAAGTCAATGGTCTGAGTGGTGGGCACACGCATGCCGACCTCGCCTGCGATCCGCGCGAACTGCTGCTTGTCCGAGACCTCTTCGAAGGTCTGCAGCGACGGAAACGGCAGCTTGTAGCCGGCGTTCTCAAGCTCGTCGCGAGCGCCGACCAAGAGCCGTGCATACCAGTCCGAGTTCGTCAGCAGCACCAAGTCGACCTGGTCGGCGCCTGACGCCTCCTGCTGTTCACGTGCGCAGGCCACCAGGGCGTCGATGAGTCTCTCGGGATGCTGCCCGACCGTGATGATGCGCAGGTCGATGATCGAAGATTGCCCCACTGCGCCGGTCTCAGCCTCGGCGAGAACGATTGAGCGCACACCATAAGTCTCATGGAACGAGCGGACGAGTGCGTACACCCCGATGTCTCCGCCGACGATGACTGGCTGCAGTCGTCTCGCAGCCGTCTGATTCGAATTCATCCCTGCCTCCCGGTCGCCACGATGGCGGTGACCAGTCTAACCGAGGGGTCTGACCGTTCAGATGTACATCGCCGGGTCGCGGAACTGCTCCATGTCTTCGGGTTCGACATTCGCCGACGAACGGCCCGACCCCGTCGCTGCGCCGGTGAGCCCGTCGGTCGTGGCCCGGTGCGCGGATGCCGCGCCGAGCCCGTCGCGCAGACTCCCCTCGTCTCGCGGTCGGGTCTGCGGACGCGGGCGCGGTTTGGCCGGAATGCCGACCAGCAGCGAGTCGGGCGGTGCGCCCTTGACGACGACGGCGTTGGCTCCGATCGACGAGTGCGAGCCGATGGTCACCGGCCCGAGCACCTTGGCGCCCGCGCCGATCAGCACATGATCGCCGATGGTCGGGTGCCGCTTCTCGGCTGCCAGGCTGGTGCCGCCGAGAGTCACCCCGTGATAGATCATCACGTCATCGCCGACCTCAGCCGTCTCGCCGATGACCACGCCCATGCCGTGATCGATGAAGAAGCGACGCCCGATGCGTGCGCCAGGATGAATCTCGACACCGGTGAGAAAACGGCTCAGCTGTGAGACGAACCGCGCAGGCCCCTTCGCGTGATGGTTCCACAGCCAATGGGCGAGACGATGGTTCCAGATCGCGTGCAGGCCCGAATAGAGAAAGAAGATGCCGGCCGCGGACCGCGCCGCAGGATCGTGTCGACGAGCGTTGTCGATGTCTTCGCGAAGTCTGCTGAACACGCCCACGACTCTATCTGCTGTGCCGTCGACCTGGTCAATCGACTCGGCAGACGCAGCACCGGTCACGACCGGCATCTTCGCATCGACTCAGTCGACCAGGTCGCTGTAGAGCGACGTCGACAGGTAGCGCTCCCCGAAGTCGGGGATGATCACCACGATGGTCTTGCCCGCAGCCTCGGGACGCTTGGCCACCTCGAGCGCCGCCCATGTCGCGGCCCCCGCCGAGATACCGGCGAGGATGCCCTCCTCGCTGGCCAGCGCGCGTGCGGTCGCCGTGGCGTCGGAGAACTCCACGTCGATGATCTCGTCGTAGAGCTCGGTGTCGAGCACATCGGGCACGAAGTTCGCTCCGATGCCCTGAATCTTGTGCGGCCCGGGCTTTCCGCCGTTGAGAATCGGCGAATCGCTGGGCTCGACGCCGATCACCTTGGCCTCAGGGTTGGCTGCCTTGATGATCTGGCCTGCGCCGGTCAGCGTGCCGCCCGTGCCGATGCCTGCGATGAAGTAGTCGACGCGCCCCTTGGTCGCCTCGACGATCTCGGGGCCGGTGGTCGCACGGTGCACGGCGGCGTTCGCAGGGTTGGCGAACTGGCTCGCAAGAATGGCGTTGTCGCTCTGCTCGACGAGCTCCTTGGCCTTTGCGACAGCACCTTTCATGCCCTCGGAGCCGGGCGTGAGCACGATCTCGGCACCGTAGGCACGAGCGAGCACGCGGCGCTCGACCGACATGGTCTCAGGCATCGTGAGAACGACATGGTAGCCCTTGGCAGCGCCGACGAATGCCAGGCCGATGCCCGTGTTGCCGCTGGTGCCCTCGACGATGGTGCCACCGGGTTTCAGCTCGCCGCTGCGTTCGGCGGCCTCGACGATCGCCGAGGCGAGGCGGTCTTTGACGCTGCCTGCGGGGTTGGTGAACTCGACTTTGGCGAGCACGTCGGCAGCGCTGTCGCCCGGCAGCCTGTGCAGGCGCACCAGTGGGGTGTTGCCGATTGTAGAGAGGATGCTGTCGTGGATCTCAGCCATGTCGTGATGCCTTCCGCCGGTCTCTTCGCACACGCCGAACGGCGCGCCTCTCGCAGACTATCGAGCGCCTGCGGCATCCCGACGAACCGGCCGTCGCACTTCGTAACAGAGAGTCAGACCGGCAGCGTCCAGTCGACGCCCTGGCCCTCCTGCTGCTGCAGCCAGTCTGAGGCGCGGCTGAACGGGTGCGATCCGAAGAAGCCTCGGTAGGCCGAGAGCGGGCTGGGGTGTGCCGACTCGATCAGATGTGCGTTCGGCAGCATCGGCGCCGCGCTGCGCGCGTCGCGGCCCCAGAGAATGGCGACCAGCGGGCGATCGCGCTCACCGAGCGCCCGAATGGCGCGCTCCGTGACCTGCTCCCAACCGATGCCGCGGTGCGACGCCGGTCGGCCGAGTTCGCAGGTGAGCACGCGGTTCAGCAGCATCACGCCCTGACGCTCCCATGGCGTGAGGTCGCCGTTCGCCGGGGCCGGCGCACCGATGTCGTCGTGCAGCTCGGTGAAGATGTTCTGCAGTGACTTCGGCAGCGGCCGCACGTCGGGCCGAACCGAGAACGAGAGCCCCATCGCATGACCGGGCGTCGGATATGGATCCTGCCCCACGATCAGCACCCGCACGGCGTCGAGCGGCTGCTGAAAGGCCCGGAACACGTCGGGGCCGCCGGGGGCGTAGTGGCGCCCGTCGAAGACCTCGCCGCGCAGGAACTCGCCGATGTGCGCGATGCGCTCAGTCTCAGGGGCGAGCACCGGTGCCCATGACGGGTCGACGAGGTCGGCGACCGGATGCGGCTGAGGGTCGGTCACGACAGTTTCGGGCGCAACGGGCCCCGATGCAGCTTGTGCTGCGCCGACTGGGCGACCGGACGCACCACGACCAAGTCGAGGTTGATGTGCGGCGGCAGCTCGATCGTCTGCACGTTCACCAGAGCGACGTCTTCGGCGCTCAGCGGATGATCCACATCGGCGTAGACGTCGTCGGCCTTCGCCTGGTCGCCGTGCAGCCGCTTCAGTGAGAACTCCTCAGTGTGCACCAGCCCCGGAGCAATCGCGATGACACGGATGGGCTCGCCGCTGAGCTCGAGCCGCAGCGTGTCGACGAGCGCCTGCTCGGCGTGCTTGGCGGCGGTGTACCCGCCACCGCCTTCGTAGACGCCGAGCCCGGCCGTCGAGGTCAGGGTGAGGATGCTGGCCCAGCCGTGCTCGGCGGCGGTGCGTCGCAGCACCGGCAGCAGCGCCTGCGTCACGCGCAGCGTCGCGACGGTGTTGATCTCATACATCTGCACCCAGTCTTCGACACGACCGCGCTCGATCGGGTCGACGCCGATGGCTCCACCGGTGATGTTCAGCAGTGCGTCCAGCCGACCATGCTCGTCGACGAACTCGGCAAGCGCCTGCACCTCGGCCGGCGACGTCAGGTCGGCGGCGAACGGAATCGCTCCGGTCTGCGCCGCAAGCTCGTCGAGCCGCTCGGCACGGCGAGCCACGGCGATGACCTGCCAGCCGTGTTCACGCAGCAGTGCCGCCGTCGCGCGCCCGATGCCGCTGCTGGCGCCGGTCACCAGTGCCGTGCGCTGTCGGTCGTCGGTCTCGTCGAGCTCGACCACGCTCGCGCTGAGCGGAGGATGGGATGCCTGCGGTTCTGGAGTCGCTGGTGTCATGCAGAACATCCTAGATGCTGCCCTTCGCAGAATTGCCGACTTGATAAAATACGGTGATTCACCCATTCGGCAGAGGCGGCCTTCACATGCAGCAGTACGGCGACGGCCGAGCACACGCGCACCGCATCGATCGGGCACGCGACAACGACAGCGACCTCTTCTCGCCGGTCACCGACCGCATGATCGCGCGTGTCGCCGGCAAGCCGCCGGTGACCGGGGCCTGGCTGGTCGGCGATCCTCCGGGGCGCCGACAGTTCGTGCACGTCGGCAAGCAGGATCTCGAGTTCGGCGGGCGCCTCGACTGCGTGCGCGTCGCATACGAGACGTGGGGCGAGCTGAACGCCGACCGCAGTAACGCCGTGCTCATCCTGCACGCGCTGACCGGTGACAGCCACGTCGCCGGCGTGCGAGAACTCGGGCATCACACCGCCGGCTGGTGGGCCGATCAGATCGGCCCTGGGCGCCCGATCGACACCGATCGCTTCTATGTGGTGTGCGCGAATGTGCTCGGCGGCTGTCAGGGTACGACGGGCCCGAGCACGATGCGTCCCTCGGGCCAGCCGTGGGGGTCGCAGTTTCCGTATGTCTCGATCCGCGACATCGTGCACGCGAGTCACAACTTCTCGACCACTCTCGGCATCGACCGCTGGCACACCGTGATCGGCCCCTCGATGGGCGGCATGCAGGCGCTGGAGTGGGCGATCATGTACCCCGACGACGTCGAACGACTCGTGGTCATCGCCGCGCCAGCGGTCACGAGCGCCGACCGCATCGCCGTGAACTCGGTGCAGGTCGACATGATCCGCAGCGACCCCGACTACCTCGGCGGCGACTACTACGACCTTCCTGAGGGCCGCGGCCCATGGCATTCGCTCGCGCTCGCCCGCCGGGTCGCCGTCACCAGCTACCGCAGCGCCGAAGAGTTCAACACCCGTTTCGGCCGTTCGGCCCAGTCCGGCGTCTCACCGCTGGGCAAAGGCGGACGCTTCGCCATTGAGTCATATCTCGACTTTCACGGCAACAAGTTCACTCGGCGTTTCGATGCGAACACCTACATCACCATGCTGGAGGCGATGAACTCGCACGACATCGGCCGTGACCGCGGCGGGGTCGTCGAAGCGCTCGGCAGCATCACGGCGAAGTCATTGGTCGTCGGCATCGACTCCGACCGCCTCTACGGCATCGACGAGCAGCACGCCATCGTCGCAGGTCTGCGCACGCACATCGCCGGCGACGAAGCGGTCGTGGTGCACTCCCCCTACGGGCATGACTCGTTCCTCATCGAGCGAGAGGCGATCGGGGCGCAGCTCGAACGGATCCTCTCGGCCTGAGCTCGACCACGGCCCAGATCAGCAGCGCGACCAGCAGCAGGTTGCGCACGGTGATCACCCACAGCATCCACGCGCTCAGATTCAGCAGGTAGCCGTACCATGACGGGTAGATCACCTGTGTGAGCACTCCGATCAGGGACGTCAGCGCCATCGGCACCCACCAGCGCGGAGGACGCACCGCGGCGAGCAGCAGCACGGGCGCCACCAGCCACGCCTCGAACTGCGGCGACCCCACCTTATTGCACACGATGAAGGTCGTCACGAGCGCAAGCGACGCCCAGGCGAACACCTGCAGCCGGTCGACGCCTACGCGCTGCAGCCGCCAGGCCAGCAGCGCGATCGCCAGCACCATGATGCCCATCAGCACTGTGACGGTCGTCGCGATGACGGGTGACGACGCACTGATCAGCTCGTTGGTGTATATCTCGTGGTTGTAGACGACCGCACCGTCGCCCGAACGCGCCCTCCAGAGTCCGGCGGTCGCGCCGACCGCCTCGATCTGCAGGTTGCGCGAGGCCTGGCCGCCGACGAAGCCGAGCAGGTTGGCGACGTCTGCGAAGCCGCGCCCGCTGACGAGGGATGCGATGGCGGCCACGACGGCGAGGCCTCCGGTCAGCGCGACGCCGGGTGCGATCAGCGCGCGCAGCATCCGGCGGCCCCGCCCCCAGAACGACGAGACGGCAGCCGCGAGCACAGCCGCCGGCCAGACCTTGACCCACGTGCCGACGGCCAGCAGCAGCCCGGCAAACGCCGGGCGGTGTTCGAGCAGTGACAGCGCGATGACGACGAGGGCGAGCGCGACCGTGTCGACGCGCCCCAACGCGACCGGTCCGAGCAGCAGCAGGTAGACCGCCCACCACCATGCGGCACGCATGCGGCGCTCGTTGCGAAACCCCTCGGTGAAGACGCCGAGCGCGACGACGTTCAGCAGAGTGACCATGATCAGCCAGCTGAACGTGTAGTCCAGCCCGGTCGAGGCCCAGAGCGTCAGTGGCAGGAGCATCGTCACCAGAGCGAGCGCCGGATAGACCCATGGGTCCGTGATGCCGTACCAGGTGCCGTTCCGGACTGCGTCGAACGACCAGAGGTGATAGACGCTGGTGACGTCGCCGAAGGGTGCGCCGTACTGATGGCGGCCGCTCAGTGCGAGCCAGAGGTGCACCACGAGGAACGCCACGATGAGCACGGTCGGTCGTGCGGCAACTCTGCTGACCACGGTCATGAGTCTCGGTCGCCGGGACGCGGCCGTCTCTTCGGTCGAATCCGTCTTCGGTGCGCTGCTGGTCATTGAAGGTCGAGTTTACCGGGCGCTGCCGACGTGCTCGTCTGGCAGCGCCGTCTCAGGTTCCGTGCTCTCCACCCCAGCGGCGTCTGACGACCTGATGCGGGTGAGAGCAGGCAGCTGGTCAGTTCTTTCGGTCAGCTCTGCCGCCGCGGCCCAGCAGCCAGCCGATCAGAATGCCGATGAGCAGCAGGATCACCGTGAAGATCCAGAAGGAGCCGCTGATCTGCATGCCGAAGAGCACCAGCGTCACCGTCGAGGTGTTCTGGAAGATGAAGATCAGGGCGAGCACGACGAGCACAAGCGCGGGCCACGTCTTCTTGAGCCACCCACCGACCCGCTCGCCTGCGGTGACCTCGTGATGCGGTGTGGGGTTTCTCTTGTCAGCCATGGTCTCTTCCTGCCTGTGTCTGGAGCTGATCGCTCGATCACCCCACAGTTCCCTGTGCTCAACAGTATGACCGTTCCCACGCTCTTGCACAGGAATACTGTCGTATGCGATGCGCTCTGCGAGCGACGGCTTTCGATACACTGTGGATCAGAGACGTATGCCGTCCGTCATGTTCGCCAGATGAGAAGGATCACGATGAGTTCCGTTCCCCCTGAAAACCCGACGACTCCGCCGGCGAACTGGTATCCAGACCCGGCTCAGACCGGCTGGCTGCGCTGGTGGGACGGCTCCCAGTGGACCGAGCACACCGCACCCGACCAGCCGGCGGCCGCTCCAGGATACGGCTCGCCCGCCCCGCGCAAGGGCAAGACCGGGCTCATCGTCGGCATCGCAGTGGCCGGTGTGCTGCTTCTGGCCGGAATCACCATCGGCCTGTTCGCGGTGATCGGCAATGCCACGAGCAGCCCCAAAGAGGTCGTCGCGAAAGCCATCGCATCGGCCGAGAGCGGAGACTGCGACGGCGCCGCCGAGTACTACACGTCGTCTATGGCCTCGCAGCTCAAGGCAGGCTGCAGCCAGATCGGCAGCCTGCCGAACGGTCTGAACGACAGCGGCTCGGGCTCTGGCACCACGAACGGCATGAACATCTCGAACGACTTCTCGTCAGAGAACATCACCGGCGACTCCGCCACGGTGACCTACGCCGTCGACGGCGAGTCCGGCTCCGGTCTCACGAAGGTCACCGTCTCAGGCACGTACGACTACAAGCTGGTCAAAGAGAGCGGCAGCTGGAAGATTTCGGGCATCGACACCTCGAACATGAAGATCGACACGCCGGGACTGGGCGACCTCAGCAAGCGCTACGGCGACCTGGGCAGGCAGTACAACAACGATCTGAACGATGACTACGGCGACCTGGGCGATTTGGGCGACCTGGGTCAGTACGGCAGCGGTTCGGGCTCCGGAGCAGGCACCGGAGCGAGCTCCACCCGCCTCGGCGCCACTATCTGACCGCAGGCCGCAGAGCCGGCGCACCCACCGCATCCGCCCAGACCGCGACAGCAGAGACGACGCGGCAGAGACGGCGACAAAAGACGAGCAGGGCCGCACCCACCGCATGTGGGTCGCGGCCCTGCTGTCATCTCAGCCGATCAGGCGACCGGCCAGCGCTCAGGCCTCGACGCCGAGCTTCTCACGCTCGGCACGGGCGGCGGCGACCATGTCGGTCAGCGCAGGCACCACCTCTTCGTATCGACGCGTCTTCAGCCCGCAGTCGGGGTTGACCCACAGCAGCTGGTCGGGAATCGACTCGAGCGCGATGTCGAGCAGCCCCTCGATGTCGGCCTCAGTGGGCACGCGCGGCGAGTGGATGTCGTAGACGCCCGGCCCGACCCCGCGGCTGAAGCCGGCGGCCTTGATGTCGCGCACGATGTCCATCTTCGAGCGCTCGGCCTCGACCGAGGTCACGTCGGCGTCGAGCCCGTCGACGGCGTCGATGACCTGGCCGAACTCCGAGTAGCAGAGGTGGGTGTGAATCTGCGTGCGGTCGGCGGCGCCGGCGGTCGCCAGACGGAACGACCCGACCGACCATTTGAGATAGTCGGCGTGGTCTGCCCGCTTCAGCGGCAGCAGCTCGCGAATGGCCGGCTCGTCCACCTGCACGATGTCGATGCCCGCGGCCTCGAGATCGGCGATCTCGTCGCGCAGCGCCAAGGCGACCTGGTCGGCGGTGACGCCCTTCGGCTGATCGTCGCGCACGAACGACCAGGCCAGAATCGTCACGGGGCCGGTGAGCATGCCCTTGACCTGCTTCTCGGTGAGCGACTGCGCATAGCTGATCCACTCGACCGTGAACGGCTTCGGGCGCACCACGTCGCCCCAGAGGATGCTCGGGCGCGTGCAGCGCGACCCATACGACTGCACCCACCCGTTCTCGGTCACGTCGAAGCCCTCGAAGTTCTCGGCGAAGTACTGCACCATGTCGTTGCGCTCGGCCTCGCCGTGCACGAGTACGTCGAGACCGATCTCTTCCTGCAGCTTCACGACGTCGGCGATGTGCCCCTTGATCTGCTCGTTGTAGGCGGCCTCGTCGATCTCGCCCTTGGTGAACTGCGAGCGCGTGCGGCGGATCTCCGGCGTCTGCGGGAATGATCCGATGGTGGTCGTCGGCAGCAGCGGTAGGCCCAACTCGGCCTGCTGCACCTGCGCGCGCTCGGCATACGGTGTGCGCGTGAAGTCGGCGTCGGTGAGCGCTGAGATGCGTGCGCCCACCTCGGGGCGGTGCACGCCGGCATGCTCAGCGCGGGATGCCAGCGCGGCAGCCGCTTCGTCGAACGCTGCCTGCACCCCCGCTTTGTCGCCGTCGTAGGCGCGGGCGAGCGTGACGATCTCGACGACCTTCTCTGCGGCGAAGGCCAGCCAGGAGCGCAGTTCGTCGCTCAGCTTCGACTCGTCGTCGAGCGTGTGCGGCACATGGAACAGCGACGTCGAACTCGAGGCCACGACTCGACCCGCCAGCGGACGCAGCTCTTCGAGCTTCGCGAGCGCGGCATCCAGATCGGCACGCCAGATGTTGTGGCCGTTGATCACTCCGGCGACCACCACTTTGTCTTTGAGCCCGGTCACGCCGGGGGTGTCTGCGGCAGGCACGTCGCCTTCGACCAGATCGAGCGCGATGCCCTCGATCGGGGCCTCGGCCAGTGCAGGCAGTGCCTCGTCGAGAGCGGCGTACGACGCCTGGGCGAGAATCTGCGGGCGCTTCTCGAGCGCGCCGAGCACCTCGTAGGCGTGCTTCGCCGCTGCGATGAGCTTCGGGCGGTCACTGGGCAGCAGCTCGCTGACCAGCGCCGACTCGTCGAGCTGCACCCACGGCGCATCGAGCTCGGCGAGGCCGGCAAGCACCTCGGCGTAGACCGGCAGCAGGTCGTCGAGGCGGTCGAGCGGGTCGAAGCCCTCAGGGGCGTCGGCCGTCGGCTTCGCCAGCGCGAGCAGCGTGACCGGGCCGACGATGACCGGGCGGGTCACGAACCCGTGCGAGAGCGCCTCGGCGAAGAGCAGGGCCGGCTGATCGCTGCCCTGGCGGAAGGTGGTGTCGGGCCCGATCTCAGGCACGAGGTAGTGGTAGTTCGTGTCGAACCATTTGGTCATTTCGAGCGGCTGCACGCGGTCCACCCCACGGGCGGCGGCGAAGTAGCCGTCGAGGCTCAGGCTGCCGTCTTCGTCGACCCACTGGTCGAAGCGCTTCGGAAGGGCACCCACGAGCACGGTGGCGTCGAGCACCTGGTCGTAGTACGAGAAGTCGCTGGGGATGCTGGCGTTGTGCGCCTCGAACCCGAGATCGTGGAGACGGCGCCAGTTGGTCGCACGGATCTCGGCTGCCGTCTCGGCCAGCTCCGGTGCCTCGATGCGGCCGCCCCAGTAGCGCTCGAGCGCCTTCTTGAGCTCTCGGCTGCGACCGATGCGCGGGTAGCCTAGTGCAGTGCCGCCTTCAAGGCCGGCCCCTGTGTGTTGAGTAGCCATGGTTCTCTTCCTGTGTTCTGGCCGAGCGCGCCTGCAGGCGAAGAGCTGAGGGCGTCGAACACCCTGAGCGCGGTCGGCTCGTCATTCATGGTGAACAGCTGTATGCCCGGGGCTCCGGCTCGCGCCAGCTTCTCAGCCAGCTCAACTGTGTTCTGCACCGCGATGTCGCGGCGAGTCTGTGCATCCGGTGCGGCGTCGAGCGCTGCAGCGAGCGCAGGCGGCGGGGTCAGCCCGGAGAGTTCTGAGATGCGCTCAAGACGGCGCACCGTGGTCGTGGGGGTGAGCCCGGGAACGATCGGCAGCGTCGCACCCGTCGCAGCGACCAGGTCGAGAAAGCGTGCGTAGTCTTCGGCGTCGAAGAAGTGCTGCGTGATCGCGAAGTCGGCGCCCGCCTGCTGTTTGCGGGCGACGTTTTCGGCGTCTTCGCGCAGATCTCGGCTGTCTGGATGCCCGGTCGGGAACGCTGCGACGACGATGCGGATGCGCTGCCCCGCCGCTTCGGCACGCTGGCTCACTCGCGCGATCAGGTCGGTGGCGTGCGGCAGCACCAGGCCGCTGCCGTCGTCGCGGGCGTCGCCGCGCAGAGCGAGGATGCCTGTGACGCCGGCTTCGAGCAGCTCGTCGATCGTCTCGTCGAGCTCACACAGGGACGCGGCCTGGCAGGTGAGGTGTGCATAGGTGGGCACCCCGGACTGTGCGATCCAGGTGACCAGCTCTTTCGTGCCAGCCTGACGGCTGCCTGCTGCGCCATAAGTGACCGTGACGAAGTCAGGACCGAGCTTCAGGAGCTTGCGCACAGCGGTCACGTTGCGACGCAGCTGAGGCACTCCCCTAGCCGGAAAGACCTCGAGCGAGAGCGTGGGCGCCGCGACGGTCGGCAGAGTGTCCCAGGCGGGCGCGACGTGTGGTGCGGGCTCGTGCAGAGCATCCGCCGCATCGTCACCGTCGTCAAAGGCGTCATCGACCGACAGACCGAAGCGACTCGCGCTGAAGCGGCGCTCGGCGACAGGCTCTTCGGCGCTGGCCTCGGTCGAGACGGCAGCATCGTTCGACCGCGCGACCTGGGGTCGACGATCTGCTGCGGGCTGCGCACTGGCGGTCATAGTGGCTCCATCGTATTCTGCGTCGCTGCGCCGACGCCACACGTGTGACGTCACGTTACATCGCGGGGCGCTGCTTGTGCGCAGATTTCGGGGACCTGGTTTCGGTGCGGTTGTCGGCGAGGTCGTCTCAGTGCGATTCGGGCACAGCACTTGTGCGGCCCTGCTGCAGAACCTGTATTTCGACCGATCAGTGCGATTCGGGCATCGAGAGCACAGAAGACGCTGCCAAAACCGATTGATACGCACGTCTTCTGCACTCTCGCCGACATCGAACAGGTTCTGCACTCTCGAGGAGGCACCCACGGGGCTCAGCACAGGTTCTGCACTCTCGGGGCGGCATCCCCGGGGCCCAGCACTGGTTCTGCACTCTCGGGAGCTGCCGCGATCGCACCGCGCCGCCACGGATTGGCAGAAAGGGGGCATTTTCGAGCGATCCCGGTACATTCCGTGCAATCCGTGGCGGCTACACTCTGGGCGATCCGTGCGGCTGTATTCCGTGCAATCCGTGCGCCTACATTCCGTGGAATACGTGCGCCTACATTCCGTGCAATCTGTGGCGGCGCCGACCAGCCGAGGCAGCTCAACAACCGAGTTTCTGAGCAGACAGAGTGGCCTGTAGCTGAACATCTGAACTGTTGCGCGGCTGAACGCCGAAGCTTGAGGCACAAGGCCACGGCTGCCGGAAGAGCGACCAGAGAAAACGCGCAGGTGGCTGAGCGACTCACGGTTCTGATACCCTTACAGGCGGTCACAGACCATGCGGCTGTAGCTCAATGGTAGAGCGCACGCTTCCCAAGCCTGATACGCGGGTTCGATTCCCGTCAGCCGCTCCATTCCGCCCCATCAGCAGCAGCATTCGCATCGGGCAGCCGCTCAGATCGTTTCCGCAGGTGCGCTCGTACCAAGCAGTCACTCCGCTCACTCCCAGCATCCGGTCAGCTCGACCAGTCGCGCCCTCCCCTGCGAGTACACCACTGTGCCCACTTCGGACGGAATGTCGCTCAACCCGGGCTTCTTCACGTTGTCGACGATCGCGTCGCCGAAGTCGAGCACGAAGTGCAGATCGTTCGCACGCACGATCGGGCAGGTGCGATCCTTCCAACTGGCATCGCTCAAGTGCCAGTCCAGCGTCTGCAGGTCGTCAGACACATCGCTGAGAATGTGCACGCGCGTCACCGGCACGTTTTCAAAGGCGTAGGCGAGCGCACCTCCGTTGCCCGGGTCGACCAGCACGGTCTGCCCCGCCGGCACGAAGTCACGAAGATGTGCGAGAACATCACGCTCATCGGTGTTCAGCAGTTTCGACGTGGGCGAGATGACATAGTCACGCTGCGCCCAGCTCACCACCTGCGCGATCGCCCCGTTGCGAATCGGCAGCACGAGCACCGCGGCCAGCATGAGCAGGACCACCCCCACCACCGCCCGCCGCATGGCCTGCGCCGATCGTGACAGTCGATGAGAGTGCTTCGGCCCGATGCGCATGACCACGATTGTCACCAACGCCCAGACCGTCGTGAAACCGATGACGGCCAGCGGCAGAAAGCCGAACACCGTGAGCCCGGCGATGCGCTTCGGGTCGCGGTAGAACCCGGCGGTGAGCACGTCGCGCAGTAGCGGAATCGGCGACGCCACCACCACCAGATACAGCACCACTGTGAAGCCGAACACGATGATCGGCCACCACCGCCGCGAGCGCAGGCAGCGCACCAGCCCGATCAGTGCCAGCACGCTGACTGCGATGGCCGCGGGACGGTCGACCGGCCCGTTCGTCACGATGTCTGCCAGAGCGTCGCGCAGGTTCTCGTCAGCCTTCCACGGTGCCACGTCGAGCCCGGTGCGCAGCACGCCCCACAGCAGCACGAACACGCCGGCGACCGACCAGATCGCGATGCGGGTGCCGCGCACGCCCAGCCAGTCGACGAGCGTTTCGGCGGATGCCCCGCTCACTCCCGCCTCTGCGCCGCCGGCCCGCAGTCGGCGCAGCTGCGGTCCCAGCGTCGCGAAGACGATCATGGCGGCGAATCCCACGGCGGCAAGCAGCGAGTTCGGGTGTGCGAGAGCGAGCCCCGGCAGCACGAGCAGCAGGGCCGCTGCCGCATTCAGACGGTGCTGCACCAAGTCAGGCCGCTGACGGCAGATCGAGAGTGTGAGCGCCAGCGCCGCGGCGATCAGCGAGTTGCCCAGCAGGTTCGGGTAGAGCGGCCCCCAGTGCAGAAACAGCCAGGGGAACGCAGGAAAGCACGCGCTCAGCAGACCGCCGGCCAGGCTGCTTGCCAGGTTTGGGCCACCGATGGCCTGTGCAAGCCAGATCACGCCGAGCGGCCAGATCACGGCGCTCACCACAAGCGCCACGACGTTCGTGGCCTGCGGCACGCCGATTCCGCTGAGCTGTGCGACCAAGGCCACCACGTCGTGCCAGGCGGCCGGGTAGAACGACGAGTTGTTGGCCTTGTTCGTGATCGACCACAGCGTCAGCGACGAGCCGTCTCCGCTGTCGAGAATCGCGCGCACGGCGTTGAGATGAAACGTCGTGTCGAACAGCTGCATGATGTACTCGGCGTCGGGCACCAGCCTGAAGAAGGTCGTCGAGATCAGCACCACCGCGGCGACGAGCGCAAGCAGCCCGGGGATCACACCGCGGCGCCAGGCCCCGGTCATGAGCCGTGATCTGCCCCGCTGCGTCGAGCCAGTCGACCCCCTCGAGGCCAGGGCCACGGCGTTCTCCGGTGTCGAGACGCTCCGGGCACCGACCGCCACCGACGCCGGACGACGAGCCAGCATCCACCGAATGACACGACGAAGCACGACGACCAGCGCGAGAGCGACCGCCCAGCCGATCAGCAGGCACCACAGCGACCAGTGCAGGCCGAGCCGAGGTGTGACGATCGCACTGACCGCGATCACCGAGACCGATATTGGCGCGGCGGAGCCCCAGACAGCCATACCGCGCAGCCCGAGCACACGGGCGAGCACTGCGCCCGGCACGAGCAGCAGTGCGACAGCGACGAGCATGGCGGGCACCAGCTCGACCCAGGTCTGCGCCTGTGTGAGGTCCATCGTCGTTCTCTGCTCTCGTTCGCTCCCTGAGCACCTGCTGTGCACGGTCTTTCCATTCTGCCCTGCACGATACGCTGATGTATGCAAGCGCGCGTGAACGCGCAGCCATGCACAGCACCACCACAGAGCTCGAATGGCTTCTGCATTCGAAAGGCGATTCACACATGACCGACAGCTCGACCGACGCGTCCACCGACCAGCCGGAACTTCCTCGGCGACGGTTTCTCGGGCTCGTCGTGGGCACGCTCGTCGTCGGATCCGGAGTCGCCGCAGGCGTCGTGACCGCGGTGCAGAACCATCAGCGAGGCGCGCTCGGGTTCGTCCAGACCGGCGACACTGCCGATGTCGACGCCGCGCCGGTGGTCGACGCAGGATTCGGCGAAACGGTGCCGGTGATCGCGGCAGCGGTGACCGGCCTCGGTGTGCAGCGCACCTTCACGCTCGATCCCTCAGTGTCGTTCGCCGGCCGCTGGCCCGTGCTCACCGGGCAGGATGCGTTCAACGGCCGCGTCGAGGCCTGGGTTCGCCGGGCGCTGCAGGACTACGCCCACGAGTACGCCCGTTCCGGCGACTTCTCTCCAGTGCTCACGCCGGTGCCCGGCCATGCCGACGACGGCTCATACGTCGCACCGGCAGAGGCGGTCGACACCGCCGATGCACTGCGCGCCGGCACCTCGACCGCTGGCTCGACCTGGAGCCGCCCCGACGCCGCCCAGGTCGTGGGCTTCAGCGCGGGCAGCCTGCTCGACACCGTGCCGCTGCCCGGATCAACGCGCAGCGATGCCAACTCCAGGCTCACCGACCGTGCCGAGTTTCCCGAGCCACAGGCGCACGGGCACCTGCTGGCCGTCAGCTGCGACACGACGCAGGCCACCGGCTCCGTGCTCGGCGTGCAGCTGCGCGCCACCCGCGCCGCCACCGTCGACAACGCTCATCACACGCTCTTCGAGCAGCGACAGAGCGTGTTCGTCGACATCTCGAGCGGCACCGCCGGAGTCGGCGGCAGCCTGCTCACCTCCGCCGGGCGCAATCGCGCCATCGCCGCCCTCGCCACCCTCTTGGGCACCGATCTCGATGCACCCATCGGCTCGTCGAAGAAAGACGCGCCGGGCTACGACCCGCTGCGCGACGCGATCGACCGCGGCACCCTGCTCGACGATGTCTCGTTCGACCACAGCGGACAGCTCGTGCTGCGTCTGGCCGTCGAGACCGGGCGCCTCGGCGACGAGCAGCGCGAGCAGTGGGCGGCCGGTCTCGCCACGCCAGGCCTGCTGACCGTGCGTGTGGCGGTCGCAGACGACGACTGCACCGAGTTCGGTCGTGTGGTTCGGCAGGCGGCCGTGCGGCGGATGCCGTGGTCGGGCCCGGCTCGCACCGGCGCGACCGATGCGCAGGCGGCTCGAACGCAGGTGTCGTTCGTCGCACCTCTTGCGGCGGAGGTGACCCTGGCATCCGCCGTCAGCACGCTGAGCGCCGACCAGAGCGCGCAGGCCGAACCACACGACGACGGGCCGGTGCGCCCCAGCGCATACGTCTGGCCGACGCCGGCCGACCTCGTCGCATGTGCCGCGGTGACCTTCGACGACGGGCCGAGCGACTACACCGACACGATCATGGGCGACTTCGCCGCGGCAGGGTCGCACGCGTCGTTCATGGTCGAGGGACAGCATGCCGTGATCTACCCGCAGCAGATTCGCGACGAGATCGCGCAGGGGCACACGGTGTGCAACCACACATGGGATCATCCTGCGCTGACCGATCTCACCTCGGCGCAGGTTCGAGACCAGCTGACCCGCACCGATGACGCGGTCGAACGCATCTGCGGGGTGCGCCCAGCCCATGTACGGCCGCCGTACGGGTTCTACGACGACACGGTCGCGCAGGCGTCACCGCACCCGTTGGTGCTGTGGGACGTCGACTCGCTCGACTGGAAGGAGCCCGGACAGAGCGTCGTGCACGACAAGATTCTGCGCGAGGCGAAGGCCGGGTCGATCGTGCTGATGCACGACGTGCACGAGCCGACGATGGAGATGATGCCGAAGCTGCTGCACGATCTGCGCGCCTCGGGCCTCACTCTGGTGAATCTCGACACGCTGCTGGCCCGCGTGCCCGAGCAGCAGACGCAGAACGTCATTCACCGTCTCGGGTAGCTCCGCGGTGTGCCGGCCCGGTCAGAACATCGGAGCGGATGCCGTGCGCATGAACTCGAGCACGCGACGGTCGACGATGATGTCGCCTCGTCGCACCGGCCGCGCCAGGTAGAGCCCGTCGAGGCTCGTCAGCCGACTCAGCGCGACGTAGGTCTGCCCGGGGCTGAACGCTCGCGTGCCTAAGTCGATGACCGCGCGGTCGTAGGTCTGCCCCTGAGACTTGTGCACGGTGACGGCCCAGGCGAGCCGCAGCGGAAACTGCGTGAACTCGCCGATCTGATCCTGCTCGATCGTCTTCTCGTTCGGGTCGAAGGTGTACTCGTAGCGTTCCCAGACCACCGGCTCGACCTCGACGTCCTCGCCGTCGAGCTCGACGACCACAACGTCGGGGCGGATGCTCACCACTGTGCCGATCGACCCGTTCACCCATCGGCCGTCGGGGTCGTTGCGCAGAAACATCACCTGCGCGTCGACTTTGAGCTCGAGCTCGGGGTCGGCCGGGAACGCGTTGCCGAACTCCCCGTCGATCTGCGCCCGCGCGACCTTGGTGCGCCCGGGCAGCCGCGCGAGCTCGGTGGCGTTGCGCTCGTCGACGATGCGGTTCGTGGTGGCCAGCGTGATGATCGGCTGATCGGGATCGGGGTCGCGGTGGCCGATCTGATTCAGCCTCGCGATCCAGTGATCGGGCACCGTGCCCTCGCGCACCGCGTTCAGCAGCTGCTTGAACCCGTCGTGGTTCTGTCGGTGGATGTTCGTCAGTTCGTAGACGCTCACCGTCGCCTCGGCCCACACGTGAGCGTCGAAGAACCACTGGCTCGCATAGTGCTCGGTGTAGAACGCACGCTCGTCGGTCGAGCGCGGCGGCACCGGCGCCAGCTGGTAGGGGTCGCCGAACATCACGATCTGCGCCCCGCCGAACGGCGTTCGACTGCGCTTCTTGGCCAGCCGCAGACTGCGGTCGATTGCATCGAGCAGGTCAGCCGACACCATCGAGACCTCGTCGATGATCACAGTGTCGACGGCAGCGAGCACCTCACGGGTCTCGCGGCTCATGTACCGCGCGATCTTGGCGACGTCCTGCACACCGACGCGCAGCCCGAAGAGCGAGTGGATCGTCTGACCGCCCACGTTCAGCGCCGCGACACCGGTCGGGGCGCACACCACGACTTTGCCCGGCAGCTCGCGCATGAGCCGCGCGAGCAGAGTCGACTTGCCGGTGCCCGCCCGCCCGGTGACGAACACGCTCTGCCCGCGCATGGCAGCGTCGATGACGGCCTGCTGTTCGCCGGTGAGCGTGATGCCGTCGGCGGATGCCGCAGCACTCTGATGCACCCCGGTCGCGTCTGTCGTCGGGTCGGCTTCCGAGCCGGCTCGCCCGCCGGTCGTCGTCTCGGACGCCGTCTCGACTTCTGTCTCAGCGCTCACCGCAGTCGCCGCGACGTCGTCTGCCTCGCTGCTCTCGGTCGTCGCGCCTTCGCTCGCTGCGGGGTCGCTCATGCTCTGCTTCCCTTCGAGCTCTCAGCCTCTGCCGACGCCTCGTCAGCAGACTTGTCGGGCTCGTCAGAGACCGGGCGCCTCAGACCGGCCAGCATCTCGTTGTAGGCGTTGAGCTCCGCCTCGTCGGTTCGAGCCGCATTGCGGTCGCTGCGCCGGCGCTCTTTGGCATCGCTGCGTGACCACAGCAGCCCGACCAGCAGAGCCAGGACGATCGTCGGGAACTCGCCCAGCCCCCACGCGATGGCACCGCCGATCTGCTGGTCACGAATCGCGCTGTCTCCCCAGGTGCGACCCATGGCCCCGTACCAGTCGGCCTCCTGCAGCCCCGTGCCCATCATCATGAAGATGCCGAAGAAGGCGTGGAACGCCATCGTGACCACCAAGAAGAGCAGCCGCACGGGATACGGCGGCCGGTTCGGCCCCGGATCGATGCCGATCAGCGACTGCACGAACAGGTAGCCGCTGATCAGGAAGTGCACGATCATCCACTGATGACCGAGATGGTCGCGAGTGGCCCAGCCGAACAGCGGCGTGTAATAGAAGACCACGAGTGAGAACGCGAAGATGAACGCGGCGACCACAGGGCCGGCCACGAACTGCCCCCACGGGCTGTGCACGGCCCAGAGAATCCACTCGCGACCTCCCCTGGAGCCGTCGGTGCGTCGGGTGATCGCCCGCATGCACAAGGTCACCGGCGCCCCGAGCACCAAGAAAAGCGGAATCAGCATGGTGAGCATCATGTGCATCGTCATGTGCACGCTGAACAGATACGTCTGGTAGAGGTTGAACGCACCATTGGTCGCCCAGAAGAGGAAGAGCACGCCGATGCTCCACAGCAGCGTGCGATGCCACGGCCAGCGGTCGCCCCGCCGATGCAGGCGCCACGCGCCGATGAAGTACAGCACGAGGGCGAACGCGCACACGACCAGCCAGATCGGGTCGATGCGCCAGACCGTGATGTACGTCAGCCAGGTGGGTTCGGGCGGCACCGGCTCGCCGGTGAGCAGCTCGGCCGGCGTCGGATCGCTCGACAGCTGCTGCGGAATCGGCGTCGCCGTGCGGCCGAGAGCAGCGGAGAAGCCGCTGACCATTCCCATCAGCGCGAACTCGCAGGTCACGATCCATCCAAAGGCCCGCTTCGCAGTCTCAGACGCGTTCAGTCGCCTGATCAGCCGCAGACGGTTGACCGCACCTGCGGCGCCGAGCAGGATCAGCCCGATCGCCTTCCAGATCACGATCTGGCCGTAAGCGGTGCTGAACAGCTGATCCCAGGTTCCGACGCGCAGCACGGCGTTGGCTACGCCAGAGAACGCGACGAGCAGGAATGAGACCAAGGCGAGCGACGAGTAGCGTTCGGTGACCGCCTGCAGATGTCGCCCCAGCTTCGGCGACACCGCAGCGAGGACGACGAGACCGCCGATCCAGATGGAGGCTCCGCCCAAGTGCAGCAGCATCGCACTGACCGCCAGGTTGTGGCCTGCGGTACCCGCAGCGTGCCCGGCAGAGGCCAGCGGGATCAGCCCGGCGAACGCGGCGAGGAGCACGAAGAGCACGCCGATCTGGCCGCGTACGCCGGCTGTCAGCACCGTGACGACTGCGGCGATGCAGATGCTCCACAGAGCGAGCTGGCCGACCTGCACCTGCGTGAGGAACAGCCAGAGTCTGGCCCCGAAGGTCTCTGAACCCCAAGAGTCAGGGTCGAGCGAGATGTACGTGAGGATGGTCGACAGCGCACCGCTGATCGTCCAGAGTGCGGCGGCGACCGCCGCGATGTTCAGCGATCGGTTGTAGGCGCTCTTCCATTTCGGCGACAGCGCCCAGACTGCCATGATCAGGCCACCGATCGTGACACCGATCGAGATGTTGTTCAGAGCCTTGGTCGCGGGCAGCCCCCACCGCACGACCGCACCGGGGTCGAGCAGCACGGACGTCGCCGCCGCACCGCCATGCACCAAGGCCAGAACGAGCCCGATGCCGGTGGCGACGACGCCGAGAAGAAGAGAGAGAAGGGTCTTGCGCTGCACCACACCAGCCTAGTGCCACCCGCAGACGCACGCAGATCGGGTGCAGCCCTCCTGCAGACGCAGAAAGGGCGCATCCCAGAGGATGCGCCCTTTCGAACGAAGCGGTGCAGACTACTTCACTGCAGCCTTCAGCTTGCTGCCTGCCGAGATCTTGACACCCTTGCTTGCGGGGATGTTCAGGGTCTCGCCGGTCTGCGGGTTGCGGCCGGTGCGTGCGGCACGGTTGGTGCGCTCGACTGAGAGCCAGCCGGGCACGCTCACCTTGACGCCATTGGCGATGTTCTCTGAGATGGTCGCGAAGACGGCATCGAGAACGCCGTTCACAGCGGCCTGGGTCTCGCCGGTCTTGTTCGCGACCTCAGCGACGAGCTCGCTGCGGTTCAGGGTGTTGTCAGCCATGAGTGCTCCCTAGTGTTCAGTTCGATTTTGGCTACGGACAGTTCGTTCTGTGCTTGAGATCCGCGGTCCAGCGCCGAAACGCTGCAGAACCGGCGGATCATCAGGCTACCAGCTGGACTTGGTGATGCCGGGAAGCTCACCGCGGTGAGCCATATCACGGAAGCGCACACGAGAGATACCGTAGGCGCTCAGGTGGCCGCGGGGGCGACCGTCGATGGCGTCGCGGTTGCGCACGCGCACCGGCGATGCGTTGCGGGGCAGCTTCTGCAGGCCGACGCGGGCCTCTTCGCGCTGCTCGTCGGTCGAGTTGGGGTCGACCAGCTGCTTCTTGAGCTGAGCACGCTTCTCGGCGTACCGCTCGACGATCACTTTGCGCTGCTCATTGCGCGCGATTTTGCTCTTCTTAGCCATGCTTCTTAGCGCTCCTCGCGAAACTCGACGTGTTTGCGAACGACTGGATCGTACTTCTTGAGCACGATGCGGTCAGGGTTGTTGCGGCGGTTCTTGCGAGTCACATAGGTGTACCCGGTGCCTGCGGTCGAACGCAGCTTGATGATGGGACGAACATCAGACTTCTTAGCCATCAGAGCTTCACCCCTTTAGCGATCAGTTCCTGCACGACGGCATCGATACCGCGGCTGTCAATGACTTTGATGCCCTTCGCCGAGACGTTCAGCGTGACCTTGCGGCGCAGTGAAGGAACGAAGTACGTCTTCTTCTGCACGTTGGGGTCGAATCGGCGCTTGTTACGCCGGTGCGAATGCGAGATGCTGTGTCCGAAGCCCGGCGTGGCTCCAGTCACCTGGCAGACTGCTGCCATGGTTTCCTCCTGTACCGTGACCGCCCCAATGGCGCTCACCCAAGATCTCTTGTCGGCTGTGATGCGGGGTTCCGCATCACGCGATGCAGACGTGGAAGATCTGCAACCTATTCAGTCTATTGGTTTTCAGGCCCAGACCGCAACAGACACCAGTGTTCCGACGGCCGTGCGTCGTCTGCGTCGTCTGCGCCGTCAGCGGCGCAGATCAGCGAAAGACCCGGCGCAGCCAGATCGACAGCGCCTCGACCACCAGCACGACGCCGAACACCAGCAGCACGATGACTCCAACCAGCCCGTAGTTCGCACCCTGTGAGGCGTTCAGCAGGTAGTAGCCGACGCCACCGGCGCCCACGACACCCAGCAGCGTGCCCGCACGGATGTTCGTATCGAGCATGTACATCGTGTGCGCGATCAGCGAGCGCCGCCCCTGCGGCAGCGTAGCCGCCGTGTAGACCTGAGTGCGCGTCGCACCGGTGGCCGACAGTGCCCGCTCAGGCCCGGCATCCACCTCTTCGAACGAGTCGGCGATGAGCTTGCCGAGCAGGCCGATGCCGCAGAAGCCCAGCGCGAGCGCACCGGCCTGGCCGCCCAGACCCGTGACAATGATCAGCATGATCGCGAGAATCGTCTCAGGAATGCCCCGGATCACCACCAGCAGAAACCGGTTGAACCCGCGCACTCCCCCGTTCGGCGCCACGTTGCGAGCGGCGAGCGAGCCGATGATCACCGAGAAGAGCAGGCTGATCAGCGTCGCCGCGAGGGCGATCGCGATCGTCTCGCCGAGCGCGCCGGCGATAATCTGCGGCCCGTACGAACCGAAGTTCAGCGGCCAGAACTTCGCCAGCGTCGCCGGCAGTTTGGCCCAGAACGTGGCGAAGTCGCCCCACTGGATGTCGCTGACGATCACCGCGAGCACAATGACCACGACAGCGACCCAGCCCCAAATCGTGTTGCGCACCCGCGAACGGGTCCACGGGCGCCGCAGCGCTGCAACGACCGTCGGGCTGGCACCGCGCTGGCGCAGCGACCCGGCGGGCTCGGCGACGGCGGATGCCCCGCTCTCCCCCACCTGAACGCCGCCGGCCCGTGACGTCGTCGGCTGCGTTCTCGACCCGACGATTCGATCGAGCAGACGGTCGATCACACTGCGGCGCTGAGCTGCCGCGCCCAGCATCACTTTGCGGATGCTGCTTGAGATGATCTCCATCACCACGCAGAGCACGAAGATCACGATCGCGATGCCGACGCCCTTGGAGTAGTCGAGCTGCGAGAACGAGTTCGCCATGTCGTAGCCGAGACCGACGATGCCGACGTAGCCGAGAATGACCGAGCCGCGCAGATTGATGTCGTTGCGGTGCAGGGTGGTGGCCACCCATGAAGGGGCGACCTGCGGCAGAATGCCCGAAACGAACTGCTGCATGCGTCCGCCGCCAGCGGCGCGGATGGCCTCGACCGGCCCCGGATCGATCTGCTCGATCGCATCGGCGAACATCTTCGAGATCATGCCGACCGAATGCAGACCGATCGCGAGGATGCCGGGAAGCGCCCCGATCGAGAACATGAGCACGAAGACCATCGCGAGCACGACATCCGGCAGCGCGCGGGCGAACACACCGATGAACCGGCCGAGCACCTGGCAGAAGCGGTTCGGAGCCGTGTTCGACGCGGCGAGATATGCGACTGGAACCGAGATCAGCGCCGCCATCAGTGTGCCGAGAATGACGATGCCGAGGGTGATGCCGGTCAGAAAGAGCAGGCGGTCGGGCGCGGGAAAAGTGATCGACCCAACCCGACGCAGAAAGCGCTGAGCGTTGGGGCCGCTCTCGAGAAAGGTGCTGACCGAGAGGTTCAGCCCGAAGATCGAGGCGATGGCCAGCACCAGCAACACGGCCAGCGCGGTGATGGCGAGGCCCTGTGAGAGCGCCTGCGACAGCGGGCGACGTGAGCCGCGCGCACGGTCCCGCAGCGTCTGGGCGTCGGCCTCGCTGAGCGTCGCCCGTACTGAGGCGGGAGTGAGCGCGGTCATCAGCGCACGCCCTCGGGGGTGCTCTCGACCAGCGGATGCGACTCGTCGGGCTTCGCCGCCACACCGGTCGCGATGAGCTCGTGTTCGATCGCGTGCAGTTCGGTCGTCGAAGTGGCAACGCGGCCGTAGATCTCCATGACCTCGGCCTTGTCGAGGCCAGCGGCCGGGGTGTCGAGCACGATCTCACCTGAACGCAGGCCGACGATGCGGTCGCCCCAGCTGAGCGCGAGGTCGACCTGGTGCAGGCTGCAGATCACGGTGAGCCCCTCGTCCAGGGCGATCTCGCGAATGAGGTTCATGACCTGCTCGCTCGACTCCGGGTCGAGTGAGGCGACCGGCTCGTCGGCAAGCAGCACCTCGGGATCCTGCATGAGCGCCCGGGCGATCGCGACGCGCTGCTGCTGGCCCCCCGAGAGCGTGTCGGCGCGCTGGTACGCGCGCTCGAGCAGACCGACGCGTTCCAGGTGCACGAGGGCCTTGAGCCGCAGCTGTTTGGGGTATCCCCAGAGCCCGAGTCGAGGGCCTTTGATCTTCGAGAGCGCACCGGTGAGCACATTCTCGAGCACCGTCAGCGAGCCGACCAGCTCGAACTGCTGGAAGATCACGCCGACGCGCGCGCGCAGCGACCGCAGCGCCTTGCCCTTGAGCGAGCTCACCTGCTGTCCGAGCACCGTGACGGTGCCGCTGGTGGGCTCTTCGAGCGCGTTGAGGTGACGCAGCAGCGTCGACTTGCCCGAGCCCGACAGGCCCAGCAGCACGACGACCTCGCCCTGCTCCACTGTCACGTTCACGTCATGCAGGGCAGTGTTCGTTCCGAAGCGCTTCGTGAGGTCTCGCACCTCGACGACCGTCTCGCCGGCGTGCGGCCGGTGCGATAGAGCGGATTGGCGGGTCATCGTGTTCTCCTTGAGTCTGCGCCGAGTGAGATCTGTCTCGCGCGGTCGTCGATGGATGTTTGTTGCGTTGGTGTCTGAGACACGAGCGCGTCGGCCGGTGGCGGAGAGCCGCACCGGCCGACGCCGTCGTGATCAGAACTCAGGGAGTCAGCCCTGGCACTGCTTCGCGTTGGTCTTCGAGCAGATGTCGCGAATCGTGTCGTAGTACTTGTCGTCGACCGGCTTGGTCTCGTAGAACGCCGAGGCGAAGCCCTCGCTGGTCGCATCCTTGATGCCGGCGTCGGCGATCTGCTTGATCGTGACGTCGCTGAGCGTCTTGGTCAGCGAGTCTTTGACATCCTGCGGCAGCGCGTCGTTCATCACGATCGGAGCGCCGGGCACGAGCACCTTGTCGATGACCCTGACCTTGTCACCGGCTTTCTCGACCTCGCTGTCCTCGGCGAAGCCCGCCTCGCACTCAGTGCCCTCTGAGACCTTCTGCACGCTGACATCGTGCTTGCCCGCGAACACGGCGGTGACATCTGACTGCGACGGGTCGTCGGCGTTGACCTTGATGTTCTGGTTCAGCAGCTCATAGCTGGGGAACAGGAAGCCCGAGGTGGAGCTGGGCGAGACGAAGCAGACCTTCTTGCCCTTGAAGTCGGCGACGCTGTTGATCGACGAGTTCTGAGGCACGATGGCCTCAGAGTAGTAGCCGGGCTCCTGGCCTTCTTTGGTCACGATCGACGAGATCGGGGTGAGCTCCGCACCGTTGTTCTTGGCGGTCACGTAGGTGAAGCCAGAGAACGATGCGACGTCGATCTTGCCCGAGACCGCGGCCTCGATGAGCGCTGCATAGTCAGTCGACTGCTTGTACTCGACCTTCTTGCCGGTCTCTTTGGCGATGTAGTCCATCAGCGGCTGGTAGTTGGTCTCGGTATCGGCTGAGTCAGGCACGGCTCCGAAGACGAGCGTGTCGGAGTTCTCGGCGAAGCTGCCACCGGCATTCGACGACGAAGCCGAGTCCGATGAGCTGGAGCAGGCTGCCAGGCTCAGTGCCGCGGTGGCAGCGAAGCCCAATGCCGCGACCTTGGTGAACAGTTTCTTCATGGAGAATCCTCATCCGATCTGCGCCACAGGGCGCGCTCTTACTGGTGAACGACTCGAATCTAAGGACGCCATGTGAACAGACCTCACCGCAGGAGTGAACGCACACCGCAGCAAAAGTGAACGGGGCACGTCACGAGGTGAATGCCGGGTGAACCTGACGGGGTACCGCTGACGATGCCGAGGTGCCGTTCGGAACGTGAGGTCGACGGCCACATGGAGTCAGAACGCCAGCACCATCACACCGGCGAGCACGACCATCGCGCCGATCAGCCGGCGCACTGGGCTCGGCTCGCGAAAGATCAGCCACGAGGCGAGTGCGACGAAGACGACGCTCACCTCTCGGGCAGGTGCGACGAGCGACACCGGTGCGATGCGCATGGCCATCAGCGCGGCCACATATGACAGCGGCGAGAGCACGCCGAACACGAGCGCCGACCCCCACGAGCTCCGCACGATCGCGGCGATCTGACGCCGGGCGTCGTCAGCTCGTGTGCACAGGCGGTCTCCCTTGCCGCCGCCGAGAGCCGAGAGTCTGCCTGCGTCACTCCTCGACGACGCATCCGCGCTGCGGGCCGGGCGTGATGGGCGGCGACCGAGCAGCATCCACAGAAAGGCGATCGACTCGCCGAGGCTGCAGCCGACCATCAGCGCGACCGGAGGCACCCCTGCGCCGTTGACCATGTGAGCGTCCCAGATCGTGTACATGGCGATGGTGACGCCGGTGAGCGTACCGAAGACGACGCCGACGCGGGTACGTGCGGCGTTCGTCGTGCGCAGGTCGCTCAGCCCGATGAAGAGCACGCCTGTGATGATGAGCGCCACGCCGATCAGCGCCGATGCGCCGGGCCGTTCGCCGAAGAGCACGATCGCGAAGATCACCGAGAGCAGCGGCCCGGAGCCCCGTGCCGTCGGGTACACGACCGAGATGTCGCCCACCAGGTAGCCGTGCTGCAGCAGCAGCATATAGCCGACGTGCAGCAGCGCCGAGACCGCGCTGCCGATGAGCAGAGCAGTCCACGAGGTCGGGGTTGCGACGAGCGTCCAGACCGCGACAGGAGTCCAGACGAGGGTCGACGCAAGCGCGCCGACGAGCAGAAAGGCGACGCCCCCGGCGGCCGCGCGCTTCGAGATGAGGTTCCAGGCGGCGTGGGCGAGTGCACCGACGGTGATGAGGGCGATGGCGAAGAGAGACAAAACGGGAACCCAACTGCACGGCGCGGGCGCGCCGAACGGGCTCCTCCGGGCTTTTGTCCTGTCAGATGACGACGTTCGATGGCGACCGTCGTGGTGCCGCTCGGACCAGTCGTGCGCGATGCACCGGAACCCTAGGCACTGTCGCTCGCAGACTAGTTGGCAAAGGTGAACGCCCGGCAAACGGGTTCCGGCGGGCGTGGTCGCGGGTGCCCGCAGCCTCCGACGCCCGAATCCTCAGCTCTGAGCGTCAGCTGCCACGGTGCGCCGCAGCACACGGGGGTCTGCAGCGGGCTCAAGCAGCGCGTCGTGCAGCTGCGTCAGCGGCAGTGGCGTTTCGACCAGCTCTTCCCAGAGCGGGTCGCGCGCCAGAAGCTCGACCGCGCGGACCAAATGCCGGGGTTCGTAATTGTGCACCCCGGTGATGGTCAGATGGTCGCGCACCACGTGTTCGGGGTTGAAGGCGACCTCGCCGATCGGAGAGACCGCGCCGACCAGCACCATCACACCGCCGAGACGCAGGCCTGCGAGCGCGCTTCGCACGCCCGACGGGGTGCCGGAGAACTCCAGCGCGACGTCGAAGCGCTCATCCGCGTCAGATTCCGAATCGTGCACTCGAGCGCCGAACCGACATGCCGTGCCCAGCCGCTCGGCAGAGAGGTCGGAGACCGCCACCGCACCGCCGATCGCGACGGCAGCAGCCGTCGCGATCGTGCCGAGCCCACCAGCGCCGACCACCAGCACGTCGAGACCTGAGAGATCCGCACGTCCGAGCATCCGCGTGGCTGCTTCGATCGCCGCAACGGCCGTGCCACCGGCGCACGAGGCGAGAGATGCGGCCCGATTCCCGAGGCCGTCGGGCACGCGTGTGATCGCGGTGCCCACCGGCAGCAGCATGTGCGATGCATAGCCGCCGGAAAGAGGCCATCCGCTGTCGACACGCTCGTGGCCGACTTTGCGCAGATGACGACACTTGGCGGTGATGCCGGCTCGACAGCGATCGCAGTGTCCGCAGGCGACCGTGACCGACCAGACGACGCGGTCGCCGATCTGCAGACCGCCGCCGCAGACGTCCGTCGGAACCGGGGCATCCGGCGCACACGGCCCCACCGCCACGACCTCGCCGACCGATTCGTGCCCGAGCACCGAGGGGCACGGCGCGTCACGATGACCGAGCACGGTATGGCGGTCTGAACCGCAGATACCCGCGACGAGAACGCGCACCAACACCTCGCCGGGTCGCAGCTCGGGAAGATCGACCCGATGTGCGTCGAAACGATCTTCGCCGAGCCAGACCATCTCTGTCGCAGCGGTCATCTGGTCGCCGCGGTCGCAATGTCAACGGACAGATCGATCACTGAGTCGACCACGACGTCAGCCCCGGCCGCCTCGAGCTGCTCTCGGCTGCCTGCACCGCTCAGCACGCCGACGGCGCGCACACCCGCGTGACGAGCGGCCAGCACGTCGGCCGCAGTATCGCCTGCAGCCACCACCTGCACGACGTCTTCGACACCGGCGAGTTCCATGGCGTGCTGAATCAGATAGGGCGCAGGTCTGCCGGCACGCACTTCAGTGGCACAGATCAGGCCATCGAGCGTCGCATCCGCGTCACCCGCTTCGACCCGCCAGCCCAGCCCCTCGAGAAGCGCATCGGCGACGGGGCGAGCGAAACCTGTGGTGAGCACGACGGCGGCTCCGGCGTTGCGCGCCTCGCGCATCCACGTCTCGACGCCGGCCACCGGGCGCGGCGGAGTGTCTCGGTAGGCGCGCTGCAGCATCGCGGTGAACGAGGCGAACACCTCGGCGACCCTGGCGTCATCGTGATCGGCCCCGCCGAGACGCAGCAGGTTGCGAATCGCCCACTGCTTTTCGACGCCGGTCCAGTCGGCGAACGCACTCTCGTCGATCGTGGCGCCCGCTTCGGTCACTGCCCGGCGCAGCACGTCATAGACGATGTTTCCTTCGTCGACGGTGGTTCCTGCGATGTCAAGAGCGAAGAGCCCGTGCATGATGGTTTCCTTTCAATGGTCTGCTGCTCGAGATTGGTGTGTTGGGTCTCAGAGATCGAGCGTCACGTGTGCCAGACCCAGCGCCGTGGTCATGCCGATGCCGGTGGTCACCGTCGAGACCTGCACGCCCGCGCACGGAGACTCCACGAGATACTCGCGCTCCGGTGCCGAGGCGTACACGCCCTGCCACCGCTGCTCGACGTGGAGATCGTCGACCCCGAACAGGTCGCGAGTGAACGCCAGCAGCGTCTCGAAGCCACTCTCTGGTTGGAACGGTTGCGGCGCGACGGTGCGCAGGTGTGTGTCGCCGATGTAGAGATGGCCGGTCGAAGACATGGTGTGCATGTGGTTCAGATCGAGCTCGGCGGCGACCGGATGCTCGGCATGCAGCCGCGAGCGTACGGCAGCGGCCGCCTCGCACTCGGCGAACGCCGAATAGCGCAGCATCGACCAGCCGGTGAAGAGCGGATGCTGCAGCGCGAAGCGCAGACGCGGTCGAGCCCGAATCATCTGCAGATGACAGCGCAGCACCCCGGTGCGCTCGGCCATCTCGGGAAAGAGTTCGTCAATGTCGTGATTGACCGCGACCACGATGCGATCAGCGTGCACTTCGCCACGCGAGGTGCTGACGACTCCCTCGGCAACGCCGGTCACTGCAGTGCGCTGCAGAAAGCGCACACCCTGCGAAGCGAGCCAGCGGGCGATCGCTGGCGCGGCGGTGCGGGGGTCGACCTGCAGATCGAGCGGCAGCAGGGCGCCGCCCACAGTGGGCTCCGGCCGGACAGGAACCAGTTCGTTCGTCGCAGCTGCGTCAAGCAGCCGGACTTCGCCGTCGCGCGTCGCTGCGAACTCGTCGAGCAGCGCCCGCTCTTCGTCGCTGCGGGCGACGACCACGGTTCCGGACTCCGCCGCTGCGAAGCCCGCCTCGCGCGCGAGACGCAGCCAGCGAGGTCTGGCCAGATCCGCGTACTCGCGCGCGATGCCCGACTGGGCGGTGATACACGCGTGGCCGAAGTTGCGCACCGAGGCGCCGCAGATCTCGGCGGCACGGTCGATCACCATAACCCGGGCACCTCGCTGCAGCCCCTCGTAGGCGTATGCGAGACCCACGATTCCCGACCCCGCGACCACGAGGTCGAAGTGGTCTGCGTCTGCTGCCGACAGAGAGCGAGCACCAGCGTCATCGATGAGGGCTGGCTGCTGTCGCATCGAAGTCGTCGTGCCGGAGCCGATGACGCCGAAGTCGGTGGAATCAGTTGCGAAGATGTCGGGGGTCACAGCAGAACCATGCCACCGCCGGCCGGGCAGACACTGCCGATCGTGACTCTCTTCGTGAACACTTCGCCGAACAGTCACCTGCTGGTCACCTGGGGGCAGCCTGTTCGTCCGACAGGCTGCAGTACTCAGCGCAGCTGCCCAGCGCGCTCCGCGGTGCACTTGGGGCACAGACCGATCACGTCGATCACGTGCGCCTCGTCGGTGTATCCGTGTTCGGCGGCCACGGTATGCGCCCAGCGCTCGACTGGAGGAGCCGAGATCTCGACAGTGGCCCCGCACTGCCGGCAGATCAGGTGATGATGGTGAGCTTCGTTGCCGCAGGCCCGAAAGAGCTGCTGCGCATCGGCGTCGATGTGCACGTCGGCCTCGCCGTCTTCAGCCATACGGCTGAGCGCACGGTAGACCGTGGCGACGCTGACCGTCGACCCGGCATTGACCATGCGCAGGTGCAGCCCCTGCGCGCTGATGAAGCCGTGCTCGCGTTCGAGGGCTTCGCGCACCGCGGTCTGCTGCCAGGTGTTTCGCCGTTTCACATCGGTCATGATGCCTCCATTGTGCCACCCGAACACGTTGTGTCGTCAGTGATTCGTCGACGCACCCTCTGGCAGCGGCGTCCTCTGCAACCGCCTCAGACCGCTTTGGCGCACCAGCCCGAGTGCTCGGCGCACCGCCCACGACACCAGCAGAATTCCGGTGGCGCTGAGCACGATCGCCGGCCCCGCGGGCACCGGCCACCGTGCCGAGATGAGCAGCCCGATGACTCCGCTCGCCGCGCCGAGGATCGGAGCGACGAAAAGCATCCCGCGCATGCTCACGGTCAGCTGTGCTGCCGCGAGAGCCGGGGCAGCCAGCAGCGCGATCGCTAGAATCGCGCCGACCGCGGGCATCAGCGCCACCACGGTGGCGGTGATCAGCACGAGCACCACCGCATCGATGCGCCAGCCGCGGAACCCGGCCGCCTCGTAGCCCGCCGGGTCGAAGGTCGAGAACAGCAGCTGCCGTCGCAGCAGCACGACCGCAAGAATCGAGATCACCAGCAGGATGCCGGCGAACTGCACATCAGGCAGGGCCACCGACAGAATCGACCCCGTGAGAAATGTCTGGACCCGAATGGGCAGCGACGGGTTCAGCCCGGTGAGCACGGTGCCCAGGGCGAACCCGCCGGTGAGCACCACACCGCTGGCGACGGCGGCTCGCTGACGACACCAGGTCGTCAGCGCGAGCATCACCAGTGTGAGCACGACGGCGAAGATCGCGTTGCCGATGAGAACGTTCCAGCCGAGCAGCACGGCGATGATGCCTCCGGGAAAGGTGGCATGCGTCAGCGCCGTCGCGAAGAAGGTGCGCTTGCGCAGCACCACCAGCACGCCGACCAGCCCGGCGAGCGCGCCGACCAGCACCGCCTCGACGAGGGCTTGGCCGAAGAACCCGATGGCGTCGGTGAGCACGTTCATGATGCACTCCCCCGTCGCAAACGGTGCAGCCCGGCCCGGCGCACGGCACCGATGATGAGCGACGCGGCATAGATCGCCACGAACGCCCCGACCACCGCGCCGCTCGGCGACAGATTCACACCGCGTCCCACCGAGACGTCGAAGGCGACTGCCAGCCCTGCCCAGCCGGCCACCAGCGTGAATACCCCGGAGAGCACGACCATGCCGATGATCCCGGCGCCGAAGTTGCGCGCAGACGCGGCCGGAATGATCAGCAGCGCAAGCACGAGCAGGTTGCCGAGCACCTGCGAGCCTGCGACGACCGCTACGGCCAGCGACATGTTCAGCACGAGGTCGGTGGCGACAGGTCGAAAGCCCGCTGCACGCGCGCCCTCTGGGTCGAACGCCCGATAGAGCTGCCCACGTCGCGTCACGATCATCGCGACCACAGCGACTGAGGCGACGATCGCGATCGACCAGAGCTGCGCCGGACGAATCGCGAACATCTGCCCGAAGAGCAGCAGCTCGAGCTGCCCGGGAAAGCCGCTCGCCGAGACGGCGATCACACCGATGCTGAACGCCGTGGTCAGCACCACCGCGACCGGAGCGTCCGCCTGCCTCACCCGGGTCGCAGTCAGCGTGAGCACAGCGGCCGCGATCGCCCCTGCGATGATCGCTCCGGGCAGCGCGCCGTCACGACCGAGCGCGAGCGCCCCGATCGCCAGCCCGGGAAACACCGCGTGCACCAGGCCGTCTGAGACGAACTCGAGGTCGCGCAGAGCGACGAATGGGCCGATGGCGGCGGCCAGCACGGCCAGTACGACGAACGCGAGCAGCGCGCGCAGCATGAAGTCGTACTGCAGAAACGGGACGATCAGATTCATCGATGGTCTCCGAGCGGCGCGATGTGCGGATCGGCCCCGGTGTCATGCGTGCCCGAATCCGGGTGGTGGGGGCGCCAGCTCGACGAGAAGGCCTCTGCCACGTCGCTGCCACCGCTGTAGGCCTCTTCGATGACCTCCGGGGTGAGCACCTCGTCGATGGGCCCGAAGGCGACCTGTCGTCCGGCGAGCACCGCCACGTGCGAACACACCACTCGCGCGAGGCCGATGTCGTGTGTGGAGAGCACGACAGAGAGACCGTCTGCGAGCAGGGTCTCGAGAATGCGTTCGAGGGCGGTGCGGTTGGTCTCGTCGAGACCGTTGAACGGCTCGTCGAGCAGCAGGATGCGCGGGTCGCCCGCCAGCGCACGTGCCAGCAGCACTCGCTGCTGCTGGCCGCCGCTCAGCAGGCCGAAGCGCCGACTCGCCAGCCCGGTGAGCCCGACCCGGTCGAGGCTGTGCTCGATGACCGCGCGGTCGGCCGCGCTCGCCCGACGCACCCACCCGAAGGCCCGACCGGTCTGTCTGCGGTAGCGCCCCATCGCCACCACCTGGCGCACCGTCACCGGAAAGGCCGCATCGATGTCAGTGGTCTGCGGCAGGTAGCCCACGTCTTCTCGCGCCTCGGCCGGGCGGCGACCGAGCACGGTGATCGAGCCGTGCTGCACGCGAATCAGTCCGAGAACGCCTTTCAGCAGCGTCGACTTGCCTGAGCCGTTCGGCCCGATCAGCGCGAGCGCCTGCCCCTCGCACAGCGTGCCGTCGACGTCGGCGAGCGCGGCGGTGGTGCTGTCGTAGCCGAGATCGACATGAGAGAACTGCAGGGTCGGCTTGGGGGCGTGCATGGTGTTCACTGTATCGGCACTCGGTTCTGATCTGCTGAGGGGTCGGTACGCCACGTCGCCGTGGCGTCGAAATGGTCGCCGGAAAGCGCAAACCGCCCGGTCGCGCGCAGTGCTGCGCGTGATCGAGCGGATGCGCTCACCAGCCGCGAGCGCATTCGCGTCGCGACGATGGCGGTGTGACGAGCATGAAGACCATGCCCGTCAGGCGCGGGGCAGAGACCCCGATGACGTTCAGAGGCCCTCGGGAGCCTTGGGGTCGAGCCCCCACGACTGCCCGATGAGCGTGACGTTGTGCACGGTGGCCTTCAGGTAGGTCTCGCCCTCTGAGCCGGCCTCGCCGAGCGAGTCGCCGTAGAGTGCGTCATCACCCGAGTAGAGCTTCACGCCCGACTCGTCGGCGATGCGCTGCACGATCTTCGGATCGACCGAAGCCTCGGCGAAGACGGCCTTGACCCCGGTGCCCTTGATCTTGGTCACCAGAGACTGCAGCTCGGCTTCGCTGGGCTCGGCGTGGTCGTCGAGGCTGTTCAGCACTGAGTCGTCCTGCGTGATGTCGAAGGCCTTCACGAAGTAGGCGAATGCGTCGTGCGTCGACACGAACTTGCGTGCATCGGGCTGCACCGGGGCGAAGGTGTCTTTGATCCACTTGTCGACATCGTCGAGCTTGGCCTCGTAGGCCGAGGCGTTGCTCTTGTAGGCGTCGGCATGGTCAGGGTCGGCTTTGGCCAGCCCGTCGGCGATGTTCTGCACCTGGATCTTGGCGTTCGCCGGGTCTGTCCAGATGTGCGGATCGTTGACCAGCTCGGTGTGGCTGTGGCCCTCCTCGGCCTCCTCTTTCTCATCGTCGGTCGCAGGAATCGGCGTGACACCCGTGCTGGTGTCGATGATCTTGTCAGCCGGTGCGGCATCGCTGACGACCTGGTCGAGACCGAATCCGTTCACGATGACCGCGCCCGAGTCGGCGAGCGCAGCCGAGTTGGCGGCAGTGAGCTCGAGATCATGCGGGCTCTGGTTCGGAGCGACGATCTGCGTCACTTCGGCACCGGTGTCACCGACGACCTGCTTGGTGAAATCGCCGAGCTGCGTGGTCGAGACCGTGATCTTCAGATCGCTCTTGGCCGGTGCTGCCGACGGGCTGCTGCTCTGGCTGCTGCAGCCGGCGAACAGCAGAGCGCTCGCGGCGACGACACCGATGACTGATGCGGTGCGGGTGTACTTCATCGAGACTTCTCTCCAAAATGCTGGTGTGAAATGTGCGGTGCCGTTCATGACGATGCGAATGCTCTGCGGGCCAGCTTCTGCCGCCCAGAGCGCAGCACCGTCAGAGTCGAGACCGAGTCTGACGACAGATGTGCCGCCCCGACGCAGGCCGCCGAGCAGAGCATCCTCGATGTCTGCGGCAGGCCGGCGCCGGAGCGACGACAACCACGCGCCCACTCTAAGCGCTAATGGGAATCGATGTCAATTAGAGGCGGCGCGCGTCGTCGCCTGCGCTCAGTACAGCCCGGCGGGCACCCGCTGATATCCCTGACACCAGCTCGGGCGAAGCCCGGGCAGAGTGCCGATCGACACCGGCTGATCGGCGGCGAAGATCTCGGTGTTCGCACCGGTCACATTCGGCATCATCACATAGCCGTCGTCCGCGGCGTCGTCAGGCGCCGTCGTGACTGCGATGAACCTTCCCGATGGTGATGCGCACGCCCCAGAGACCGACCCTCGCCCAGGCGATGTGGCGATGCGACGAGCACCGTCGCCGGTGAGTGCGTAGACGGTGTCTGTGGTCTGGTCTCCAGAGCTGCTCTCGTACACCGCGACAGCGCCGAACGACGCCGGCGCGAGCTGCACGAGCCGTGACCCGCTGTCGACGCCCTTCGGCTGCGAGGTGTCCAGGTGCTGGCGCCCGCCGCTGACCGGGTCGACCAGAGCGAACGTCCCGTTCTGATCCGACATCAGCAGCCGCTGCTGCGCGGCCGACCCGAGCACCTCGGTGTAGCTGCCCAACGGCAGCGGGGCCTGTTCTTCGTCGTCGTACTGCTGGTCGGTGCGCACTTCGAAGAGCGCGACGCGCAGCATGGTGTTGTCCCACTGCCGAACGACCGCGAACCGACCGTCTTCGGTGAGCACGACCTGGTTGCCCTGCACCAGCTCGCCGCCCGGAGTGTGCACAGGTGTGCCCGGCACCGAGTCGTCCGCACCGGCCAGATTCCAGGCGACGACCTGCCCGCCGGGCTCGCCGTAGTCGAGGGGGTTGATCGTCGCCGAGACTGTGTCTCCTGAAAGAGCGAGACCGATGACTGTCGCCTCCAGCGGAAGCACGAGCTCGCGGGCATCATTGGAGGTCGCGTCCGAGGCCTGACGATCGAGCAGCTCCAGCTTCGTGGCAGCCGTCCTGCGATCGGCCACGGCGACCACGATCCAGCGGTCGTCCACCACGAACGTCTGAATGCGCGGCGCAGTGAACACGGTCTGCATGCCCGTGTCGCTGATGCCGGAGCGCACGATCCGGTCGTCGCCGCGCAGTGCGCTGTCATCCTGGTATCCGCCGCCACGCCGCAGCGAGAGCACCGGTGCCTCGTCGGCGACAGCCGCCGCGTTGGCATCGGTCAGCACGGTGTTCTCGCGCTGCCCGTACCATTGGGCGCCGACGAACACCGCGACGAGCAGCACAATCGTGCCGATGACCCCGAGTCGCCAGGGCCAGCGTGCACGATGCGTCACACCAGAGCGGTCAGTTGAGATACGGGTCACCGGGCTCCTCGATGCTGTGCAGATCGGTCGGCGCGAAGACGACGGCATACGGACTCGACTGGCTCGCGTTCACCGCGAAGCCGCCGCTGCCCTCAACCCACGACTGCGGCGGATACGTCGCCTGCCAGCCGGGATGATAGACAGGAATCGACACCGGCTGAGCGTCGAGCGTGCAGCAGGTGACCATGAACCGCGTCACGAGCATGACGTTGTCGGGATCCTGTCGATCCGGCGTCACGAAGCCCGAGAACGTCGCATTGTGTCCGTCGTAGAACGACAGATCGCCACGCAGCTGCATCGTCGACGCCCAGTCCGACATCGTGAACGACTCGGGGCCGGCGCCGACCGTCGCGATGTCGCCGGTCATCGTCTGGGCGAGCGTGGTGCCGCCGACGGCGGCGTCTCGCGTCACAGCCTGCGAGGCACTGAGCGTCGTGGGCTGCGCGACGGCCAGCATGGCCACGATGACGGCGGTGGCGACGCCGCTCACCACAGGCCAGCGTCGGATGTTTCGCGTGGGCGGCCGCGCATCGTCGCCTTGACTGTGGTCGTCGTGGTCGTGATCGTGATCGTGATCGCGGTCTGGCAGCACGACCGCGACCACGCCCAGCAGCAGAGCGACCGCAGCCATGGCCACGGCGAACCAGACGTACCGCGGGTTCACATAGAGATCGAGATGATGCTGCGCTGCCAGCCACAGGATGAAGCCTGAGAGCGCGACGGCGATGACGACGCCGTGCCAACGTCGAAAGTGCTCAGGCCAGTGCATTCATCCCCGATCCGAGTACCAGGACGAACAGTGCCACGATCGCCGTCAGCCAGATCAGCGTCCGCGTCGAGAAGGTGGTGCGCAGCAGCGCCAGCATCTTGATGTCGATGATCGCGCCGAACACGAGAAACCCGACCAGAGCGCCCGGCAGGAACGTCGAGCCCAGTGCGAGGATGAAGAAGGCGTCGACGTTCGAGCAGATCGAGACGATGAATGCCAGCAGCATCAGGGCGACGACGCCCCAGACCGGGTCGGCGCCGAGATCGACGAGCACATGACGCGGCACGAACACCTGAATGGCCCCGGCGATGAACGCGCCACCGATCAAGGCGACCAGCATGGCCTGCGTCTCAGTGCGGAAGACACCACCGCTGGAACGCAGCCGCCCGACGAATCCGCCCCCCGCATGCTCGTGCGCGTCAAGTCGGCAGGCCTCGTCGAAGGCAGGGGTCAGCAGACGGCGCTGCTCGGGATAGAGGCTGAACAGCCAGCCGACCAGATTGGCCAGCGCCAGGGCACCGGCGACACGACCGACAAGCACTCCGTTCTGCCAGCCGAAGGCCTGATAGGTCGTGATGATCGTCACCGGGTTCACGATCGGGGCGGCCACCAGAAACGTCAACGCGTCGCCAATGTTCATGCCGCGACTCAGAAACCCTCGGGTCACCGGAACGTTGCCGCATTCGCACACCGGCAGCAGGATGCCGAACAGCGAGATGATGATTCGGCGAATGAAGCCGTTGCGCGGCAGATGATCGAGCAGCAGGCCCTGCGGCAGCCAGAAGCGCAGCGCGATGGCGATGATGATGCCGAGCACCACGAAGGGCGTCGACTCCACGAGCACGCTGAGCGACAGAGTGACCCAGTCGCTCAGCGCATCGCCCAACGTCACATCCTGCAGCGGACTCGCGATGCGGATGACGATGAAGACCGCCAACGCGAGCAGCGCGATCAGCGGCCAGAGCATCCGTCGTCGAACGGCGCCAGCACTCTCGCGACTCGAGCTCGTCATGTCTTCGTCGTGGGCGGGCCCGGCAGCCGGCTCTGCGGCGAATCGCTGCGCCGCGACCGCACGCTGCTCCTCTGCGTGTTCGGCAGCCGTCCGCAGGTCGACCTCGACCGGAGGCTCTCGAAGAGCGCTGCGGTCGCGGCGAGTGGCGGGCCGAGACCTGCTCTCACTATCGGATGCGGCTGACACGGCGCTCATTATTCCACGGGATCCTGTGCACAGCCCAGCGGCGTCAACGTCGGTTCGTGCTCAGGCTCGGGCCGCCTGCCCAGACGTCAGGGCTGACGCGTGCGCACCGCCCGAGCCGTCGAGGCCAGCCCGGCGCGACGCAGCGCCGCTGCGAGCCAGACGCCGATCTCTGCCCAGAGCAGCTGCCCGACCAGCAGCGAGAGACCGGTGCCGATCTGCACCCAGAGCGGAGTGCGCGCCAGATGCCACACGAACCAGTGAATGCTGAAGAGGAACGCCGCATTGATCAGGGCCGCAACCACACAGCTCAGCAGACCGAAGCGTCGGTACCGTCCGATGAGCAGAGCAAGCTCGACCGCGATCGCGACCACGAGCGCCGCGACCATGTTTCGCGGGTTGAAGCCGCCGAACGGCGTCACCACCACGGCGGCGACGAAGCCGGCCACCAGCGCCGCTCCCGGGCGCCGAATGAGGCTGGCCGCCAAGACGCCCACGAACAGGGCCGTGCCGGTCATCGGGGCGGCGAGCATGGGCGAGACGGCATAGAGGGCAACCGCCGCGACCTTCGTCGCCGCAGTGATGGCGGCTCCGAATGCCCCGATCACCGCGGCGACGAGCAGCTCGCGTGTCGACCAGTGCCAGAGTCCGCGCGCAGAGCCAGCCTCGACACCGTCGACGTGCTGTGATCGAGAAGAACGAGAAGAGCTACTGCGAGTCATACTCACTAGCATAGGGGTGCAGTCAAATCGAGACGACCGTTCGCCCGCTCATTGCATCATGCACCGAGGCGGTTAATGGGCTATGCTTGAGCGTCGGGTTGCATACCCACACAGCTTTGACGTATTTGCCGCCTCGGTAAATGACGTACAACCGAGAAGAGAGGAGTGACCATGAAGGTGCGCGCATCGCTCAAGTCACTGAAGAACAAGCCGGGCTCGAAGATCGTTCGTCGCCGCGGCCACACCTACGTGATCAACAAGAAGAACCCGCGCTGGAACGGCCGTCAGGGCTGACCCACACGAGACTTCGTCATCGGCTTCGCCGGTGACATGATGAACCCCCGATTCATTGGATCGGGGGTTCATTCGTGTCTGGCCTCGCCGTCGAAGCCTGCACGTCAGAACCAAGGCGGTTCACACTATCGACAGGAGCCAATTCGATGTCATCCATCCCACCTCGCATTCCGCCGCGCATTCACTCACCCTCGAATGGCGGTGGGCCGGCTCGCCCAGAGGTCGCGCTCGAACAGCAGCTCAAGAGCGACCCCAAACGCTTCGGCGACGTCGTGGCCCCGAGCTCGGCGTGGAGTCTCGTGGTCGGCATCGGCATCATCGCAGGCCTCGTGCTGCTGGTGCGCAACGTCATCTCGGCGTTCGTCTCGCTTGGCAATGCCAGAAACAAGGCGGCCGGAGCCACGTTCTTCGACCTGTTCGCCTCGACCACCGGCCGCGACGGCAGTTTCTCACCGGGGCTCTGGCTGCTGGTCTGGGGCCCGCTGATCCTCTTCGCTATCGCGATCGTCGCCGCGCTGATAGACAAGGCCACATCGGCCGGCCGACTGCAGCGCGCCCAGCAGGCATTCGCACAGAGCGGCTTCGTCGTCGACCCGATCGTGATTCCCGTGCAGCTGACCCGCACCAACGACGCTTCGGTCACTCCCCTGCTGCTCGTCGGGCCCACGGCCTCGGCGCAGCAGGCCGAGGCTTGGGTCGCAGCCTTCGCGAATCGCCTGCAGACCTCGCCCGACGAGTTCGCAGCCTTCTCGAAGGCGGCGTTCTCGGCGCTCGGATCCAGCGTGAAGAGCGGAGACTGCGAGAAGGCCGTCGCCGCCGACACCCTGGTGCCCGATGCACCGGCGGGCGCGTTCTTCAAGATCAGCCGGGAGAAGGGTCTGAAGATCGGCCGCTACGTGGCAGTGTGGGCGTCGAAGCCCTCGGGCCCGTTGCGGGCCGTGCACATCGCCGCCTGACCGTCGTCTGCGCGGTCGGTGCGAAGCCTTCGCGCCGACCGCACCGCTCAGACGTCGAGCAGCAGGGCAGGCTCTTCGAGCACTGAGGCGACGTCTGCGGTGAATCGGCTGGCGACATCCCCATCGACGCAGCGATGGTCGAATGAGGCCGACACCGTGGTGACGAAGCGCGGCCGCACCTCTCCGTCGACGACCCACGGCTTCTGCCTGATCGCGCCCATCGCTGTGATCGCGACCTCGCCCGGGTTCAGAATCGGGGTGCCCGCGTCGACGCCGAAGACGCCGATGTTGGTGATGGTGATGGTACCGTGCTGCATCGCCTCCGGCGGTGTGCGCCCGGCACGAGCGGTCGCGGTCAGATCGCCGAGCGCCTGGGCCAGCTCGCGCAGGCTCAGCGACTGAGCCTCTTTGATATTCGGCACCAGCAGCCCGCGGGGGGTCGCCGCTGCGATACCCAGGTTCACATAGTGGTGAATCGTGATGCGTTCGTCGTCGAAGCTCGAGTTCACCTCGGGGTTGCGCTGAGCAGCCCAGATCACGGCCTTGGCCATGATCAGCAGCGGCGAGACCTTGACGCCGGCGAACGCCGACGAGTTCTTCAGCCGACGAACGTACTCCATGGTACGAGTCGCATCGACGTCGACGAACACGGTCACGTGCGGCGCGGTGAACGCCGATGACACCATCGCCTTGGCGATCGATCGGCGCACCCCGTGCACTTTGACCACTTCGTCACGGCCGCTGGTCGGCACCACCTGCTCGCGACCGGCCGGCCACTCCGGTGTCTCAATGTTGCGGAACACGCTCATCTGCTTCGCGTTCGCGACGACATCCTGTCTGGTGACCTCTCCGCCGTGCCCGGTTCCGGTGACCTCTGAGAGCGTCACACCCAGGTCTTTGGCGAGCTTGCGGATCGGCGGACGGGCGATCGCGGGCAGGCTCGGACTGCCCGTTCGCGGATGCTGTGTGTGCACCCCGGCAGTCGACGCACGGGAGGCGGCGGCTCCGTTGTTGGGCGAGCCTCCGGTATGCGCATCCGTCTGTGTGTGCTGCGAGGTGCTGTGGGCCGCAAGACGACGTGTGCGTCGCGACTTCGGCCGTTTGCTCGCGCCGTAACCGACCAGATTGGCGCCGCCCTCGTCGGCGTCGGCAGATCGACCGGCCTTCGGTGCGACCGCGGCCGCGGTCGCAGCCGCAGACCGTTGCTCTGCGCGGGGCGATGAGGATGTGTCGGCAGTGGCGGGCACCGGCTCGGCTGGCTGCGGCTCGCTTGGCTGCGGCGCCGATGCCGACGGCGCGGCCGCTGCTGTGACGCCGACGGTGACCAGAGGCTCGCCGACCTCGACGATGTCGCCGACGTCGGCGTGCAGCTGCTCGATGGTGCCGGCGAACGGCACCGGCAGCTCGACGACTGACTTCGCCGTCTCGATCTCGACAACCGCCTGGTTCACCACGACAGAGTCGCCGGGCTTGACCAGCCAGTTGACGATCTCGGCCTCGGTGAGGCCCTCTCCCACGTCGGGGAGCGCGAAGGTCTCGCTCATGCGTCGTTCCTCACTTTTTGTCTGCTGCCGACCGCCAGCGTCGTCTCGCACTTCACGTCGATCAGTACTCCAGCACACGATCGACGGCGTCGAGCACACGATCGGCGTCGGGAACCTGAAAATGTTCGAGCTTCGCGGGCGGGAACGGCACGTCGAAACCGGTGACGCGGGCAACCGGCGCCTCGAGCGAGTAGAACGCCCGTTCCCCGAGCTGGGCGGCGATCTCGCTGGCGACCGACACCGACCCCTGGGCCTCGGCCACGACGACGGCGCGCCCGGTGCGCTCGATCGACTCCACCAGAGGCCCGTAGTCGATCGGAGAGATGGAGCGCACATCGACCACTTCGAGGCTGACGCCCTCTTTCGCGGCGATCTCTGCGGCATCGAGCAGCACGGGCAGCATCGCACCGTAGCCGATCACCGTCACCTGATCGCCCGGACGCACGATGCGCGAGCCATGCAGTTCGCCGGGAGCGGCATCCAGCGAGACCGGCCCCTTCTGCCAGTAGCGACGCTTCGGCTCGAAGAAGAGCACTGGGTCGTCGCTCGCGATCGCCTGCTGAATCATCCAGTAGGCGTCGTTCGCGTTCGAAGGCGCCACCACGCGAAGACCCGGGGTGTGCGCGAAGTACGCCTCGGGGCTCTCTTGGTGATGCTCGATGGCGCCGACCCCGCCGCCGTACGGCACGCGGATCACCACGGGCATCGACAGCGTGCCTTCGTGACGGTTCGTCTGTTTGGCCAGCTGGCTGGTGATCTGATCGAACGCAGGAAAGATGAAGCCGTCGAACTGGATCTCGACCACCGGACGATAGCCACGCATGGCAAGACCGATCGCCGTGCCCACAATGCCCGCCTCAGAGAGCGGCGAGTCGTAGACGCGACGCACGCCGAACTCCTGCTGCAGCCCGCTGGTAACGGTGAACACGCCGCCGAGTGCGGCGACATCCTCGCCATAGAGCAGCACGCGGTCGTCATTCGCGAGCGCCTCACGCAGCCCGGCGTTGATCGCCTTGGCCATCGGCAGCTCGCGCACGCGCTTCTGCGTCTCGGTCTGGGCGCTCATGCCTGCTCCTCCTCGTCTGCGAAGCCCGCCTCGTAGTCGGCCAGCCAGGCGGCCTGCGCCTGCATCACCGGGTGCGGTTCGCTGTAGACATGGGCGAACATGCTCGCAGGTTCGGGCTCGGGCAGGTGCAGCACGGCCTCGCGCACGCGTGCGGCCTCATCGCCCGCCTGCTGCTCGACCTCGTCGAAGAACGCCTGCGGCACATCGCGATCGGTGCGCAGCCAGGTCTCGTAGCGAGTGATGGGGTCGCGGTCGGCCCAGCACGCCTCGAGCTCCCGGGTGCGATACTTCGTCGGGTCGTCGGATGTCGTGTGGGGCCCGCGACGGAAGGTCACCGCCTCGATGAACCCGGGCCCCTCGCCCGAGCGGGCGTCGTCGAGCAGGCTGCGAGCGACGGCATAGCTCGCGAGCACGTCGTTGCCGTCGATGCGCACAGCGTTGAGTCCGAAGCCCGCCGCGCGGTCGGCGAGGGGACGTGCGGCCTGGATGCCCACGGGCACCGAGATGGCCCACTGGTTGTTCTGGCAGAGAAACACCTCGGGCACGTGCAGGCTCTCAGCGAAGATCATCGCTTCTGAGACGTCGCCCTCGCTGGTCGCGCCGTCGCCGAAGCAGGTGAGCACCGCAGTGTCGCGGTCGAAGTCGCCGGTGCCGACCAGCCCGTCGAGCGCCACACCCTGCGCATAGCCTGTGCCGTGCAGTGACTGGGTGCCGATGACAAGCGTGTAGAGATGAAAATGCGTGCGCTGCCAGTCCCAACCACCGTGGGTGTTGCCGCGCAGCATGTCGAGCATGTCGACGAAGTCGACGCCGCGGATCATGCCGATCACATGTTCGCGGTATGACGGCATCACCCAGTCTTGGGGACGAGTCGCGCGACCGGCGCCGACCTGCGCGGCCTCCTGCCCCACTGACGGCACCCACAGCGCGAGCTGCCCCTGACGCTGCAGCGCGGTTCCCTCTGCATCGAGACGACGCATGATCGCCATGTCTCGGTAGAACTGCTGCAGCTCGTCGAGCGACAGACCGTCGACGAGGCCTTGGTAGGGCTCATTGCGGTCGTTCCGCTGTCGTGCCCCTGAGGGGTCGAGCAGCTGCACTCCGGTCGCTGAGTCGAATGGCGCATCTGACGTCGCGGTGTGCTCGGCCTCAGCCGGGCGAAGCGTCGAAGCGGACGAAGTCGAAGTCATGCTCCCCAATCTAGGCGCGCACTTCTGTGTTAATTCTCCAGACCACGCACAATTTCAGCGGTGGCGCTTAGGAGGGGTTCTATAGACTGGCGTTCTCCGACCGTCACACGAATGCCCTCGGGAAAGACTCGCGCGATGATGCCGTGCCCTTCGAGGATCTCAGCGGCTGACTCGGTCTGGTCACCGGTCGGCAGCCACACGAAGTTTCCCTGTGACTCGTGCACCTGCCAGCCCTGGTCGACGAGACCGGCCTCGATCTGGTTGCGCCGGCTGACCAGAATCTCGAGTCTCTCGTCCAGCTCTTCACGGGCGTCGAGCGCAGCCTTCGCAGCCTCGATCGTGGCGGTCGTGAGTTCGAACGGGAGCCCCGAAGCACGCACTGCGGCGATCACGATGGGATCGCCGACGGCATAGCCGACACGCAGCCCGGCCAGCCCGTACGCCTTGGACAGGGTTCGCAGCGTGACCACGTTGCGGTGGTCGGCGATGATCGCGAGCCCGTTGACGGCGTCCTCATCACGGACGAACTCGGTATAGGCCTCGTCGATCACGATCAGCACGTCGCGTGGGGCGGACGCCACGAAGCGCTCGACCTCGTCATGAGTCAGCGTGGTGCCGGTCGGGTTGTTCGGGCTGCACAGCAGCACCGCGCGAGTGCGGTCGGTGATCGCATCGAGCATCGCATCGAGATCGTGCCGACCGTCGTCAGTGAGCGGCACCTGCACCGAGGTGGCGCCGTTGAGGGTGACCACCGAGGGATAGCCCTCGAACGAACGCCAGGCGTAGACGATCTCGTCGCCGGGCACGGCCACCGCGGTGATCAGCTGGCGCAGCACCGAGATCGATCCCGGGCCTACCGCGATCTGATCGTCGTCGACGTGGTTCAGCGCCGCCAGGCGGCGCACCAAGTCGGCGGCCGAAGAGTCAGGGTAGCGGTTGATGCTCTCGGCAGCTCCTTCGATGGCCGCCACGACTGAGGGCAGCGGGGCAAAGGGCACTTCGTTCGAGCTGAGTTTGAACCCGCCGGTCGGAGCGGGGCGTCCCTGTCGATAGGCAGCTGCGCTGGCGATCTCGGGTCGAATCTTCACTGGAGCCGTCTCGACGGACGGCTGTTGTCGCGGGTCATCCATTCTTTCAGTGTATGCCGTCTGCGCACGATTCGCCCGCCCCACACGCACCGAAGCCCTCTGTTCTGTGCGACAATCAACAGCGTCATGCCGATCCGAGCCGCGGCTCCTCGACCTGATCTTCCCTTTCAACTGAGTGATCTGTGGTTCACGCTGTCGTGTCTGCGAGGTTTTGATGGCTTCTCTCAGCGAGGTCGTGCGCGTCGACGGCCTGGTGCGCCTGATGGGCTCGCAGCTGATCGCACGCATGCCGCAGGGCATGCTGAGCATCGCGCTGCTCATGCACGTCGAGCACGTCCTCGGACGATATACGGACGCCGGACTCACCGTCGCCGCCTTCTCGATCGGCGCGGCGGTGTCCGGCCCTTTGATGGGGCGCTGGATGATCGTGTTGGGCGCCAGGCGCCTGCTCGGGGCCACGCTGCTGCTCAACGCGGCGGCCATGACGGCCATCGCCTTCGGCCCGCATCGGCTGTGGGCGTTCATGCTGTTGGCGATCGTGCTCGGCTTCTGCACGCCGCCGATTCTGCCGATCACGCGCAGCCTCTATCCGGTGCTGGTGCCGCCCCGGCTCAGTGCGCAGGTCTATTCGCTCGATTCCATCACGCAGGAGCTGATCTGGGTGGTGGGCCCGGTGCTGGTCACGGCGGTGGCACCGCTGGCCGGCACCAGCATCGCACTGGCACTGGTCGCCGCCCTCGGCTTCGTCGGCGGCGTGCTGCTGCTGACGGCTCCGGCGATTCGACTCGCGACTTTTCCCGTCAGCGGCAAGAGACTCGGCGGTGTGCTGCTCAAATGGCCGGTGCTGATCGCCATCGTCTCGTGTGCGCTGCAGAACGCCAGCTACGGCGCCGTCGAGGCTGCGGCGGTCGCCATGTTCGACGGGCAGCAGTTCACCGTGGGCATCATCATCGCGGTGTTCGCGATCGGCTCGATCGTCGGCGGCATCGTGATGGCGCGGGTGGCCATGCGGCCCTGGTCGATGGCCACGCGGCAGAGCGCCCTGGCGATCGGAACGCTGGCGGCTGCGCTGTCGCCGAACCCGTGGTGGGTCGGGGCCGCGCTCTTCGTGGCCGGACTCGGGACCGCCCCTTCGCTTGCGGTGATGTACAACGTGGTCTCGTCGAGCCTGCGCAGCGGGGATGCCACAGAGGCCTTCGGATGGATGTCGAGCGGGCTGCTCGCCGGCATTGCCATGGGCAGCGCCGGTTCAGGCGTGTTGGTCGACCACGTCGGGGCGCAGTCGGCGATGCTCTTCGGTGCGGGGCTCGCCGTCCTGGCGGTGCTGCTGCCGGCGTTCGGAACGTCCAAGCTGCCTGATCTCACGGTGCGCTCAGGGCCGCTGCTCGACACCAGCGCTGTGCCGGTGATTCATATCGGCGAGCGCTGACCGCGCTCGGACCTCACCGGCACGGCAGAGGCGACCTCAGTCGCGCTGCGGCTCGCCGACAGGCTCGGGCTCACCCTCGAAGTACGTGCGCAGCACCACCATGGTGCGTGTGCTGACGTTCGCCACACTGCGAATCTGCTGCAGCAGCTCTTCGAGCACACTCGGAGCCGCAACCCGAACCAGCAGCAGATAGCTGGCATCCCCCGCAATCGAATAGCAGGCCTCGATGCCCGCGACGCCCCGCAGACGTTCGGGGGCATCGTCAGGGGCGGCCGGGTCGAACGGCGTGATCTCGATGAAGGCGGTCAGCGGCCGCCCCACAGCCTCGTGGTCGATGACCGCTCGATACCCGCGAATCGTGCCGTCTCGCTCGAGACGCTGCACCCGCGACTGCACAGCCGAGGTGGAGAGCCCGGAGACCTCGGCGAGGCGCGCGAGGGTCGACCGCCCCTCGGTCAGCAGTGCGGTGACGATGGCTTGGTCGATGCTGTCCATGACTCCGAGTCTACGGCTCGCACCGCTCAGCCAAGCTGATTGGCGAACCTGACCAGCCGTCCCATGCCCTCGACGATCTCATCGAGATCGCCCGCATATGAGATGCGCACGAACCCCTGCCCGAGCGGCCCGAACGCCTCACCCGGCACGACGGCCACGTGCTCGTGCTGCAGCAGACGGCTGCTGAACTCGGCAGAGTCCAAACCGCTGTCGCGCACGTCGACGAACACGTAGAAGGCGCCGTCGGGCGCGACTGCGCGCAGGTTCGGCGCATCCTGCAGAGCAGAGAGCACCGCGTCACGGCGCACGGCATATGCGTCGCGCATGCGTGCGATGTCGGCGTCGAGGCCGTTGAGCGCCGCGACGCCGGCGAACTGCGCAGGGGTGTTGTTCGACGAATGGATCAGCTCGGCGATCTTCGCCGTCTCTTCGACCAGAGCGCTCGGCCCCAGCAGGTAGCCGATGCGCCACCCGGTCATCGCATACGTCTTCGACAGACTGTCGACGATGACGGTCTGGTCGCGCATGCCCGGGCACGACGCGATTGACGGGGCGACCGGGGCGTCACCGTAGACGAAGGCGTGGTACACCTCGTCCGAGATCACCCACAGACCATGCCGCTGACAGACCTGGGCGATACGCTCCAGCTCGGCCGCCGAGGTCACCGCACCGGTTGGGTTTCCGGGCGAGTTCACGATCACGACCTTGCTTCGTGAGGTGACCGCGCGCTCGATGTCTTCGGCGTTGAGCCTCATGCCGTTCTCAGGCCGGAGCGGCACCGTCACCGGCCGCCCCTCGCAGAGCAGCACCTGCGCATCGTACGAGGTGAAGTGCGGTGAAGGAATGATGACTTCGTCACCGGGGTTGAGCAGCGCCCGCAGAGCGAGATACAGGCCGAAGGTCGCTCCAGGCACCGCCTGGGCCTCGGTCTCGGCGTCGTACTCGAGGCCTTTGGCGCGTTTGGTGTATGCGACTGCGGCGGCGCGGAATTCGGGCACGCCGAGCACGTTGGTGTAGTGGGTGTCGCCTCGGCTGATCGCCTCGCATGCGGCCTTGGCCGCGCGTTCGGGCACCGACTCCGCCGGCTCGCCGACGGCGAAGGTGATGACGTCGGGAATCAGCTCGCAGTCGTCGAAGACGTCACGAATTCCCGAGCGCGGCGTGCTCTGTGCGACGAGCGAGAGATCTCCCGGAACCATCTGCGTCCTCCTGAACCTGCGAATGAGTAAACAACCACATTCAGATTACGGAAGAATTCCGGTGTCTGCAATATCTGCCGGATATTTTCCGGCCAACTGTGTTCAGCTCAGCAGATCGGCGTCTCCAGAGCGGATCAGCTTCTTGTTGACGAACTCCTGAATGCCCAGCGAACCGAGTTCGCGGCCGTTGCCTGAGCCTTTGACCCCGCCGAACGACAGCTCAGCCGAGTCGGCGCCCACTTCGTTGATGTACACCATGCCTGCGTCGATGCGATCTGCCACGCGCAGCGCCTGGGCGCGATCCGTCGTGAACAGGTAGGAGCCGAGGCCGTACTCCGTGTCGTTGGCGATCTGCACCGCCTCGTCTTCGTCGCTGACGCGATAGACCTGCGCCACCGGGCCGAAGAACTCCTCACGATAGGCGTCGTTCTGAGGCGTCACCCCGGTGAGAACTGTGGGATCGAAGTAGGCGCCGCGGTGTTCGGGGCCGCCGAGCACCGCAGTGGCCCCCTGGTCGAGTGCTCGCTGCACCTGATCGCTGAGCAGCTCGGCAGCCGACAGCGAGCTGAGCGGCCCGAGCGCGATGTCCGGCGCCACTGCGGGGTTCTGCGCATGCACGTCGCTGAGCGCCGCGACGAAGCGCCGCAGGAACTCGTCGTACAGGTCGTCGACGATCAGAAAGCGCTTCGCCCCGTTGCACGACTGCCCGTTGTTGTCGAGTCTCGCGGCAACGGCAGCTTCGACCGTGGCATCGAGATCGTCGGTGCTGAGCAGAATGAACGGGTCGGAGCCTCCCAGCTCCAACACGACTTTCTTCACGTGCTGCCCCGCGAGCGCAGCCACCGCCGCACCGGCACGGGCAGAGCCGGTCAGCGAGACTCCGCGCACACGTGGGTCGGCGACGACCGATTCGATCTGCTCATGAGTGGCGAGCACCGAGACGTACGCCCCGTCGATGACTCCGGCTTCAGCCATGATGTCTTCGATCTGCTGCGCCGACTCCGGGCACTGCAGAGCGGGTTTCAGCAGGATCGTATTGCCGATGATCAGGTTCGGGCCGGCGAAGCGAGCCACCTGATAGTAGGGAAAGTTCCACGGCATGATGCCGAGCAGCGGCCCCAGCGAGGCCTTGCGTACGAACGCCGTGCCGGGATTGGCCGGCTCGATCGGGTCATCCGCCAGGAACGCTTCGGCATGGTCGGCATAGTAGTCGTAGATGTCGGCCGAGAAGTCGACTTCGCCCAGCGACTGCTCGAGTGGCTTGCCCATCTCGCGGGTGGCGATCTCAGCCAGCCGATCTCGGCGTTCCCGATGCAGCGCGGCGACGCGGTGGATGGCCTGGACGCGCTCGGCGATCGAAGTCGTGCTCCAGCGTGCGTGCGCCTCGGTGGCTCGACTGATCGCCTCGGCGAGCGCGGCGTCCTGGATGGCCGGGTACTCGGCCAGCTTCTCACCCGTGGCGGGATTGGTCACAGCGTATGTCGACGTTGACATAGTGAGGTCTCCTTGTCGTTGGGGTCGGTTGGCGGCCATCCTATCCGCCGCGTCATCGGAGTGGACGGAATGGGAGGAATCGCCGGTGATCGTATACGTACCGCCTCGGTCGAGGGAGCATCGCTTAGGCTGGCCGCATCCGGGCAGCCCGCTGACGTGCCACCCGGCCCACATCTCGGTCGCCTCATCGACGATTCGTGCAGGGCCTTTTCACACAGCAGGCGATGCCTGAGCACCAGCAGCTCGCTGTGCCGCGGATTCTTCTCAGAAAGGCCCGACATGACTGCAGCAGAGACCCTCGAGCTCGTCGTCACCGCCCACCAGCGCCTGTTCGGCGACCGAGACACCAGCGTGCTCGACACCGACGCCTTCGCTCCAGACTTCATCGAGCACTCCCCACTCGTCGCCGACGGCCGAACAGGGCTGAAGCAGCTGGTCGAAGAGGCACCGACGCTCAGGTATCGACTCGTCCGACAGTTCGTCGACGGCGACCTCGTCGCGCTGCACGGCCGATACACCGGGCTGGACGACGAACCGCTGATCGGATTCGACATCTATCGGGTGGCCGACGGGGCAATCGTCGAGCACTGGGACGGCCTCGTTCCCGAAGCGCCCCCGAATGCGAGCGGCAGAACACAGCTCGACGGGCCGGTGCACACCGACCGAAGCGTCGACACCGAGACCAGCCGCCGCCAAGTCGCTGATTTCTTCCAGACCGTGCTGATCGAACAGCGGTATGACGAGTGGGCGACGTTCAGCAACGGCGAGGGCTTTCGCCAGCACAGCCCCGACATCGCCGACGGCACCGAGGCCGTCGTGGAGTTTCTTCACCAGCTCAAAAGCGAAGGCACTCCCCTCGTCTACGACCGCACGCACCGACGCGTCGCGCAGAACGACTTCGTGCTGACCCAGTCAGAGGGCAGCATCGGCGGAGTCAGACACGCTTTTCTCGAACTGTGGCGCGTGGCCGACGGCAAGATCGTCGAGCTGTGGGATGCGATCGCCGAGATTCCGGCAGACAGCGAGGCTGTGCATCCCTACGGTCTGTTCTGACTGCCTCGCACGGCTCCCGCACTAAGCTGGTCATGTTCACGCAGACCAGCCATCGCATCCACAGGAGCCACCTCTTGAGCACTCTCGACCACCAGCCACTCAGCCCTCTCGACGGCCGCTACCAGAAGGCCGTCAGCGGCCTCGGCGAGTACCTCAGCGAGGCGGGCCTGAACCGCGCGCGCGTGCACATCGAGGTCGAGTGGCTGATCTTTCTGACCGAGAACGGTCTGTTCGGCACCAGCCCGCTCACCGCGGATCAGAAGGCCGGTCTGCGAGCGCTGGTCACCGACTTCGACCAGAACAGCATCGATGAACTCGCCAAACTCGAGGCCGTCAAGAAGCACGATGTGAAGAGCGTCGAGGTGTTCATCCGCCAGCATCTGCCTGCCCTGGGGCTGGCCGATCGCGCCGAGCTGGTGCACATCGCCTGCACCAGCGAAGACATCAACAATCTCTCCTACGCCGTGATCGTGCGCGACGCGGTGCGCGAGGTGTGGCTGCCGAAGGCGGATGCCGTGGTCGCCCAGATCGCGGAGCTCGCCGAGCGCTACGGCGACGTGCCCCTGCTCGCCCACACGCACGGGCAGCCGGCGACGCCGACCACGATGGGCAAAGAGCTGGCCGTGTTCACCCATCGACTGCGTCGCCAGCTGGGGCATGTGCGCGAACAGCAGTACCTGGGCAAGTTCAACGGCGCGACAGGCACCTACGCCGCGCACGTGGTCGCCGACCCGAGTGCCGACTGGCCCGACGTCTCACGCGACTTCGTCGAGGGCCTGGGGCTCACCTGGAACCCGCTGACCACGCAGATCGAGTCGCACGACTGGCAGGCCGAGCTCTACTCGACGGTCGAGCACTTCAACGGCATCCTGCACAACCTCGCCACCGACTTCTGGACGTACATCTCGATGGGGTACTTCCATCAGATCCCGGTCGCAGGAGAGGTCGGGTCGTCGACCATGCCGCACAAGGTCAATCCGATTCGCTTCGAGAACGCAGAGGCCAACCTCGAGCTCTCGAACGCGCTGCTCTCATCACTCGCTCAGACGCTCATCACCAGCCGCATGCAGCGCGACCTCACCGACTCGACGACCCAGCGCAACATCGGCGTGGCCTTCGGGCACTCGCTGCTCGCGCTCGATAACGTCGCCAAGGGGCTGAACACGGTCGAGCTGGCTGCGCCGACACTGCTCGACGATCTCGACCACAACTGGGAGGTGCTCGCCGAGGCCATTCAGACCGTGATCCGCGCCGAGGTCGCCGCCGGTCGCTCGAAGATCGACGACCCCTACACACTGCTCAAGGGGCTCACTCGCGGGCATCGCATCGGTCAGGCCGATCTCGAAGAGTTCGTACAGGGCCTCGACATCGGCGACGAGGCGAAGCAGCGCCTGCTCGCTCTGCGCCCCGAGACCTACATCGGGCTCGCGCCTCAGCTGGCGAAGACGCGGTGAGGGTCAGACCGAGGAGACTCGCCCGGAGACGTAGGCGTTGACGATCTGCTCTTGGGCGTCGTGCAGGTATGCGCGCATCTCTTGCGCCGCATCCGCTGAGTCGCCCCGCTGAATCAGGCCGACGATGTGCTCATTGCGGTCGATGTACTGCTCATGCATGTAGCGCGGGCTGCCGATCAGCCCGAACATCAGCCGCAGCTGCGCGGCGAGCGACCGATACAGGTCTGCGAGTATCGGGCTGTCGGCGAGGGCGATCACCGCCTCGTGAAACGTCACATCGGCCGTGCCGACAGCGCGCCAGTCATCGGCCTCGGCCGCGGCTCGAGCACGCAGCACGCAGTCTCGCATGCGCTCGAGCGACGGATGCCCCGGTGCGGCACCGGCGATCGCCTCGGGTTCGATCAGCTGCCGCACCCGGAAGACGTCGAAGACCTCGGGAAGACCGGGACGGCTGACGAACACTCCGCGATTGGGAACGTGCTCGACCAGGCGCTCGCGAGCGAGCAGGCGGAAGACCTCTCGCAACGTGTTGCGAGACACGCCCAGTCGCTCGGCCAGATCGGCCTCTGGAAGCTTGTCTCCGGGCGAGACCTCGCCGTCGGTGATCAGTACGCGCAGAGCCTGCGCCGCCTTCTCAGGCACGGAGAGTGGGAGCGCTTGGGTCACAGCAGAAATTCTACCCGCCCCGTTTCGGCTCCCGGCTGCGCCCTGGTGGCACGTGCAGCGCGTCCGGCCTCAACGGGTCGGTAATTGTTCACTTCACCTACTTGTAACATGAACGAAACTCCGATCATATTTCAAGTGTTCATGCTCTTTGTTGAACAACCTGTACGATATCGCACAGTCAACGACGACCGCGGGCCGACGCCCGCCTGTTCGAATGGAGCACCATGAGCGCAGAGACCTCCCCCGGGTCGGAAACCCGAGAGCCCTCATCATCGAGCGTCAGTCCTTCTGCCTCGAAGGGCAGCCAGACCGCTCAGTTTCTGAAAGAACGCCGAAGCTCCCTGATCGGCGCGGTCTTCCTGATGGCCATGTCTGCAGTCGGCCCCGGCTTCATCACGCAGACGGCGACCTTCACCGTGCAGCTCGGCGCAGCCTTCGGATTCGGCATCCTGCTGTCGATCGTCATCGACTTCATCGTGCAGCTGAACGTCTGGCGCATCATCGGGCTCTCGGGCAAGACCGCCGGAGAGCTCGCCAACGCCGCCATTCCGGGCACCGGCTACGTGCTCGCCGTGCTGGTCATCTTCGGCGGGCTCGTGTTCAACATCGGCAACATCGCCGGCATCGGCCTCGGGCTGAACGCCGCGATCGGGCTTGACCCGAAGATCGGCGGGCTCATCGGCGCGCTCTTGGCGATCGGCATCTTTCTGTACAAACGCGCCGGAAAGGTGATGGATCGCGTGGTCATCGCCCTCGCCGCGGTCAAGGTCGCCATCGTGGTGGTCGTGCTCTTCGTCGTGCAGCCCCCCGTCGGTCACGCGCTCACCGAGACCGTGATGCCCGACAACGTCAACCTCGCCGCACTGACCACGATCGTCGGCGGCACCATCGGCGGCTACATCACCTATGCCGGCGCGCATCGTCTGCTCGATGCGAAGATCACCGGCAGCGAGAACATCAAGGCCATCAGCACGGCATCGTTCTGGGGCGTCACCATCACCGGCGTCATCCGCTACCTGCTGTTCCTCGCCATTCTCGGCGTCGCAGCCAGCGGAGTCACGATCGATCTCGCAAGTCACACCGCCAACCCCGCCGCGCAGGCCTTCCAGGTCGCGCTCGGCGAATGGGGATTCCGCATCTTCGGTGTCATCTTCTGGGCGGCCGGCACGACGTCGACCATCGGCGCCGCGTACACCTCGGTGTCATTCTTCAACGTCTTCAGCCCGAAGTTCCTCGAACCGCGTCTGCGCAACATCACCACGATCGGCTTCATCGCCGTCTCGCTGGTCGTCTACCTGCTGCTCGGCACGGCTCCGGCAGCGCTGCTGGTCTTCGCCGGCGGCTTCAACGGACTGATCCTGCCCATCGGCCTCACGCTGATGATCTACATCGGCTTCGCCCGGCGCGATCTGCTCGGCAACTACCGCTACCCGATCTGGCTGCTCATCCTCGGAGCGCTCGTCTGCGTCTTCACCTGGTGGATGGGCATCTCGTCGATCCAGCCGATCTTCGCTCTGCTCGGCCTCTCGTAGCCTGACCGTTCAGACCCGACATCAGACCGGGTCGGTGGGTGCGCTTCCCCTCCCCCAGCGCATCCACCGGCCCTCCATCACCGCGGTGACCTCGCAGCATCATCACCGCAGCACCACACCTGCACCGCCCGTCGTCGAGACTTCGGGCGCAGAATTGGAGCATCATGACAGCAATAGATCTCAACAGCGACATGGGCGAAGGCTTCGGCCGGTGGTCGCTCGGCGACGACGACGCCATGCTCGACATCGTCACCAGCGCGAACATCGCCTGCGGCTTTCACGCCGGCGACCCGATCGGTCTCATACACACGACGAAGTCGGCCGTCGGCCGAGGCGTCGTCATCGGCGCCCACCCTGCATACCGAGATCTCGCCGGCTTCGGGCGTCGCGCGATGGATGTCGCCTCGCCGGAGCTGACCGCCGACGTGCTCTATCAGATCGCCGCGCTCGACGGCATCACGCGTTCGGCCGGCGGGCGCATGCGCTACGTCAAGCCGCATGGCGGGCTCTACAACCGCATCGCCGTCGATCCGGTGCAGGCTGCGGCTGTGGTCGAGGCGATCCGCGAGTACGACTCAGACCTGGCCGTGATGGCACTGGCCGGCTCGGTCTTCGCCCGTGTCGCCGACGAAGCGGGCCTCCGGGTGATCGCCGAGGCCTTCGCCGACCGGGGCTACCAGCCCGATGGCACGCTCGTCTCACGTCGCGAGCCCGGTGCTGTCCTGAGCGATGCGGATGCCGTGGCCGATCGCATCGTTCGTCTCGCCGAGACCGGCACGCTGATCGCCGTCGACGGCAGCCAGCTCCATCTCGATGCCGAATCGGTCTGTGTGCACAGCGACTCGCCGGGTGCCCTCGACATGGCCCGGGCGATTCGTGACCGCTTACAGCACGAAGGAATTGCCGTTCGTTCCACGCTTGACCCTGAGGAGGCCGCATGAACTCCCCCATCGCATCCGCGCAGCTCGAAGCCCGAACGGCCCGCGAGCGCTACCGCGCCGGCGAGTGCCTGCCCACGGCGGGCGTCGCCCCAGGCATGGCGCAGGCGAACCTGCTGGCCGTGCCACGCGAGTACGCCTACGATTTTCTGCTCTTCGCCCAGCGCAACCCGAAGCCGTGCCCGGTGCTCGACGTGACCGATCCCGGCTCGCCTCGCACGGTGCTGGCGCCGACCGCCGATCTGCGCACCGACCTTCCGAAGTATCGGGTGTGGCGCGACGGCGAGCTGGTCGACGAGCCGACCGATGCGACGGAGGCCTGGGCGGAGCACCCTGATCTGGTCGCATTTCTCATCGGCTGCAGCTTCACCTTCGAGACGCCGCTGCAGCGGGCGGGCATCGAGGTTCGGCACATCGCAGAGGGAACGAACGTTCCCATGTATCGCACGAATCGGCAGTGTCGCCCCGCGGGGGCCTTCCACGGCGAGATGGTCGTGTCGATGCGGCCGATCCCCTCGGATCGGGTGGCCGAGGCGGCGATGATCTCGGGTCGCTATCCGGCGGTGCACGGCTCGCCCGTGCACGTCGGCGACCCGGCCGGCCTGGGCGTCGCCGATCTGGCGCGACCCGACTTCGGCGATGCAGTGCCCGTGCATGACGGCGAGGTGCCGGTGTTCTGGGCGTGCGGCGTCACTCCGCAGGCGGCCGTCATGGCCTCGCGGCTTCCGTTCGCGATCACGCACGCCCCGGGATACATGTTCGTCTCAGACGTCTCCGACACGACGTACGAGGTCTGAGATGCGCGTGCTGCCGGTCAACACCGATGTGCTGTTAGTCGAGCTGGACGAGCTCTCGCAGGCGGTGGCTCTCAACCAGTCGCTGCTGGACGATCCGATTGCGGGAGTGCACGAGCTCGTTCCTGCCGCTCGAACGGTGCTCGTGCGTTTTCACCCGACCCGCATCGATGCCGCCGAGCTCACCGCGCTGCTGCTGGAACGCGACGTAAGTGCGCCGCTCGGTGCCGACGGAGAGATCGTCCAGATGCCGGTCAGCTACGACGGAGACGACCTCGCCGAGGTGGCGGATCTGCTCGGCGTCACTCCTGCAGACGTCATCGCCATGCACACCGCCTCGACCTACACCGTCGCGTTCACCGGATTCGCTCCCGGCTTCAGCTATCTGGTCGGCGGCGACCCGAGGCTGAACGTGCCGCGCCGAAGCACCCCGCGCACTGCCATTCCCGCCGGAGCCGTCGGTCTGGCCGGTACGTACAGCGGGATCTATCCGCGCGTCAGCCCCGGCGGCTGGCAGATCATCGGCACCACCGAGCTGCCGATGTTCGATCTGCGCCTGGATCCTCCCGCGACCCTGCGCCCCGGCATGCGCGTGCGCTTCGTCGAGGCCGAGAGATCGACGCGGCAGCAGCCGACTGCACCCCAGACCGCTGCCGTCGCAGGCGACGACAGCGGCTCGCGAACCGCACTGGAGGTCGTCGAGCCCGGGCTCGGCTCGACGCTGCAGGATCTGGGGCGACCGGGGCACGCCGATCTCGGCGTCTCACGTTCCGGTGCTCTCGACCATGACAGCGCCCGGCTGGCGGCCCGTCTCGTCGGCAACGCCTCCGATGCCGCAAGCATCGAGACGCACGGCGGGCTGCGACTGCGAGCGATCGGCGAACTGGTGCTCGCCGTCACCGGCGCGCAGGTGTCGGCCACCGTCCGCCCCGCGTCGACGCCGGAGACGGAGACGGAGACGGACGCTGAACGCCCGGCTGCCCGGATGCCGGCTCCCCGCTCGGCTCCCGAGCTGCAGGCCTTCGCTCTGCGCGACGGCGAGACGCTCGAGCTCGGCTTTCCCACGCGCGGCAACGTCGCATACGTCGGCGTACGCGGTGGGTTCGCCGTCGCCCCGGTGCTCGACAGCCTCTCGACCGATGTGCTCTCGGGCCTTGGGCCGGAGCCTCTGCGCGCCGGTGACGTGCTGCCGGTGCGCCGTGCCGCAGTCGCTGCGGTCGCACAGATCTGGGGTGCGGATGCGCCCGACGACACTCTGCACAGCCGTCTGCCCGCCCCGGGCGACGTGGTCACTCTCGATGTGGTGCTCGGGCCGCGTACCGAGATGTTCGCCGATGACGCGGTGCAGGCACTCTTCGATCAGCAGTGGGAGGTCACGGCGCAGTCGAACCGCGTCGGTCTGCGCCTGCACGGGCCGACGCCGCTGGAGCGCCGCGACCACCGAGAGCTCGAGTCTGAGGGCACCTCCTCTGGTGCTCTGCAGGTGCCGCCCAACGGGCAACCGGTGCTGTTCATGGCCGATCACCCGCTGACCGGCGGCTACCCCGTCATCGGCTCGGTCGCCTCGTATCACCTCAATCTCGCCGGGCAGGTGCCGATCGGCGCCAGCATTCGCTTTCGTGCGGTCACCGACCCTCAGGGGCAGGCATCCGCCACCGACGACGCATCTCTCACGAAGGAGAACTGAACATGATCAGCAGAGTGCTCATCGCCAACCGCGGCGAGATCGCCGTGCGCATCGCTCGAGGCTGCGCCGCCTATGGGGTGACCTCGATCGCGGTGTACTCCGACCCCGATGCCGATGCGCTGCACACCCGCGTCGCCGACGAGGCCTATGCCCTGCCCGGGGCCACTGCCGCTGACACGTACCTCGACATCGACGCCCTCATCGACGTCGCACGACGTGCGCATGCTGACGCCGTGCACCCCGGTTACGGCTTTCTGTCAGAGAACGCCGACTTCGCTCAGGCCGTCATCGACGCAGGACTCATCTGGATCGGCCCGCGGCCGCAGACGATCCGCTCGCTCGGCGACAAGGTGACCGCTCGCCAGCTGGCCTCCTCGGTCGGGGCCCCACTCGTCGAGGGCACTCCCGGGCCGGTCGCCGACGGTGCCGAGGCGCTGGCGTTCGCACAGCAGCACGGTCTGCCGATCGCGATCAAAGCCGCGTTCGGAGGCGGCGGACGAGGCCTGAAGGTGGCTTGGAGACTCGACGAGGTGGTCGACCAGTTCGAGTCGGCCGAACGAGAGGCGGTCGCCGCGTTCGGCCGCGGAGAATGCTTCATCGAGCAGTACGTGCCTCACCCGCGACACGTCGAAGCGCAGGTCGTCGGCGACGCCGACGGTCACGTCGTCGTGGTCGGCACTCGTGACTGCTCGCTGCAGCGACGCAATCAGAAAGTCGTCGAAGAGGCACCGGCGCCGTTTCTCACCGACGAGCAGCGCAGCGCGATCGAGTCGGCGGCGAAGCGCATCTGCGAGGCCGCAGACTATGTCAGCGCCGGCACGGTCGAGTTCCTGGTCGGGGCGAACGGCACGGTCTCGTTTCTCGAAGTGAACACCCGCCTGCAGGTCGAGCATCCGATCACCGAGCTGACCAGCGGCGTCGATCTGGTGCGGCAGCAGCTGCGAGTCGCCGACGGGCTGCCGCTCGAGATCGACCAGACTCCGCTGCCACGGGGCCATGCCTTCGAGTTCCGCATCAACGCCGAAGACGCCGGGCGTGGGTTTCTGCCGGCACCCGGGAGCATCAGCCGCTTCGACGCTCCGGGCGGCGAGGGCGTGCGTCTCGACTCCGGGGTCGTCGCGGGCAGTGTGGTGAGCGGGCTGTACGACTCGCTGCTGGCGAAGCTCGTGGTCTGGGGTGCCGATCGCGACGAGGCACTGCGCAAGGCCCGCCAGGCGCTGCGGGAGTTCCAGGTCGACGGTGTGCCGACGCTGCTGGACTTCGACCGGCGCATCGTCGACGATCCGGCGTTCGCCGCCGCCGATGCTGACGACTTCGCGGTGCACACGAGGTGGATCGAGACCGAATGCTCCTGGCTCGACGAGCTGCACCAGCCCTTCTCTGACCCGATGCCAAGCGAACCGCTGACACGCACCTGGATCGAGCTCGACGGCCGCCGTGTCGAGCTCGGGCTTCCGGCACAGCTGGTCGGCTCGCTGGCAGGCGGAGTCTCTGCGGCCGCCGTGCTGCAGAGCGGCCCCGGCGACGAGGCGGTCGCAGGCAGCGCATCCGCCGCGGATGCCGCAGCCGACGGCGTCGGCTCGAACGAGCCCGGTGCGGTGTGCGCGCCGATCACCGGAACGCTCGTCGCGTGGAAGGCGGAAGACGGAGCGTCGGTCGCCGAAGGCGAGGTGCTCGCCGTCATGGAGGCGATGAAGATGGAGACACAGGTGCTCGCGCCGTGCGCGGGGGTGCTGCACCGCGAGGCAGAGGTCGGCAGCGCGCTGATCAGCGGCGGAGTATGCATCGCTCTCGTGCGGTGAATACCGGCCGCGGGCGGGCATGTGCTGCTCACCCCGCAGACGTCGGAGGGGTGCCGCGGAAAGGTCGGTCAGACTTCTCAGCGGCACCCCAGTCGACAGCGCGGCTCTCTGGTGTCGGGGACGATCAGCTCACAGCTGCGTCGCCCTGCTCACCGGTGCGTACGCGTACGACGTCGAGCACCTCGGTGACCCAAATCTTGCCGTCACCGATGCTGCCGGTGCGCGCAGTCTCTTGAATGGCGTCGATCGCGGCAGTGGCCTGCTCGTCTGCGACGATCACTTCGATGCGAATCTTCGGCACGAAGTCGACGCGCACCTCACGGGCGCGATAGACCTCAACCTTTCCGGCTTGTGCCCCGTATCCGCGGGCGTCCACAACTGTCAGGCCTTTCACCCCGACGTGTTCCAGCGCACTCTTAATCGGCTGCAGCGTTCCAGGCTGCAGAACTGCGGTGATGAGTTTCATAGTGTTTGTGTTCCTTTCGACAGGACGTCGGTTCGGCGATGCCGCCGGAGGATCAGGCGTCCTCTTTTTCGTAGGCGGTCTCAACGTGCAGCGATGAGTCGAGACCGGCATTCTCTTCAGCGTCGGTGACGCGCAGCCCCATGGTGACCTTGAGCACCCAGGCGATGAGCGCGGTGACTACGAACGTGTAGGCGAAGACTGAGACGACACCGATGATCTGGGGGGCGAACAGCTCACCGCCTCCGCCGTAGAAGAGCCCTGCGGCACCCGCTGGGGTGGCGGGATCGGCCAGAAAGGCGATCGCGATGGTTCCGAAGATGCCGGGGAACATGTGGATGGCCACGGCGTCAAGTGCATCGTCGTAGCCGAGCTTGGCCTTCAGCGACAGCGCCCAGTAGGCGATGGCTCCGGCGATCAGACCGATCACGACCGCTCCCATGACCGACACGGAGTTCGCTGCCGGAGTGATGCCGACAAGGCCGGCCAGCACGCCCGAGATGGCTCCGAGCGAGGTGGCATGCCCGCCGAAGATGCGCTCCACGATCAGCCACCCGAGCATGCCGACACAGGCGGCGACGAGGGTGTTGGTCAGAGAGAACCCAGCTGCCTCGTTGATGCCGCCGGCAGAACCGCCGTTGAACCCGTACCACCCGACCAACAGCAGGCCGCCGCCGAGGATGGCGATCGGCAGGTTGCCCGGTCGCCCGACGGCCGGGAACCCTTTGCGCTTGCCCAGAAACATCGCGAGGACGAGCGCGGCGACGCCGGCGTTCATATGCACCGCGGTGCCTCCGGCGAAGTCGAGCGCACCAAGCTTGTTCGCGATCCAGCCACCGGTCGTACTGCCATCAGCGGCGTCGAAGGCGAACACCCAGTGTGCGACCGGAAAGTACACGAGTGTGGCCCACAGCCCGGCGAAGACCAACCAGCTTGAGAACTTCATGCGCCCCTCGACTGCACCGCCGACGATGCCGACGGTCAACCCGGCGAAGACCAGCTGGAAGCCGGCGATGAGAATCCCAGGAACGGCGCCTTCCGGAGTCTCGGCACCGATCAGATCGACCAGTCCGAAGAGTCCGCTCGGGTTGCCGATCAGACCAGCTCCGCCCACGGAGTCGCCGAGGGTGAGGCCGTAGCCGAACAACACCCAGAGCAGCGCGGTGACGGCGAAGCCGCCGAACACCACCATGATCGTGTTCAGAATGTTCTTCGTTCGTGAAAGGCCGCCGTAGTAGAGCGCGAGCCCCGGCAGCATGAGCGTGACCGCGACGGTCGCCGCGAGCATCCAGGCGGTGTTCACCTGTGAAGTGATGTCCATAGTGTGATCCTGTTCTTGTCACAGTGAGTGTGGTGCCGACGGTTTGCCTCCGTCAGCCAGGGTGATGTGCACGTGCAGCACATGCGTCGGAGCAGTCGCTGCGAGATCACTCCTGGTCGGCTCTGTCACGAGACTCCAGGGGGCGACCTCGCCTGATGCGCCGGTGAGCCAGCCGTCGAGAACGACCAGCGCATCCAGCTCGCCGGGGTGTTCGTCACCGCTCGGTCTCGCCGAAAGCGGTGTCAAGCGAGGCCCGAGAGCCTCCCCCGGTTCGAGTGTGTGCCGATGCAGTCGCATGTCGACGACATCGGTACGCGCCATGATGTTGAGATTGTGTGTGGTCTGCTGGTGCTGCCGGGTGCTGACTTGGTCAGCTCCGTTGAACGAGAGCACGTCAAATGGGGGCAGGCGATTGTGCTGCTCGCCGACGGTGACCTCGATCTCATCGGTCAGCGGAACGAACCAGCGGCTGAGCCCGCGAAACGTCGAGAAGGCAGACGAGCCGACGATCTCGGCGACGCTGAGCCTCCAGATGACCTCGGTCTGCTCGGCATGCGCCGGATGCTGCAGCAGGGTGACCGTGTGGCCGCCTCCGTTTGACCATGGAGTGGTCGTCTGCTCACCGAACCGGATCACCCACATGGCGTCAGACCAGCTTCGGCGTGTTCCAGAGGTTCAGCTTGGTGCCGATTCCTTTCTCGACCGCGTGTTCATAGACGGTTTTGCCCCAAGCGACGTCTTCGACACCCATGCCGCCGACGCTGAACAGCACCGGCTGCTCCGGGAACTCGCGCCCGGGTACTTTGTCAGCAAAGACATCGCCGATGTTGACGACTCGGTCTGACTCCAGCTCGCCGGCCACGATGAGATCCTGCCAGTTGAGTCCGATCATTCCGAACGCGGTCTCATGGCACGGTGCGGGGTACTCTTCGGCCCAGGCCTCGTAGATGGCCTTCGCGTCGGCTACCAGACGGGCCTTGCCACTGAGGGTGTAGTCCTTATCCATCTTCAGGTTGGCCGGCAGACTCAGGAACGCGCCTGGCTTGATCCAGTCGCCGTTGATGTACGGATAGTTCTCCGAGCCGACCATTCCGGTCACCGCGACGCTGACGATGTCGGAGTCGCGCACGGCTCTCTCAGCGCTGTCGACGATTTCGATGGTGGTGAACTGCGGGAAGTTCTCGCGCACCCACTCGGCATACTTCTCAGACGTCGAGCGACGACGTCCGTTGATTCGCACGGTGTCGAGTGTGGGCCGCAGTCGCGAGAACGTGTCGAGGGCACTCTTGTTCATCGCTCCCGGACCGATCAGGCCAAGCGACTTGGCATTCTCTGGTGCCAGCTTGCGAGCTGCGGCGCCCGGAACTGCGGCAGTGCGGTATGCGCTCTCCAGGTTGCCCGACATGATGGCGAACGGCGCTCCAGTGTCTTTGTCGTTGAGCACGATGAGGTGAATCGAGCGCGGGAGTCCTTTCTCCCTGTTCTCGATGTTCGAGCCGTACCACTTGACGCCAGCGGTGTCGAAGCGACCGCCAAGGTAGGCGGCCATGGCCATGAAGCGACGGTCTTCAGTGTCTTTGGGAAACTCAGGGAACGGCGAGTGCTCCGGAAAGGTCACCATGGCCCCATGAGAATTGGCGCTGCTGCCAGCCATGCGGTACTGACCGTTGGCCACGAGCACCAGCACTTCTTCCATCACGTCGATGCATTCATCGATGTTCATCACACCGGCATCGATCACATCCTGCTCACTCAAATACAGCATGTCGATTTTTGTATCGGTCATTCTGAGAGTCTCCTTCGGTCGACTGTCACATCCTGAAGGCACGTCACCGCCGTGTGATGTGTTTACAGAGACAAGTACAAATGAGAATTGTTTCTTCGGTGTATCGCACCAGCGTCTTTTGCGTGAAAACACGTTTCGTTTGCATGAGATACCCGCAGACGAATACCTGTGCCATACAGTCGTTTTATGGCAGAAATCCGCGAATGCCGAACACCAGAATGATTGTCGTCATTCGTCGTGTTCAGCGCTCACACCAGCAACGCCGGCAAGGCAAAACTCTCGCCTGAATCAGTCTTCTGTCAACAGTCCCTGCAGAACATCGGCGAGCGCAACCGCGCCAGCATCAGCGTCTTCAGGATCGCAGTGTTCCAGCGGAGAATGCGACGTCCCAGTCATATTTCTGACGTAGAGCATGCCAGTGGGCAGCATCGTGGAGAGCACTCCAGCGTCATGCCCCGCCCCAGTGTCAAGCATGGGAGCCAGAGGTAAAATGGCCCCAATCTTCTCACGAATTCCTTCATGAAATTGAACCGTGGGACTGAACGACTCACGCGTTATTTGAAACACACATCCATCACGCTCTGCAGCCGTGTTCACATGTTTCGCAATCGATCGAACGATCTCAAGAGTCTGATCATCATTGAAGTGGCGAACATCAAGCCAGAGCTCGACACTCGAGGCAATAACGTTTGTTCCACCAGGAACGGCACGGATGCGTCCGATGGTGCCGCGCGCGCCTTCGACGGCCAGGGCCTCACGACGTACGATGCCGATTGCCTCCCCAGCCACGACCATGGGATCTTGACGGTCCGCCATCCGAGTGGTGCCTGCGTGATCTCCGCGTCCCGTGATGACCAAGTGCCAGCGCCCATGCCCCAGAATCGATCGACCGATTGATACCGGCTGGTCGAGTTCGGCCAGCCCTCGCCCCTGCTCGATGTGCAGCTCGACGAACGAACGAAGTCGGGCAAACCCGTGAGGGTCTGCCCCGATGCCACTCGGGTCGATCCCAGCGGCTCGGCTCGCCTCGGCATAGCTGACGCCATCGGCGTCTCGCAGACCCCGGACGTACTCTGGATCGGCGACCCCGGCGGCCAGCCGCGAGCCCAGGCATGCAAGCCCGAATCGAGACCCCTCTTCTTCAGGAAAGACCATCACGGCAAGCGCCCGCTTCGGCTGAACGCCGCGCGCGCGAAGGTGATCGACAGCGCTCAGCGCCGAGACCACGCCAAGAGGTCCGTCGAACGCCCCGCCGCCGGGCACTGAGTCGAGGTGGCTGCCGGAGCCGATCGCGTCTGTTCGCTTACCTCCGGGAACATCCCACCAGGCCCAGGTGATACCGTTGCCGTCAGTCTCGACATCGAGTCCACGTCGCCGTGCCTGATCGACGAACCACTCAGTGAGTTGCCGTTCGGGCTCTGAGAACACTGGCCGGGTGTATCCCCCGCGTTCGGAGTCTCGACCGATCTCGTGGATCTCGGCGAGCAGGGCGCTCGGTGTCGCGACGTCATGGCTCATCGTCGGTTCGTCTCTCTGTCGTCTCGGCCTTTGGCGTGCATAGCTGTCAGAAACGCTGCCCGCGAGCGCGGAACTGATCGGGAACCCCGCGAGCGCCAGTCACCAGATCGGTGATGAACTCGCCGAGCAGCGGCGTGAACTTGGCCCCCTGCCCTGAGCACGGCGACACGATCGTGACGCCCTCGCACGAGTCGATGAGGATGTCTTCGTTCGGCACGTTGGTGAAGAGGCAGGTGGTCTCGGCATACGGCTCAGGAACGAGCCCGGGCGCGAAGCGCTTGACGAACTCGATGACGCGCTTTCGATTCGCAGGATCAATCTGGCCGTCCTGGTCAAGCGCGGAGGGCAGCACCTTGCCGCCGTTGTACTCAGCGACCTTCTGTCCACGGAAACCGGCATCCCGACCGCCAGGCAGACCGTAGGTCTTGATGTCAGCGCCCTTGTAGATGAATGTCGGCCACGAGGTGTGCCCACCAGCCGGGATCTCACCAGTGTCAGCCGAATCACGGTACGGAAAGTGGTACGCGTTCTCCTGCCGCACCTGGAACTCCGGCACACGGTCGACGAAATCGGCCGGCAGATCCAACTGACCGAGCAGAGCCGGCAGCCACCCTCCGGCAGTGACGACGACTTTCTCTGCTGAGACGGTGCGCCCGTCGGCTCCGGTCAGCACATAGCCAGCGCCACTGCGGCTCACGCTGGCAACCTCCCAGTCGCTGATCACCTGTGCGCCGGCATCCGCAGCGAGGCGCAGCAGCGTCCTGACCGTGGTCTCTGCGTCGATCACGCCGGCTCCCGGGTGCCAGAGTACTTCGGTGTCGAACGTGAGCTGAGGCCAGCGTCTGCTCGCCTCATCGACAGACAGAAGTTCGTGCTCGACGTCCTCTGCCCCCAGTATCTCCGCGAGACGCCGTGGGTTGCGCACAGCCCCCGAGTCAAGCGAGCCAGCCGGTGTGATCAGACGCGTTCCTCCGGCGGTCTCAAGCTCGTCCCAGCCACGGCGCGACTCAACGACGAGATGGGTGTAGAACCGGTCGAGGTACGGGTACCGAAAGATGCGGGCCGATCCATGAGAACTTCCCGAGGCGTTGGCCGGCTGGGTGCGCTCGAGCACCAGCGTTTCAATGCCCTGCTGCGCCAGCCGCCACGCTGCTGACGCACCCGCAAGTCCTGCACCAACGATGACGACCTTGGCTGACTCCACACCCATTCTGGTTCTCCGTCCGTGACCTGCCACGGCCTTTTCGTGGCATGCCACCAGTCAAGTCGCGCTTCTCTTTCACGTCCAATACTTATTGGAGCGCTATTATTAGGCAATTCCTATCAGTCTCACGATCGGGTTGGTCTCAGTGGAGCTTCGACAACTGCGTTACTTCGTCACTGTGGCCGAGGAGCTCCACTTCGGGCGGGCGGCGAGGCGACTCCACATCTCGCAGCCGCCCCTGAGCGTGCAGATCCAGAAGCTCGAAAGCGAACTCGAAGTCACCCTGTTGCGCCGCTCAACGCGGCACGTGGAGCTTACGCCGGCCGGAACGGAGCTGGCCTCCAGACTCAGGCCGGTACTCGCCGACCTCGATGAGTGCTTCGTCGATCTGCACGAGCTCGAGAATGGGCAGCGCGGCCGACTCAGCGTCGGCTTCGTCAGCTCAGCGAACTACACGTTGCTGCCGGCTGCTGTCCGGCAGTTCCGCAGTCGGCTGCCTCGGGTCGCACTGGAGCTGCGCCCGCTGACCAGTGCCGAGCAGATTGATGGGCTCTACAACGGCGACATCGACCTCGGAATCGTCCGCGACACCCCGCCCTCAGCCACGTTGGCCGTCACGGAGCTGCTCGCCGAACGACTGGTCGCTTGTGTTCCGTCCGCACACCCATTCGCGACACGAAGCCAAGTGCGTGCTGCAGAGCTGCTGGCCCTTCCCATGATCACGTTTCCGCACAGCATGATGCCCGGGTACGTCGATCAGGTCAGGTCGTTGTTCGGTTCGGCCATCGGTGATCTTCGCGTAGCCCAGCAGGTCATTCATCAAGAGACCGCGCTGAGCTTCGTCGCCGCAGGCGGCGGCTTCACAGTGCTCCCCGAATCCGTCACCCACCTGCAGCCGGCATCCATCTCGGCGGTGCCCATCTGCGAAGCTCCCCTGACATCATTGGGATTTGCGACCCTTCCCAAACACGAAGCGCCCGCCACTGCAATCTTTCTCGACTGTCTCAGAAACTCATCAGCACACCTGAGTGAGACGACCGTCCCGGAGACCACCGCGCTGGAGGGTGCAGACGGTCATCTGTCTGCGCCGCACTGACCGGGCAGCTCAATATCATGCACGCCTCAGGCCGGTTCCAGTTCGACCCTCGACGAACCTCCCATGGAGCGGGTCTGTCTCATGCAGTGAGCGCCTGCAGCGCGAGCCACAGCTCGTGTCGCACCTTCGGATCGCGCAGATCCACATCGAGCACCCGCGCGCACTTCTCGATGCGGGCTCGCAGTGTGTGACGATGCACCTGCAGCCGCGCCGATGCCGCCTCCCACTGTCCCCCGGTCTCGAGCCACACACGCAGGGTCTCGAGAAGCGCGTCTGACCGACCGCGGTCGACATCGATGAGCGGCTGCAGCAGGCTGCGGGCAAGGTCTTCCATGCCCGGCACCCGCTGCACGGCGGTGAGCACATCGTCCAGCACCGCCGGCTCGTAGCGCACTGTCGGCTGATCGCCCGCGAGCGCTCGTCGAAGCGCATCCATCGCCTGATCGAGGCCGCCGCTCATCGAGTCGTAGAGCACCGGCTGAGAGACCCCGAGGCGCAGGTCTTCGTGCGTGTCACCGTCGACGTTGAGATCGTGGGATGCGACGACCAGCAGAACCGTTCCCTCGTGCACCGTCGTCAGCGAGCGTGTGCCGCGATGCGCACGCCCGAGCAGGCTCGCCACCTGGTCGACAGACATGGTGTTCGAGCATCCGGCAACGACGACGACTGGGGAGTCGGGCAGCGGTGAGAACGACGCCGCGGTGTGGTGCGCCGCCTCGACCGCGCCGCTGAGCAGCAGCCGCAGCACTGCTGCGCTCAGCCCGGACTCGGCCCGACGCACCTCCTGTGTGCGCACCAGCGACAGCGACAGCAGTGCGCGGGCTCTCGAGAGAAGGTGCCTGCCCGCGTCGCGACGGTCGGCGTCCGCCCAGTCGACAGTGCCGACTGCCACCACTCCGACGAGCCCGTGCGAGGGGCCCAGCGTCTGAAGCTCTCCCTGCACATCGCTCACGTCGAGGCGCATCGCGCCTCTGAGACCGCTGCCGAGCACACGAGCGGCCGCCGACTGCAGGGCCTCGAGCTGTGCCCCGGTCAGGTCATCGGCACGAGCTGAGCGATACCGGGCACGTGCCATGTCGTCGAAGCACACCACCCACGATCCGAGCTCTTCGGCCAGCTGCTCGACCACAGCGGCCGGGCCTCCGTCGGTCAGCGCGGCGTCGGTGATGCGCTGCTGCGCGTCGGTGAGCCAGGCATCGGTTCGATGCTCATCGGCTCTGATCAGGGCGCCGAGCTCGCGTGCGAACTCGATGAACACGGTGTTCCTGCCCCAGAGCAGCGGCATCCCCTGCGCAGCACAGGCGTCGATCAGGTCGTGCCACTGACTCTCGAACAGCCGTCTCGCCTGTTCGTGCTCCCCCGACGACGTGTCGCCTCCGTCCGGATGCACCGGGCCGACCACGATTCCGGCAGCACCGACTTCTCGAAGACGCCGAACGTACTCCCGGGCCTGAGCCCCCTGCAGAGTCGCAGATCGGCGGATGCCGTCCTCCGCTGATCCCGATGCGCTCGAATCATCGTCTGCGTCGCCAGGAATCGGCCCCGTGGTGAGCACCAGCTCTCCCGCTCTCAGATACGGAGCCGGGTCGATCAGGTTGGTGTATGTCGTCCATCGAACAGGGCTGTGCATCGCCTGCTGCCACTCCGGAGCTGCACTGCCGACGATTGGCTGCAGCTGCCTGGCGAAATGTGAGATCACGTCGCTGATGCACAGGGTCATGGGGCACACCGTACGGTGTGAATTGTTTCAACGGTGTAAAGCTCCCGTAACAGGTGTTCAGAGGTGCCGTTTGACGAACCCCTGATCCGTAGGCATGGAGTCTTCTCACTGGACATTTCGGCGTGTCAGGGCAGTGAATCCGAACAAAGCGTCCAGATTCGCCTCCGGCCAGGCCCGTAAGTTCGTCAGCAATCACGCAGCACAGATGAGAAAGCCCAGGAATCCACCATGCATCTCACGAAAGCGCACCTGGCGCTGATCCTGCCGATCGCCGCCTTGGTCCTCACCCCGTTCTTCCCGTTCATCAACACTCCGGCCAGCGTGCTCGGCCTCCCACCGATCCTCTTCTGGGTCGGCGGCTGGGCGATCGCCACCACGCTCATCCTGTCGATGCTGTACCGCAGCGAGCCTGAGCTCGACGACACCATCGCAGACACTGCCGAACAGGAGCCCCACGCATGATCTTCGCAACAGTTCTCGGTCTCGCCGTCATCGCGACGCTCGGCTTCCTCGGTCGACGAAGGTCGCTGAACACCAACAGCGGCTGGGCGATCGGCGACCGCGGCATGAGTTCGCTGACCACCTTCTTTCTGCAGGCGGGCGCGATCTTCACCAGCTTCACATTCCTCGGAATGTCCGGCCTCACGGTGCTCGGCGGGGTCTCTGCCGCCTACCTGCCGGCTTACCTCGTCATCGGCTACATCGGCATGTTCCTGCTCGGCCCGATCGTGTGGAAGCTCGGCAAGGTCTTCAACTACCACACCAACGCAGACATGGTCGGCCATCAGTTCTCCAGTCCCTTCCTCGGGCGCCTGGTCGCATTCCTCGCGGTGGTCTTTTTCATGCCGATCGTGCAGGTGCAGATCGTCGGGCTCGGAACCATGGTGTCGTTCGGCACCGGGTACAAGCAGGCCGGCACGCTCAGCATGATCGTTGCCACCGTGCTGATTCTGCTCTTCGTCTCGTGGGCGGGCCTGCGCGGCGTCGCACTGACCGCGTACTTCAAAGACGTCGCGATGGTGGTCGCTCTCGTGATCATCCTGATCGGCTCCCTTGCGACGTACCACGCGGGTGACGTGATGGCCGACGTGATGACCAACGCCGAGAAGCTGCTTGTGGTCAGCCCGGGAACGCAGACCTACGGGATCGTCTGGTTCGTCTCGAGCGTGATCATCAGCGGCATCGGGCTCGGCGCGATGACTCTTCCCGAGAGCTGGCCGGCGGTGCTGGCTGCGAACAAGTCTCGTGCAGTCTCGAAGAACCACATCATGCTTCCCCTCTACACCCTCGCAACGTTCATTCCGATCGTGCTCGGCTTCTTCGCCGTCAGCCACCTGCAGATCAACAAGGGCGAAGAGAACTCCGCGATTCTCACCCTGGCGTCAGACTCGCTGCCCGGGTGGCTCATGGGCCTCGTGATCATCTCGGGTCTCGCCTGCGCCATCGTTCCCGCAGCGCACTGTGTGCTGGCGATCGCCACGCTCGTCTCGTCGAACCTCACGCCGACGGGCATCAGCGAAGAGCGCAAACTGCTCGTCGGTCGCGTCTCCTCCGGGGTGATCCTGCTCCTGTCGCTCGGCCTTGCGCTCTCACGGCCCGATCTCATGGCGAACCTCTATCTGCTCACCTATGCGGGGCTGGCCCAGCTCGCTCCCTCGAACGTGCTCTCGGTGACACGGCAGAAGTTCGTGAACGCCCGGGGCCTGATCGCGGGTCTGATCGTCTCAGAGACAGTCGTCATCGTCTGCACATTCGGCAAGATCGGCATCTTCGGTCTGAACATCGGCGTCGTCGCCCTGGTCATCAACATCATCGTGATGCTGGCGGTGTCTGCCGCCACCGGCCCGGCTGTGCGCCCGGCATGGCCGCAGGATCGCGGGGCCGCACGACCGTCCGCGAACCGTACACCGCAGATCGCTGACTTGGAGGCATGACCGTCATGAGTGATTCCAGATCTGCTGAGCCTGCGGCGTCGCACATCGCGTCATCGCACGAAGAAACGGCGGTCGGCCGCACGTCCCGGGCCGACGAGGCGCAGATAGCCGCAGCAGGCGCGGCAGATCTGGTGCGGGCCTATCGCAGCGGAGCGCTGCGGCCTTCGACCGTCGTCGACACTCTGCTGCAGCGTGTCGACCGTCTCGAACCGCAGCTGAACGCAGTCACCGAGGTGCTCGCCGATTCGGCTCGAGCGCGAGCGGCCGAAGCCGACCGATGCTACGCACAGGCTGACGGCGGTCAGGCCGATCACGTGGATGCCGAGGCCGCGAAGACGAGCAGGCTCGCGTCACAGCCTCTGTTGGGTGTGCCGGTCATTCTGAAAGAGAAGCATGCGCTGGCAGGCCATGCGCTGACCCAGGGCGTCATCGAGCTGGCCGAGACGCCCACCGCCGACCATCCGATCGTCGAGCGACTCATCGCGGCCGGCGCCGTGCCGATCGTTCGTTCGACGGTGCCGGAGTTCTGCGCCGCGACCGTCACCGAGTCACGTCAGTGGGGCGTCACGCGCAACCCGTGGAACGGCGAGTGCACCCCGGGTGGCTCATCCGGCGGCTCAGGTGCGGCGCTCGCTGCCGGATATGCCCCGCTCGCGACGGGCTCGGACATCGGAGGCTCGACGCGCATCCCGGCCTGCTACTGCGGCGTCGTAGGTTACAAGGCGCCATACGGCGTCGTACCAGGCCTGCAGCCCTCGAGCATGGACTGGTACCGGAGCGACAGCGCCATGGGACGAACCGTCGATGATGTGCGCGTGATGCACAACGTGATCGCCGGGCAGCATGCGGCAGACCAGCTCTCGATACCGTCGACGCCGGTCGCCGCGCTTCCTGGCGACTCAGCCGAGCTGCAGACGCAGCTCGCCGGCCGTCGTGTGGTGCTCAGCTCGCACCTGGGCGACTACGACGTCGACGCCGACACCCTTCGCGAGCTGCATGCCACGGCTGAGGCCCTGGCGAACTTCGGCGTCGACGTCGTCGAGCGCGAGCCCGCCTGGCACGCCGATGCGCTGATGGAGCTCGCCTTCGCCCACTACGGGCACATGCTCGCTCCGTCGATGAGCGACGAGATCGACCGTGCACACGCCGCAGTGTCTCCGTACATCACGCAGTTCGTGGAGCACGCGCTCGCAACCGCGGCGCGCATCCCGCTGCACGAGACGCTGCGTCGCGAAACGGCCGTTCGAGACGAGCTGAGCGCCACGATGAACGGTGCGATCGCCCTGCTCGCACCGGTTACGGCGCGAACAGCGCTGCCTGCGCAGGCTCCGATAAACTCGGTCGACGAGCATGGCCGCCATTACTGGCAGCAGCAGATGGCCGTGCCGTTCAACATCAACAATCGCTGCCCCGTGCTTGCGGTGCCGACTGGCATCGGTGACGCAGGCGTACCCACCGGCCTGCAGATCGTGGCGCACCCCTATGCGCAGAACGACGCCTTCATGATCGGAGCCGCCGTCGAATCGGTCCGTCCCTGGGCCGGTCGCCACCCGGCGCTCTGACCCCGACTGACGCGCTCGGCGCGCCGCACGGCATCCGACCTCACCACCACCCATCGTTGAAAGGCACACGCCCATGACCCGTTTCGACATCGTCGAGAAAAGCATCGCCGAACTGCTCGCCGCGCTGAGCAGTGGGGAGGTGAGCAGCGTCGATCTGGTCTGCGCCTATCTCAACCGCATCGCCTACTACGACCGCACCGGCCCGTGTCTGCACGCCGTCCCGGTGCTCAACCCGAACTGCCTCGCCGAGGCAGAGGCATCAGACCTCCGCCGAAGCGAGGGGGTCGCAGGGCCACTCGAAGGCATCCCCTTCACGATCAAAGACAGTTACAAGGCGAAAGGGCTGACCGTCGCCTCTGGCAGTCCGGCATTGGCAGATCTGATCGCGACTGAGGATGCCGCCTCGGTCGCACAGCTGCGAGCGGCCGGTGCGGTGCTTCTCGGCAAGACGAACATGCCGCCGATGGCGGCCGGAGGCATCCAGCCCGGGGTCTACGACTACGCACGCAGCCCCTACCATCCCGAGTATCTGACCGCAGCCTACGGCTCAGGGTCGTCGAACGGCTCGGGCACCGCGACGGCTTCGAGCATGTGCGCCTTCGGCATGGGCGAAGAGACCGTGTCGTCGGGCCGCTCGCCTGCATCGAACAACGCCCTGGTGGCGTATACGCCGTCTCGCGGCGTGCTGTCGCTGCGCGGCAACTGGCCGCTGCGTCCGACCTGCGACGTCGTGGTTCCGCACACTCGGTCGGTGCACGATCTGCTGCTGCTGCTCGATGTGCTCGCCGTCGAAGACCCCGATACGACGGGCGACTTCTGGCGTCAGCAGAGCGCGGTTGCGCTGCCCTCGCCGAAGGAGGTCTTCGACCACCCCTCGGCACGCGAGCGCCCCACAGATCTGCGAGGCGTGCGCATCGGCGTGCCGAAGCTGTACATCGGCGAGGATGACACGACGACCGATGCTCCGGCGATTCGCGACTCGGTTCGCGCACTGTGGGATCGTGCCGCCGACGATCTGCGCGACCTCGGCGCCGAGGTGGTCGAGGTCGACTTTCCGGTCGTCTCGAACTACGAAGAAGACCGTCCGGGAGCTCGCGGGCTGCCGGAACGAGGGCTGGTGCCTGCGAGCTGGCGCGCCATCGAGGGCGACACTCTGACGGCGATGGCTCTCGACGCCTTTCTGCGCACGAACGACGATCCCGACCTCAGCACTTGGGCCGATGTCGACGGCGACGATGTCTTCCCGTTGGAGGACGAGCCGGTGCCGCTCTGGGTCACTCGCACGCGCGGCGGCTTCGACTGGCAGCGACTCGCCGAGTTCGTCAAGCAGGGCCTGCCCCAGAGCTACGACGACGTGCCCGAGCTCGATCATCTGCTGAAGGGCCTCGAGCAGGCGCGCAAAGACGACTTCGAGGCGTGGATGGCGCAGTTGGAGCTCGACTTCGTCGTGTTTCCCGCCGCAGGTGACGTGGGCCGAGACGACCTGTTCACACGCCCCGAGAGTCTGCAGGCGGCGTCACGAAACGGCGTGGCGTATTCCAACGGCAATCGGGTGATTCGTCACCTGGGCATTCCAACGGTCACCGTGCCGATGGGCGTCATGGCCGACATTCGCATGCCTGTCGGGCTCACCTTCGCCGGGGCGGCGTACAGCGACGACCATCTGATCGATGCCGCCTGGGCATACGAGCGAGCGACACGGCGACGCGAGCCCGCATTCCTCACCCCGACCCTGCCGAGCGACCAGATCGAGGTCGGCACGACGAGTCGAACGCCCGCATCTGCGGCCGACGTGGTGCCCGAGGTGAGCATCTCACGGCACGCACGATTCTGGCAGGTGGAGGTGCGGCTGCCCGCAGATGCGGATGCCCAAGTGTGGGCCGACGGGCATCTGCTTCGCCCTGTCGCCGATGGCGAAGGCACCTATCGTGGCACCATCTCAGTGCACCGGCCACGTCTTGACGACCAGGTCATGATCGTCGTCAAGGCCGGGCATGCCTCGGCCTCGCTCACGTTCGAGGCGCTGCCGACGCAGGACCGCTGAGCTCGGCCTGCACCGCAAGTGCGAGCCACGTGACCCGACAGGCGTCGGCGTCGTGTTCCAGGTCGCATCCGAGTGCGGCGCCTAAGGTGCGCACGCGACGCACCACGGTGTTGCGGTGCACGCCCAGCCGGTCGGCAGCCGCCTGCCATTCGTACATGCAGTCGCACCAGACCGTGAACGTGGCTGCCAAAGCGGGATCGGCCATCGTCGCGACACGCTGCAGCACCGCGGCGGCATCCGCATCAGTCGACAGCGCACGCAGCACGGCTGTCTGGCCGGCATCGAGACGTTCGATCACTCCTGCCGCGTCAGGCAGCTGCCGGTATCGCCAGAGTGCGGCGGCGAACGAAGCCGACAGGCCATGGATCTGCGCCGGACCGAATGCGGGCAGGTCGACCGCCACCACCGGCGCACGCCGGGCCGCGCTCTCGACCGGCCCGTTCGAGTTCACCCGCGCGAGCCGACGCAGCGTGTCGTCGGGGTCTTCGTTCAGCGGCGTCGCGACCAAGGTCACCCAGACACCGGCGGCGACGTCGCGAACGCTGAGCGCAGGTTCGCCCCGCGTCGCCAGCGCACGCCCCGAGCACACCAGCTGCCACTGGTGCGCCCCAGCGTCGAGTCGACCTCCGTCGGCGAATGAGCGCTCGAGCAGGGCGCGGCCCGTGCCCACTTCGTCAGTCAGCAGCGCGCGCAGCCCCAGCTGAACCACTTCGTCATGGTCGACGCCCCCCGGCGGTCGGCTGGTCAGCGCCAGCTGCAGCATGGCGACGGCCGTGTTGACGATCATGCGCTCATCACGATCGTTCGCCTCGGCGCTGCGCCGCTGCGAAGGTCGCCTGGCGAGCCGCCCTGCTGCCGGTGCGGCCCACAGCAGGGTGAGAGCCCCGATGGGCGCGGTGCTTTCGGGCGCGTTGAGCATGTGGATGATCAGGTGCTGACCGTCGTGCTCCTCACGTCCCGACTGACGGCGACGCCGGGCGTCATGCATCCGATCTCGCACAAGCGGCTCCACCCAGCTCGGCGGAGGGTCGACCGGGGCGACTCCGAGCAGACGAGCTCCGCCTCCCCAGAGCCAGACGGAGCAGCCCAGCAGCAGCGCGAGCTCACGAACGAGCGCCTGTGCGGGCATGCGCTCGAGAGAGGCGAGGGTGAGGGCGTGCTGCGCATGCAGCACCTTGCGCAGGCTCTCGCGCTCGGGATCCGCACGCCCGGAGCTGATGGCCTCGCTGATGCTGATGAAGGGGGTCGAGAAGGGGGCTTCGAGCAGCGGCATGCCCGCTGCGACGCAGCTTCGCCGCAGCACAGCCTCCCATCGGGGGTCAGGGTGCTCAAGGGTGTACACAAGACCGACCGCTCCGCCCCGTGCGATGCGCTCGACATAGTCGCGCGTCACGGTCTCGACGTCTGGTGCCGACAGCAGCTGCTGCCCTGTGGTGAGAATGAGTTCGCTGCCTCGCAGGAAGGGGGTGGGATCGAGCAGATCGGTGCTGTACCCCCATCGAATCGGGTGATCGAGCGCGCCGTTGCCCTCGTCGGTGATCGCGCTCACCAGCTGCAGCGAGAGATCCTGACGCTGCAGCAGCCCGCGCAGAGTGATGGCGTTCATGCGTTGCTCCTCTGACTGCCTGCACGTGAGCGCGGCATCGAGCGGTCCGACGGCACCCTGTAACCCAGCCTTCATATGCCGAGGTGGGTCTCACCCCCGCTGTTGTGGCGTGACTTGCCGCGCTTTTTCGCCCGACCAGCACCCCAGATGCAGCATATCGCTTATATTACAGCACCAAGACGAACGAAATCATGCGCGTCATGACACCTCAAGCCTCATATCGTTGACAGCAATCAGCCCGCGCAGCCGACACGCCACAGGCACTGTCCCACTCGCGATGCACCACACAGAGAGGTTCACTCATGACTGAGCTCGATGCAGCAACCGTCGTCGAAGAGGATGCACGCTACGTGCTGCACTCCTGGTCGGCGCAGAAGAAGATCCACCCCATTCCAGTGAAGACCGGGCATGGGGTCTACTTCAGCGATTACGACGGCAACGAATATCTCGACTTCGCGTCACAGCTGGTGAACCTGAATCTCGGCCACCAGCATCCCGATCTCATCCAGGCCATCATCGACCAGGCTCAGACCCTGGCGACCATCGCCCCGGGATTCGCCAACGACAAACGCAGCGAACTGGCTCGCCTCATCGTGAGCAACGGCCCGATCAACGACGGCAAGGTGTTCTTCACCAACGCCGGAGCAGACGCCAACGAGAACGCCGTTCGACTGGCCCGCGAGTTCACCGGCCGCAGCAAGGTGCTGGCCAGCTACCGCAGCTACCACGGGGCGACCGGCACGGCCATCGCGCTCACGGGCGAGGGCCGCCGCACGATGCAGCCTGTCGTTCCCGACCCCTCGGTCGTGCATTTCTGGGGCCCCTTCGCCTACCGCTCGGCGTTCTACGCCGAGACCCCGGAGCAGGAGACCGAGCGCGCACTCGCCCACCTCGAACAGACCATCCTCTCTGAGGGCGCCGACACCATCGCGGCCGTCATCCTCGAGACCGTCGTCGGCACCAACGGCGTGCTGGTGCCGCCGCCCGGCTATCTGCAGGGCGTGCGCGAGCTCGCGACCAAGTACGGCATCCAGTACATCGCCGACGAGGTCATGGTCGGGTTCGGCCGCACCGGCTACCTCTTCGCCGTGCAGGGCTTCGACGTGACACCGGATCTGCTGACCTTCGCCAAGGGCGTCAACTCGGGATACTCGCCTCTGGGCGGCGTGATCATGAACGGCGCCATCGCCGCGACGTTCGACGAGCGCAAGTACTCAGGCGGCCTCACCTACTCGGGGCACCCGCTCGGCGCGGCCATCGGCGTCAAGACCTTCGAAGTGTTCGAACGCGATCACCTGCTCGAGCATGTGCGCGAGCTCGAGAGCACTGTGCTGGTGCCGTGGCTCGAGCAGATGCAGGCGAAGCATCCCTCAATCGGCGAGTTCCGCGTCAAAGGCCTGTTCGCCGCGATTGAGCTCGTGAGCGACCGCACCACCCGCGAGGCACTGCCCGCAATCGAGGCCGGCGGCGAGAACAACCCGCTGGTCGCTATCGAGAAGGCTGCGATCGCGAAGGGCCTGTGGCCGGTCGTGCACGGCAACCGCGTGCACATCGCGCCTCCCCTGATCATCACCGCCGACGAGCTGAAGAAGGGCCTCGACATCATCGACGAGACCCTGTCGATCGCCGACGAGGCCGCTCAGGCCTGATCAGCGGGCCGCACACCACTCACGTAATTCCGCATCCGTTCGAACATAGAGAAAGAGAATCCCCAACATGCCCCTCGTCAGAATCGACGTGAACAAGACCCGCGACGACGCCAGCGTGCGCGCCATCGCCGACAGCATCCACAGCGCCATCGTCGACGTCTACAAGATCCCGGTGCGTGACCGGTTCCAGATCATCACGAAGCACGAGCCGGGCGAGATCATCGCCGAAGATGCCGGGTTGGGCTTCGAGCGCAGCGACGGCGTCGTGATGATTCACGTGTTCACGCAGGGCGGCCGCACGCCAGAGGCGAAGCAGGCGCTCTACGCGAAGATCGCCGAGAACCTCGCGGCTGTCGGAGTGGCAGGCGAAGACGTCTTTCTCGGCTACTTCGAGAACACGCCCAATGACTGGACCTTCGGGTTCGGGCGTGCCCAGTATGTGACGGGCGAGCTGGGGGTGCCGAAGCGCTGACGCGCGACGCCTCGGCAAAGCAGCTGCCGGCCTGCTGACGACACAGCCGGCTGGGATACAGCCAGCTCGCTGAAAGAGCCGTCGGCATCACCTCGATGCCTGACCGCCTTTCACGCGGCTGGCTGTATTCTTTTCGGCCAGGTGTGCCGAGAGTTCATCGCCTGCCGCAGCCAGTCGACAGGGCGGAATGCGGCAGAGGCGTGCCGCTTGTCACACCGCAGAAACACAACGGCAGTATGATCGTGCCGGTTCGCGAATCAGAATGTCTGCGTGCGGGCCGCGCACTCTCACACAGGAGCTTTCATGCCCGCCAAATCGCGGCCAGACGCGACCGACGCGCTCTTCCACCGCATCGTCTTCGCACTCTTCGCAGCCGGCTTCGCAACTTTCGCCCAGCTCTACAGCGTGCAGTCGGTGCTGCCAGAGATCTCAGCCGACTTCGGTGTCGATCCCTCCCAGGCCGCGCTCACGATCTCGATGGCGACCACGGGCATTGCGATAGGCGTGCTCCCGTGGGCATTTGCGGCAGACCGCTGGGGGCGAGTGCGTGTGATGAAGGTGTCGGCCGTGTCTGCCGCCGTCATCGGTCTCGTCACTCCGTTCCTGCACTCGCTGCCGCTCATTCTCGGCTCTCGCCTGATCGAAGGCCTTGCGCTTGCCGCCATCCCGGCGATCGCTGTCACATACATCGCCGACGAGCTGCCCGCACGCCGCGTCACCGCAGCAGCAGGCGCGTTCGTGTCGGGAAACAGCATCGGCGGCCTGCTCGGGCGTCTCATCGCCGGTCTCGTCTCAGAGCACTTCGGCTGGCAGCTGGGGCTGATGACCGTCGCGGTGCTCTGCGTGGTCGCCTGCTCGATCTTCGTGATAGCCGTGCCTGCCCCGCACGGCTATCTGCCCTCGCGGCTGCGCACAAAGGATGTCACTGCCGCCGCCGCCGCGCAGACGCGGCAGGAACGCACCGTCGCATCCCCCGTCCCATCGCTGTCTGCCTGGCAGCGGTTCACCATGGCGCTGACCACGCCTGCGCTCTGGGGCACCTACGCGCAGCCCTTCCTGCTCATGGGATCTTTTCTGTCGCTGTTCAGCTTTCTCGGCTACCACCTGCAGGCCGCGCCATATGGTCTGAGCACTGCCGTCACCAGCATGGTCTTCACGGTGTATCTCGTCGGCACGTTCACGGCGAGGTGGTCGGGGTCAGTCGCCGGACGCTTCGGGCATCGCCGCCTGCTCTACACCGGCATCGGCATGATGATCGGTGGCGCTGCGCTCACCCTGACCGCACCATTGGCCGTCATCGTGCTGGGCGTCGCCCTCTTCACCGCAGGATACTTCGTGACCAGCCCGGTCACGTCTGCCATGACCTCGTTGATCGCCGGCCCCTGCCGCTCGCAGGCGACCGCGATCTACCAGCTCGTCTTCTACGTCGGCAACAGCGTGTTCGGGTGGATGCTCGGGCGCGTCTTCGAGGAGTTCGACTGGGCGGGTGTGGCGCTTGGCATCATCACGATGTGTCTGGTGGCGGCCCTGATCGCGGCAACCCTGCTGCCGAAGCGGCCGGGTGCGGCTGCTTCGCGGAGCCCAGCGTCGAGCTGAGCTCTCACGAGCGAGCCGCACTGCGCGATTCGGCTCAGCCGTCGATGTCGCCGACGCCGACGACCTTGAGATTCACGAACTCCAGCAGCCCCAGGTCTGTGAGCTCACGCCCGTAGCCGGAGCGCTTGGTGCCGCCGAACGGCACATCGGGGCCTCCCAGCGCCGGGCGGTTGATCGCGACCATACCGGTGTCGAGGCGCTCAGCGACTGAGCGCCCACGAGCAGTGTCGGCGGTGAACACCGACCCACCCAGCCCATACGGGCTGGAATTGGCCAGCGCGACCGCTGCGTCCTCATCGGCGACTCGGTACAACTGGGTCACCGGGCCGAAGAACTCTTCGAGATAGGCCGGGTTGTCGGCGTCGATGCCGGTGAGAATCACCGGCTGCATGAACCACCCTGTGGAGGGCACACTGATCTCGACGGTCTCGGCATGGGCCCCGTTCGCGACAGCGCGTTCCACCTGTTCGATGAGGCCCTTTCGCGCGGCTTCAGAGCTGAGCGGCGCCAAGGTCGTCTCAGGTGCGGTCGGGTCGCCCGCCACAAGCTCACGCACCGCCTGGCGATAGGCCTCGACGAAACGCTCGTACACGGCGTCGACGACGATCATGCGTTTCGAAGCGACACAGACCTGACCGGCGTTGCGATGCCGGCCACGTGCCGCCCAGCGCGCAGCCTTCTCGACCTCTGCGTCTTCGAGCACGATCAGCGCATCCGCACCGCCGAGCTCCATCGTGCTCTTCTTCAGAGATTGGGCAGCCTGGCCCGCGATCACCGCTCCCGCGGCCTCTGATCCAGTAAGCGCGACGCCACGAACACGGTCGTCTGCGATGATCCGTGCACTCTGCTCGTGAGTGACGAAGAGATTCGTGAACAGTCCCTCTGGGGCCCCGGCCCGCGTCATGAGCTTCTGCCAGGCGGCGGCGGCCCTCGGCACATTCGACGCGTGTTTCAGGATGACCACGTTGCCAGCCGCCAGCTGTGGGGCAAGCACCCGGACGATCTGATAGTACGGGAAGTTCCAGGGCTCGACGATGTAGATCACACCGGTCGCAGTGGGCACGACTTCGTAGCTTCCACCGACATATGAGCCGGACGGCCGCACCTGGGGCTGCAGATAGCCGACGGCGTGTTCGGCGTACCAGCGCAGAATGCGTTCGCAGGAGTCGATCTCTGCAGAGGCCTCGACAAGCAGCTTGCCCATGTCTGCAGTGAGGATGCGGGCGTACTCATCGCGCACGTCGTGCAGCTCGTCAGCAACGCGCGTCAGCAGCTCCGAGCGGTGTTCGTGAGAGGTCTGTCGCCATGTCTCGAAGGCGTCATGCGCCTGCTGCAGTGCAGACTCGACTTCGGCATCGGATGCGAAGGGGAACTCCTGCTCGACCTGTTCGGTAAACGGATTGATCGATCGATATGCCATGATGCTCCAGTTCTGTTCGTTCTTGGGCCAGTGACCTGCTCACTGGCTCAGCTCTGAGTTGTGCGCCGCTGGAATTGTTCCGGCACGTCTCGCAGCGCTTGTGCGATGCGCCTCACCCCTGCGCTGATCTGGTCGTCGCTTTGAGTCAGGCTCAGTCGAACATAGCGCGTGCCGACGCCGGGAATGTCGCCAAAGGCCAGTCCGGGCACGACGGCGACCTGGTGGTCGATGAGCGTCAACGCGAATTCGAACGAGTCGACGACCTCTTCGGGCAGACGGATGAGCCGGTAGAACGTGCCCGACGGCTGCCACGACTCGATTCCCTCCGCCTCAAGCAGGCGGCCTGCCAGCGCCTGACGACGCCGATAGAACTCTCGCATGCCGTCGACCCGCTCTTCGGCCAGGCCCAGGGCCGCACTCTGAGAGATCGACGACGGCGACCCCATCAGGCCCATCATCATCATCGGAAACCGTTCGCGCCATGTTTCGGGAACCAGCGCATACCCGATGCGATAGCCCGTCATCGAGAACTCCTTCGAGAACGAGTGCACGCTGATCACGCGATCTGGCGCCAAGGCGAAGGCGCTGATGGGCTGACCCGAGAACTGCATAGCCGCATAGACCTCGTCCGAGATGATCCAGGTGTCATAGCGACGGCACAGTTCTGCGATGCGCAGCACCGTATCTGCGTCGAGCACGCACCCTGCGGGATTCTGCGGCGAGTTGAGCAGCACTGCTCTCGTGCCGTTGGCGAACAGCTGCTCGATCTCATCGAGATCCGGCTGCCACCCTCGTTCCGGGTCAAGAGCATAGGTCTTCGTCGTGAAGCCGAGCAGCGGAGCCAGCGTGCGGTAGTTGGGATAGCCAGGTGTGGGAATGGCGATGGAGTCTCCCTCATCGGCCAACAGCGCCATAGCGGTGTTGAGGGCACCGGTTCCGCCTGCGCTGACGATGACCGCCTCCGGCGAGATCTCGCAGCCGAAGGTGCGCGAGTGCCGTGCCGCAAGAGCCTCGCGCAGGCGAGGCAGCCCGGCAGTCGGGGCGTAGAAGCTGCCGGCGGCGACGATGGCCGGCATGATCTCGGCGAGCAGTGGAGGCTCCGGGTAGTCCGGCTCGCCGATGTCCAGTCGAATGATGTCTGAGCCTCGGCGGTTGGCCTTCTCGGAGATCTGTCTGATGGCAGAGTACTGCAGCGAACGTGCGCGTCTGCTGAGGTGCACGATGGATTCCTTTCTCGAGGGTCGGCGATGGCCGACGCTCTGCGTCCGACGATGCGTCAGGCGTTGTCTGGTCGCTTGGGGAGTCAGCGCTCGCTGTCTCGGATGAGTCTCTCGATGCGTTCGCCGACGATGCGGTATCCGGCCACACGTGACTGGGGCGACAGCCAGGCCATATGCGGTGTCACGAAGACGTTGTCCAAGTGCAGCAGCGGATCGTTTTCGTCCGGCGGCTCCGTGGGCAGCACGTCGAGCCAGGCCTGGCTCACGATGCCGCTGTGCAGACCGTCGAGAAGCGCAGTCTCGTCTACGACCCCCGAGCGTGCCGTGTTCACTATGCTGACGCCGGGCATCGCGCCGGCCAATGCAGCGCCGTCGATGAGCCCCCGAGTCTCGGCGGTCAACGGCAGGTGTACCGAGACGATGTGCGATCGCCCCATCAGCGTGGCCAAGTCTGTCTGTTCGATCCCGAGGTTCAGGAATGCCGCAGGCAGTGGTGACCTGTTGCAGACGAGAACATGCATTCCGAGCGCCAGGGCATCCGTGGCGACGAGCCGCGCGATGTCTCCGAAGCCGACGAGACCGAGAACGGTCGATGAGATGCGACGCGGCTTCGTCTGGAGCGACCCCCAGCCACCGGATCGCACGATGTTCACCCCGTTGCCGATGTCGCGCGTCGACGCGAGCACACAGGCAAGCGTGTGGTCGGCGACTTCACGCATATTGAAGCCGTGCGGCGTGACCACCGGTATGCCTCTGCGTTCCAGAGCAGCGACATCGACATGGTCGGTGCCCACTGACGTCGTCGCGACGACACGCACGGCAGCCAGTCTGTCGATCTGCTCCTCACCGAGCCACGTGCCCGGTGGCACGACCAGTGCGACGGTTGCAGGATCGGCCTCGGCGAAATCCCGCTTCGCCTGCACCTGCCAGTTCGCACCGAGCGTGGCTTGGAGTTCTCGCAGCTGATCGTCAAGACGTGCGTCGCTGATAACAGTGGCGATGTGCATCATCGGCCTCCTTTCGGGTGGCGCTCGTGGGCCGCAGCGCTGCTCTCTCGGTCACAGCTCGGATGGGTCAGACAGTGTCTTCGAGCCTGCAGTTGACCGCCAGCTCTGCGATCGAGGCTGTGTTCGGCAGCTCGATCACCGTCGCGATGAGCTCGGCGATCGTCTCAGGCGGGGTCATCTCGGATGGGTCGACTTTGGTGACGCCTGACGTCATGTCGGTGCGAACGAAACTCGGACACAGGGCGCAGACGCGCACGCCGTCGTCCCAAGCCTCTCTGCGAAGGGTGTGCGCAAGGCCCATGACGGCGAATTTGCTCTCGGTGTAGGCAATGTGGTCGTTCCGCACTCGCCGACCTGACATTGAGGCGGTCAGCAGGATGCGACCACTGCCGCTGCGGCGCAGATCAGGCAGAACCGTCTGAGCGAGCACTGTCGGCGCCAGTGTGTTGATGCGCCACACCCGTTCGAGAGCGGAGGCGTCGACCGTGTCGAACGGGTCGTCGCCGCTGATTCCTGCGCAGTGCACCAGAGCGTCGATACGACCGAAACGCGCTCTCGTGGCCGCACGCCAAGAGGCGGGAGTCGCCAGGTCATCCGCGTCATAGTGGTCAGTCAGGATGCGGCGGTCGTCGAGATCGCGCAGATCAGGTGGAACGCGGTCCACGTCTCTCACGCCGAGTGAGAGCGCCCAGCCTCGTGCGGCCAGCAGGCGCGCTGCGGCCAGCCCGATCCCACGCGTCGCCCCGGTGACCATCGCCACCCGAGCCTCAGACCGGAGTCCGGCTGCGCCGTCAGCGGCAGGTGCGCTCATGGATCACAGCACTTTCGAGAGGAACGAACGCGTCCGGGCGTGCTCGGGCGCGTCGATGACCTGCTGAGGCTCCCCCACTTCGACGATGCGTCCCTCGTCCATGAAGACGACACGGTCGGCGACCTCACGCGCGAATGAGATCTCATGCGTGACCACCATCATCGTCATGCCCTCGCGCGCCAGGTTCTTCATGACCTTCAGCACCTCGCCGACCCGCTCGGGATCGAGCGCACTGGTCGGTTCGTCGAAGAGCATCGCCGTCGGGTGCATCGCCAGCGACCGCGCTATCGCGACGCGCTGCTGCTGGCCGCCGGACAGCTGAGCCGGGTAGTAGTCGCCGAAACCGCTGAGTCCGACGTCTTCGAGCAGAGCCTGCACCTCTTGCATGACCTCGCCCTTCGGCCGGCCTCGCACCATGAGCGGCGCCAGAGCGATGTTGTCTGCCGCAGTCAGGTTCGGAAAGAGGTTGAACCGCTGAAAGACCATGCCCATGTTCTCGCGCTGCGCGGCCAAGGCTGTGGGCGACAGCCGGGTGTAGACGTCGCCTCGTTTCGAGTAGCCCATCAGTTCGCCGTCGACGTTGATCTCGCCGGAGTCGATCTCTTCCAGACTGTTCACGCATCGCAGCATGGTCGACTTGCCAGAGCCGGAGGGCCCGATCACACAGACCACCTCACCTTTGGCGACGCTGAGATCGATGTCGAACAGCACCTGCCGTTCGCCATACGACTTGTCGACGTGCGAGATCCTGATCTGCTCGGTCATTTTGCGTCCTCCTGATCTTTCAGATCAACGGTCTGAATCGGCACGGTCATGATCTGCTCAGTCCCTGCTGCCGGCGCTTTGCGTTTGAAGTTGCGGTTCGTCAGGCTGCGCCCGAAGTACCGCTCCAGATAGTGCTGCCCCACTGAGAGAACGGTCGTCAGCACGAGGTACCAGAGGCTGGCGACGATCAGCAGGGGGATGGTCTGGAAGTTCATCGAGTAGATCACCTGCGCCGAATGCAGCAGGTCGGCAGCACCGAGCACGCTGACCAGCGAAGTGTTCTTCAGCATGCCCACGACCTGGTTGCCGGTAGGCGGAATGATCGCGCGCATAGCCTGCGGCAGGATGACTTTGCGCAGTACCTGCACCGGTCGCAGACCGAGCGCCTCGGCTGCCTCTTTCTGGCCGTTGTCGACGCTCAGCAGGCCGGCACGGACGATCTCTGCCATGTAGGCGGCCTCGTTGAGGCCGAGGCCGAGGATGGCAGCGGTCATCGGCGTGATGATCGCATTGATGTCGATCTGTGTGCTGCCGACCGACAGTGAGGGAAGCAGCGCAGAGAGGTTGTACCAGAACACCAGCTGGACCAGCAGAGGAGTGCCCCGAAAGAACCAGATGTATCCCGAGGCCAGCCACGAGAGCAGACCTGACTTCGACCTCACCATGACGGCGAGGATCACACCGAGCACCACGCCGATCAGCATCGAGACGAAGGTCAGCCAGATGGTCAGCCAGACGCCGCTCAGAATCGCGGGTGCGGTGAGGTACTGCCCCACCACCTGCCATCGGAACCGTTCGTTGGTCGCCAGAAAGACGATCAGCAGCACGACCAATGGCACAGCGATGATCCAGCCGATGACCAGGGTCTTCGGCCGGTAGGGTTTCCGGATGTCAGTCATAGGGGTCCTGTCTCGAGTATGTGGGATCTGGCAGAGAGGAGCAGGGCGTCGACGCCACCGCCGACGCCCTGCTCATGATCCCGCTACGGCTGCGTGGCGGTGTGCACGCCGACTTCGCTGACGGTCGAATCCTGCAGACCCCAGGCCGAGAAGCTCTCTTTGTACTCGGGAAGGGTGATCACATGCTTCATCGCCTCGGTGAGCGCCGGGGTCAGATCGCTGCCGCTCTTGGTCGCCAGCGTCACGGTGGTGTCACCGGACTTGTTCACCGGACCGACGATCTTCAGGTCAGGCTGCTGCTGAATGCTGTACGTCATGTTCGGGGTATCCCCGACGACGCCGTCAAGACGCTTCGAGTTCAGCTGAACCAGAGCCTCGGGCATGCTCGGCAGGGTCACGACGTTGATCGCGGGCTTCCCGTTGTCCAGGCACTGCGTCTGATTGACCTTCGGCAGCGTGGTGTTCTGCTGGAATGATCCCTGCTGCACCCCGATCTGTTTGCCGCACATGTCTTCTTCACCATTGAGGTCGGAGCCCGACGACGGCGTTACCAAAACGCTTCCCCAGTGCCCGTAGTCGATCATGTCGAGAACCTTGACGCGATCTGCGCTGGTCGCCATGCTGGCCACGGCGAAGTCGAACCGGCTCGCTTCGAGAGCTGGGATGATGCCGTCGAACTGCACGTTCTCGATGTCGACGTTCATTCCGAGCGTCTTGCCCAAGAGCCGTGCCACGTCGGGGTTCAGCCCGATGATCGTGCTTCCGTCGGTGTCGAAGAACTTCGTCGGCGCAGACCCGACGTTCATCACGACTTTCAGCGTGCCTGCGTCTTTCACGCTGGCCGGCAGCAGATCGACAGCGGGCTGATAGGCCTCGACGCTGTCGAAGGTGTTGAGCCCCTGCTTGATATCGTCGCCGCCGCTGGTCGAAGCGGTGTTGCCGCTGCACGCGGTCAGCGCCACGGTCGAGGCGACAGCCAGCCCCGCCGTGAGCATGCCGCGCAGAAATCTGCGTGTCTTCAGTGTTTGCTTCATGTCGCACCCTTCAGGTCGTGCTGTGAACGTTGATCACGGTAAGAGCGGACCTTTACCTTGAGATTTCGCTTTGTGAACACTTCATTACTGATTCCGCCGTTCGCACGCGTCGAGGCCGCACGGGCCGACCGGGCATGAGCAGACTGAATACATCTATAAGCACGCCTGCTCGCCGGCTTTGCGCTGACGTGGGATTTGGGAGGACGGTGGATACATCCACTGCCTTAGCGGCATTCCACATCGAGCGTTTCCAGGAGCACAGATGTCAGTAACAAAAGCCGATGTCGTCGTCGTCGGTCTCGGCACAGTAGGATCCATGGCGGCTTGGCGCCTCGCAGAGAGAGGTCGACAGGTGATCGGCCTCGAGCAGTTTCCTCTGATGCACCCCTTTGGCGGATTCACCGGCGAGTCGCGACTGTTTCGCACCGCCTACCATGAGGGCAGCATGTATGTACCCCTGCTGCTGCGCGCCCGGGAGCTCTGGGTCGAGCTCGAGCAGCTGTCGCACCGAGACCTGCTGCTGAAGGTCGGAACCCTTTCGGTCGGGCAGCAGGGTGCCGCCTCGATCAGCAACGTCATCGAGAGTGTGAGACGACACGACCTGCCGCATACGACGTTCGACGCCGAGCACCTCCGAGCGGCCTACCCGCAGATGCGCGTGCATGACGACGAGATAGGAGTGCTGGACTACCTGGGCGGCGGCCTGCGCCCAGAGGCGGCTGTGTTCAGCGCACTCGAGCAGGCCCGGTCTCTCGGCGCTCAACTGTGCGGCAACACTCCCGTTCGCTCGATAGAGGAGCGCGGCGACGGCGTGCTCGTGCAGACCGATGACGACACGTATCTGGCCGAGCAGGTCATCGTCGCGGGTGGTGCCTGGGGGCAGAAGCTCGACCCTCGGCTGACCGATCTGGTCAAGATCTATCCGCTCATCCTGACCTGGTTCATGCCGCAGCGCATCCAGGACTTCGCCCCCGGCGCCTTTCCCACGTTCATTCGCGACCGCGACGGTGTGCATTTCTTCGGTGCACCTGCGCTCGAGGGCTACAGCGTCAAAGTCAGCCCGGACCGCAGCCTGCCTCCTGTCGAGTCGGTCACGAGCATGCCTCGCACCCTCGATTCCGCGGTGTTGGAGAAACTGGGCCGTGAGGCGGCTGCGTTCTTTCCGTCGCTGCACCCGGAACCGGTCCATTACAGCGTGCACCCCGACGCGTTCACCGAGACGAAAGTGCCCATCATCGATCGATCCGGCTCAGGTCGTGTGGTCACGTTCGCCGGTCTCAGCGGGCACGGCTTCAAGTTCGCCCCGGTTTACGGCGAGCTGGCCGCCCAACTCACCGAGGACGACGCCCCGGCGCTCTACGACGAACGGTTCAGCGTCGCCGGGCACTGAGAACTTCGGATGCGACCGCAGCGAGTCGTTGTGCGATCTGCGTCGTGCCCGTGCTGGATGAGTCATATCTGATCGCGATCGGGCTGACGGCTTCCGGGCCCGCCATGCGAACGTACGCGATGTCGGGGCTGCGCAGTCTGGCCATGCTCTCTGGCACGATTCCCACACCGACTCGGCAGGCCACCAGTCCGAGAAGCTCGCCTTCGTCTTCATAGTGCCTGACGAACGGCTGATGCCGCCCGCTCTTCGAGAGCGCACGGATGATGGTGTCGTAGGCGACCGGTGCGACCTCGCGCGGGAAGAGCAGCAGCCGGTCGTTGGCGACATCGGACACATGGACCGCACTGGCCGTCGCCATCGGATGATCAGCGTGACAGGCCAGAAGCAGTCGCTCCGAGCCGACCGGGATGAGACCTGGCCCGGCGGTCTCCCACACGCGCTGAAAGCCGATGTCCAGCTCCCCGTGGGCAAACGCCCGTGACTGCCGCGACTCGCCCATGCGCCTGATCAGCGGCAGTATTCCATCGACCTGGCTGAGCACCTGGGGCAGAAAGCCGAGCAGCAGCGTCATGGCCACCCCGATGCGCACCGGGATGAGCCGCTCGGACGGGTCAGTGGCCGTGGTCATCGCCTGCACGGTCTCCTGCAGGTTCGACTCGGTCTGCAGCAGCCGTCGCACGGCCACAAGAACGGTCTCGCCAGCCGGAGTGAGGATGACCATCCTGGACGAACGCCGCAGCAGGGCGAAGCCGACCTTGGTCTCAAGTCGCGTGATGGTCTGACTGAGCGCAGACTGCGAGACGCCGAGCGATGCGGCGGCCTTCGTGAAGCTCAGACTCTCAGCGAGCACTGAGAAGGCATGTGCCTCTCGAATCTCGATGTGCATGACTGACTACTCTACCGGCCGTGTGAGTCGCGGCACAGTGGCAGCCCGATCGCCGTTCGCAGGGTCAGTTCACTCCTCGACCACCGGGATCCACGGGTGAATCAGGTGCTCGGGCAGCAGAGCGGCCTCAAGCTGCTCATCGCTCATGAGTCCTTCTTCTCGCACGATGTCGGGGATGCTGCGCTTCTGTTCCAGCGCTTCCTGCGCAACGCGCGTGGCCGTCTGGTAGCCGAGCACAGGCGACAGAGCGGTGACGATCGACACCGAGTTCCACACCTGCTCGCGAAGATGCTCGGTGTTGGCCGTGATGCCGACGATGCAGCGATCGGTCAGTGTGCGCAGAGCGCGTTCGAGATGACGAATCTCTTCGAAGAGCGAGTGCGCGATGATCGGCTCGAAGGCATTCAGCTGCAGCTGCCCGCCTTCGGCTGCGAGCGAGATGGTCACGTCGTGGCCGATGATCTCGTACGCGACCTGGTTGACCACCTCGGGAATCACCGGGTTCACTTTGCCGGGCATGATCGACGAACCAGCCTGCACCGGAGGCAGGTTGATCTCGCCCAGGCCCGAACGCGGGCCGCTCGACAGCAGCCGCAGATCGTTGCAGACCTTCGAGATCTTGACCGCGATGCGTTTGAGCACGCCTGAGAGCTGCACGAAACCGCCGACGTCCTGTGTCGCCTCGACGAGGTTGCCGGCGCCCAAGAGACCGAGCCCGGTCAGTCGGTTCAGCTCGACGATCATCGCCGACGCGTACTCCGGTGGAGTGTTGATGCCGGTGCCGATGGCAGTGCCGCCGATGTTCAGCTCTTTGAGCAGCGCACGTGCGGCCGCCAGCACCTTGATGTCAGCGCGGATCATCTCTGCATAGGTGCCGAACTCCTGGCCGAGCGTCATCGGCACGGCATCCTGCAGCTGGGTGCGACCGAGCTTGAGCACATGCGCGAACTCGCTCTCTTTGACCGCGAAGGCATCGGCTGTATAGGCCAACGCCTCGCTGAGCTCGTCGAGCATCAGCAGCAGGGCGATCTTGATGGCGCTGGGGTAGACGTCGTTGGTCGACTGGCAGCAGTTGACGTCATTGTGCGGGTCGATCAGATCGTAGCGTCCCTTTGCGGCACCGATCTCTTCGAGGGCGGCATTGGCCACGACCTCATTGGCATTCATGTTGGTCGACGTGCCAGCGCCGCCCTGGATCATGCCGACGGCGAACTCATCGTGCAGCGCTCCCGAGCGGATGCGCTCACAGGCGTCGACGATCGCTTTCGAGGTGTCGGGTTTGATGAGCCCCAGACGGGCGTTCACCGAGGCCGCAGCCTCTTTCAGCACGGCCAGAGCATTGACGAATTCCGGATAGTTGCCGACTGATTTGTGCGTGATCGGAAAGTTGTGGAGCGCACGTTCCGTGTTGATGCCGTAATAGTGCGAATTGTCGATGTCCAGCGAGCCCAGCAGATCGGTCTCCTGGCGTATGTCCGCAGTGGGCGGGGTGACGGTCTGGGCATCCATGATCTTGCTCATGCGCGGTGTTTTCTCCTTGTGGGAACTGAAGCGGTCGCATGACCTGCGCAGCCGGCCCTCGTCTGCCTGCTGCATGTCGAACAGTCTAGAAGAGCGGCTGTGTCGTCTGTATTAACAGAGACCGGCCGACACGTCAGCCGACGAGACCACGGCGGAGTTCGGTGAGAGACGGCCTTGAGCGGTCAGCGCTGCGAGTCACCCGTCTTGCCCTCAGAGGTGCCGTCTCCGGTGCCCTCACCGGTGTCCTCCCCTGCGGCTGCGTCTGCGGCCTGCTCTTCCTGAATGCGATCGTTGAGCTTCTTGACCCGCTCAGTCTGTGCCTCGATGCGAGCGGCCTCCTGGCGAATCGCTTCGTCGATCTCGCGTTGCCGCCGCTCGCGCTCGATCTCCTGCTTCTCGCTCTGATCGGGTTTCACCGTCAGCGCCAGAGTCGCGAACACGACAAGCACCACGATGAACGCGACGCCGAACGCGGTCGCAGTGAGAGTGACCGAACGGGTTCCGATCATGACGACCACCGCGGCGAAGATGCTGAAGACTCCCGCGAGGCTCACGATCTCGTACGGCTTCGCGCGAGCCTGCATCGGCGGGCGCTTCTGCTCCTGTGCTCTGCGGTTTGCGTCTTCGGGTTCTTTTCTCGACGCGGATTCGTGCTGCTCAGTCATGCGTTGCGCTGCTCCGTTTCAGATTCTTCGCCGTCGACAGCAGCCCTGCGGCCGACGCTGCGCAGTCCGACGCCGGCCAGAATGAGCTGCACGCCGACCAGGGCAGCGTAGAAGCCCAGCAGACCGGCCGCCCAAGTGGTGCCTGCCCCGCCGAAGAACTCCGCAACTGCGAAGAGCACCGTGAGCGCTCCGGCGATGATGTGGTCGGCCCGCATGTCCGACCCGGCCGACAGACGCAGCCCGAGAAAGAGCTCGACCAGCCCGGCCACGATCGCCCAGACGGCAATCAGCGTCGAGATCGGCTGGTCGGTCATTCCCTGCCAGAACGTGCTCAGCACGCCGGCCAGCACCGTGACGCCTGCGAGCACGCCGACGTAGAAACGAGACATCGTCTCGGTGAGGCCTGCGGCGGCGAAACCGACCAGCGAGATGCCGACGCCGACGGCCCAGATCGCGAAGAGCACTGCGGTGAACTGATCGGTGTGGTTCAGGCTCAGAGTGATGATCACGCCCACGGCAGCGCTGACGACGCCGCGAGCGAGCACCCACCACCAGGCTTTGGGCGTCACAGTCGTGATGAGCGCTCGTTCGCTCACAGAGATCTCATTCATATCGACTTGAGTCTAGTCGAGCTGCCTTTCGACCAGCGCCATCGTCTCACCTGCCGCGAGCGAGCCGACGCACGTTCCTGCGACGACCGACCATGGCGGTGAAGAGCCCGGCCAGCGTGACTCCTGCCGCGGCAGCAGCAGCGGCACGCCAAGCCGCCAGGTCAGATCCGGTCTGCGCAAGCTGCTGCGGCTGGTCGCCTGCCGTGCCAGACGAGCTCGGCACACCCTGCTGGTCTTCCGCACCCGCTGATGGCACGGGATTCTGCTGCACGGCAGGTGCCGTCGGGCCAGCCGGAGACGACTCCGGGTTCGCAGGGTCGGAGTCTGTTGGCGTCGTGGGAGACACGGGCGATGCCTCTCCGGGCAGCGGGTGACCTTGCGGCAGCGTGACGTAGGCGGTGCCGTTCGAGCCCTTCAGCCAGACCCGTTCGAAGTTCGCACGGGGATAGATTCGCCGTACATCCGCGTTGGTCGGCGAGTACGGATCGTTCACGATGACATCGCCCGCAGCGGTGAATCCGACGATGACGAGCAGGTGTCCGTTCGTCGAGTACCCTGCCTGGGGCAATTCGGCCTGCGTGAACGCCACCGATGCGACGAGAGGAATGCCTGCGGCGATGTACGTCTCGGCTTCGGCCAGGTTCGGCATCCTGGTCACGAAGCTCTTCAGACCGAATGACGCGGAGTATGCCGTATTGAAGGGCCAGTTCCCCGCCCCTTCGTATGCGAAGTCATAGGTGTGCATCGCCGCCCAGTCGACCTGCGGGTCGCCGTTCGGCGCTGTGACGCCCTGCAGATCTGCCGACGTCGGCCCCTTCTTCCAGTACCCGAGCACCATGCTCGACGAGGTCGGTGAGCACCAGGCTTCGCCGCCGTTGTCGAACTCCGGGTACTCTCCGCGATGGATCTCCTGTGACAGCTGCGGCACGTCGAGCACGGTGTCTTCTGTCATGCTCGACGTGCTGGTCGTCGTAGTTCCCGTGGCAGGACGAGAGGCGACGACGCTGACCAGTGAGACCGACACATCGGCGAGCGCCCCGACCGGCCGCAGCAGGGTCACCCGCGCCTGGTCGCTCACGATCGGTCTGCCGTCGGCGGCTGAGAACGTGTCGGTGTAGACGTCTCCATCGGCGTTCGACTGCCCGTCGACCGAGGTGCGGTGGATGTCGCCGGCGGCGAAGTCCATGCCGCTGGCCCAACGCCCCATCACGAACCAGTCGGTCCATGTTCCGTCGGCATGCCGGCCGCGCATCTCGCTCTGCACCCAGGTGCCGGTCGGAGTCGTCGCGTTCCACGAGACGATGGCGTCTGAGGCCTCGAAGCCGATGTCGTGCACAGGTGACGTCCATGTGCCGGTCTCATACTCGACAGCGGCACGATGATCTGCGAAGGGGTCGGCATACGACGTACGCCCCTCGGGCATCGACGTCAGACTCAGCGTCTCGTCTCGGTCGATTTCGACTCCCGTCCTCTCTCCGAGGCTGAAGTCTGCTGCCGAGTCCCAGGCCTGAAAGTCGGCCGTCCTCGGTTGGGCCTCACTCTGCGGCAGCTCAGCGGCTGTCGCGGTGGGCACCCCGATCATGAGCACGGCCCCGATCGCGGTCAGGGCGGAAAGCGCCGCACGAAGCGTCTGTCTGTTCACGAATCTCTTCCTTCCACGCATGCTGTGGGATGACGGCCGTCTTGCCTCGGCTCAGGACCTAGCGGTGCAGCCTCACGTCATCCCGTTTAATGAAGGCGAGTCTGTGCCCGAGATACACCAAGAGGTATTGGGTGCGCCCCACGATGTCGACATGATCGCCGGGGGTGTCAGGATCGAAGGTCTGCGCGCGGTAGTAGTCGGTCGCCGGTCGGTCGTCGACGACCACATAGCGCTGCCCTCGCCCGAGCCGGTAGACGAGAGGCGGGGCCTCGACCACATCCGCCGCATTCGTGAAGGCCGAGGCCTCTGGGTAGGCGGCACCGAAGACCGCCGTGTCGTCATGCCGGATCTCAGCGACCGTCGGCCGCGACACGACCCGCACGACGGGCCGCTGGGCCGAGTTGCGCAGCCAGCCGAGAGCACCGAGGTACCAGACGGCGATCCAGTCGTCGCGTACGTCGGCGACGACGTAGTCCGTGCCCGCCGAGGCACGAGCGCCGACATCGGCGACGTCGGTGGTGGGGGTGTCATTCGGATGCTGTCCGACGTCGACGAGCAGCGGGGCGTTGTCGTCGGGCGCGGTGCGCAGCGGCACGAAGTTGCACGAGGTCGGCGAACCGTCGAGGGTGCCCTGCGCAGAGCTGCCGGTGATCACCTGCAGGTTCTCCGCGAATCCGGGCAGGATCCGAACGGTGCTGCCCGGGCGCAGACGACGTCCTGCCGGCGTCGTCCCTCGGTCGAGAGGCCTGCCCAACAGGCTGAAGTAGCGTTCCCAGTCCCAGAACGGTCCAGGATCCCAGTGCATGCCACGAATGCCCTCAGTCTTGAGAGCGGGCACCTGGTCATGTCCGAGGATGTGGCCGCGATCGACCGGGATGCGGTACTTCTCGCACAGATACGCGACCAGACGAGCCGACCTGCGGTACATGGCGTCGGTGTACCACTCGGTGCCGCTGATCGCGTACCCCTCGTGCTCGACGCCGACGGCGTGCGTGTTGACGTACCAGTTGCCAGCGTGCCAGCCGATGTCTTTGGTGCGCAGGTGCTGGGCGATCTTTCCGTCTGAGGAGCGAACGGTGTAGTTCCACGCCAAGTAGTTCGGATCCTGTACGAGGTTCATCGCCTGATCGTATGAGCACTCGGTGTCGTGGATGACGACCATGTCGAGCGAGGGGCTGCGCGGCCGGTCGCCGAGGTCATGGTTGCCGTAGTCTCCGGCGCCGGCGCCCGTCTGTAGATATGGCGCCTCGACCCACTCCACGCCGAGGTCGCGCGGCGCGTCGACGGGCGATGCCGACGGCACTGCGTGATGCCACCGGTCGCGGCGTCGGCGCAGCGCCCTGTCGCTCCCGGTTCGGTCGACTGACCGACCCGGCTGGCGCACGACGTCACGGCCGACCTTCAGCGTCGTGCCCTGCTCCAGACGCTCGCGAAGACCGTCAGCGAATGAAGCCTGAGCGTCAAGAGACGGGCGGCCGCTCACCAGCGTCGCCGCCGCGATCCAATCGGCAGGGTCGGTGTCCTGCCCCAGGCTTCCGCCGGACTGTCGCTGAGCGTCGGCGAGCAGCGCTGCAGCAGCCTGGAGGTTGGCAGCCGGATCGCTCACGACCTCTTGTGCAGGTCGGCCGGAGAGCCGAACGGCTTCACCCAGCTGGTCGACAGGTGCCGGCGCGCTGCCGCCGTGCGCTGCGTCTCTTGCCTGACGCGCAGAGGATCCGTCGACCAGGGTCGTCGGAAGGCCCGAATGGGAGTTCGAGCCATCGTGGTTGAGCACGCAGAAGGCGGCGATGACGGATATCGGCACCTGATGGTCTGCGGCCGCCGCTTCGAGGCCGGCGGAGACCTCTGCGGCGACGGCGGCCGGTGGCCGCGAGGCGTTCAGTGTGCTCACGGCAGCAGCCGAACTCAGAGCAAGAAGAAAGTGACGTCGAGAGATGGGCATGTGGGACTCTTTCACGAAGGCGCGACACTACGCACATGTGACTGAGCTGACAGTGACCTTTGGGCAGGCTGTCAGCCCTGGGGGACAAGAGTCACTCTAGGAGCGTGGACCGTGGAGGCACCGCGCATTCACCACTTCGCAACAATCGTTTACCTTGCTGCAATATTGCACATTTGTCGGATATTATCCGACAAAAAACATGAAGTGCAGCAAATGCACCGCCCGTTTAGACCGGCTCTTCGACGTCGCTGTACGCCATGTTCGCGAAACGCGACAGATGCCCCTGGAACGCCACTCGCAGGTTCGCCGTCGGGCCGTTACGATGCTTGGCCACGATCATCTCGGCCTCTCCCAGGCCCGAGACCGCTCCGGGTTCGTAGCTCGACTCGCGGTGCAGCAGAATCACCATGTCGGCATCCTGCTCAATCGAGCCTGACTCGCGCAGATCGCTCAGAGCAGGCCGTTTGTCCTGTCGCTGCTCTGGGCCACGGTTCAGCTGCGACAGGGCGACGACCGGCACGTTCAGCTCTTTCGACAGCAGCTTGAGTGCGCGCGAGAACTCACTGACCTCTTGCTGACGCGATTCGACCTTCTTACCGCTGGTCATCAGCTGCAAGTAGTCGATGACGACGAGCTTCAAGCCGATCTGCTGCTTCAGACGACGGCACTTCGCACGAATCTCGACCAACGTCAGGTTGGGCGAATCGTCCAGATAGAGCGGCGCGTCGTTGATGCGCCCATGCGTCGAAGCGATCGTGGTCCAGTCTTGACCGTCGAGCATGCCCTTGCGCAGCTTCTGCAGCTCGACCCCCGCCTCGGCCGAGAGCAGTCGCATCGCGATCTCGGTCTGCCCCATCTCGAGCGAGAAGAACGCCGTGGGCATATTGTGCGCGATGGCCGCAGAGCGGGCGAAGTCGAGCGCCAGAGTCGACTTTCCGAGACCGGGTCGAGCAGCCACGATGATCAGCTGGCCGGAATGCAGGCCGTTGGTCAGCTTGTCGAGATCGACGAAGCCCGTGGGCACGCCGGTCATCGAGCCGTCACGTCCCTTGGCCGATTCGATCTCGGCGATGGCCTTCTCGACCGCCGCCGACAGCGGGCTCACGTCTTCGGACTGATCTTTGCCGCCGACCCCGTAGATCTCGGCCTGCGCTTCATTGACCAGATCGGTGACTTCGCCCTCGGCGTTGTAGCCGAGCTGTGCGACGTGCGTTCCCACTTCGACCAGGCGGCGCAGCAGCGACTTCTCTTGGACGATGCGCGCATAGTAACCGGCGTTTGCGGCCGTCGGCACGATGGCGGTCAGCGTGTGCAGATACTCGATGCCCCCGGCGCGCGAGATCTGTCCGGTCTTGGTCAGCTCGTCGGTCACGGCGATGACGTCGGTCGGCTCGCCCTTCGAGTACAGGTCGAAGATCGCGTTGAAGATGATCTCGTGCTTCGGCTGATAGAAGTCGGTGGCTTTGACCTCTTCGAGAGCGGTTGCTACGGCGTCTTTGTTCAGCAGCATGCCGCCGAGCACCGACTGCTCGCTCAGATCGTCATGCGGCGGAGTGCGGTCGACTCCGGAGAGCGTGCCTGCGAACCCTTCGCCGCGAGACCCACCACGGCGGTCGTCTTTCCAGTCGCCTTTCGAGCGAGACCCACCAGAGGCGTCGCCCGTGATGTTTGCGATGCTCATCATGAGTGGCCTCCTCCGCCGTGCGATCCGTCGCCGTCAGCATGACAGCACCCTGCGACATCGCTCCTCGTGCGGAGCGCCGCACGGTCACACCGTGGTCAGTCGAGGTGGCTGCCCGCACCTCGTCGAGAGACAGCCCGCACCACTCTATGCACCTCAGGCCGAATTGTGCACCCCTCGGGCTGCAGGTTATCCCCATCCACGAAATCTTTCTGTGGATAACCTGGTGAGAACTCTCCCCAACTTGAGCATAACCATGTGAATAACTCGCCCTTTTGTGCACACCCTTCCACAAGTGCGCCGAACTCCCCCGGAATTCCGGGGATTCTCTTGTGGATAACTTTGCACCACAAGTTCACCTGAAGCTCATGTTGAAGGTTTTCCAGCATTTGACAACACCCCGACCAGCGCACTACGGCCTCATTCCACAACGTTTATCCCCAGGTTATCCACAGGCGGATCTCCGTGATTCCGGGCGACGTGCATCGTGAGGCGCAGATCTGCCGCGCCGGGAGTCGAGCGCTGACGAGCCCCAACGACACGCCCGCCCTCAGGTAACGTGATGACATGACTGTCACTCGACGCGGCGAAGTTCGGCGCCATGAGATTCTTCGGCATGCCATCGAGACAATCGCCGAGCGCGGCATCGAGAACACGCGGTTCCAGGACGTGGCCGCGTCGGCGAATGTGTCAATCGGCACAGTGCAGCACTACTTCGGCTCTCGCGACGATCTCATCGACGCAGCGCTCTCGGCGCACACTCTCGCCACGATCAGCGAGATCTGGTCGAACATTCCCGATGCGGGCGACCCCTGGCAGGGGCTGGTGTCGCTGCTGCACGGGTACCGCGTCTCTGGTGACATTCGTCAGCGCGCACGAATCTGGATCTCACTGTCGAACTCCGCGATGAACAACCCCAGACATCGCACGCTGCTCGAGTCGCTCTACTTCGAGTGGGGGCGCCCGTTCATGACGGTCATCCGACGCGGAACAGAACAGGGAGTCTTTCACCCGCTGATGCCGGTTGAGACCTGCGTCGACATTCTGCTGCGGCTGACAGACGGCTACGCCATGGCCGAGGCGACCAGCCTCACCGGCGGGCCCGCCTTGAGCAGCACGCTCGCCGACCACACCGTTCCCGGGGTCGACGACCGCACAGAAGCGATCTTCGTGGGGCTTGCCGCGGCGTTGGTCGGCAGAAATGCAGCGTGAGGGCCGGCGCCTTCAGGCAGTCCGACCCTCACGTGCAGACAGCGCTCTCGCCGCGCCCCGGCGACGTTACTCGATGATGCGGTTCAGCGGCCGACGCAGCAGCAGAAGCAGGCCGCCCAGAACGATGCCCGCGGCGGCGACGATGGTGAAGTACGTGCCGTTCGGAATCGCGGTGAAGAGCTGGCCCAGCAGTCCCGAGAGCGACGAGCCGAGTGCCAGTGAGAGAAAGTTGAGCCCGACCATCTGCGCCTCGAATGACTTCGGACCGATCTTCGTCGCCAGAGCCAGACCGATCGGCCCGACGAACACCTCTGACGAGCCGGCAAGGCACATGAACAAGAGGATCAGCAGCAGCGGAATCGTCGCGTCGCCGGTGACACTCGAGATGAGCAGCAGATAGGCGTACGCGCAGCCGATCTGCATCAGGCCGATGGCGTACTTCGTCGCCGGCTTCGGCTGCCGTTTGCCCAGCCGCTGCCACAGACGCGCGATCAGCGGGGTGATCAGAACAGCGGAGAGCGGGCTCACCATGGTGATCCAGGCGACCGGGAACGTCCACGACCCGATGTGCAGATCGATGCGTTCGGTCACCAGGATCGAGATCGCGGTGAACTTCTGGAACAGCAGACCGAAGTAGATGCCTGAGAGCAGGAAGAGCGGCAGGAACGCCGCCACCCGGCGCTTCTCGAACGCTGTCACCTTCCGAGACGTCAGCATCACCGCGAAGTACGCGCCAGCGGCGATCAGGGCGATGATCGTCACGATGCTTGAGAGATTCTCAGCATGCAGCAGGCCGGTGAACCAGGCGATTGCGATGACGACGATCGCCGCGGCGATCCATGCGAGGGGAACGAACCGGCGATCGCGCGGCAGCGGATTGTCGACCTGGCCGGCCCGTTCCGGCAGCCGTTTCATGGAGGGAATGTACTGGACAAGGGCAGCGACCATGCCGATCGCGGCCAGACCGAAGCCGTAGTGAAAGCCCAGCTGATTCTGCGCGAGCCCGGTGAGCAGCGGGCCGACCACGGCGCCCACGTTGATCGCCATGTAGAAGTACGAGAAGCCGGCATCCCGACGACTGGTCTCCTCCCCTTCGAGCATGTAGCCGACGATCGTGGTGATATTGGTTTTGAGAGCACCTGTGCCGACGATGATCAGCACCAGCCCCACACCGAGGCCGGTCAGCCCTGGCAACGCTGCCAGAGCGATGTGCCCTGCGGTGATGACGATGCCGCCGATCAGCACCATGCGCTTCGGAGAGATCAGTCGATCGCCGGCCCAGGCGCCGAGCAGCTGCGCGAGGTATACCGAGCCTCCATAGGCGCCGACGATTCCCGCGGCCGCGGCGGGTGCGATCTCAAGACCGCCCTTGTCCAACGAGTAGAGCAGGTAGAACGAGAGGATCCCTTGGAGCCCGTAGAACGAGAATCGCTCCCAGAGCTCGGTGAAGGCCATCTGCCAGATGCCCTTGGGAATGTGTTCTCGGCGCGAGCCGTGAGGCGCGTCTCCCGGCGGCGTCTGGACGTATGGTGCTGTTGTCATCGTGCGTTCTCCTCGACATTCGGTGCTCGGAGAGGTGGGGGAACCGAGCGGATGGTGCGGGCCCGGACGGCGCCCGCATGCCGCGACTCCGCAACAGGAGCGCGGCGAGCTTGAGATGGGACGTGACGCCCGTCAGTACGTCGGGGGCGACATGCCCCAGACCACACGCGCCGGCTGGATGCCGGTGCTCTCGACGACTCGATGCGGCTGGCTGCTGCGATAGTGCACCGAGTCGAGCGCTGCGAGGTGGTGCTTCTCGTCTTCGATGAAGACGTCCACCTCGCCTTCGACGACCAGCAGAATCTCTTCTGAGTCTCCGTGCGTGTACATTTCGGGCCCGGTCGAACCGCCGGGATCGAAGCTTCCCAACAGCAGCTCCAGGTGGTCGAAGCCTCGAGGGTTCAGCCTGATCTTCGAAGCACCCTCGCCATAGTGAATGCCCTGGGCGTCTGCGTGGCGCAGCACGGTTGACGACTGGTCGCTCTCAGAAGGGGCGAAGATGCTTCCCACTTCGAGTCGGAGCACTGCACAGATGCGCTGCAGCGTCGCCACACTCGCGTTCGACTTGCCGCGTTCGATCTGTGAGAGATGCCCCTCGGTGATTCCAGCCTGAGATGCCACGTCGCTGAGGCGCAGGTGAAGCGCCTGTCTGCGTCGACGGATGCGCATGCCGGCGATGAGCGTGGGATCCTGCTGGTCTGTCATGAGCAGTAGTCAATCCCAGATTCTGCTGAGGCTCAAGAGAATATATTTTTGGTAATACATTTTTTACAATTGACGAACCTTGTGTTTATAAGGGAAAGACCTTCTTTTGAGGGAGCACACTCCAACATCGTTTGCCAAATTCTCATACGACGGTATTATGCATATCACCTGCTGCTGCCTGGTTTCTCCCCCCTTCCGGGCAGCAGCAGGCCTTCACCTTCCAGTCAGCTTCTGACAAGGGGAACTCTCACGGAGTCGACCACCGGGGCTGCTCCACCAGCCGAAAGCGAAACGATCATGAAGAACGGACACATCTCCTTCTGGATGGATCGAGATCTCGACGGTCTGCAGACGAAGCGTCCGCGCCTCGAAGCCGACCTCGAAACCGACGTCTGCATCGTCGGCGCAGGATTCACCGGCCTGTGGACCGCGTATCTGCTGCAGAGACACGACCCTGCGCTGCGCATTCACATCCTCGAGAGCGACTTCGTCGGCCACGGAGCATCCGGCCGCAACGACGGATGGGTCTCGGCGCTGCTCAGCGCGAATCGCCGCAAACTCGCAGCAGCATCCGGCCGAGACGCCGTCATCGAGTTTCAGCGCACGATGATCGAAGCCGTCGACGAGATCATCGACATTCTCAGCGAAGAGAACATCTACGCTCATCAGGTCAAGGGCGGGCATCTGCGCGTGGCGCGCACTCCTGCCGCCCTTGCCCGCCAGGAGGCCTCTCAGCGAAGCGCGCTCGACTGGGGATACCGCCCCGAGCACATCACCATGCTCAGCCGACAGGAGGCCGACGAACGCATCCGCGTCGACGGCACCGTGGGCGGCATGTTCAACACGACGACCGCACGCATCGATCCGTCGCTGCTCGTCACCGGTCTGGCTCGGCTCGTCGAACACCGAGGCGCAGTCATTCACGAGAACACTCGTGTCGCCGCCGTGGCTGCACACACCGCGCGCACAGCGCAGGGCCAACGAGTGCGCGCACCGTACGTGCTGGTCTGCACTGAGGCATACACCGGCCAGATCGACGGCATGCCGAAACGCCGAATCGCCCCTGTGAACTCATCGATCGTGATCACCGAGCCGCTCACCGATTCACAGTGGTCGACGATCGGCTGGAACGATGACGAATGCTTCGGCGACTCGGCTCATGTCTTCACCTATGCGCAGCGCACGGCCGACGGCCGCATCGCCATCGGCGGCCGCGGCAAGCCATACCGTTACGGTTCACGGACGGATCACGCCGGCGAGGTCGATGACAAGACCGTGCAGCTGCTGCACAGTCGCCTGACCGAGTACTTTCCCGATGCGGGAGAGATACCGCTTGCACACGCGTGGTGCGGCGTGATCGGCGTCACGCGTGACTGGTGCGCATTCGTCGATCTCGACCAGCAGACCGGCATCGGCACGGCTGGAGGATACGCCGGTCACGGTGTGACCACGGCGTTCGTCGCAGCCAACACCTTGGCCGATCGCATCTGCGGGGTCGACTCCCGATACAGCAGGCTGCCCTGGTTCGGACACCGCCCGCCCCTGTGGGAGCCCGAGCCCGCCAGATGGATCGGCATCACCAGCATGTACGGCCTCTTCGGCGTAGCAGACACCCAAGAGGAGCGGGCGAACGCCGAGCGCACGGCACCTATCGCACGCTTCGCTGCGAAGATCACGGGAATGGACTGATCGTTCCTTCTGCCCGGCCATGAGGCCGTACCGCTGTGCGACGTCACGATGCAGTCAGATAGACCTTTCGCAGTGGTCCTTCCAACACCGTCCACCGCGTCTGCATCCCTGCGCCCAGACGCATGAGCGACCCTGGGCGCAGCTCGACGGTTTCGCCGTGCGGCTGCAGGAACTCGACCCGTGCCGTGCCCGAGACAACGACGAAGAATTCGTCTTGCTCGACGTCTGACATGCAGCCTTCAGACATCTCCCAGATGCCGACGCTCAGCTCGCCGAGCTCGCCGACCGGTCGTGCCCCGGTGGTCGGAGCGCCCGAGACGATCTGTGCCACCGGCACCGGGGAATGGTGAATCGTCTGCGATCCCACATTGATCACACCGCCGACCGGCAGCGCCGCTGTGCCGCTCATGAGTCGAACCCCAGCCCGACAGCGTCCATCGTGCGCAGCCAGAGCCCGCGCTTCCCCTCATGGCGATCAGCACGCGCCATTTCGCTGTAAGAAACCCGAGCCCCGACGAATGCGAACGGATCCGGCGGGAACGGCAACGGCTTCTTCGTGACATAGTCCATACGCGTCAGCTCCGTCGACCGCCCGTCGAGCAGGTCAACCATGACTCCGGCCGCGAAACGTGTGGCGCCGACGCCCAGACCGGTGAATCCGGCGGTGTGCGCGACCCTGCCCTCATGCTGCGTCGCGAAGAACGGAAAGAACCGACTGCAGGTGTCTATGGCACCACCCCACTTATGCGAGAATCCAAGATCGGCCAGATACGGGTATGTAGCCGCGAAGTGTGCGGCGAGCCGTCGGAACGATGCGTCTCGCTGGTCGTACTGCGGTTTCACTCGCCCTCCATAGTGGTAGATGGCGTCGTAGCCGCCGTACAGGATGCGCAGCCGACCGTCGGCGTCGGTGGTCAGTCGGGAGTAATGAAACCGATTGTTGAGATCGGTGATCCCGTACTGTTCGGCCCAGCCCAGCTGTGCCGCCTGCTGCTCGCTCAGCGGGTTGCTCATGAGCGCATAGTCGTACAGCGGAATCGTGTACTTGCGTTCTTTGCGAATCAGCGCGGGAAAGACGTTTGTGCCCAACGCGACTCGCTGGGCGCGCACCACTCCACCCGGCGTCTTGACCGACACCGCAGCCGCGTCTGCGACTATGCGCTCGACAAGAGTGCCCTCGAAGATTCTGACCCCGAGCTCCTCGCACACGCGTGCGAGCTCCCAGGCGAGTTTTGCCGGATGCACGATCGCCGTGCCCTGCGACTCGAAGAGACCGGCCTGGTACAGGGGTGAACGCACCTCGGCGGCGAGGTCTTCTGCACTCAGAAAGCGTGCATGCGCGTCATCTCGCGCCGACGTGCGCAGCCACTCGACCTGGTGCGGTTCGGTAGCCGTGCGCAGCACACCCGACATCTGAAAGTCACAGTCCATCGCATAGCGGCTCACCGTCTCGGCGAGCTGGTCGAGATTCTGCTGCCCCAGCTCTGCAAGCCGTTCGTACTCGTCGGGCAAACGTCGGATGCCATTGGCCGCCCCGTGTGTGAGGCTCGCCTCGCAGAAGCCACCGTTGCGGCCAGATGCCGCCCAGCCGATGCGTTTCGCCTCAAGCAGGACCACATCTCGCTCCGGATCGCGCTCTTTGGCGAGCAGCGCGGTCCACAACCCCGTGTAGCCTCCGCCGACGACGACCAGATCGCAGCGGGCGTCCTCTGCAAGCGGTCTTCTCGCAGCAGGCCGGGATGCGTTTTCAAGCCAGTACGGCGTGCGTCTGGCCCCACCGAGCAGTTCGCGTTCCTGAGCGTCGCTGAAACGAGCCTCAGCGTCTTCGAATACAGTCATGTGTCTTCCTCTTGGTCAGATCACCGCTGAGATGTCAGCGGTCGTGCAAATTGGCGCTGTGAGCGCTCACTTCGGATGGGTCGGACCGGTTGCTCGCCGCAGTGTCGTGATCATGCGTAGTTGCTCCAAGGTTGAGCAGTACGACACCGACCACGGTGAGAACGAGCCCCGCCGTCTGCCAGGGCCGCAGGTGCTGTGAGAAGAAGAACACGCCGATGACGGTCACCGCGATCGTGCCGAGGGCCGACCACGTCGCATAGACCGGACCAACCGGCAGCGTGCGCACCACCAGACTCAGCAGGTAGAAGGCGGCCGCATAGCCGAGAATCACCGCGACACTTGGCCAGAGCCGGGTAAAGCCCTGCGTCGTCTTCAGCATGCTTGTGGCGAAGACCTCTGCCGCGATAGCGCAGGCCAGCAGAATCCAGGGCATATCACTGCTCCTCGTGAGAAGAGCAGATCAGACGACGCCCCAGCCGTAGGCCAGTTTGTGCGCCTCGAGCACGAAGAACGTCTCGGTCGATACCACGCCGGGCGTCTTCTGAAGCCGTTCGAGCAGGTACTCCGTATAGTGCTGCATATCGCGGCACACGACTTCGATGATCACGTCGAACGAGCCGCTGGTGACGACGACATAGCTGGTCTCGTCGTGCTCTGCGAGAAGTCGGCAGACCTGACGAGCCTGCCCCGGCTTGCACGAGATACCGATCATGGCGAGGTGATCGAAGCCGATGTTCAGCGGGTTCGCGATGCCGACGATCTGCAGAATTCCCGCGTCTTCCAGACGCTGCACGCGGTATCGTACGGATGACGCGGGCACTCCGGTCTCCAGAGCAATGTCTTTGAACGACTTGCGGCCGTCTTTCTGCAGGATGGCGATCAGTCGTTTGTCGATCTCGTCGAGATTGTTCACTGCGCCGCCCCGCTTCGGATGCATGATGCCCTGCCCATATCACGTGTGATTTTTCCACACCGGTTGTCCTCTCACAATTCCGCGACCGTCTCCGGTGCCGCTCTGACGGCCATCAGGCCGTGCGGCACCGGAGGAGTCGGCAGGACCGCAGCTTTCCCGCTATCTCACGTGTATGGCCCCGGTGCGCAGGTCGGTCATGTCATGCAGCGTGTACATTCCGCCGATCCGCCCCCACCCGGTGCCCTTGCCGCCGGCTCCGCCGAACGGCATGTTGATATCCCACCAGCCGTTCGAATCGTTGACGATCACCTGGCCGGTCTCAAGCTCTTCGATGAACCGGTAGGCGCGCGAGAGACTCTCGGTGAAGACGGCTGACTGCAGACCGAGAGCGTCGGCGTTCGCAATTCGCAGGATCTCATCGTCAGAGGTCGCGCTGAGGATCGGCAGCACCGGCCCGAACGACTCCTCCTGTGCCAGAAGGCTGTCTTCGGTCACACCGTCGACGATGGTGAAGTCGTAGTAGAGATTCGTGGCGAAGCCTGCGGCACGCCCGCCCCCGAGGAGGATGTCGAATCCACGAGCCCGCGCCTCGTCGAGATGGCGATCCATCTTCGCCGCCACACCCTCATTGTTCAGAGGGCCGAGGTTGACCTCCGAGCTGAAGGGGTCACCGAGTTGCACATGGCGCTGTGCATAGCTCAGTGCGGCTTCGACGAACTGATCGTGCACGGCTTCGTGCACGATCAGACGTTCCGTCGCGCAGCAGACCTGCCCGGCGCAGTAGAAGGCCGAGTCGACGGCGGCCGCGGCCGCACGTTCGATGTTCGCGTCTTCCAACACGACGATCGGGCCGTTGCCTGAGCACTCCATGAGCGTGCGTTTGAGCCCGGCAGTGCGCACGATCTTCGCTCCGGTCGCCGATGAGCCGATGAAGCCGACGGCGTGAATGCCAGGGTGGGCGACCAACTGCGAGCCGAACTCGCCGTCTCCGGGCAGCACGCTGACGAGGCCTTCCGGCACCCCGGCCGCGGTCAGTGCGTCCATTGCGGCGAGCACGGCCAGTGGCGTGTTGCTCGGCGGCTTGACCACGCAGGCGTTGCCGGTGGCGAGGCCGGGCGCGACGAATTCCGTGAACATCAGCAGTGGGAAGTTCCACGGAGTGATGATGCCCCAGACCCCGACCGGGGCATGGAAGGTGAACATGCGTTTGTCCACGTCAGACGAAGGAAGCGTCTCGCCGTACAGACGAAGGGCATCCTCAGCATGCAGGTGGAAGAGCTGTGCGGCCTCTTTGATGTCGGCGACTGATTCGCTGACCGGCTTCCCCTGTTCCAGCGTCTGCAGACGTGCGAGGTCGTCGACGCGCCTCTCGAGCTCGTCACCCACACGGTGCAGGATCTCCGCACGCTGAAAGACGCCGACTCGGCGCCATTTTCGCTGCGCGTCATGGGCCTTTCTGACGGCAGTGTCCAGGTCTTCAGCGGTCGCCGAGGGGATGGCAGCGATCACATCGCCAGTCACCGGGCTGACCACCTCGACTCGTTCGTCTGATGTGCCGTCAGTGAACTCTCCGGCGATGAACAGCTGCGTTCTGGGGGCTTGAGGCAGAGCGTTCACTCTGCACCTCCTTCTGAGTCTCGAGTACTTCTGTCGCTTGTCGTTCACCACCCTAGACCGAATCGATCTTGCGGAAAAAACAAATACCATTCTTGTTACTTGCTAGAAACACGTAATAGTTAGCTTTAGATCGTTGTCGAGTTTGATTTACCACCTCAACCTTCACTTCATACCAATTGGGCACTCGCCCCATCCTGAAGGAGACTCAATGTCCACGGAACAATTCGCAGCTGTGGCCGAGGCCGAACAGCTGCCGAAGCGCATGCGCTGGTTCGACGGGTTCGCCCTGGCGATGACCATGCCCGCCGCACTGATCGCCACACTGGGAGCCTCGATCGCCGGCCTCGGCGGCTGGGGCGCAGCGGTGCTCTGGGCCATTTCGATGGCCATCTCTTTGGGTGTCAACTGGCTCTACACCGAGCTGGCCACGATGTTCCCGAACTCGTCCGGAGGCATCGCTCACTACGCAGCCGAAGCCTGGAAGAGTCGTGCTCCGTGGGTGGCTCCGCTTGCCGGCGTCGGATACTGGCTTCCTTGGGGAACGAACCTCGCCACCTATGGCGCCGTCACGGGTGCTCTTGTCCAGGCACAGTGGTTTCCCGAACAGACCTGGGAACTCGCGCTCGGCCCGATCACCCTGAGCCTGCCAATCGTAATCGGCCTCGGCGTCATCGTCTTCATGTACCTGATCAATCTGATCGGAGTGCGCATGACCATGTCATTCGTCTATGTCACCGCTGCCATCCTGATGATCCCCCTGTTCGTGTTCATCGTCTTTCCTCTCTTCAGCGCAGATTGGGCCCCGCTCGATCTGACGTGGAACCTGCACGGCCTCGAAGGCCTGCACACGGCGGTCGTCTGGCTCTACATCATGGCCTGGACCACCTTCGGCATCGAGGTCTGCGCCACCTTCGCCCCGGAATACCGTGACTCAGTGAAAGACACGTCGAAAGCCATCAAGGCCTCGGTGCTGTTCTGCCTCGGCGTGTTCTTCGTCGTGCCGCTCACTCTTGGCGGATACGCCGGAGAAGCCGCCATCGCAGAGGATCCTGCCACCTTCTTCGTCGCAAGCTTCGCCTCGCTCGTCGGTGGCGCCTCAGACGTCATGGTGCTCTGTCTGATCGCCTCTCTGCTCCTCATCATGACCACCTCGGTGGCCGATGCGTCCCGCGTGCTGTTCAACATGGGCAAGGAGCGTGTGACCGTTCCGGCTCTGGGCGTGCTGAATCGGCGCGGAGTGCCGGTTCGAGCACTCACCGTGATGCTCGTGCTGAACATCGTCATCCTCGTCGTGCTGCAGAACCCGCTGGCGATCATCGTGACGGGCAACCTCGGGTACATCCTGACCCATCTTCTGGCCGTGTCCGGGTTCTTCCTGCTGCGCCGTGACCGCCCTGATGCGGTACGCCCCGTACGGCTGCCGAACTTCTTCGTTCCGCTGTCGATCATTCTGAGTGTGGTTCTGGTGGTCATTCTGGCCGTCGGGGCAACCGGATTCTCCGTCACCGGGTACGGCGGCTTTCTCGAACTCGGCATCGCGCTCGGGCTGCTTCTGCTCGGTATCGTGATCTGGTGGCTGGTGCAGTCGTCAGCGCGAGCACACGCACCAGCGCCGACATCTGCGTCAGAAGACCCTTCCGGCACCTCGGCGTCTGAGAGCGAACGACCATGACAGACTGAGGCGTGGGACGGCGCGAGCCGCCCCACGCCTCGCCCCATCGCGCGCCTCGATGAGCAGCCCGACACCCATGACCACGCCTCAGAAGGAGCAGACCATGACCGCAAACCGCCTCCAGAATTTCATTCATGGCGCATTCGTGCGCAGCGAGGGCGAACGGGTGCTGCCGATCGTAGACCCCGCCTCCGAAGAGATCATCGCCACGATGCCGGTGTCGACGGCCGGTGACGTCGACCGCGCGTTTCAGAGCGCCGCAGTGGCACAACGCACCTGGGGCACGACCACTCCTACGCAGCGGCAAGAGGCCTTGCTGGCGATCGCTGACGAGCTCTATGAGCATCGTGACGAGTTTGCCGACCTCGAAAGCGCCAACACCGGCAAGGTCCGAGCCTCACTGGTCGAAGACGAAGTGCTGCCCACGGTCGACCACCTGCGCTATTTCGCCGGCGCCGCACGGCACCTCGAGGGCGCAGCCACCGCCGAGTACTCCGACAGAGACCACACGTCGTCGATTCGGCGCGAGCCACTGGGCGTTGTCGGGCAGGTCACACCATGGAACTACCCGCTCAACATGTTGGGGTGGAAGATCGGACCGGCGCTTGCCGCAGGCGACGCGACCGTGGTCAAACCCTCAGACACCACGCCGTTGACCACCCTGCGGCTGGCCGAACTGGCTTCTGCCCATCTGCCTGCGGGCACGTTCAACGTCGTACTGGGCGACGCGAGCACTGGCAATGCCCTGGTGGGCCACCCAGTGCCCCGGCTCGTCTCGCTCACCGGCTCGGTGCGAGCCGGGCGCGAGGTCGCGCAGACGGCCAGCGACGATCTCAAACGACTGCATCTCGAGCTGGGGGGCAAGGCACCGGTCATCGTCTTCGCCGACGCCGACCTCGACCGTGCGGTCGAGACGCTGGCCACTGCGGCATTCTTCAACGCCGGGCAAGACTGCACGGCTGGAACTCGACTGCTCGTCGAGGCATCGGTGCACGACGCATTCGTGCAACGTCTGGTCGAGCACATCGAACGACACGTGCACACAGGCGACCCTCGATCGGCCGACACGTTCTACGGGCCGGTGAACAACATCAACCAGTTCGAGCGGCTGCTTGGCATCTTCGACCGCGTGCCTAGCCATGCCACAGTGCGCACAGGTGGACATCGGGTAGGCGAGCTGGGCTTCTTCATCGCGCCGACGGTCATCACCGGAGTGCACCAGCAAGACGAGCTCGTGCAACAGGAGATCTTCGGCCCCGTCATCACAGTGCAGTCGTTTCGTGATGAGTCCGAAGCACTCGAGCTGGCCAACGGAGTCGACTTCGCCTTGGCGGCTTCGGTCTGGACGCAGCAGCATGGGCGGGCCGTTCGGTTTCAGAGAGACCTCGACTTCGGCTGTGTCTGGGCGAACACCCACCTGCCGTTCGTCTCAGAGATGCCTCATGGTGGGTTCAAACACTCTGGGTACGGCAAAGACCTCTCGCACTACGCCTTTGACGAGTACACACGGGTCAAACACGTCATGAGCTACACCGGCCGCTGAGCACGACAGGTGGGTCGACTGCAGCCATCCGCGATGACTGCAGTCGACCCACCGTCAGCATCTCGCGTCAGCAGTCACGGCGACGAGGTACCAGCGCAATGCCGAAACCGCCGAAGGCCACTGCAGCCACACCTAGACCGAGCATCCATTCCAGATTGACGCCGGTCTTGGCCAAGGAGGGGTCAGCAGTGCCGCTCTCACCGGGCTGTGCGCCGGTGTCGGCCTGCTGAGCGTCTCCCGCGCCCTGCTGCACATCGCCAGTCCCATCCGGATCAGTCGGATCAGTCGGATCAGTCGGATCAGTCGGATCGGTCGGATCAGTCGGATCGGTCGGATCAGTCGGATCGGTGGGATCAGTCGGATCGGTGGGATCAGTCGGATCCGTGGGATCAGTGGGATCCGTGGGATCAGTGGGCGTGCTCGACTTCTCTCCGATTGAGAACGTCGTGGCCACCGCACGATGATCGCTCGGCCAGGCGTTCGAGGCCGGATCCGCATCACTCGGGAAGCCGGCGACGACGGTGCTCGAATCCTCGACCGTCAGGCGGCTGCCTGCGAACCAGACGGCGTCGACCCGATCCTGTGGCTCCGCTGCGGCATGCTCTTCGTTTTCGGTGACGAACGCAGACCAAGTGTCACCGGCATCGGCCATCGGGTCTGGATGCACCACACGATACGAATCGGTCAGCTGCGTGCTGCCGGTTCCCACTGCACGCAGTGCAGCCGTCACCGGCCAGTCAACTGCACCGACGCCGCAGTGCTGAGCGGCCGTCGCAGCCGTCCAGTCCTGCCCCGAAGGCGACTCCAGATCGCCGAGCAGCATGAGCGGCGTCTCGTCTGATGCCTTCACATCGTCGGCGAGGCGCGCTGCAACAGCCTGTGCCTGCGCAAAACGTGTGGTTTGTCTCTCTGCCTGTACCAGCGCCGCAGGATCGTGCACACCATCGAAGCAGGCACGGTACGGGCCATACTGCTCATCGCTCAGACCGGCCACCCACACACGCACCTCTGTGCCAGCGATGTCTGCGGTCGCGGCTGCGGCAGGGGCATCCGCCGTCGCGTCGGCTTCGTCTGACAGCGGCCAGGCCGACACGAGGCCAAGCCCGTCACTGGCCTGCGAGTGATACCATCCCAGCGCGTCGGCCAGCTTCGTGGCGACGGTGCCGTCGTCCTCTTGCACACCGACGACGGAAAGGCTGTTGTCGGCGATCGCTTTCAGCTCTTTCGACAACGCATCGTCAACGTTCGCACCGGCGTCCCAGAGATTCCAGGTCGCCGCGACGACCTCGGGGCGCGCATCGGCGGCGATCACCGGCACTGTGACCGTGATCTCGCTGGTGCCGTCGCCGAGCTGCGCGCTGACCGTGGCATCCACGTAGCTGCCGACCTCGTCGGCCGGGGCAGTGCCGCTGACCACGCCGTCGTCGCTCACCGACAGCCAGTCCGGGCCGTCAGTCTTCTCGAACTTCGCCGGAGCCTCGCCATGCCACAGTCCTGCGGCACGCAGTCGCACCTCGCTGCCAGCGGGAGTCTGCGGGGTATAGAAGGCGTCGGTCACGAAACCGTCAGGCAGTTGCGTGCCGGCGTGTGGGCCGGTGCTTGCCTTCACCTGGACGTTGTCGATCATCCAGTACCAGTTGTTGCTGCTGTTCAGATACTGCCAGCCGAACTTGACGGTGTGTGCCCCGGCACCGAGCTCGACGTACTTGGTCACGGTCTCGTTGAAGCGATCGGCTGAGTAGTCGTCAATGCTGACCGGTTGCGCACCATCGATGCTCGCCACCAGGTGTGCCGGCGAGTTCTGTCCGCTTCGGTACTGGCTGTCGAAGGTGATCTGCGCGTACGGCTTCTTGCCGTCGAACTGATAGGTGGGCGACCACAGCGTCGAGCTGAACTTGCCGCTGGTCGGTTTGTTGCCGTCCGACTCGACGACTGCGACCGACCCCTGAGCCTTGGTGAACTCCGAGAATCGACCGTTCGACCCCCAGGTGGAGTCGATCTCGTCGAGGCTGTGCGCACTCCATCCGTCCCAGCCGGGTTTCATGCCGTCTGTGTTGACGTCGTTCTTCGTCCAGCCACCCACCTGGTTCGGCATGGCCGGCGTGAAATCGGCGACCTTCGTGCTGGACAAAGGCTTGACGTGCACATTGTCGATCATCCAGTACCAGTTGTTATTGCTCTTGAGATACTCCCAGCCGAACTTGACCCTGTGGGTGCCGGGAGCAAGGTTCACCGTCTTGGCGACGGTCTCATTCGAACGCGTGTCGGCGAACTCGTCCAGAGCGGTCGGATCGCCGCCGTCGACGCTCACCAGCAGATGCGCCGGCGGGTTCTGTCCCTGACGATACTGACTGTCGAAGGCGATCTGCACCGCTTCGACATCAGTGAAGCTGTATTCGGGGCTCCACAGAGTGGAGCTGAAGGCACCGCTCGACGGCGAGTTTTGATCCGATTCGACGATGGCTACCTGTCCCTGTGCTTTCGTGAAGTCGGTGTACTTGCCGCCCGCGCCCCACTTCTTGACCGTCTCGTCCAGCGTGTGGAACGTCCATCCGTCCCAGCCGTCCTTCATCCCGGCGGTGTTGACGTCGGTCTTGGTCCAGCCTGCCGGCATCTGCGTGGCGGCAGGAGTAGTGAAGTCCTGATCGAGTGAGGGGTCGGCCGAGGCCGTCGTGCTGGGGGCGAGGAGCATGCCGAGCAATGCGGCGAGAGCTGCCCCGACCACGCTCAGGCGCGTGGCCTGGTGCGTTCGTCGGCGTTTGGTGAGTGAGAATTGCATTTCAGAGTTCTCCTGGTTCGCTGTCGTGATTCGTGGGATGTCCGCGGATGCGAGCTCAGGCCGAGATCTCGGCGACACGGCCCGCATAGCGGTGCTTCCACCCGGTGCCGCTGTCTGCGGTGATGACGACGTCGTAGTAGCCGTTCTTCGTGGGCCAGGTGATGGTCTGGCTCTGGTCATGTGCGACACGCACCGACTGCGTGCGCCCGTCGTAGTCGTTCGCAGTGAGCGTGAACTTCACTGGGCGACGTCCGTCATTGTGCAGAGTGATGCGCACACCGGCTTTTGCACCCGACACGAGTTCGACGTCTGCGCGCGGTACGCCTCCCGTGTTCTGGCCGGCCGGGATGACCGTGCCCGCATGCGAGCGCACGAAGCCGTCGGGGCCGTAGACGCTGAAGGCGTATCGGCCATCAGACTTCGACACATCCACCTTGTGAGTGCGCGGCTGGTCAGCCGTGACCGTGTATGGGGTGTTCGAGAACTCCGCATACTTGTCGGGGAAGGCCTGCAGGCTGACGCCCTTGCCTCGGGCTCCGCCTGCGAACGACAGGTTCGCCTGAACGGTGCCGTGTGCACGATCCTCGCTGAACGTACCGTGCGCCTGAAACGCCAGCGGACGATGCTGCAGCTCAGCGACCGCCGACCACTTGTGCTCTTCGGGAACCTGCTCGGTGAAAGTCGCCTTCGGGTCGTTGTCCGCGATGTAGATCAGTGCCGAGGTGTCTGGCAGCGACGGGGTGTCGACGATCGGGTGGGCGAAGTCGATCGCACTGGTCAGGTCGCCGCTGATGGTACGCCGCCAGTCGGTGATGTTCGAGCTCTTGGCCGGCTTGCCTCGCGAGGCCGTCCACTGCTCGAGAAAGCGGATGACCGAAGTGTGGTCGAAGACCTCGGAGCAGACCCAGCCGCCGCGCGTCCAGGGCGAGACGAGGATCATCGGCACTCGCGCACCGTATCCGATCGGCGTGGTGTCCGAGAACTCGCCCTTGGTGCCGGGCTCAGGCCGCGGCGGCAGCACGTGATCGAAGTAGCCGTCGTTCTCGTCGAAGGTCAGAATGAAGAGCGTGCTCTTCCAGAGCTCGGGATTGCTCTGCAGCGTCTGGATGACCTTGTTCGTGAAGTGTGCTCCGTGCTCGGGGTTGGCCGAGGGATGCTCGCACCACTTGTACGGGGCTACCACCCATGAGACCTCGGGCAGTGGGAACTCGGCGTCGGGTTTGCAGGCGTCGATGAATTTCTTCAGCACGCCGTTCAGGTTTTCGTCCGAATCGTTGTTGGGCGCGCCCGACGCCTTGTACGGCTCGCCGCCGGCACGCCAGATGATGCCCTCACCGGGCTTGTTCTTCTCGGCGTCTGCCCGATTCGCGAGATCCTTCGCGCTGCTGCCGTTCGTGGTGAAGTTCGCGAAGCCGCGAATCGGGTTGTCGGTATAGTCGCCGACCCAGCTCGAACCGTTGCCGCTGTTGTCGACGTAGATGCGCCAGCTGACCCCGGCTTTCTGCAGCTGTTCGGGGTAGGTCTCCCACGCCTTGTCTCCGTTCGATTCGCCGCCGTTTCCAGTGCCGCCGTTCGACATTCCGCTCCAGAGGTAGAGACGGTTCGGCGTCGTGGGGCCGGCCACAGAGCAGTGGTTCATGTCACAGATCGTGTACGCGCTGGCGAGTGAATACTGCCAGGGCATCTCATCACCGGTGAGGTAGTTCATGGTGCTGTCGCCCTTGGCGGCGATCCACCCGTTGTATCGGCCCTCGTTCCACGCCTTGGTGCCACCGGCATACGAGTGATCGAGTCCGGTTTCCATCCCGGCCACAGTCGTCACATGTGTGGGCCTCACGAATGACGTTCCCTTGGGCTGCGAGAAGACATCTGTGCCGTTCTGAAAGCGCAGCGCCTGCTTGTCGTCATGCCCGCGCACACCGGGCAGCGAACCGTAGTAGTGGTCGAACGAGCGATTCTCCTGCATGAGGATCACCACATGTTTGAGATCTGACATGTCTCCGGCGAAACCGGTGGGCAGCTGGTATCCCTCGGCAGCCTGAGCGAGCGGCGATCCGACACCGCCCAGGCGCCCCATGACCGCAGCACCGCCCATCAGGCCGAGCGTCTGCAGCACTTGACGTCGTGAGAACCCGCGCTTCAGCAGATTCTCGGGAACCAGCTCGGGGCGATCGAAGGGTTCTGGCTCGAAGGGAACAGGGGTCGAAGACACGGGTACTCCTTGGGGATGGATGACTCAGTGCGCAGCTTCTGCCGCACGAACGCTATGCAAGAAGTCGCGGATGAAGTCGCGGTGAACATGCGGTTATGCCTCGGTACCGTTCGGGTGCTGCAGCCGCAGATGAGGGTCCGACTGCGCACAGCAGGCCTGATCGCCCCGACTCTGGGGGTCTTCTCGACAGCGATTCGGCGGATGTCGCGTGTCGTCGCGTCGTTCGCCACGCGTCGTCCGTCTGCCGGTTCGGTCGGCGGCCTAGGCTGTTGTCATGACAGGTTCTGGCCGCCCCTCTCCCACAGACACTCCGCCCCTGCACGAGCAGGTCTATCTGGTGCTTCGCGAACGCATCCAGAACGGCACCTGGGCCGAAGGCGAGCGTGTGCCGACCGAGAAGGCACTGATGAGCCAGTTCGGTGTCTCTCGCGCGACCATTCGACAGGCGTTCAGCCAGCTGCGTGCCGAGGGCGCCGTCGTGGGCGGTCGAGGTGCACCGCCACGTGTGCACCGTGTGATCCCGGGGCAGTCGTTCGATACGTTTATGTCGTTCACTGAGTGGGCGAACAGCCTGGGGCGCACACCAGACCAACACGTGGTCGACACCGCACGGCGACCGGCAGGCGAGACAGTCGCCCGCGAACTCGGCATCGCCGTCGGTGACTCCGTGGTGACGAACATCCGGGCACGATACCTCGACGGCGAACCTGCCATGCTCGAGCGTTCGTGGTTTCCTCTGCGCGTCGGGCTGCATCTGCTGACCGCAGACCTCGACCATGCCAGCATCTACCAGACCCTGCGCGCGGTGCGCATCACTCCGGTGCGGGCTCGACATCGCATCGATGCCGTCGCAGCACACCAGCTCGACGCCGAGTGGCTTGAGATCGACCGTGGAGCTCCACTGCTGCGATCACGTCGAGTCTCATACGATGGGCAGAACCGCGCCATCGAATACGCCGACGATCGCTATCTGCCCGCGACGGCCGCCTTCGTCATCGAGAACTCGGTCGATCGCAGCTCACCGTCGACGCACCTGGCCACCGCCGGCTGAGCCTGGGCGCCCACTGAGCTCAGGCGTCCAGTGCACTGAGCGTCTCATCGAGAGTCGTGCATGCCCGGTCGATGTCGCGCATGTCGAACACCAGCGGTGGCCGCAGCTTCAGCACGTTGCCGGCGGCACCGGCCACCGAGGTGAGCAGCCGACGCTCTCGCAACCCTTCAAGCACAGCTAGGGCGAGCGCACCGTCGGCCGTCTGCCCATCAGCCGGTGACACAATGTCGACACCGGTGTAGAGACCGACCCCGCGCACGTCGCCGACGCCGACATGACGCTCGGCGACGCGACGCAGCTCGGTGCGCAGCCGCTCGCCGACCTGCAGCGCGTGCTGCTGCAGGTCACGGCTCTGAATCTCGTGCAGCACTGCGAGTGCCGCGGCCATCGACACCGGGCTGCCGCCGAAGGTGTTGAAATAGGGCAGCCGGTCGCTGAACGCCGCAAGCACCTCGTCGCGAGCGAAGAGCCCGGAGACCGGAATGCCGTTGCCCATCGGCTTGCCCGTGGTCACCAGGTCGGGCACCACGCCGTGACGGGCGAATCCCCAGAACGCCTCACCGGTGCGTGCGAATCCGGGCTGCACCTCGTCGGCGATGAACACGCCGCCGTGTCGGTGCACGACGTCGACGGCCGGCGCCAGCCAGCCGGCCTGGCCGGGGTGCACGCCGTCTGACGAGAAGATCGAATCAGCCAGAAATCCGGCGAACCGCACACCGTGCGATTCGAGGTCGTCGATCGCCTTCTCAATCTCGTGGGCGAAGGCCTGCCCCGAGTTCTCTCGGGCCAGTGAGCCGGGGCCGCCCATGGCATCCGCTGACGGCACGCGCACCCGACGGCACGCAGCGTCGAGCGGCTGCCCACCGCCCAGCGCCGGCGAGTGCCGAGAAGTGAGATCGGTATTGCCGTGATAGGCCTCGGACGACACGATGATGCCGGTGCCGCCGCTGTATTCGCGTGCGACCCGAATGGCCAGATCGTTTGCCTCTGAACCGGTGCACATATACATTGCGCGCGTGATCTCACTCGGCATCGTCGCCAGAATCTGCTCGGAGTAGTCGACGATGTTCTCGTGCGCATAGCGAGTGTGCGTGTTGATGCGCATCATCTGGTCAGCGACGGCCCGCGCGACCGTGGGGTTCGCGTGGCCGACGCTCGCGACGTTGTTGTACATGTCGAGGTACTTCGCCCCGGCGGCGTCCCAGAGATACTGGCCCTCTCCGCGAACGAGATGCACCGGGTGCTGATAGAACAGCCGGTAGGCTCCTCCGAGCACGGTCAGGCGACGCTCAACCAGCTGGCGGGTCTCGCCGTCGAGCAGGTCAAGGGCGTCGGCGCTGAAGCTGTTCGTGTCCATGATGGTCGATTTGCTGGTCATGAGTCTCTCTCTCGGCGGGCCGCGGGCTCAGATGAGCACACACGCCGACCAGTCAACCGAGCGCCGATGTCTGGCAGGTGAACGAACGCCGACCGACGGGCATCCGATGCTCTGCAGCGGCCCGTCAGTGGGGCCAGGTGTGCGCATCAGGCCGTTGCGGCTCCTGCGGCCGCGATCTCGAACACGATGGTGTCAGGCAGGTAGCGGTCTTCGCCCACCTCGACAACACGACCGTCTCGCGAGAACGTGACGCGACGCACCTGCAGCAGCGGGCTGCTTCTGCGCACGCCGAGCAGTCTCGAGTCTGCGCTCGAGGCCGCGACCGCCTCGATGCGGTGCTGCCCGTAGACGACATGGAGACCATGGTCGCGCAGCGTCGCAGTCGTCGATACGACGTCGTCGGGGACGTCGCGAATCAGGGGCAGCACCCACGGCGCCCACGTCGAACGCTCGATCATCACAGTGCGCTCCTGGAGCGTGCGCACACGGGTCATGCGAAGCACAGAGTCATCGATGTGCGTGCGCAGCATGCGTGCCTCGCGCACGTTCGCCTTTGTCTGCTCACGACTGACGATGCGTCCGCCAGGAGCGAGTCCACGATCTCGCGCCCACTGCGCGAACGAGCGCATCTGATCGAAGCCCTGTGTCTGCTGCGTCTGGGCGACGAACCAGCCGCTGCCGCGTCTGACCATGATGAGCCCACGACGTTCCAGTGCCGCCAAAGCATTGCGCACGGTCTTGCGCGAGACACGATAGTCATCACCGAGCGTCTGTTCTGAGGGCAGCCGGCTGCCGACCAGGAATTCACCGTCAAGAATGCGCCGACGAAGATCTGCGGCGACGCCTGAATACCGAGACATGAGTCGATCGCGACCTTCTGAGATGGGCGGGACGATGCACTGTGCGTCGTTCAATTGGTCTTTCCCCGAGCCTGCGCGGCCAGAGTATCACCGCTGCGTCCGCCGTTTGAAAACGACGCAGGGCCCTGCCCCCTCGAAAGGGTGCAGGGCCCTGCGCACCACGTGAAGCGGGCAGTCAGCTCAGTCAGAGCATCCTGCGGCGCTCACCACGGCGAGGTCACTTCTTGGCGATGACCTGCAGCGTGATGTCTGCGACGACGTCCGGGTGCAGTTTGAGCTGCGCCTTGTGGTCACCGGTCGCCTTGATCGGATCGGCGATGACGATGCGCTTGCGGTCGACCTTGCCGATGCCGGCGGCTTCAATCGCCTCGGCGATGTCGGCGGGCTTCACCGCACCGAAGAGACGGCCTTCGCGGCCGGCCTTCGTCTCGAGGCGCACGCGCACGTTCTCGATGCGCAGCTTGAGGTCTTTGGCCTCTTCGATGGTCGCGAGCTCGCGAGCGGCACGAGCCGCGCGAATCTGCTCGACCTGCTTGGCGCCGCCGGCGCTCCAAGCGACGGCGTAGCCGTGCGGCAGCAGGTAGTTGCGCGCGTAGCCAGCCTTGACGTCGACGATGTCACCGGCAGTGCCGAGTCCGTCGACTTCCTGGGTCAGAATGAGTTTCGACATTGTGTTTCAGTCCCTTTCGCTTCTCGCGCCTCAGTGGCGGCCCGCGCCGGAGTACGGCAGCAGAGCGAGTTCACGGGCGTTCTTGACAGCGCGTGCGATCAGGCGCTGCTCCTGCACGCTCACACCGGTGATGCGGCGTGAGCGAATCTTGCCGCGCTCCGACACGAACTTGCGCAGGGTGTTGACATCTTTGTAGTCGACGACGTCGACGCGAATCACCTTGGAGGGCACAACCTTCTGGTTGAGCTTGGCGTTGCGCGCGGCCTTGGCGCGCGCTGCTCCCTTACCAGCCATTTTCTACTTCTTTCTGAGTTCTTGAAACTGTGTGTTGCGGATGCCGGGTCGCCCCTGCCTCCGCGCTGTCGGCCCGCCGATCGGCTGCCCGGTCGTCTGGCCTGCCTGTCGAGACATGGCAGATGTCGGATTCTCGCGCCGAAACATGCCACATGGCATGACTCGATGTGGGAAGTGCCCGACCGCCCTGTCTGAGACCGGCTTAGAACGGAGTGTCGTCGAGGTTGACGCCCGGCTGATTCCAGCCGTCGCCGCTCGAGACGGGCTCGCCCCATGCGTCGCCGCCGGGCTGACCGCCGCGGTTCTGACCACCCGGGTTCTGACCGCCTTGACCGCCGGCAGGCTGTGCCGACTGACCGCCGAAGCCGCCCTGACCGCCCTGCTGGCCGTAGCCGCCCTGACCGCCGCCGACTTGGCCGCCGCCCTGGTTGCTCTGGCCGCCGCCGAAGCCGCCCTGGCCACCACCACGAGCGACGCGCTCGACCTGAGCCGTCGCATAGCGCAGCGACGGACCGACCTCATCGATGTCGAGTTCGTAGCTGGTGCGGTTGTTGCCTTCACGATCCTGGTATGACCGCTGGCGCAGCCGACCCTGGGCGATGACGCGCATGCCCTTGGTCAGGCTCTTCGCGACGTGCTCTGCGAAGTCACGCCACACGCTCGCACGAAGGAACAGCGCGTCGCCGTCCTTCCACTCCCCCGAGGCGCGATCGAAGCTGCGCGGGGTTGAGGCGATCGTGAATGACGCCACTGCGACACCGTTCTGGGTGTAGCGCAGCTCAGGGTCGCCGGTCAGGTTGCCGACGACCGTGATGACGGTCTCGCCAGCCATGGTCAGCTGGCCTTCCGGGGCTGACGCAGCACGACACGAGCGTCTTCGGCGCGCAGCACCTTGGTGCGCAGCACGGAGTCTGACAGACGCAGCAGACGGTCGACCTCGTTGATGGTGTCAGGAGTCGAGCTGATCTGCACGAAGGCGTAGCTGCCCTCGGTCTTCTTCTGAATGGGGTATGCGAACTGACGACGACCCCAGATGTCGACGTTGTCGACGGTGCCGCCCTCTTTCGGGACGACAGCCAGGAACTTCTCGATGGTCGTGGCAACCTTTCGGTCATCCACCGACGGATCGAGAATCACGGCCAGCTCATACTTGTTGATGTTCTGAGACATGAATCACCCACCTCCTTCGGACTCGAACGGCCGCAGAGCTCTTCTGCAGCAGGAGGGTAATCTCACTGTCCGGTCGTCGGCACACGGATGCGACGGCACAGACCGGCCAATCATATCAGCAGCAGGAGCAGTTCTGCCAGAGTCACCTGAGCAGATGCCGCCGGATGTCCTCGCCGACCGCACGCATCTGCGCCAGCGCCTCTTCGCGCCGGTCATCGCCGCGACGCCAGTTCGCGAGCACCGCGTAGGCGACTCGACGTGTCTGCGACATCGCGACGCCGATGTCGGCGCGGGCGCAGCCGATCGTGCCCGTCTTGTTCCAGAGCCACACCTCAGGGTCGTAGTAGTAATGCGAGAGCGGGTCGACGTTGAATGCGCTGGCAACCATCGAGCAGTCCATGCCGGCGCCGAGCCACCGGGTGAAGACGTCGATGCTCGACGATGTGAGCGTCTCGCCGCGTGCGATGCGCGCCACGAAGTCCGCGAGCTCTCGCGCACTGCCATGCGAAAGCGTCGGCGACTGCCCTGGCTGCATGGGCCAGCGCACGATGTCGTCGAGACCCGAGTCACGATAGCCCAGCCGCTCGGTATGCTGCTGCACGGCATCCAGCCCCACCACTCGACACAGCGTGTTCGTGGCGGCGTTGTCACTTACCGCGCCGATCAGCGTGCAGATGTCGTAGACGCTGAGCGTGTCAGCCTGCAGCAGATACCAGAGCCCGGAGTTGTCGATGACCTCCGACGGGCGACGTGTGATCCGCTCTTCAAGCACCCGCTCGCCGCGATCGACCTGATCGAGCACAGTGTGCAGCAGAAAGACCTTGCCGACGCTCGCGGTGTTGAGCACTCGATCGACGGAGTGCTCCAGCAGCACCTCGCCGGTGTCGATGTCGAACACCTTGGCCGACCACTGCATGGTCTCATCGTCGTACACCTGCATCAGATCTCCTCCTGCTCGCCCCGAACGAAGGCGCTCAGACGCCCTGTCCACGCCTTCGTCGACGCCTGCACCGTGATGCGATCGTCAGTGACGTCGGCCACCGCGGTCGCCAGCGTATAAAGGTCGTCACGCCGGTTCAGCACACCGGGCGCGCGCAGTGCCGCCAGCACACCGGCAGCATCCACCGTGCCCGACGACGTCTCAGCGCTCTCGACCGCCGACGACAGGGCACGACGCCGAGCGCGGCTCTCGACGAGCCACTCGTCGTCATCGGCGACGCTCAGCCCGGCCTGAGTGCCGTCGACGAGACGCAGATGGTTGGTGTGGCAGAACACGGCGGATGCGGCGGAGACCTCGCTCACCCGCCCGGCCGCGTTCTCGATCACGTCGGCTCGACCGGCGAGGGCATCTGCGATGTCGAACGAGAAGCCTCCGGCGCACGGAGTCTCGCGCACCACCCGGCGCGCTGCCTCCCCGTCAGACTGGCGTTGGGCATGACGCGCCACGAAGTGCCGCCCACAGCCGTTCACGGCGGGGGTCGTCACGGGAACGTGGTCGAGGCCGAAGACGAGACCCGCCGAGGTCGCGACGAACGAATTCGCGGGCAGCATTCCCGGGTACCAGATCACGGTGCAGCTGGGGTCGCCGTCGATGTCGAGCGTGATGAGGCGCACGTCGTCGCGAAGATGGGCGTCTCCGTCTTCGTTGTGGCCCAGTACGACATGGCCGTCGTTGGCGGTGCAGACGTCTGAGCACCCAGTGCCGTCGCGGCCGAGATCACCGCGCAGGTTGTACACCCAGAGATCGAGTTCGTGCTGACCGGCCCCTGCAGCGATCCAGGCGAGCTCCTGGGCCTCAACGGGCAGCTGTCGAGTGGTGCTGTCGATGATGCGGCTCAGTCGTTCGGCCCATTGCGGGTCGTCGATTCGGCTCATCAGCGACTGCCACTGCTGATCGACGCGGCTGCGCACCGAAGCGATCAGCTCGGCATGATGGCGACCGAGGGCGAGAAAGACCGACTCGCGATCACCGCGAAAGACCGTCCATGGCAGACCCGCGACAGTCGGCAGCGACTCGACCTGGGCGGTCATGCAGGCAGCCCGGTGACATGCTCGCGAATCTGCTCGCCGATGGCATGCATCGCCCGCAGCACAGGAGCACGCAGATCGTCGGGCTCGCCCTTCCAGTTGGCGGCGACCGCATAGGCGACGCCTGACTGCGGCCCGCTGACGACGCCCACATCGATGCGGGCGAAGTCGGTGCTGCCGGTCTTATGACGCAGCACCATCTGCTGGTACTCGGGTTCGACGTGTGCGAGAGGGTCAAGCAGGAACGCATCGGCGACCATCGAGGTGTCGACGTCTGCGGCAAGCCAGTCGAGCACCTGCTCGCTGACGGCAGCCGAAATGATCTCGCGACGCCCGAGCCGCCCGATCACGTCGCTGAGCTCGGCGGCGGTGCCGTACGACGGCGTCCAGGGCAGATCGGGGGTGCGCTCGTTGCGAATGTAGTCATGCAGTGACGTGCGCGCATACCCCAGCGCCGGTGCGACCGCGCGCACTGAGTCGAGGCCGCACAGATGGATGAGCGCGTTGGTCGCCAGGTTGTCGCTGACCGCACCGACCAGAAGAGCGGCGTCATGCACGGTGATGCGCTGATCGTGCATGCGATACAGCAGACCTGAATCGGCGACACGCAGCTCGTCGGGAATCTCGATGCGCTGCTCCGCGACCAGGCTGCCTTCCTCGAGTCGGCGCGCAGTCTCGATCAGCAGAAAGATCTTGCCGATGCTTGCGGTCTCACACTGCGTATCGGGCTGGTATGAGGCGAGCACCTCGCCGGTCTGCGCATCGGCGGCCTGGATCGACCAGGTCACACGTGGATGCAGCTCGGGAATCTCGATGGTCACTGCGGCTCCTTGTCGGTCGTTGCGGGGTCGGTCGTTGCGGGGGCGATCGTTGCGGGGGCGATCGTTGCGGTGTCGGTCATGGGCTGCGCTCCCGTCGGCGTGGCGGCCAGCTGTTCATGGCGATGTTCGAAGGGCGTACTCAGAATGATCGTGGTTCGAGTTGTGACCCGGGCATGAAGACGGATGCTGCCGATCAGCTGTTCCAGCGCGTCGGGCCCTGCTACGCGCACGAACAGCACGTAGCTGGCCGCGCCTGCCACCGAGTAGCACGAGACAATGCCCTCGACGTGATGCAGCCGCTCGGGGGCGTCGTCCGGCTGCCCGGGATCGACCGGGGTGATCTCGATGAGGGCGGTCAGCGAGCGCCCGAGCCGGTCGTAGTCGACTCGTGCCTGATAGCCCGTGATGAGGCCCGTGCTCTCGAGCCGGCGCAGGCGCAGCTGCACGGCCGACGTCGACAGCCCGGTCGCATCGGCCAGTGCGGCGAGACGCGCCCGCCCATCGCGCATCAGCAGATCGATGATGATGCGGTCGATCTCGTCGACTCTCTCAGTCATCAGCCACCACCTCTCTGCGTCTCAGATCGACTCGACGACCAGACGGGGATGCTCCGTCGCGGGAGCGCACAGCCGGGCAGTCGCGCCCATGGGAACGCTCGGCGCTTCGGGATCATGCCCGATGCCCAGCTCCCAGGCCACTGGAACACCCAGATCGCCCACGTAGTGCATCATGAGCGCACGAACGTCGTCGGACGGAGCGCAGTCGTGCCATGAGCCGAACACGATGCCGGCGGCCGCACGCAGCCAGCCGCAGCGCTGCAGCTGGATCATGAGGTTGTCGAGTCGGTAGAGGTCTTCTTCGATGTCTTCGAGAATCGCGATGCCTCCCGTGGGCAGCGTGAACTCAGGGGCACCGATCGATGCCGCGATCAGACTCAGATTGCCGCCGAAGGTACGCCCTCGCACCTCGCCGGCGACGAGCGTCTCGGCCTGAGGCCCGGCGATCACCCGACCGCCCCACGGCTCCATCATCCAACGATGCACATCGGCTCGAATGAACGACGAATCGTGAAACACCGCGTTGGCCGGCATCGGGCTGAACAGCGTGGGAACGCCGACGTGCGCGCCCCAGGCCTGATGCAGGGCGGTGACGTCGGATGACCCGGTGAGCAGCTTGGCTCGCCCGGCCGCGCTGATGCGTGCGTCACGCATCGCCGACCAGTCGATCTCGTCGAGCAGCCGCATCGCACCATACCCGCCGCGCAGGCAGACCACCGCCTGCGCCTCCGGGTCGAGCCATGCCTCGACGAGGTCGGCCCGGCGATCGTCGTCGGTGCCCGCAAGGTAGGGCAGCTGCCGGTCGGTGTCGTGGGCGTGGCGACCGACGACGGGACGCAGCCCCCAGATGCTCAGCTGCTCGACGGCATACGCGATGCTGGCCGCGCTGCTCGGGCCGGAGGGTGCCACCAGGCGCACGCGATCACCCGGGCGCAGCGGCGCCTCGCTGAGAAAGGCGTCGTCGAGAAAGCCCGCATCCGTGCTGGCATGGCCATGGTCGGCAACGCCGACGGTCTGGGGTGCCGCGCTCACGCCGTCACCCGCTCGATCTGCGGAGCCGCCTGCAGCAGCTTCTTGGTGTAGTCGTCCTGCGGGTCGAGCAGCACCTGTTCGGTCGTGCCGTGTTCGACGATGCGCCCCTGGTGCATCACGGCGACGGTGTCGGCGATGTTCCAGGCCAGACCGAGGTCGTGCGTGATCACCAGTGCAGAGAGCCCCAGGCGACGACGCAGCCCCAGCAGCAGGGCGAGAATCTCGCCGCGAACCGACGCGTCGAGCGATGCGACCGGCTCGTCAGCGATGAGCATCGACGGATGCAGCGCGAGCGCGCCTGCGATCACGACCCGCTGGCGCTGCCCGCCCGAGAGCTCCTGTGGAATCGCTCCCAGATAGCGCGATGCGGGGCGCAGCTCGGCGTTCTCGATGCTCTCGACCACGCGTGCGTGCTCGTCACCGCCGTAGCCCTGGATGCGCAGCCCCTCGGCCACTGACTCGTAGACGCTGAGCTTGGGGTTCAGCGCCGCCGATGGATCCTGCAGCACCAGCTGCACCTGCTGGCGAAAGCGCCTCAGCTCTTTCGACCGCGTCGGAATGGGGCTGCCCGAGTAGAGCACCTCGCCGCCGGGATCGACGGGCTGCAGACCGAGCAGCGCACGGGCGAGACTCGTCTTGCCCGACCCCGACTGGCCCACCAGTGCGAGAATCTCGCCGCGATGGCAGGCGAGGTTGACATCGTGCACAGCCGTGTGCGGGCGTTTGCCGGTGCGGTACGTGATCGACACGTTGCGCGCTTCGAGCAGCACCTCATCGGTCATCTCGTGGTTCAGCCCGTCATCGGGTTTGTCTCGATGCTGGCGCGTCACCGGATGCATGCGCGATGCAGGGTCGCCGATCGTCGGGAAGGCGTGTGCGAGCTGCTGAGTGTACGGCTCACTGGGCTCTGTGCAGATGCGGTGCGACTCGCCCACCTCGACCAGTTCGCCGCCGCGCATCACGGCGATGCGCTCGCACGCGGTGGCGAGCACAGAGAGGTCGTGACTGATCATCAGCAGTGAGATGCCCCGCTCGGTGACGAGGTGGGCGATCATGTCGAGAATCTGCTTCTGAACGATCACATCGAGCGCGGTCGTCGGTTCGTCGGCGATGATGATCTGCGGTTCGCAGGCCAGTGCCATGGCGATCATCACGCGCTGCTTCTGCCCACCCGAGAGTTCGTGCGGGTAGCTGGCGGCCTTGGCCTTGGCCAGGTCGACCGATTCCAGCAGCTCGTGCAGACGGGCACGCCGTGCCTCTGCGGTCTTCCATTTGCCCTTGGTGTGCAGTTCGAGGGCCTCGAGAATCTGCTGCCCGACCGTGCGCACGGGGTTGAGCGAGTGCATGGCTCCCTGAAAGACGATCGAGGCCTCGGCCCAGCGCACGGCTCGCAGCTCGCCGAAGCTCAGCTCGTCGACTCGCTTGTCGCCGAGCAGCACTTCGCCATCGATGCGGGCGTTCTTGGGCAGCAGCCTGAGCGCGCTCATGGCGAGCGTCGACTTGCCCGAGCCCGATTCGCCGGCGAGACCGAGGGTGCCGCCTTCCGGAAGAGCGAGCGAGACCCCCTTCACCGCGGCGACGGTGCCTCGGTCGTTGCGACCCGAGGTGCGATAGGTGATCGAGACGTTGTCGAAGACGAGATCCGGCATGGTCAGCGGCTCCTCAGTGTGGGGTTGACGATCGACTCGACGGCGCGGCCGACCAAGGTGAAGGCGAGCACGACCAGAAGAATCGCGATGCCGGGAACGAGCACGTACCACCAGTACCCGCTCGTCGCAGCCGAGACGTCCATGGAGTTCTTCAGGATGGTGCCCCAAGACTGCTGGTTCGGGTCGCCGAGGCCCAAGAACGCCAGCGTCGATTCCGAGATCACGGCAGACCCGACGGTCAGCGTCGTGTTGGCCATCACCAGCGGCATGACTGCGGGCAGCACGTGCTTGAAGATGACGTGCCAGTGCCCGGCGCCGAGCACGCGCGAGCGCTCGATGTAGGCGCGCGACTCGACCGACAGCGTCTGCGCCCGCACCACTCGGGCGGTCGAGGCCCATGAGGTGATGCCGATGGCGATCACGATCGTCAGCACGCCGCGCGACAGCACGGTCGAGAGCACGATCGCAAGAATGAGCGACGGCAGAACCAAGAAGAAGTCGACGATGCGCATCAGCAGCCCGCCGGTGAACCCGGTGAAGTGGCCGGCCGCCATACCGATCACGGTGCCGATGATCATCGACATCGCAGTGGCGGCGAACGCGACGATCAACGAGACTCGGGCGCCCCACAGCATCCGCACCCAGAGCTCACGGCCCTGATGGTCGGTGCCGAGAGGATGCGCCAGTGACGGCGGTGCGAAGCGTGGCTGATCCATGAGCTGCGTGACGTCGAGCATGCGCGCAGGAGCGATCACGGGAGCGAGAATGGCCAGCAGCACGATGACGACCAAGAAGATCAGACCGACCATGCCTGAACGGCTGTGGCTGAACAGTCGGAACGAGTCGCCGATGGCCTGAGTGCGGCGGCGCCAGGCCAGCCGTCTGGGTGATGTGGTGGATGCCATGGTGGTTTCGGTCGTGGTGGTCATGCCCGCCTCACTCTCGGGTCAAGCTGCCGGTAGATGAGGTCGGCGATCAGGTTCATCAGGATGATGATCGCTGAGAAGACGACGAAGGTGCCCTGCAGCAGCGGCAGGTCAGGACCGCTGATCGCCTCATAGGTGAGTTTGCCGAGACCTGGCCATGAGAACACCGTCTCGACGGTGACGGCGCCGGCGATCAGACCGCCGAGGTGCATGAAGACCAGTGTCACCGTCGGCAGCAGCGCGTTCGGCACTGCGTGACGGCGACGAACGAGATCTTCGCGCAGGCCTTTGGCACGTGCGGTCGTGAGGTAGTCGGCCGACATCTCTTCGAGCAGCGAAGCGCGCATCACCATGACGTACTGGGCGTAGATGACCGCGACCATGGTGATCACGGGAAGAATCATGTGGCTGATCACGTCGAGCACCAGTCCGAAGCCGCTCGAAGGTGCGTTGGGCGAGACCATGCCGCCGGTCGGGAACCAGTGCAGCGTGCCCCCGAAGACCATCAGCAGAATCAGGCCGAGCCAGAAGGTCGGCACCGACCAGAACACCAGCGACGTGCCGGTCGTGATCTTGTCGAACAGACCGCCGGCCTGCCAGGCCGCCTTCTGCCCGAGCCAGAGGCCGAGTGCGATCGCGATGACCGCAGAGGTCGCCGTGAGCAGCAGCGTCGGGCCGAGATACTGCACGATCAGCGATGACACCGACTGGTGGTACACATAGCTCTCGCCGAAGTTGCCCGAGAACACGTTGACCAGATAGTCCCAGAACTGCGCGAGCAGCGGTTTGTCCAGGCCGTACTCCTGCCGCAGCTGGGCGATCTGCTCGGCGCTCATCTGCTTCTCACGCGCCATGGCACGCACCGGGTCGCCGGGCAGGATCTTGAACGCGAAGAATCCGAGCACGATGACCATGGCGAGGCTGATGAGCGCCCCGCCGACCTTGTTCAGCAGATACCGCAGACCTGAGCCGCCGCCAGCGACGCTCTCTTCGTCTGCCTCGTTCTGCAGCACCGCCCCGACGGGCGCCACGACATCAGGCATGTCGACTCCTTGAAATCTCGACTGTTGCAGTTGTGTCTGCCGACCGTCGCGAGACGGCCGGCAGACGAAGCGGGGTGCGCCCGACCTCTGCGAGCGCACCCCTATGAAGCATTCTCGACCTATTCGACGTCGTCAGCGCGCTTCTTGCGACGAGCGAAGAAGATGACGCCGCCGATGATCACCACGACGAGCACTCCTGCGCCCACCCACAGACCGACTGCGGTGCCTGACCCGCTGCCTGCCTCTGACGCCGGCTCGACGTTGATGTAGCTCCAGTAGCCTGCCTGACCGGCGATCATGCCGTTCGAGGCGGGCTGCGTGCCGAATCCGGTGAATCGATCCGAGCGGTAGGCCTCAAGCGCCTTGCCGTACCACAGCGCGACCTGGGCGGTGTCGTCGTAGTTCAGACGCAGCATGTCGCGAACGATCTCGGTGCGCTTGTCATGATCCTGCTCTGAGCGCTGCTGTGCGTACAGCTTGTCGAACTCAGGGTTGCAGTAGCCGTCCTGCGTGGTGCCGTTGTTTCCTTCGGCATCGGGCAGGTTCTCACACGTGTTGATGCCGAGCTGGTAGTCGGGGTCGGGGTTCACGCTCCAGCCGCTGAAGTACATGTCGTAGTCGCCCTTGGCCGCGCGATCGCTGATCGTGTCGGAGTCAGACGACTGCACGTCGACGGCGATGCCGATCGACTGCATCCACGGCTTGAAGTACTCGGCGATCGACTGCTCGGTCGGTTCGTCGGCGTCGACGAGCAGTCGCAGCGACAGCTTCTGCCCGTTCTTCTCGCGGATGCCGTCGGCGCCGGCCTTCCAGCCGTCGTTTTCGAGCAGCTGCTTGGCGGCGTCCGGGTCGAAGCTCTTGATCACTGAGTCGTCATCCGGCAGGTGCCACTGGTCGAAGGCCGAGGGGATGAAGCTGGTCGCCACAGTGCCCTGACCGTCGAGCACCTGCTTGAGCAGTGCCTCGGAGTCGGTGCCCTGTCGAATGGCCTGTCGCACGGCTTTGTCCTGCAGCGCCGGTGATCCGGTGCCGTAGGCCTCGCCCTCGGGCGTCTTGAGCCCGGAGTTGATGCTGATCGAGGTGTACCTGCGGCCCTCGCCCGAATGGGTGGTGACGCCGTCGGCGCCGTTGAGCGCGTTGAACTGCGTCGGGCTCAGCCCGGTCACGAAGTCGATGTCGCCTGAGCGCAGCGCCTGCACCTGTGCGTCTGAGTTCGTGTAGTAGACGTACTGGATGCCGTCGATCTTGGGGCGACCCTGCCAGAAGTTGTCATTGGCCTTGAGCGTGATCGACTGGTTGGCCGAATAGCTCGAGAGCAGGAACGGCCCTGACCCCACGACATCGGTGTCGTTGGCGTAGTCGCCCTTGTCGGCGATGCCCTCCCAGACGTGCTTCGGCACCACCGGAATCTCGAGGCCGGGGTTCGGCGCCTGGGGGGTCTTGAGGTTGATGACCAGAGTCTGGTCGTCGGGGGCCTCGACGCTCTCGAAGTTCGAGACCAGGTTGCCGTTGGCCGTGCCGAGCTTTGAGTCGTTCATCATCTGCTCGTAGGTGAACTTCGGGTCTGCCGAGGTGATCGGCTGGCCGTCAGACCATTTCAGGTCGGACTGCATCTTGTAGACCCAGCGTTTGCCGTCCTCTTCGACCGTCCATGAGTCGGCCAGGCCCTTGGTCGGAGATCCGTCCTGCTGATCGTTCTGCACCAGGTTCTCGTAGACATTGCGCAGAATCTGCGTGGGCGTCAGGTAGATCGAGGTGAACGGGTTGAAGCTGTCGACGTGGCCCGACGTGGCGATGCGCAGCACCTGTTCGCTGCCCTCGCCCTCTGCCTGCGTCGTCACAGACGACTGCGCCGGCTCGGCGAATGCCGCAGCGCCGATGCCGAAGGCAGAGCCCATCACCAGTGCCGCGGTCGTGAACGTTGCGGCCAGCGGTCGCACCCGTCGAGAGATTTTTCCAGATCGCATAGTAGCTGTTCCTTTGTTCAGAGATCGATGATCATGACGGGATCATCAGCTCGCTAACATGATGCAAGCCGATGGCCCGACACACGTCAAACCGAAACAGGGCTTTCGTTGATCTTTTTACGTATCGGAAACAATGTTGTGACTTAGCAGAATCGCTCGTTGAATTCATGCGCCCTTGCATGAATCATGGATCTTTTCCAGCGCCATCGCTTCCCACTGCACCAGTTTACTCGTCTGGCCGGGCATATGCCGAACGATGGCGCAACGTATATATGATGCGTATCATGCCAGAATCCCCTCACGCCCCTCATAGTCTTCTGCACCGGATGACCGGCCCTCTCGCCATCGAGGGCCAGTGGATCTCTCCGTGGGTGACATTCGACTTCGAAGCCACCGAGATCGTGCCCTCCTGGAACCTCTCGGCTCCGCCCGAGGCGACGGTCGTCGTCTCACTGGAGGCTCGTCTCGACGACGGCACCACCACCGGCTGGCTGCCGACAGCCCACTGGAACGACCTGCCTGCCGACATCACCACGCCGTCGGCGACGACGCGTTCCAGCGAATCCTCCGACACCTCCGCACAGACGACTTCGCAGATCGTGTCTCTGCAGGTCGACACGCTCACGGCCTCAGCCCCCAGGCGCCTGAACGCCGCACGGCTGAAGATAGAGACAGATGCGCAGCCAGCCGGTGAGGCGGCCGTCCAGGTCGTGCTGCATCTTGCCGCGCTCTCCGGTTTCGCGCCCGGCAAGTGCCAGCATCACGAGCAGGGCCAGAATCACGAGCAGGGTGCGAACGAGCAGGGTGCGAACGCCTCTCGGAAGCCCCCGACAGCACCGCTCGCCGTGCCGGTGCGATCACAGATGCTGCACGCCGACACTCACCGAGCGGTCGGCGGCGGCGGCGAATCGTGGTGCTCGCCGACCTCGATGGTGATGCTGCAGGAGTTCTGGCGCGGTCGTCCCCTCGACGCCGAGACGAAAGAGCATCCGGTGCCGTGGACGGCGCTGCGCACCTACGATGCCGCATACTCGCGCGCAGGAAACTGGTCGTTCAACGTCGCCCATGTCGGCCGCCGCGAAGCCGACGGTCAGGGCCTCGAGGCTCTCGTGACTCGGCTGCACAGTCTGGCCGAGGCGCAGACGCTGACCGACGGCGGCATTCCCCTGGCGGCCTCAGTCTCGTTCACCAGCGACGAGCTGCCAGAGGCCGGCTACGAGACCGACGGGCATCTGCTCGTCATCGCGGGTTTCACAGCGAGCGGCGACGTGGTCGTGAACGACCCGGCCGCACCGGACGACGCCGGCGTGAGGCGCACATACCCTCGCGGAGTCTTCGACCTGGCATGGCGGCGCAGCAACCGAACCGTCTATCTCGTGCACCCGACCGACGTGCCGCTTCCGCCCGCGCCCGCCGACGAGCCGACCTGGTAAGCGGGGCGGCTCACTCCGACAGCAGCACCGCCAGCATTTCGATGCGCTGGTACAGCGTCGGCAGCACGATGTGTTCGCTCACCGCATGCGCTCCGCCGCCCAGCGGGCCGAATCCGTCCACGGTCGGCACGCCAAGCGACCCGACCAGATTCGTGTCACCGGCGCCGGCGGCCGGTCGGCCTGAGATCTCGACCCCCATTGCCGCACCGGCCCGCGCGACCCGATCGCAGAGCGCCGCGTCGGCATCCCCCGCCAGCCATGCCGGGCGGTGACTGAGCACCTCGACCTCGACCACTGCTCCCTCGCGAACCGGAGTCAGATGCTGCAGGGCGTCGAGCACGGTGCGCTCCGACTCGCCGTCGATGAAGCGCAGCCCCAGCTCGGCTTCGGCCTGCGCCGCCACCACGTTGGCGCGGGTACCGCCGCTGATCGTGCCCGAGTTGCACAGCACCTCGGTATGCTCGCTCGCTGCCGCCACGATGCCACGCACCCGCACGAGCTGGTCGACCAGCTCGTCGATCGCGCTGATGCCCTTCTTCGGGTCGAGCGCGGCGTGGGCGGCACGCCCGGTGACCGCGATGCGCACTCGCGTGCTGCCGCGACGACCCACTTTCAGCGCTCCGTCGGGGTGCGGCGACTCGAACCCGATCGCTCCGGCGACGCCCTGCAGCGCACGCCGCATCAGCTGCTGTGAGGTCGGCGACCCGACCTCTTCGTCGGCCACGATGATGATGCGCACGGGGCGATGCTCACGATCTCGCAGCACCTCGAGCGCGGTGAGCATGCAGATCACACCGCTCTTCATGTCGTAGACGCCCGGCCCCCGAACGACGTCGCCGTCGACGGCCCACGGCACGTCGCCCTGCAGCGTGCCGAAGGGCCAGACCGTGTCGGAATGGCCGATCAGCAGCAGCGGCCGCAGGTCGGCCTCGCCCGGCGCGCCCGAAACGGCGGATGCTGCGGCGACGGGGGCGCCAGGTGCGGATTCGGCGGCCTGCGCGTCGAACCGGCCGGTGCCTGGCACCTCGATCAACAGGTGTACGCCGGCCTCGGTCTCGACACGCTCGACCGTGCCGCCGACCGCCTCGAACCAGGCGCCGAGCAGATCGGTGATCTGCCGTGACGCTTCGAGGGCGAACGAGGGAGTCTCAAGCAAGACCAGCTCGCGCAGCCGTTCGAACACCTGCTCTCGGCCGTTCTGCACTCGCTCGTGGATCTCATTGCTCGTCGTCACCGCGTTCATCGTCGCTTCCCCTAGTCTCTCGTTCTACGATCGCCATGCGTGCCCTGCACGCATGCTGTGCTCCCTGCGACTTCTGCACTCTCGAACCGCGCGGCAGTCGCACGGCCGCTCTCGGCACTGCCACTGTCACACTCGGCACTGCCACCGCCACTCTCGGCACTGCCACCGCCACTCTCGGCACTGCCACGGCCACACTGATGTGCAACAAATGTGGCGAAATCCGACGTTCACCACATTCATTGCACCTCAGATACAGCGCTCGGTACGAATTACACCAGAACGCTGCACGACCCGGCAGCACCTGACCGACCGGGTTCGACCGCCGATGCAGTGCGTCGTCGCGCCTTCATCACCGGTGACGCGACACATAACCATCACCGACGATGTGACACATAAACCGAGGATACCTTCCCTGAAGTAATGCGGGAGTCACCGTATATCTTGCTAACAAACCTGAAACATAGGATACGTATACTCGTCTTTTGTGAACACTTGCACGACTTCTCAGCCCGACTCGAAACGAGCGGCCGAGGCCGCGGGCCCGCATGACCTGGCGCTCTGGAGCGGCACGCTCTCGGAGCACGCCGAGTTCATCGAGGCCAGCGCGCTCTACAACCGCGTCTTCCGCTACGGCGACAAAGGGCTGGCCCTCAACAGCAACCTGCTCAGCGCCTTGGTGCACAACGGCGGCTCCGCGGTGGGCGTGCGGGCTCCCTCGGGCGACCTGATCGGCTTCGCCTACGGTTTCCCAGGAACCGACGGGACTCATTCTTTCCATTACTCTCAGGCAGCCGTCGTCGATCCGGCATTCCAAGGGCACGGCATCGGCCGCATGCTCAAAGAGCAGCAGAAGCAGGTGGCGCTGGGCTGGGGCTCTCACCGCATGCACTGGACGTTCGACCCGATGCTCTCACGCAACGGGCACTTCAACTTCAACTCGCTGGGCGGCGTCGGCGTGAAGTTCGTCGAAGACTACTACGGCCGCGAGCGCACCGACCGCGTGCTCGTCGAGTGGATTCTGGACGACCGCCCCGACCCCTATGCCCGATACCGCAGCCTCGCCCCGCAGACCGCACTGGGCGAGAGCGACTGGGGGCACGTGATCGCCGACGGCGATCGACGCTGGGTGCCGATCGATGCGGGCATCAGCTCTGGCGACGACGAGACAGAGGCGATCAGCTGGGGCCGGGCCAACCTGCGGTCGAGCCTGCACGACCTGTACGACCAGGGCTTCGTCATCGTGAGCTGCCGGCGTCTGACCGCTGAGACGTCGGTCTACCTCGCGGTGGAACGAGCCGATGATGCCCCGACGCCTGCACCGAAGAAGGCCGCAAAGTGACGCCAGACACCCCACAGGAACGAGCCGAGCGCCTGCACGACCGCGCCCTCTCATCACCGCACGACCGGTTCGGCGAACGTCTCAAGACGAACGCCACCGCAGAGGTGCTGCAGACCCGTCTGATGCAGGCTGAGGTCGCCTCGCTCAACACCACGTTCGAGCATCTGACCGAATCGGGCGCTCTGCCGGCGGCCGCTGCCGCCCTGCTCGGCGCTCGTCGTCGCTATATCGTGGGCGCAGGCAAGTCGGCGACCTACGCCGCGCTGCTCGCCGCCGACCTCTCGGCGGCACTCTCGAACGTGTTCAGCGTCGACGGCCAGTCGTTGACCGAGCTCACCGTGCTCACCGACGTGCGCGCCACCGACGTGCTCGTGGTCTTCTCGCTGCGTCGCTACCGCGCCGAGAGCGTGCGCTTCGGTCGCCTGTTCGCCGAGGCCGGCGGCACACTGGTGGTCGTCACCGACTCGGCGGATGCCCCGCTTGCGTCGCTGGCGTCATGCCTCGTGATCGTGCAGACCGGTTCGGCCTCCTATGCCGACTCCCCCACATCCGTGGCAGCCGTCTGCCACGTGCTCAGCGCGCTCACCGCCGCGAGCGCCAAAGGCGCCCGACGACGGCTGACCCTGCGCGATCGCATCAGCGCCACGCTGGGGCTGTATCATGCAGAGCCGGTCGCAACCGACGCATCCGCCGCCGACAGCGACCCCGCAGACAAGGGCGACCGACGCGCGGGCGCGCGGCGCAGCGCAACCCGAAAGCACCGCAAGCACGACCACCAGAGAGGGAACTCCGACCGATGAAGATCACCCGCATCCAGCTGCACGAGGTGCGTCTGCCACTCGTGCACAGCTTTCAGACCAGCTCGCATCGCAAGTCGAGTCTCGATCACATTCTGGTCGAGCTGACCGACGACGCAGGTCGCACCGGCTGGGGTGAGATCGCCTCACCCGCCGACCCCTTCTACTGCCCAGAGACGACCGACACCGCCTGGCTGATCTCAGAGCGCTACCTCGTGCCCCGTGCGCTGGATGCCGACTGGGCGACGCCTGCCGAGCTCGAGACCGCCTGGGCGAAGATCCGCGGTCACGAGTTCACCAAGGCCGGCTTCGTCGGCGCGGCCTGGGACCTGTGGGCGAAGGCCGAGGGCGTCTCGCTGGCATCGGCGCTGGGCGGCACCCGGCACGAGGTGCGCGCGGGCGTGTCTCTCGGCATCGAGCCGACCATCGACGCGCTGCTCGAGCAGGTCGAGAAGCAGCTGGTCGCCGGTTACCACCGCATCAAGCTGAAGATCGCACCGGGGTGGGATCTCGAGCCGGTTCACGCAGTGCGTGCCGCGCACCCCGACATCGATCTGCACGTCGACGCCAACGGCGCGTACACCAGCGACGACCAGACGATCGACTACCTGTTGGGCCTTGACGCGGCGCATCTGACGATGATCGAGCAGCCTTTCGCCCCACGCGACTTCGTGGGGCACGCCCGACTGCAGCAGCGTCTGCAGACTCCGGTGTGCCTCGACGAGTCGGTGGTCTCGCTCGACGATCTGCAGACCATGATCGCGCTCGACGCCGGCCGCGTGCTCAACATCAAGGTGTCGCGCATGGGCGGGCTCACCGTCGCGAAGGCGGCACACGACCTTGCGACCGAGCATGGCATCCCCGTCTGGTGCGGCGGCATGCACGAGTTCGGCGTGGGGCGCGCTGCCAACGTGGCCATCTCGTCGCTGCCAGGCTTCACGCTGCCCTCAGACGTCTCAGGCTCGGACAAGTACTACGCTCGCGACGTCATCGTGCCGCCGGTCGTCGCGCACGACGGCACCGTGGCCGTGCCGTCGGCCCCGGGCATCGGACACGAGGTCGACGCCGATTGGGTCGCCGAGAACCGGCTGCGCCACCTCGACACCGATCTGGCGGAGTCGGCTCCGCACGGATCCGCTGAGATGCACACGGTTCCGCTCACATCGGCCTGATCCCAGCGAAACCGCGTACATCTCGACGGAACCGCGTACAGCTTCCCCCGCCCTGTCTCCCACCACAAGCACACCAGCACCCGCACGAAAGAAGTCACAATGTCAGCACCAGTCCTGTTCTTCGTCGACGAACTCGCCGAAGGCGTCAGCGCTGAACAGCGGTTCCACCAGGCCGATCCTGATGCGCCGCACATCAACGTCATGGATCTGAGCGTCACCCGCGGTGACGGCATCTTCGAGACGGCTGGCGTCCAGCACGGCATTCTGATGGCCATCGACGCGCATCTCGCCCGCTTCGCGCACTCGGCCGCCATGCTCGATCTGCCGAAGCCGCGGCTCGACGTCTGGCAGGCGGCCATCGAGGCCGCCGTCGCCGCACACGAGCCGGCTGATCTGCTCTCGGCGAAGTTCATCATGACCCGCGGAATCGAAGGCACCGGGGTGCCGGTCGGCTGGGTGTACGTCTTCGAAGGCGATGAGCACGACGGCGAGCGTGAGCATGGCATCTCAGCCGTCACTCTCGACCGCGGCTACCGTCACGACGTGGCGAAGACTTCGCCCTGGCTGCTGCAGGGCGCGAAGACTCTGTCGTACGCGGTCAACAAGGCTGTGCTGCGCGAGGCCGCGCGGCGCGGCGCCGACGACGTCATCTTCATCAGCAGTGACGGCTTCGTGCTCGAGGGGCCGACCTCGAGCGTGATCCTGCTCATCGACGGGCGCTTCGTCACCCCGTCGACCGACCAGGGCATCCTCGCGGGCACCACGCAGGCCGACGCGTTCGCCGTGCTCGAGTCACTGGGCCATGAGACCGAGTACCGTGAGGTCACCGCCGACGAGCTGGGTCGTGTCGACGGCCTGTGGATGCTGTCGAGCACCCGGTGCGCGGCTCCCGTTCGCGAGCTTGATGGGCAGGCCATGCCGATCGCTCGTGAGATCACCGATCAGCTGAACGACGCGCTGCTGGTGCGCACGAAGTAGCACGCGCAAGCACAGCAGCACACGCGCAAGCACAGCAGCACAGAGGAGCACCATGTCGTCACAGAGCCTCACTGATTCCGCATCAGCGGCATTCCCCGCAGCAGCCGAGCTGCCGCTCGTCTTCGACGGGCACAACGACCTTGCCTGGGCCTGCCGCGAGCACCACGACTACCGTGTCGACGGAGTCGGAACGGGTCTGCCAGATCTGCACACCGACCTGCCACGGCTGAGAGCCGGTCGCGTCGGTGGCCAGTTCTGGTCGGTCTGGGTCGACGACGAGGCGCTGCACGGCGCCGAGCAGGTGACCGCGACGCTGGAGCAGATCGACTTCGTGCATCGGCTGGCGGCGCAGTATCCCGACGATCTGCAGCTGGCCCGCACTGCGGCAGACGCTCGGCAGGCCATGCAGCGCGGCCGTATCGCATCGCTGATCGGCATCGAGGGCGGCGACCAGATCGACGAGTCGCTTGGCGTACTGCGCTCGTACGCCCGGCTCGGCGCCCGCTATATGACGCTCACCTGGGCTCAGACGATTCCGTGGGCAGACTCGTCAACTGACGAACCGCGCAGTCATGGGCTGAGCGAGTTCGGCCGGGAGGTGGTCGCCGAGATGAACCGCATCGGCATGCTGGTCGACCTCGCCCACGTCTCGGATGCGACCATGAGTGACGCGCTCGACGCATCCACCCTGCCCGTGCTGGTGAGCCATTCAGGAGCGCGCGCCCTGTGCGACCACCCGCGCAACGTGCCTGACGAGCTGATTCGGCGCATCGGTGCCACCGGAGGCTTGCACATGGTGGCCTTCGTGCCCTCGTTCGTCAGCCAGGCGCGACGCGACTGGGTCATCGGCGGCGAGCAGGGAGAGCCGCCGATGGTGACCGTCGCCGACGTCGCCGACCACATCGAGCACGTGCGCGATCTCGCAGGCGTCGACGCCGTCGGAATCGGCGCTGACTACGACGGCACGGGCAGCATGCCCAGCGGACTCGACGACGTCAGCGGCTACCCCCGGCTGCTCGCCGAGCTCGCCGACCGTGGCTGGTCGAACGCAGATCTCGACAAAGTCGCCCACGAGAACGTGCTGCGCGTTCTGGAGGCCTCAGACGCGAACCACCTCGCCTTTCTCGCAGGCGAGCGCTGAGGGCACGCCCGCGCGGCATCCCACGACCAGCATTCATCGACAGACCACCTGCACCGACAGACCGGCTCCATAGGCAGACCGGTTGCACTTACAGACCAGCTGCACCAACAGAAGAGAGCGACCATGACCACCACCGACCGTCTGACAGCCCGCACCGCACCTCGTGTGCTCGTCGTCGTCAACTCCACGTCGAGCGGCCTGCGACGGCTGGAGCGGTGGCTTGAAGAGGCCGGACTCGACCTCGACCAACGGATCGGCAGCGAGGGCCTGCCGGCGGGCCTCGACGGGTACGACGGGCTCGTGATGCTCGGCGGGGGGCTCATGCCCGACGATGACGAGCGTGCGCCCTGGCTCGCTCAGGAGCGTCGGCTCGCCGCTGAGGCCATCGACCGTGACCTGCCCACCCTCGGCATCTGCCTCGGCGGTCAGGTGCTCGCCCAGGTGTGCGGCGGCACAGTCAAGGCCAAGACGGGTGTGCCAGAGCGAGGGATGACCCGCATCAGCACCACATCGGAGGGAACGGCAGACCCGGTGATCGGCGTCTTGGCCCCCTCTGCGCCCATGATCGAGAACCACGAGGATCGCATCACCGCGCTCGGCGATCAGGCCGTGCTGCTGGCCAGCAGCGCCGACTGCGAGTTCCAGGCCTTCCGACTCGGTCGGCATGTGCGCGGCCTGCAGTTTCACCCTGAGGTGAATGCCGAGCGGCTGCGCACTTGGGATGACGCAGCGCTGGCAGAGCAGAACTTCGACCTGGCCCACATGATCGCCGAGGCCGACGCCCACGACGGCGAGAACACCGCGATCAGCCGCGCGCTGGCCGACGCCTTCGCCAGCGAAGTGCGCGAGCACGCCGAGGTCTCGCGATGAGTCTGCACGTCGATCATCTGCGACCTGATCGCGACGCGCTGGCGGCTGCCGGTGCGGCGGCGCTCGAGCAGCGTCTCGATGCGGCAACACTGCGCATGGCGCCCTCGTTCAGCGCTGCGGTGTTCGACGCGGATGGTGTGGTCGCCTGGATCGGCCGAGGTCACCAGCGACGAGATGCGGCCACGCCGACACGTGACACGATCTATCGCATCGCCTCGATGTCGAAGAGTTTTCTGGGCGCTGCGGCGCTGGTGCTGCGAGATGAGGGCCGCCTCGACATGCACGCACCGGTCACCGATTATGTACCCGAGTTCGCAGCGGCGACTTACCAGGGTCGACCGGTGCACGTGACGCTCGACATGCTGATGTCGAACCGCGGCGGCCTGGCCGAAGACAACCCCTGGGGCGACAACCACCTCGGCGCCTCTCGGGCCGAGATGAGCCGGGTGCTGAGCGACGGACTTCGTCTCGCCCTGCCTCCGGACGAGACCTACCAGTACTCCAACCTGGGCATCTCGCTGATCGGGCGCGCCATCGAGCAGGTGACCGGGCAGCCCGTCGAACGGTTCGTCTCAGAGCGGCTGCTGCGCCCCCTGGGCCTGCACCACACCGCCTACTCACTCGACGACATTGCGACGGAGTCTGCTCGGCCTGACGCCGCGACCGGCTGGCGCACCTTCGATTCCGGCGCGTCGTGGGCGAACGAGCCCTATGTCGGCTGCGGCGCGCTCGGCTGCATCGGGGCGCTCTTCAGCACCGTCGACGACATCGCCGCATGGGGCCGTTTTCTGCGCTCCGCCTTCACAGACCACCCGCTGAGCGAAGACGTGCTCTCGGCTGCGGCGCGTCGCGAGCTGCAGCGAGTGCACACCATCATCGCCGGCACTGACGAACGGCTGTCGAGCCGGCCGCTCACCGGTGCCGGATACGGCTACGGTCTGGTCGTCGAACACCATCGACGTCTCGGGCGCATCGTGCAGCACTCGGGAGGGCTGCCCGGGTTCACCTCGCATATGCGCTGGCACGTCGACAGCGGCGTGGGTGTGGTCGTCTTCGGCAACAGCGACGCCACCAGTGCCGCAGCCATCGCGATCGACGTGCACGACCGGCTGCTCGACGAGGTCGTGCTCACATCAGCTGCCGAGCCGAGCCGAGCCGAGCCTGCCGGTGTGCTCGGGGCTCAGCTGCGCCCATGGCCCGAAACGCTGCGCGCCGCCCGGCTGCTCGATGCGCACGTGCGCACCGGCGAGCAGTCGATCGCATCGCTCAGCGATCTCTTCGCACGAAACGTCCTCACTGACGAGCCCGTCGATGTGAGAGACGCCGCTCTGAACGCTGCCAGGGCGCGCGTCGGGGGCGTGCCGACCGCAGCATCCGCCCTCGAAGCCCGCCTGATCGACGCGCCCACTGAGGCCGTGCTGCGCTGGCGTGTGCCGGGTGCAGCCGGCGAGCTGATCTGCACGCTGCGGATGGTCGGGCTGAGTCACCCGCTCGTCCAGGCATTCAGCGTGGTCGCGGGAGACGCCGGTGCCGACGATCGGCCGAGTGCCATGCGCAGCCTGCCGGTGACTGCCGAACCTGGTCGGTGAGGCAGCCACCCGGCAAGGTCAGGCGAGCGCGCCCATCGGATCCCACGCGTCGAGCACGATCGGCTCGGCGCTGATCGCGGCCTGCAGCTCGGCGGGCAGACGGTCTTTGCGAACGACGACCTCGAAGACGTACTCGTCGAACCAGGAATCGTGCATGGTGCAGAAGCCCTTGTCGAACTTCTCGATGCCCCAGCTGTTCTCGACTCGCCAGCGACGGGGTGCGCCGGGCTGCTCTGCATCGTCGCTGGCCAGGTCGACGCCGGTGAAGAGCATCGCGTGCGTCATCTCGCTGTCGCCGTAGCGAATGCGGTCTTCTTTCGTCGTGCTCAGATCAACGCCGTACACGCCGGAGTAGTCGAACAGGTCGGCAGCCCAGACGCCGTCTTCCCGGTAGAACTGCGGGTCGACGTCGCAGCCGAACCAGACCGGCTCGCCGTCGGCGATCGTGGCCGCCGTGACGCTCTTGATCGTGTCGATGTCTGCGTTGAGGTAGAGCACCGGGTCTCCGCCGACGACGTTGCCCAAGTGGGCGACGGTGAGCGTCGAGCCTTTGGGATGCTCAGGGCGCGGGTCGTCGACGAGGCAGATGTAGTCGCGCAGGTCGATGTCGGTGTACTCCGCGAGGAACTGCTGGGGGGTGAACACGCCCGCACGATGGAACTCGTTCTTGTCGTCGTTCCACTGCCATTCGAACTCGGTCGGCGGCACACCGAGGTGAATGGTCAGAATGGTGTGTGTATCGGCCAGCAGGCGGTCTTTGAACGCACGGGCGTCGTCGAGGCTGGCGCCGGATCGCACGAGTTCGCGCAGCTCTTTGGCGCCCTTGCGCAGCAGGGTGCTGAGCGATGAGTTCATGCGGCTCGTATTGCCCGACGACTCGGTCTCTGGCATGACCTCTTTGGGCACCACGCCGTGCTTCAGAAAGACGCTGACCTCCATGTTCCACTGCCCGCCGTCGCTCAGCAGGTTCTTCAGCAGAAACGACATGAGGCGGTCATCCGGCTCACGGTCGGCCAGGGCGATGACGTCTTCGAGAAAGTAGTTGGCTCGCTCGATCTTGTCCCAGTACATGGCATGGTTCTGGCTGAACTCGAAGTTCTTGACCCCCAGCTTCTTTCGCGTGTCGCTGCGCAGCAGGTTGAGCGCGGCGAAGAGCCAGCATCGCCCGCTGTTCTTCTGGTTGGCGGCCTCCCAGTCGTCAAGGCGATTCGACATGCTGCGAGGCGTGTCGATCAGACGCTGACGATTCAGCGCGATGTCGTCGATCTTCGACTTGGTGACGGCGTTCTCCGCGCGCACACGTGCGGGGTCGGCGAGAAACTGCTGTCGGAGCTGACCGAGCAGATCAGGTGAGAGGGAGGATTCGGGAATGGACACAGTTGCTTCTTTCATCTCTGGTGGAGTTGGCGGTGCGAGGTCACTCGCGGCTTCTCGGGGTCGAGGCAAGGGCGGCCCAGGTGAGTCCGAGTGCCGTGTCGATCATCGTCTCATAGGCGACGATCGTATCGGCTGCCGCGCAGAACCCCTGAGAGTGCAGTGGATGCTGCACTCCCGGAATGCTGACCCATGGGTGCAGGCTCGGGATGCGCTGGGAGACATTGCCCATGTCTGTGGAGCCCGGCACCGGCAGCCGGTCGGGCAGCAGCGATCGACCGAACCGGGACATCACCTCGTTCCAGGCATCGGCGAGCGCCGGGTCTTGTGCCAGGGGTTCGTATGTCGGCTCGGTCGAGGTGATGGCGAGTTCGACGTTCGCCGCATGCGCGGCGCCCTCGAGGCAGCGCGTCACGCGCGCTGACAACGCTGCAAAGCCCGTGAGCGTGTCACTTCTGAACTCGAAGTCGAGAACTGCATGGTCAGAGATGACGTTGGTGGCGCATCCCCCGTCTCGCGCGATGAGCGACATGCGCTCCTGCGGCCGAATCTGCTGACGCAGCAGCCCTGCCGCGACCTGCGCGATGACTGCCGCATCATTGGCGTTGCGGCCCAGATGAGGTGCTGCCGCTGCGTGTGCTGAGACTCCGGTGAACTCCGCGCGGAAGCGCCCGATTGCGAGCGATCGGGCACTGTGGGCGTCGTAGCTGTATCCGTCTGGCACGGGGTGGGCCATGATCGCGATGTCTGCGTCGTCGAAGGCGCCCTGCTCCAGCAGCAGAATCTTGCCGCCACCGTGCTCTTCGGCGGGGCAGCCGATGACGACGACCCGTATGCCGGTCTCTTCGGCGACTGCTGCCAGCCCGACAGCGGTCAGGAGCCCCTGCCCCAGAATGATGTTGTGCCCGCACGCATGGCCGATCTGCGGCAGTGCGTCGTACTCCAAACAGACGGCAACCGTGAACGGATCACTGCCCGCGGGTTCGCCTGCGTCGTACACGGCGGTGAAGGCTGTGGGCAGATCGGCGACGTCTTCGACGACGAACCCGCGCTGGCCGAGAAAGTCACGGGCTCGCTGCGCGCTTCGATGCTCGTCGAACGCGGTCTCAGGGTCGTCGTGAACGACCTGCGACAGGCTGTGCACCGCACTCAGCTCTGACAGCATGCCTGCCACGCTGCGTCGCTCGGCGTCGGTGGCGGTGCTCTCTGCCAGCCGCCTGCGCAGGTGTTCGGTCAGCAGATCATGCATGAGCAGCCTCCGTTCTGCGGTCGAGCACGCTCCCGGCCCGCGCGCCCGTGGGGCGTCCGTCGTTGAGAGCGGTCACTCCGGCGACCAGCACCCGTTCGATGCCCACTGACAGCTGCCATGGGCTCTGGTAGGTCGACCGGTCGGCCACCGTGATCGGGTCGAACATGACGAGATCGGCGATCGCTCCGGTGGCGACACGTCCCCGCCTCGCCAGCCCGATCCGAGATGCCGGCAGTGACGTCATCTTGCGCACGGCCTCGACGAGATCGAGCACATCCGTCTCACGGGCGTAATGCCCGAGCACACGGGTGAACGTGCCGAAGCTGCGTGGGTGCGGATTGCCCTCGCGACTCATGTCGAGTATCCAGCCGTCACTGGCGACGGCAGTGATCGGATGCCGCAGAATGGTGCGCACGTCGGCTTCGGCCATCGAGTGGTTGATGATCGAGACGGCCGCATGGTGGTGTTCGAGAACCCGCAGGGCCGCCTCCTGCGCAGTGCACCCTTCGCGAGCTCCGATGTCCACGAGCGAGTGTCCGACGGCCCAAGAGTAGCGCCCGGCCGGGAGGTCGGCGATGATGACTCCGGCCGGGTCGATATCGTGCCCGAAGCGAGCAGCCAGCTCACCCGCGATCTTGGCGCGCGTCTCGGTGTGACCGAGTCGGCGCACCAGTGCCTCAGGCCCGCCGTCCATGGCCCACGGCGGCATCCGCGATGTCAGCGTGGTGCTGGATGCCGTATACGGGTAGACGTCGGTGGTCGCATCGACGCCCTCCGCTCTCGCTGCCTCGATACGGTCGAGCGCATCGACGACTGTTCCGTGGTTCTCGGGCCCCATGGCCTTCAGGTGAGAGATCTCGAGTCGAACCCCTGTGGCACGGGCGACGTCGAGGGCTTCGTCGACGGCATCGACCAGACGGTTCGTCTCGTTGCGCATATGCGTCGAGTAGAGCATGCCACTTCTATGCGCAGTCGCCGCGAGCGCCCGCAGCTCTTCGGCGTCGGCGAAGACGCCCGGGGTGTAAATCAGCCCCGAGGTGAAGCCGAAGGCGCCATCGCCAGCCGCCTGCTCCAGCATGGCCTGCATGAGTGCGAACTCAGGTTCTGTCGGCGGTCGTCGTTCCATGCCCAATGCGGCGATGCGCAGCGCATTGTGTCCGACCTGTGGAGCGATGTTGACAGCGGGCTGCGCGGCATTGATCGCACGCCGGAAGCCACGCAGGTCCGTCCAGTCGAACGTCGTCCCAGACGTATCCATGAAGCCGATGGATTCGCGCATCATGTCGAGATCGATCACGGGAAACGGCGAGAAGCCGCAGTTTCCCGTCACCAAAGTGGTGACTCCCTGTGTGAGCTGTGTCTCTGCCGAGGCCGCTCCCTGAATCGAGAAGTCAGCGTGCGAATGCAGATCGATGAATCCCGGGCACACGACCTTTCCCACTGCGTTGACGTGCTCTCGTGCTGCGAGCGGCTCTGTGGTGATCGCGACGATGATTCCGTCGCTGACGCCGACGTTGGCGGTGAACGGCGCGCGCCCCGTTCCGTCGATGACGGTCGCCGAATCGAAAGAGAGATCGCATTCAGCCATGGGTTCCGACTCCTCAGTTCGTGATTGTCGCGTAATTGTCGATTGTGCAGATGGTCATTGATACGGGCGATGAGTCTGCACCGCGACATGGTGTCAGAGGCGGCGCAGACTCATCGCTGATCAGCGAGAGAGACTCATCGGGTCTCGAAGAAGAGAATGACCAAGTACATCAGACAGGTCGGCACAAGCAGCAGCCATCCGGTGATGATCATGTTCTTCAGGTTTCTCGACCCTGCGAGACCCATGGCTCCGATCATGTTGCCGTTCGGGAACGGACCATAGGTGTCGGCCTTCGAGGCGAAGAGCAGCACGATGACCCAGGCGCTGGCCGGAACGCCGAGGGCGGCTCCGATGCCCCCGAACACTTTGTCGATGAGCACCACCTGTGCTGCGGTTCCTCCGGGAACCCCGACCCAGCCGAGCAGCGCGATGATGATGGTGAACGCATAGGCCGATCCGCTGGCGAGGCTGTCGCCGAAGCTGTCGAGGATGACCTGGAACGGAGCCAATGCGTCGATCTGTGCGAAGAGCACGGCCAGCAGCCAGAACAGTGCGAACATGCTGATCATGCCCGACATCCCGTCGTACATGCGCTTGAGCACACCGACGAGCGACAGGCCGCCGGCCAGGCCCGTGGCCACGGCGATGACAGGCAGGGCCAACAGCGGGAACGTCGTTCCCGAGTTCGAGACGATCGCATAGGCGACGCTGACGACCAACGTGATCACGAAGGCAAGAGTGGCCGCGCCCACACGGCGCTTCTCACCGGGTTCGCTCTGAACCGGCTCGATCGTCTCGTAGTAGTCGCTCGCATCGTCTTTCGTGCGCTTCTGCATCCAACGCACGACGAAGACGCCCAAGATCATGGTGAGCAGAGCAAGCGGGCCGGCACCGTAGATGACGAAGTCGAGATACCCGACCTCGGCAGCCTCCATGATGACCACGTTCGAACCGGCGAACGGAGCGAGAGCGAGACCGGCGCATCCACCGGTGAACATCATCGATGCAGTCGCAGACTTCGTGAAGCCCACGCGAGCTGCGATCGGAATCAGCACGGGTGCTGCGATCGCCAGCGCACCGGCCAGTGTGCCGAGGCTCAGCACCAGAACCAGGCATGACACCATGATGCCGATGCTGATCGCAGTCTGGCCACGGCCGCCGACCAGGCCCATGATGCTTCGCACGATCTTCTCGGCGACTCCCGTCTCGCGCAGCACCTCGCCCACACCGGCACCAAGCATGATGATGAGACCGATGACGACGAGCGAGTCTGCCAAAGAGTCCCCGAGCATGACCCCGGCGTCTTTCGGGCTGGGATGCAGCATGGCAAAGCCTGCGATGATCGCCGCGACCGTGGCGATCACGACGTCCATGCCCATCAGGCAGAGCACGGCGTAGAGAACGATCGGCAGCACTCCCCAAAGCGTGGGAGCGCTGTTGAACGCGCCGAGTATGGCAGAGGCGACGATACCGACCAGGGCGATCACATAGGTGATGCGCTCTTTCGTCGAGAGCGGGCCTCTCTTCTCGAGGTGGGCATGCAGCGCTGTGGACATCAGGTTCCTTCCGCGGGGGGATCTACAGCCGAGCTCAGGCCAAGCTAATGCAAGGATGTTGCAGTTGTGTTTCGAATCCTAAAGACGACAGCGAACGCTCGTCACCGATCTCGGGCGCAAATATACGATTACGGGCGCATTTGCCCGATGCATCAAGGCAGGCGACGTGCCCGACGAGGACATTCTCGCTACATATGAGCCACACCTGAGTGATCATATGAATCGTATAGCTTCTTCGAGTCCTGCTGATGCCGCTCAGAGGCCGAACTTTCCCGAACGTGAGCCGGACCGGTCGCGACGGCCTGGCGGGTCAGGGCCGCGGTGTGATGCCCGCAGAGAACCGACTTAACGAGAGAGCCGCGGTCACAGACACATGATGTGT